>NZ_CP035376.1:1929857-2573143 GCF_004118975.1 Luteimonas sp. YGD11-2 | reverse complement strand
CCATCCGCACGTGTTCGGCGATGCCGATCGCGACGACGCCGACGCGGTGGCGCGCAGCTGGGAGGCCATCAAGCGCGAGGAGCGCGCAGGCAGGGGCGAGCACGACGACTCCGCGCTCGCAGGCATCTCCGGCGGGCTGCCGGAATGGGTGCGCGCATCCAAGCTGCAGCAGCGCGCGGCGCGCACCGGCTTCGACTGGCCCGGTCCCGCGCCGGTGATCGCCAAGCTGCGCGAGGAACTCGACGAGGTCGAGGCGGAATTCGCCGCGGTCGCCGCCGATGATCATGACCCGGCGGCGCAGGCGCGGCTGGAGGCGGAACTCGGCGACGTGCTGTTCGTGGCCGCGAACCTTGCGCGGCATGCCCGCGTCGATGTCGGCCGCGCGTTGCGCGGGGCGAACCTGAAGTTCGAACGCCGGTTCCGCGCCATGGAAGCGATCGCTGCCGGCGAAGGACGGCCACTGGAGCAGCGCACGCTCGATGAGCGGGAGTCGCTGTGGGCGCGGGTCAAGGCCGGGGAAACGCCCGGGACCTGAGGCGCGCAGCGGAGATCGCCGCGCCTGCCTCGAGTGGGCGGCCGCAATCGCATCGCCCGACGCGTTGTGGCAGGCGGGGCGGCTGGGCATCATCGCCAGTACGACCTTCGAGCACGGAGACATCCCATGTCGCGCTTCGCCAGTTTCCGCGAGTTCTACCCGTTCTATCTGGGCGAGCACGCGCACCCGGTCTCGCGACGACTGCATTTCATCGGCAGCTGTGGCGTGCTCGTGCTGCTGGCCACTGCCGCCTGGCAACGCAATGCGTGGTGGCTGCTCGCGGCACTGGTGTGCGGTTACGGATTCGCCTGGGTCGGGCACTTCTTCTTCGAGAAGAACCGGCCCGCCACCTTCCGGCATCCGCTGTATTCGTTCCTCGGGGACTGGGTGATGTTCAAGGACATCCTGATCGGCCGCATCCGCTTCTGATGCCGCACCTCAGGTCTCGAGGAAGATCAGCCACGCCGCCACCGCGATCAGCGCGAAGCCGGCCCAGTGGTTCCACTTCAGCGGCTGCCCGAGATACCAGCTCGAGAACCACGCGAACACCAGCAGGGTGATGACCTCCTGCATGCCCTTGAGCTGGGGCGCCGAATACACCGTGTAGCCGATGCGGTTGGCCGGCACCATCAGCGCGTACTCGAAGAAGGCGATGCCCCAGCTGGCGACGATCGCCAGCAGCAGCGGTGCCGAGCGGTATTTCAGGTGGCCGTACCAGGCGAACGTCATGAACACGTTCGAGGCCAGCAGCATCAGGATCGGGGCGACGCGTTCGAAGCCGGGCATGGGGATCGGGGTGGCAGGCGGAGGCGCATCAGCTTACGTCCGCAGCCGGCGCTCTTCACGGGGCCTGCACCGGGGAATCGGGTAGTTTCACAAACCTGAAGCATCCCCCTGAAATCCTTTTGGAGTCCTGTTCATGCGTGCAAGCCAAGAGCCGGGCGGTCTGGTCCTGATCGTCGAAGACAATCGCAACATCTCGGAGATGATCGGCGAATATCTCGAAGGCAAGGGCTTCGAGGTCGATTACGCGTCCGATGGTCTGGACGGCTACCGGCTGGCCTCGGAGAACAGCTACGACGTCATCGTGCTGGACCTGATGCTGCCGCGCCTGGACGGCATCGAAGTCTGCAAGCGGCTGCGCGAGGAAGCGCGCAAGTCCACGCCGGTGCTGATGCTGACCGCCCGCGACACCCTCGACGAGAAGCTCACCGGCCTCGGGTCGGGTGCCGACGACTACCTCACCAAGCCGTTCGCGATCCAGGAACTGGAAGCGCGCCTGCGTGCACTGATCCGCCGCGAGCGTCGCCAGGTCGGTTCGGAAGTGCTCAAGGTCGCGGACCTCGTGCTCGATCCGGCCAGCCTGCGTGCCACCCGTGCCGGCCAGGAGCTGCAGCTGTCGCCGATCGGCCTGAAGCTGCTGACGATCCTGATGCGCGAGTCGCCGCGCGTGGTCAGCCGGCAGGAGATCGAGCGCGAGATCTGGGGCAACAGCCTGCCGGATTCCGATACCCTGCGCAGCCACCTCTACAATCTGCGCAAGACCATCGACAAGCCGTTCGACAAGCCGTTGCTGCACACCGTCCAGAGCGCTGGGTACCGGATCGCGGACATCGAGCAGTCTCCGGCCTGAGGCCGGCCGTAGCATCCGATGCCCCAGGGAATCCCCAGGAAAGTCCGCGTTGCGTTCATGATCCAGGCTGCCCTTGGCAGCCTGGTCATCGTTCTGGGCGTCACCATCGCGTTCTCCACCGTGTTGCGGGTACTCGTCGATGCGCGCCTGCGTGCGCAGGCCGACGAATACTGGTCGCTCATCGAGCGGGATCCGGCCAACCCGGTGCTGCCCGAGACCGACCTCGTGCACGGCTACTTCCTGCGCCGCGGTGCCGCGGACCGGTTGCCGCCGACGTTGCGCCGGCTGTCCGCAGGCCACCATTACCTGGCGAGCGAAGGCCGCGACGTGCTCGTCGAAGGGCGCGACGTGGGCGTGCTCGTCCTGAGCATGGATCTCACCTACGCGCGCCGCACGCTGTGGATGATGGGCGCACTGCTGATGCTGGGCGGGATCGCCGCGATCCACCTGTTCAGCTGGTTCACCTACCGCACCACGCGCAGGCTGGTGGCCCCGGTGAGCTGGCTGGCCGAGGAAGTCTCGCGCTGGGATCCGGATGCCGCCGACCCGGGCAGCCTGATTCCCGAGCGCATTCCCGGCGAGGTCGGGCGCGAGGTCGACCAGCTCAGCAATGCGCTGACCACGCTGTCGGCGCGGGTGCAGGCGTTCGTGCAGCGCGAGCGCGACTTCACCCGCGATGCCAGCCACGAGCTGCGCACGCCGCTGACGGTCATCCGCGTCGCCAGCGACATGCTGCTGGCCGACGACGCGATCCCGCAGCGCTCGCACCGCTCGCTGCAGCGCATCCACCGCGCCACCCGGGACATGGAGGCCGTGATCGACGCCTTCCTGATCCTTGCACGCGAGGACGACATCGCCGTGCAGGGCGAGGACTTCGATGTCCATGACGTGGTCATGGAAGAAGTCGAGAAGGTGCAGCCGCTGCTGCAGGGCAAGCCGGTGGAGCTGCGCGTCACCGGCCACACGCGCCCGCGGCTGGATGCGCCACCGCGCGTGCTCGGGGTGATGCTGGGCAACCTGCTCAGCAATGCCTGCATCTTCACCGAGGAAGGATCGATCGAGGTCGAAGTGCTCGACGACCGGGTGCTGGTGCGCGATACCGGCATCGGCATGTCACCCGAGGTGCTCCAGCGTGTCTACGACCCCTTCTACCGCGCCGACCCGTTCCGCTCCGGCAAGGGCATGGGCCTGTCGATCGTGCGCCGGCTCGGCGAACGCTTCGGGTGGCCGGTGAGCCTGGAAAGCCAGCCGGGCGAAGGCACCACGGCGACCATCCGTTACGGCTGAGCCGTTGGCGGTGATCTGCGCGCCACACCGGCTATCGAAGGCAGGCCGCGTAACTGCGTCTCGCCCATCGTTACCTGATGCCTGCGCGCGAGCGCGCTGGCGCCGCGCGCGCCGGCCTGTCAACGTGCGCGACCCGCGCGCGTTCTCCTTCCTGATCTCCATCATTTCGCAGCCATGAGCCCAGCCAAGCCGTCTTCCCGCGCCACCCCTTCGCGTGGCCGTTCCCCGCGCTTCCTCAAGCCCGCGATCGCGGTGCTCGCGCTGGCGCTGGTCGCCGGTGGCGTCTGGTGGTGGCAGGGCAGCCGTCCATCGACGGTCGAAGGGCAGTGGCGCACCGTGCCGGTGGAGCGCGGCGACATCCGGGTGGCGATCTCCGCCACCGGCACGCTGAGCGCGACCAGCACGGTGATCGTGGGTTCGCAGATCTCCGGCCAGGTCACCGATGTGCTGGTGGACTTCAACGACACCGTCGAGGCCGGCCAGGTGATCGCGCGCATCGATCCGAGCACCTACCAGGCGCAGATCGACCAGGGCAACGCCCAGGTGTCGAGCGCACGTGCATCGCTGGCGCAGGCGGAAGCGGCGCTGCGCAATGCCGAGCTCGACTACCGGCGCAAGTCGGACCTCGGCGACACCCAGCTGGTCGCGCGCGCCGATGTCGACCTGTCGCGTGCCGCGCTCGACCAGGCGCGTGCGCAGCGCGACGCCGCGCGCGCGCAGATCGCCCAGCAGACCGCGTCCACGCGCACCAGCCAGGTCAACCTCGAGCGCACCGTGATCCGTTCGCCGGTCGACGGCGTGGTGCTGGTACGCAATATCGAGCCCGGCCAGACCGTGGCCGCCAGCCTGCAGGCACCGGAGCTGTTCACCATCGCCGAGGATCTGTCGAAGATGCAGATCGAGCTCGAGGTCGACGAGGCCGACATCGGCCAGGTCGAGGTCGGACAGGGCGTGAGCTTCAGTGTCGATGCCTTCCCGGATCGCCAGTTCCGTGGCGAGGTCGCGCAGGTGCGTCTGTCGGCGACCAATACCAATAACGTGATCACCTACCCGGTGGTGGTCAGCGTCGACAACAGCGACCGCACCCTGCTGCCGGGGCTGACGGTCAATGCCGAGATCGAGGTCAGCCGCCGCGATGGCGTGCTCAAGGTCTCCAACGCCGCGCTGCGCTACAAGCCCAGCGATGCGCAGCTGGCCGCGTCGCAGGGCTCTGGCCCGCGCGGCGGCGGAGGCAGTGGCGTTGCCGACGACCTCGCCCGGGCCGCGCAGGAGCTGGAGCTCACCGCGCAGCAGCAGTCGGCGTTCGACGAGGCGCTGGCCGCGATCCGCGAACGCATGGCCGCGCGCCAGGCGGCCGCGCCGGCGCAGGGCGCGGGCGGCATGTTCGGCGGGCCCGGCATGCGCGTGGTCACGTCCGGGGGCGGCGACATGGCCGCGCAGATCCGCCAGCGCATGATGCAGCGCTACCAGCAGGACTTCGCGTCGTTCCGCGCCACCCTCGACGACAACCAGCGTGCGCGGTGGGACCGCGCGCTCAATGCCATCGTCGGTGCACGCCGCGCACCGCTGTACCGGCTGGTCGACGGCCAGCCGCGCGCGGTGATGGTGCGCGTGGGGGCGAGCGACGGCAGCGCCACCGAGATCGCCGGCGACCTCGCCGAGGGCGACCTGGTCATCACCGGCGAGCGCGCGGCACCATGAATGCAGCGGTTCCGGTGATCGAGACCCGCGGCCTGGGCAAGGTCTATTCGCCCGGCACCGAAGCCGAGGTGATCGCGTTGGCCGGCGTCGACCTGCGCATCATGCATGGCGATTTCGTTGCGATCATGGGGCCGTCGGGTTCGGGCAAGTCGACACTGATGAACCTCATCGGCTGCCTGGATACGCCATCCGGCGGGCAGTACCTGTGCGACGGCATCGACGTCGCCACCCTCGATGCCGAAGCGCTGGCCGAGCTGCGCCGCGACAAGATCGGCTTCGTCTTCCAGGGCTTCCACCTGCTGCCGCGGATGACCGCGCTGGAGAACGTGGCGATGCCGCTGGGGTATGCGCGGGTGCCGCCGGCCGAGCGCGTGGAGCGCGCGCAGGCGGCGCTGGAATCGGTGGGGCTGGGCGCCCGTTCCGGGCATCGGCCCAACGAACTCTCCGGTGGCCAGCAGCAGCGCGTGGCGATCGCCCGCGCGCTGATCAACGAGCCGCCGGTGCTGCTTGCCGACGAGCCCACCGGTGCGCTGGATTCGAAAACCGGCGAGGAGATCCTGGCGCTGTTCAAGCGCCTGCGCGATGACGGTCATACCGTGGTGCTGATCACCCATGACGCCGAGGTGGCCGCGCACGCCGACCGCACCTTCGTCATGCGCGACGGCGAACTGCACGAGGAAGGGCAATGAACTTCTCCGACATCCTGCGCACCGCCATCCACGCGCTGCGTGGCAACTGGATGCGCAGCACGTTGACCTCGCTGGGCGTGATCATCGGCATCGCCGCGGTGATCGTGATGGTGTCGGTCGGCCAGGGCACCCAGGCCGAGCTGGACAAGCTGGTCTCGGGGCTCGGCTCGCAGCGGCTCGACATCTCGCCCGGCTCGCGCCGTGGGCCGGGCGGCGCACGGGGTGCGTCGTCAAGCTTCTTCACCCTGACCGAGGGCGACGTCGACGCGATCCGCGAAGAGATCCCGGAAGTGCAGTACGTGTCGGGCTCGCTGCGCGGCAACACCCAGGCGGTGTATGCGGAGAACAACTGGGCGGCGAGCTGGCAGGGCGTGCAGCCTGACTTCTTCGCCATCAACGGCTGGACGCTGGCCGATGGCGACGGCTTCCAGCCGCAGGACTACACCGGCGCGGGCAAGGTGGCGATCCTCGGGGAAACCGTGCGCCGGCAGCTGTTCGGCGATGCCAGCGGCGTCGGCGAGACCATCCGCCTGGGCCGCGTGCCGTTCACCGTGGCCGGCACGCTGGCGCCGAAGGGCCAGGGTGGCTTCGGCCAGGACCAGGACGACGTGATCATGGTGCCGATGGCCACCGGCCGGCGCAGCCTGCTGGGCGCGATGGGCCTGCCGCCGCGCGCGGTGATGCAGATCGCGCTGACCGTCAACGATGCAGACGACCTCGGCTACGTGCAGTCGGAACTCGAGGCCCTGCTGCGCCAGCGCCACCGGATCGGCCCCGGCGACGAGGACGACTTCACCGTGCGCAACATGGCCGAGATCGTCGCTACCCGCACCGCCACCACGCGGCTGATGTCGCTGCTCCTGGGCGCGGTGGCGACGATCTCTCTGGTGGTTGGCGGCATCGGCATCATGAACATCATGCTGGTGTCGGTGACCGAGCGGATCCGCGAGATCGGCCTGCGCATGGCGGTGGGCGCGGGCCCGTCGGACGTGCGCCGGCAGTTCCTCGCGGAGGCGATGCTGATCTCGCTGATCGGCGGTGCGATCGGCATTGCGCTCGGCGTGGTCGGCGCGTTGCTGGTCAGCCGCATGGGCTCGCTGCCGGTGGCATTGAATGCCAACGTGATCGGCATGGCCGCGGGCTTCTCGGTGGCGACCGGCCTGTTCTTCGGCTACTACCCGGCGCGCAAGGCCTCGCAGCTCGATCCGATCGAGGCGCTGCGGCAGTAGCGAAAAGGCCGCACCCGGAGGTGCGGCCCTGCGATGCCGGCGCGCCCCGCCGACGAGGGAACGGGGCGACGCCGTCCGCGACTAGCGCGTGTACAGCAACCGGTTCGGCGAACCGCTGCCGATGCCGCTCAGGCGGTTGGTGGTGGCGTTGGTGTAGAGCCAGTTGCGCACCGTGGCCGGCGATGCCGACGGATTGTTGGTGAGGTACAGCGCCGCCGCACCGGCCACGTGCGGGGACGCCATCGACGTGCCGCTGATGGTGTTGGAGGCCGAGGTGCTGGTCGACCATGCCGAGGTGATCGACGAGCCGGGCGCGAAGATGTTCACGCAGCTGCCGTAGTTGGAGAACGACGAGCGCGCGTCGGTGGAGGTGGTCGAGCCCACCGTCACCGCGTTGGTCACCCGTGCCGGCGAGTAGTTGCACGCATTGGCATTGCTGTTGCCGGCTGCGACCACCACGGTCACGCCGCTATTGATCAGGTTGTTGGTGGCGTTGTCGGTGGCGGTGGATGCGCCGCCGCCCAGGCTCATGTTGGCCACCGCCGGCAGCACGCGGTTGGCGCGCACCCAGTCGATACCGGCGATGATCGTCGAGTTGGTGCTGCCGCCGGTGCAGCCGAACACGCGTACCGGGACCAGCCGCACCTGCTTGGCCACGCCCCAGGTCGAGCCGCCGATCGTGCCTGCGACATGGGTGCCGTGGCCATTGCAGTCATTGGTGCCACGGCCGTCGCTGATCGCCGAGTAGCCCGACAGCAGCCGGCTACCGAACTGGGTATGGCCGGTGCGGATGCCGGAGTCGATGACATAGGCGCGTACGTTCGACGCGGTCGGTGTGTAGATGTAGGTGCCGTTCAACGGGCGGTCGCGCTGGTCGACGCGATCCAGGCCCCAGGTGGCGTTGTTCTGCGTGGCGGAGAGTTCGACGTAGCCGTCCTCCTCGATATAGGCCACGCGCGGGTCATGCAGCAGCTTCTGGATCACGCGCTGGTCTGCGCGCACCGCCATGCCCTGCAATGCATGCGAGTACACCGCATCCACGGTGACCGGGAAGCGGGCGGCGATGTCCACCACCATGTTCTCCACCTCGGCCACGCGCGCGGCCTTCGCCGTGGCGTCGATGCCGCCATCGTGCGCGTCGGCGAGCCTGGTGCGGACGCCATCCTCGTGGAAGACCACGATGTACTGGCCGGGCACGGGTTGTTCGGCCTTGCGCAATTCCCCGGCCAGCGCGGTGCCGGAGAGGGCGACGGACAGTGCGAGTACGAGCACGCATTGCTTGAGCATGACTTCCTCCAATGAAGAACGTGACGGAACCGATCCCCCCGCGTTGCCTGAGCGAGATGCCGTGACCGGGTCGGGTGTTGTCAACCACTGGTGCGCGTGGGCTGCGCTGTTTGCGATGCCGGACAGACCTGAACTGTGCTGCAGACCCGCTGGCCGTTCATGCAAGCGTTTGCACGCCATGTGCCGGAATGGCGTTTGACGCGCTGCGTCACCGCATTGCGCGGAAGTCGGCACGTTTGCGTTGCTATGCTTCAGCGGTCTTCACGGAGATCGACATGCGAACCTTTTTGCTCTGCTGCGCACTTCTGCTGGGTGCACCCGATGCCGCGCTTGCGCAGGCGCAACCGACGGCGCTGGTGATCCATGGCGGCGCCGGTGTCATCGAGCGCAAGGCCATGTCGGCCGATGCCGAGCGCGCGATACGCGAGACGCTTGATGCCGCGCTCGACGCCGGGCACGCGGTGCTGGCGGGCGGCGGCGCCGCGCTCGATGCGGTCGAGGCCAGCGTGCGCGTGCTGGAGGAGTCGCCACACTTCAACGCCGGCAAGGGCGCGGTGTTCAATGCCGAAGGACGCCACGAACTGGATGCATCGGTGATGGAGGGTCATACCCGGCGCGCCGGTGCGGTGGCGGCGGTATCGACCGTGCGCAGCCCGGTGCGGCTCGCACGCCGGGTCATGGAACAGTCGCCGCACGTGATGCTGATCGGTGATGGCGCCGAGCGCTTCGCCGACGACCACACCGATCTCGAGCGCGTGCCCAACGACTGGTTCGATACCCCGCAGCGCCGCGAGCAGCTCCAGCGCGCGCAGGCCAACGAGGCGCAACGCCAGGCAGGGCTCGACGTGCCGGTCGCGCGCGATGCCTACTTCGGCACGGTGGGCGCGGTCGCGCTCGATGCCCACGGCCATATCGCCGCGGCCACGTCCACCGGCGGCATGACCAACAAACGCTGGGGCCGCGTCGGCGATGCGCCGATCATCGGTGCCGGTACCTGGGCCGATGATCGCTGCGGCGTGTCGGCAACCGGCTGGGGCGAGTTCTTCATCCGCAACGCGGTCGCGCACGACATCTGCGCGCGGGTGGCGTATCGCGGCGACAGCCTCGCCGATGCGGCCGGCCACGTCATCGGCGAGGTCATCCCGGCGCAGGGCGGGGATGGCGGGGTGATCGCGCTCGATGCGCAGGGCAACATCGCGCTGCCGTTCAATACGCCGGGCATGTATCGCGGGTGGATCGGCGCCGACGGGCGACGCGGCGTGGCGATCTTCGGAGACGAGTGACGCCGCAGCCGCGACCTCGGGTCGACCCTATCCGGGTTGGCCCCGGCTTGTGGGCGCGGGCCGCGCGCGCCGAGACTGCAGGCATCCTCGCTGCAGCGGAACACCTGCCATGACCGCGATCGCAAACCACACCATTGCCTGGGGCGACACGCTGTCGCAGATCGCCCAGCGCAACGGCTCCACCATCGATGCGCTGATGGCGCTGAACCCTAGCATCAGCAACCCTGACGTGATCTACGCCGGCGCCTCGCTGCGGCTGGGCGGTGGCGAGGGCGCGGCGGGTGCCGACAGCGCCTCCACCGCGATCGGCACCCGGGCCGTGGCCGGCACCGATGCCATGGCCCGCGGTGGCAACGCCGCATCGATCGCGCAGCAGTTCCTCGGCACCCATGTCGGCGAGCTCAAGCACAGCGGCCAGCTGCCCATGCAGACCTGGGTGCCGGACAACGTGAACTGCGCGAACTTCGTGTCCGCCTGCCTGCAGGAGGCGGGGGTGATCGACGCCAGCCAGGGCAGTGCGTCGGTGGACCAGCTGGCCAGCAACCTCAAGGGTGACGGCTGGCAGACCGTTTCCCTGCAGGACGCGCGTCCGGGCGACGTGGTGCTGATGCAGCGCGACGGCCAATCGCATGTCGTGCTGTTTTCCGGCTTCGAGAACGGGCAACCGCGCTTCATCGGTTCCAACAACGTCAACAACGACGGCACCCAGAGCATCAGCTGGGGTGGCGCTTCGGGACGCTACGAGATCATCACCCCGCCACGCTGACCCCATCGCGCATGAGAAAGGCCCGGTCACTGACCGGGCCTTTCGCGTTGTCGGGCCTGCGGACGAGCGTGGCCGTGGCGTATCGTCGTGTTGCGGCGTTGCCGACCGTTGCGACGTATCGCCGTCAGCGCTCAGAACCCGAACAGCTGGCGCGGCGCGGCGTGCGTGGTCGGCCAGGTGAGCCAGGCGACATCGCCCGGGCCGATGGCGTGGTCCACCAGCATCCATGCGTCGCTGTCCTCGTCGCGGCGCAGCAGCGCGACGTGCAGATCGGACATGCCGCCCTGCGCGGCGCGCTCCGCGAACGTAGTGCCGGCGTAGTCCGGCCGGCCGCCACCCGGCGCCTCGAGGCGTCCCTGCACGAACGCCCATGGGCCGAGGGTGTCCACGCGCTCGATGCGCACCGTCGCGCGCTGGTCGGTGGCTGCGAGCACCGGTGCGGCCGCCGCATCGGCGATGGCCGCATGGTCGGGGTCGTCAGGCAGCAGGGCCACCGGCGTGGTCTGGGCGAACGTATTGGACATGGTGGCAACTCCGGTTGGAATTTCAGCAGGCGAATCCGCAGGTGTGCCGAGGCTGCACGTGTCCGGGATCCCGACCATCACCCGTGCGCATCACCGGCCGAGGTACGCGCCGACAAGCCGGCGCCACAGTGCATAGCCCTGCGCATTGAGGTGCAGCCCGTCGGCCAGGAACAGCTCGGCACGTGGGCGGCCGTCGGCATCGAGCATCGGGGTGAACACGTCGATGTAGTCGACATCCGGCTGGCGCCGGGCCCAGTCGGCGATCAGTGCGTTCGCCTCGCGCTGCTGCCCGAGCCGGTGCGCGTTGAACGGACTGGGCTTGATCGCGATGAAGGCGACCGGCGTTCCGGGCAACTCGCGATGGATGCGGGCGGCGAAGCGGCGCGCATCGGCGGCGACCTGTGCGGGGTTGCGCCCGGACATCAGGTCGTTGTCGCCGGAATAGATCAGCACGCGGCGCGGCCGGTAGCGGATCGCGATCTCGTCGGCGTAATGCACGGCATCGCGGAACTGCGAACCGCCGAAGCCGCGGTTGAGCACCGGCAGGTCGCCGAACGCGCGCTCCAGGTCAGGCCACATCCGCACCGACGAGCTGCCGGTGAACACCACCGGTCGCATCGGCGGCGGCCGCGCGGCATCTTCGGCGGCGAAACGCGCCATGTCCTCGATCCAGGCCGGTGACGACACCGGATCCAGCGGCAGTGCCCCGGGCGTCGCCGCAGCCGGGAGCGTTCCGGCACCCGCGATGCCGGTGCACAGCAAGGTGGCGGCCAGCAGGCTGCGGAGCAGGCGGAGCGTGAACGGCATCGGCGGCATCGCATCGCGGGTGGATGGCCAGTCAAGCAGGGCGGTGGGCGCGATGCAAACCCGGGGCCGCCACGCTGACGGCGTGTGTATCCGCTGTGGCAGAATGTCGGGCTTCCGGCCCGTCACAGTGCCCGCGATCCGATGTCCATGACTGCCGCGTTTTCCGTATTGTCCGCGCGCCGTCGCGGCACGCGGTCCGTTCCCACCGGCCCGGCGCCGCGGGATCCCGCGTGAGCGATGGACGGCACCGGACACTGGCCGCGCGGCCCGGCAAGGATGTGGAAGGCGACGGTATGGTCGGTGCAGGGCCTGCGCGCGGCGTGGCTGCACGAATCGTCGTTCCGGCTGGAAGTGTGCCTGCTGGTGGTGCTGGCTCCGCTCGCGATCTGGCTGGGCGCCGACGGGGTGGAGCGCGCGCTGCTGCTGGGAAGCTGCCTGCTGGTGCTCACGGTGGAGCTGCTGAACTCCGCGATCGAGGCGGTGATCGAGCGCTTCGGCGGGGAGTGGCACGCGCTGGCCGGGCGGGCCAAGGACATGGGATCGGCCGCGGTGTTCGTGGCGATGCTGAACGTACTGCTGGTGTGGGGGCTGATCCTGCTCCCGCGCTGGTTCTGACCGGCCCCGGCCGGATCGACTGAGGCGACCAAGACGATGATGGAACTGTTGACCGACCCGCAGGTGTGGATCCTGCTGGTGACGCTGGCCGCGATCGAGATCGTGCTCGGCATCGACAACCTGGTGTTCATTTCGATCGCCGTAGGCAAGCTGCCGATCGAGCGGCGGGAGTTCGCACGCAAGTTCGGTATCGCGGTGGCCTGCATCACCCGCGTGGGCCTGCTGCTGACGCTGGCGTGGCTGGCGCGGTTGACCGATCCGCTGTTCGAACTGTTCGGGCGCGGCGTCTCGGTACGCGACCTGATCCTGATCCTCGGCGGCCTGTTCCTCATCGTGAAGGGCGCGATGGAGATCCGCGAGCAGCTCAAGGGCGAGGAGCACGGCGATGTGAGCGCGGCGGGCGCGGCAACGGCCTCGTTCGGCTCGGTGATCGCGCAGATCGCGGTGATCGACATCGTGTTCTCGCTGGATTCGGTGATCGCGGCGGTGGGCATGGCCGGCGACTACGTGCCGGTGATGGTGGCGGCGATCCTGATCGCGGTGGCGGTGATGCTGCTGGCCGCGCAGCCGCTGGGTCGCTTCATCGATGCCAACCCGACGGTGAAGATGCTGGCGCTTGCCTTCATCGTGCTGATCGGCGTGTACCTCACCTTCGACGGTTTCGGCCTGCATATCCCGAAGGGCTATATCTACGGTGCGATGGGCTTCTCGGCGTTCGTCGAGATCCTCAACCTGTGGGCCAAGCGCAACACCATGCGCAACCAGGGCCGGGTGGTGCCGCCGGTCGACGAGCCGCGCCATCCGATGCCGCGTTGACGGTGGTGATGATTCCGCGGCCGGCGTCGCCGGTCGCGTACGCATGAGCCCAGGAGGCGCAGTCCGATGACGATCCTGCACCAGATCGATCCCGTGGCCTTCTCGCTGCCGGCGTTCGAGCTGTTCGGCCGCCAGTTCCACCCGCAGGTGCACTGGTACGGGCTGATGTACCTGGTCGCCTTCGCCAGCGCGTGGCTGCTGGGGCGCGCGCGGATCCGTGCCAGCCGGCTGCCCGGTGTCGACTACAACGCCTTCGGCGACCTGCTGTTCTACTGCATGTTCGGCGTGATCCTCGGTGGGCGCGTCGGCTATGTGCTGTTCTATGCGTTCGGTGATTTCATCGCCGACCCGTCGATGCTGCTGCGGCCCTGGGAAGGCGGCATGAGTTTCCACGGCGGCCTGCTGGGCGTGCTGCTGGCGGCGTGGCTGTGGGCACGCCGGCAGCGGCTGCACTTCTTCGACGTGATGGATTTCGGTGCGCCGCTGGTGCCGCTGGGGCTGGGCGTGGGTCGCATCGGCAACTGGATCGGTGGCGAGCTCTGGGGCCGGCAGACCGATGGCAGCTGGGGCGTGGTGTTTCCGAAGTCACTGCCGCAGCCGTTCTGGAGCATGGACCTCGAGTCACTGCGGGCGCTGCATGCCAGTGGTGCACTCGACACCTACGCGCGACACCCGTCGCAGCTCTACCAGGCCGTCCTCGAGGGCGTGGTGCTGTTCGCGATCGTGTGGATCTATTCGATGAAGCCGCGCCGTCGTTTCGCGGTGTCGGGCAGCTTCGCGCTGGGCTATGGCGTGTTCCGCTTCATCGTCGAGTTCGTCCGCGAGCCGGATGCGCAGCTGGGCTACCTCGCGTTCGGCTGGTTGACGATGGGCCAGGTGCTGAGCCTGCCGCTGATCGCGCTCGGCCTGTTCCTGTTCTGGAGGTCACGCACGGCGCCGGTGCTCGAACCGCAGCCGGCACCCGCGCCAGCGGGGACGCGCTGACATGCGCGCCTATCTCGATCTGCTGCGGCATGTGCTCGAGCACGGTGCTGAGAAGTCGGACCGCACCGGCACCGGCACGCGCAGCGTGTTCGGCTGGCAGATGCGGTTCGACCTCAACGCGGGGTTCCCGCTGGTCACCACCAAGAAGCTGCACCTGCGCTCGATCATCCATGAGCTGCTGTGGTTCCTGAAGGGCGAGACCAACATCGGTTACCTGCGCGACAACCGGGTCGGCATCTGGGACGAATGGGCCGATGCCGATGGCGAGCTCGGCCCGGTGTATGGCAAGCAGTGGCGGCGCTGGGACGATGGCCGCGGTGGCGAGATCGACCAGATCCGCTGGGTGGTCGACGAGATCCGCCGCAACCCGGATTCGCGCAGGCTGGTGGTCAGTGCCTGGAACGTTGCCGACCTGCCGGCGATGGCGCTGCAACCCTGCCATGCGCTGTTCCAGTTCTACGTGGTGGATGGGAAGCTCAGCTGCCAGCTCTACCAGCGCAGCGGCGACATCTTCCTCGGCGTGCCGTTCAACATCGCAAGCTATGCACTGCTCACGCACATGGTCGCGCAGGTGACCGGGCTGGGCGTCGGTGACTTCGTGCATACCCTGGGCGACGCGCACCTGTATTCGAACCATTACGAACAGGCACGCGAGCAGCTCTCCCGTGAGCCGCTGCCACTGCCGCGCCTGCGGCTCAATCCGGACGTGACCGACCTGTTCGCGTTCGGATACGACGACATCGAAGTGGTCGACTACCACCCGCATCCGGCGATCCGGGCGCCCGTGGCGGTCTGATGGCAGCCGGCCGCCCACGCATCAGCCTGGTGGCGGCGCTGGACCGCCGGCGTGCCATCGGCCGCGACAACGCGATGCCCTGGCACCTGCCGGACGATCTGAGGCGGTTCAAGCGGATTACCCTCGGCAAGCCGGTGCTGATGGGGCGACGCACCGCGGAATCGCTGGGGCGTGCGCTGCCTGGCCGCGACAACCTGGTGCTGACCCGCAGCGGCCAGGTGCCATTCGACGGCATGCGCGCGATCGGCACGCTCGATGACGCCCTCGCCCTGGACGTTCCGGAGCTGTGCGTGATCGGGGGCGGCGAGATCTACGCACTGACCCTGCCGCTGGCCGACGTGCTCCACCTCACCCATGTGGATACGGAGGCGGAAAGCGCCGACGCGTTCTTCCCGGAATGGGATGACGGCGGCTGGATCGCGGGGCCGGTCGAGCATCATCCGGCCGATGCCCGACACGCACTGCCGTTCGACTTCGTCGACTACACGCGCGTCGTCGACCACGCACCCGACGCCGGCTAGGTGTGATCTCTCAGTAGGTTGTTCATCCGGGGTGATCCCGGAAGACTGGAGGTGCGAATCAGCCACCCCTCCAGGAGCCCCGGATGAACCTGCATAAACATGCCCGTCTTACGCCTCGCGGTCGAGCCCTTCTGGTGGAGCGGGTGATCGACCAAGGCCTGCGGGTCGAGGAAGCTGCGCACGCGGCGGGCGTGAGCGTCAGGACCGCATACAAGTGGCTGCGCCGCTTTCGCGAGGAAGGCTGGGCCGGCTTGGATGATCGGTCATCGCGACCGCATCGGTGCCCGCATGCCACACCGCCATCGGTGGCCGCAGAGGTGACCGCTCTGCGTCGTCAGCGTCAGACCTACCGCCAGATCTCATTGGCTTTGCCTGTCGGCCTCAGCACCATTGCCCGGCTGATGCGCCGCGCCGGGCTGCACCGGCTGGCCGAGCTTGAGCCGGCGCGCCCGGATAACCGCTACGAGTATCACCAGGCCGGGGACCTGTTGCATCTGGACATCAAGAAGCTGGGCCGCTTCTGGCGCCCTGGCCATCGGATCACGGGCGATCGCCAAGGCGCGTCCGAGGGCGCAGGCTGGGAGTTCGTCCACCTTGCCATCGACGATCACTCACGGGTCGCCTTCGGCACCATCGAAGGCGATGAGCGCGGATCCAGCGCTTGCCGCGCACTGCTTCAAGCCTTGCGCTACTACCGCGGTCTGGGAGTCACTTTCACCCGGGTGATGACCGACAACGGTGCCTGCTACAAGTCCCGGCGCTTCTGCCGGCTCCTGCGCCGCCTGGGCCTGCGCCATCTGCGCACGCGACCCTACACCCCGCGTACCAACGGCAAGGCCGAACGCCTGGTCCAGACCGCTTTGCGCGAATGGGCCTATGCCTGTTCCTACGACAGCTCGGAGCAGCGCCGGCACGCTCTTCCTCGCTGGCTGCACCAGTACAACTGGCACCGGCCGCACGCCAGCCTTGGCTACCAACCCCCAATCAGCCGCATCCAGCTTCCACTGAACAACGTCCTGGGTTTACACAGCAAGGCCGGCCCGTTCCGCGAGCCCCGGGCCTCAGCCGCGGCGCTCGCCCTCGGGCACATCACGACCGGGCACCTGCACCACGCGCAGCTCATCGGTATCGAGCTGCAGGGCCGTGAGCCGTCCGCCCCAGACCGCACCGGTATCGATCGCGTGCACGCCATGGCCGATGAAGAGGCCGAGCGTGGACCAGTGTCCGCAGACCAGCTTCAGGTCGCGTTCGGCGCGTCCCGGCACCTCGTACCACGGATACAGGCCCGCGGCCTGCGTGCCGGGCGCACCCTTCTCCTCGAACGCGATGCGTCCACGCGGGGTGCAGTAACGCATGCGCGTGAACACGTTGATGATCGCGCGGTCGCGGTCCACGCCGCGCAACCCCGGCGACCATGCCGGCTTGTCGCCATACATATGGCGCAGCAGCTTGCGATACCCGCCGCCGCGCAGGCGCTCGTGCACTTCGGCGGCGTGCGCTTCGGCGTCGCAGGTGGTCCACCGGGGCGCGAGCCCGGCGTGCACCATCATCCAGCCGAGCTCGCGGTCGGCATGCACCAGCGGGCAGCCGCGCAGCCACTCCAGCAGATCGTCGCGATCGGGAGCGAACAGCACCCGCTGCAGGTCCGGGTTGACCCGGCGCTGCTGCGCCTCGTCACGGCCGCCGATCGCCAGCAGCGAGAGGTCATGGTTGCCGAGTACCACGGTGGCCGACCCGCGCAGCGAATGCACCAGCCGCAGCGTTTCCAGCGACTCGCCGCCGCGGTTGACCAGGTCGCCACAGAACCACAGCCGGTCGACCGCCGGATCGAAGCGGAGCTTCTCCAGGAGTCGCTGCGTGGGACCGTAGCAGCCCTGCAGGTCGCCGATTGCCCAGACCGCCATGCGCGCGGCCTAGTGCAACGTACGCGGGACGGACAGCGTGAACGGCGGGATCGGCGCGTCGAAGCGCGTTCCGTCTTCGCCGACCATGTCGTAACGGCCCTGCATGCTGCCGACCGCGGTCTCGAGCACCGCGCCGGAGGTGTATTCGAACTGCTCGCCGGGTTCGATCAACGGCTGCTCGCCGACCACGCCTTCGCCATGCACTTCGTCGACCTTGCCGTTGCCGTCGGTGATGATCCAGTGACGCGAAACCAGTTGCGCCGCGCGCCGGCCGAGGTTGCGGATGCGGATCGTGTAGGCGAACACGTAACGGTCGTGGTCCGGCTCGGATTCCTCGTCGAGGAACTGCGTCGCGATCTGGATTTCCAGCGTGTAGTCCGGTCTCTCGTCCATGCGCACAGTGTATCGCCCGCAGCCGCAAAGAGCGGGTGAGGCGGGTTGCGCATGACGCATTACGCGTCCGCTTGAAGCTTCGACAGCGCGATGAAGTCCGCGACCTCGAGCTGTTCGGCGCGCTGCCCCGGTTCGATGCCCGCGGCTGCGATCGCATCGGCGGACAGCAGTCCGCCGAGCGCATTGCGCAGGGTCTTGCGGCGCTGTCCGAAGGCCGCGCGCACGATCGCCGCGAAGCGGGCACGGTCATCCACCGCTACGCGCGCTGGCGGCTTTGGCACCAGCCGCACCACCGCCGAGTCGACTTTCGGTGGCGGCCGGAACGCGCCGGGCCCGACGGTGAACAGCGGGGTCACATCACACCAGGCCTGCAGCATCACGCTCAGCCGGCCGTAGACCTTGCTGCCGGGGCCGGCCGCCATGCGGTCGACCACTTCCTTCTGCAGCATGAAGTGCATGTCGACGACGGCCCCGGCATGGTCGAGCGCGTGGAACAGGATCGGCGAGGAGATGTTGTAGGGCAGGTTGCCGACCAGCCGCAGCGCGCCCCCGGCGCCGGCGAGTTCGCTGAAGTCGACCTTGAGCACATCGCGGTGCACGATCGACAGCTCACCGATGGGCGCGGCGGCCGCGGTCAGCGGCGCGATCAGGTCGCGGTCGAACTCGATCACCGTCAGCGCGCCATGCGCGCGCAGCAGCGGGAAGGTCAGCGCCCCCTGGCCGGGACCGATCTCGACGATGCGCTCGCCGGGCTTCGGGTCGATCGCGTGCACGATGCGGTCGATGACGCCGCGCTCGTGGAGGAAATGCTGGCCCAGCGCCTTCTTGGCGCGGCCGAAGCCGGTGTCGGTGGTGTCGATGCTCACAGCAGGCGGGTTCCAGGAGGGACGTCGGCATCCGGCACGCACAGGGCCACCCGGCCCTGCGCGTCGTGGAAGCCGGTGACCAGGCATTGCGACATCAGTGGGCCGATCTGCCGTGGCGGAAAGTTCACCACCGCCACGACCAGTCGGCCGACCAGCGAATCCGGCGTGTACAGATCGGTGATCTGCGCGCTGGACTTGCGCACGCCGATCTCCGGGCCGAAGTCCACGTCGAGCACGTAGGCGGGTTTGCGCGCCTCCGCGAACACGCGCGCGCTGAGCACGCGGCCCACGCGCAGGTCCACGCGTTCGAACTCGTCCCAGCCGATCGTCGGCATTGCTGCGGGTTCCGTCATGCACGTGCGTCCGCGGTGTGGCGCCCCGCCAGCTGCGCGCAGGTGGCAATGGCCGCAAACAGGCTCGACGGGTCGGCAGTGCCGCGTCCGGCCAGGTCGAGCGCGGTGCCATGGTCCACCGCCACGCGCGGGTAGGGCAGGCCGAGGGTGAGGTTGACCGCCTGCTCGAAGCCGCTGTACTTCAGCACCGGCAGGCCCTGGTCGTGGTACATCGCAAGCACCGCGTCGAACTGCGCAAGCCGTGCCGGCAGGAAGGCGGTATCGGCCGGCAGCGGACCGCGCAGGTCGAAGCCGTCCGCGGCGCGCAGGCGCGCCAGCAACGGTGCGATGACGTCGAGTTCCTCGCGGCCCAGGTGACCGTCCTCGCCGGCATGCGGGTTCAGGCCCAGGACCGCGATGACCGGGTGCGGGTGGCCGAAGTCGCGGCGCAGCGCGGTGTGCAGGATCCGCAGCACGCGTTCGAGCAGTGTCGCGTCGATGGCGTCGGGGACAGCGCGCAGCGGCAGGTGGGTGGTCGCCAGTGCCACCCGGACGATGTCGTTGGCCAGCATCATCACCACCTCGCGGCCGGCATGGCGCGCCAGCAGTTCGGTGGTGCCGGTGTAGGCAATGCCGCCGTCGTTGATGGCCGCCTTGTGCACGGGCCCGGTGACCAGGCCGTCGCAGGCACCCGACAGGCAGGCATCGGCGGCCGCGGTCAGCGCAGCGATCACCGCGCGCGCGTTGGCCGGGTCGGCCTCGCCGAAGCGCAGCGGGCGTGCATTGCGATACTCGACCAGGCGCACCCCGGGCACGTCGGCCGGCGCGTCATGCGGGATCAGTTCCGGGATGGGCTGGCCGGTGGCTTCGGCCGCACGGCGCAGGGTGTCGCCGTCGCCGAAGACCACGAGGTCGGCATCCCAACCCCGTGCGAGGGCTGCGACGCACAGTTCCGGCCCGACGCCGGCCGGTTCACCCGGGACCAGCGCGAGCCGGGGACGCCGCATCCTCAGCCGCCGCTGCCCGCCGGCGCGGAGCTGCCGCGCACGTCGACGAAGGCCTCGCCGCGGATCTCGCGCAGGAAGCGGTTCCACTCGTCTTCCAGCTTGCGCTGGCCGATCGCCTCGCGGACCTGGGCGCGACGGTTCTCGTCGTCGGCTGCGGCCTGGCGCGTGCCGACGCGCTGCACGACGTGCCAGCCGGCCTGGGTCTTGAACGGCTCGCTGATCGCGCCGTCCTCGATCGCGGCGACCTGGGCGCCGAAGTCGGGGCCGAACTGGTCGATGGTGAACCAGCCGAGATCGCCGCCGCGCTCGCGCGAGGACGGGTCGTCGGTATGTTCGCGGGCGAGCTCCGCGAAATCGGCACCGCCGACGGCGCGGGCGCGCAGGGTCTGCGCACGCGCACGGGCCTGGTCGTCGCTGACGTCACCGCCGCTGCGGATCAGGATGTGGCGTGCCTGGTACTGGGTGACGCTGCCGGCGTTCTGGGCGTCGCGCACTTCCACCAGCTGCAGCAGCTGGAAGCCGCTGGGGCCGCGCATCGGGCCCAGGACCTCGCCCGGCTGCAGCGACTGCACCGCACCGGAGAACGCGGTGGGGATCTCGTCGAGCGAGCGCCAGCCAAGGCTGCCGCCCTCGAGCGCATTCGGGCTGTCGGAATAACGCACCGCCGCCGCCTGGAAGGCCATCTCGCCACGGTCGATCAGCGCCTTGATGCCCTCGATCTTCTCTTCGGCGGTGGTGATCTGCTCGGGCGTGGCGCCGTCGGGCAGGGCGACCAGGATGTGCGCGAGCTGGTACTGGCGGTTGACGGCATCGCCTGCGAGCGCCGCATCCACCTCGGCATCGCTGACCACGATGCGGGTCTGCGCGAACCGCTGGCGCAGCCGCTGCACCATCAGCTCCTCGCGCAGCGAATTGCGGAACTCGTCGAACGACAGACCGTCGGCGGCGAGCTGCTGACGCAACTGCTCCGGGGTGAAGCCGTTCTGCTGGGCGATCATGCCGACCGCGCCGTCGACTTCGGCGTCGCTGACGCGTACGCCCATCTGCCCGGCGCGTGCGGTCTGCAGGCGCACCAGCACCAGCCGCTCGAGCACCTGGCGCTCGAGGATCTCGCGCGGCGGCAGCTGGTCGTCGCGTCCGGAGTATTGCGCGAGTACGTTGGCGACCGCGCGGTCGAGCTCGCTCTGCAGGATGACGTCCTCGTCCACCACGGCGGCGATGCGCTCGAGCGGCACGATGTCCTGCGCGTGGATGGGGGAAGCAGCCAGCAGCGCGGCCGCCAGCAGGGACAGGAGGGTCTTGTTCATGGCAGGGGGTCGGTTTCGACAGGCTCGCCGATCAGGTCGGACGGCGGGACGAGATAGAGGTCGTCTCGGTAATAACCGAGAATAGCACGGCGCAAACGGTCCTCCGTGTTGGCGCCAAGCGAGCTCAGCCCCTTCAGTTCAACTTCCAGCTGGATGGCGTCGTTCATCTCGCCGAGGCGGTTGCGCACGTAACGGCGGCCCACCAGGCGCACGCTCACGCAGCAGCTGTCCCACTGCAGGCCGGCGATGCCTTCCAGCAGCTGGCGGTCCTGCAGCGAGTAGTAATAGCGGCCGACCACGCTCCAGGTGGCGTTGATCGGATACAGGAAGGAGAAGTCCGCCTGCTCGAGCAGGTCGCGGCGGTAGCGGTAGCCGAGGTTGACGATGCCGTCGTCGCCGACCAGGTAGCGCGAGCGGATGCTGACGAGGTCGTCGCGGCGATCGCGTGGATCCCACTGGTAGGCGGCGTTGACGCTCCAGCGGTCGTTGATCGCATAGGCGCCTTCGGCCACCCAGGAGGACTCGCCGGATTCCACCGGCGGTGCATTCGGGTTGAGCCACACCCGCAGGTCGTCGAAGTAGCGGATCTGGCCGATGCTGGCCGACAGCTTTTCCTGGCCGTCGGATTCGCGGATCAGCCGCGTGGTGAGCGCCACGGTCATCTGGTTGGCGTCGGCCTGGCGGTCGGCGCCGGAGAAGCGATTGTCGCGGAACAGCTGGCCCCAGCTGAAGGTCATGGAGCCGGTGTCGAACACCGGCAGGTTGTCCTGGTTGCGGTAGGGCGTGCGCAGATAGAACAGCCGCGGCTCGAGCGTATGCACGTAGCTGTCGCCGCGGAACATCGTTTCGCGGTCGAAGAAGAGCCCGGCGTCGACGCTGGCAATCGGCAGGCTGCGGCTGGGTGCGCGTTCGGCCGGCTGGCCGATGGCTGCCCCGATCTGGTTGGCCAAGTCGTCGTCGAGCTGGTAGCGGGTATAGCGGTAGGCGAGCGTCGGCCGCACGAACCAGGCGGCGCCCTCGAACGGCAGGGTCACGAACGGTTTGGCGTCGAGGCGACTGCCTCCCGGGCGCACCCCGGCTCCGTCACCGTAAGTCGCATCGCTGGTGTGCTCGAAGCGGGTGGCATCGATGTTGAGGCCGGCGACCAGCCATGGCCGCAGCGGCTGCTCCCAGTTGCCGAACAGACGCGGCAGCCGGTTGTAGGGCATCAGTGCCTCGGTCAGCGTGTAGTCCGACAGCAGGTTGTAGTCGGCCATCAGGCCTGCATCCCAGTAACGGCCGCGGCCGAAGATGCCGGTGCTGCTGGTGATCGTGAGCGGCGACTGCGAGGTGAGACTGTTGCTCATGTCCTCGAGGTAACGCGGGTCGCTGATCCAGTTGAGGTTGGTGCTGGTGTACCAGGTACCGTTGAAGCGGTGGCTGTTGGAGTGGTGGAACATGCCGCGGTCGTCCTCGCGGCGGTTCTCCTCCGGGATGCCTTCGTCGATCTCGCGCTGGCGGTCACGCTCGGTGAGTCTGTCGGACGGCAGATATTCGAAATTGAACTGCCCGCCTCCATTGCGCGTGAGATAGCGGAACTCGGTGCCCAGCAGTGCGCCGCGCCGTGCCATGTAGCGCGGCTCCAGCGTCATATCGTAATTGGGCGCGAGGTTGAGATAGATCGGTTGGGCGTAGTCGAAGCCGTTACGGCCGGAATAGCCGATCGCCGGATACAGCAGGCCGGTCTTGCGGCGGTCATCGACCGGGAACTTGAAGTACGGCATGTACAGGATCGGGAACCGGCCCAGGTGCAGCGAGGCACCACGCGCGGTGCCCCAGCCGGTCTCGATGTCGACATCGATCTGCCGCGCGCGCAGTTCCCAGTGGCGGTCGCCGGGCGGGCAGGTGGAATAGGTGGAGCCGTACAGCGAGCCGACGTCGCCGACCAGTTCGGCGCGATCGGCGCCGCCGTTGCCGCGCCGCTCGATGAGCTGGTAGTTGACGTTCTCGATCTCGTGGGTATCGGTGCCCTGGTTGCCGCGCAGGCGCTCGGCGACGATGCGCATGCCCGAGTCCTGGTAGCGGACACTGCCCTCGGCGACGTACTCGCCGGTTTCCTGGTTGAAGTCGAGGCTGTCGGTGGCGAGGAACTGGTCGCCGCGCTGCAGGGTGGCGTTGCCGCGCAGGCGGGTCTCCTCACCATAGATACCCGTCAGTGCATCGCCACCGATCTCGGTGGGCATGTCCTCGCGATCGGCGGATGTGCCGATCGGTGGCGGCGCGTCCGGAAACACCGGGACCGCATCCTCGAGCGGACACAGCCGCCAGTCCTCGGGGCGTTCCTCGGCCATGGCGCTGAGCGAGAACGCGATGCACAACGGCAGGGGCAGCAGACGGAGGGCTGGGCGCACGCGGGAAATCCGGGGGACAAACGGCGGCCAGAATGCCGCATCCCATGCGCAGCGGCAACGCGACGCTGCCGGGATCGCAGCCGCCGCGCCACCTTGATCGGCACGCTGAACGTGGTGTCAGTGCGCGGCGTCCCGCAGCGCGCGTACATGGGCGACGGCGCATTCGCGCAGTGCCTGCAGGTCGTATCCACCCTCGAGCATCGACACCACGCGCCCGGCGGCGTGCTGGCCGGCGACCGCGCACAGTTCGCCGGTCAGCCATGCGAAGTCGTCGGCCGCGAGTTGCATCTGCGCCAATGGATCGCGCCAGTGGGCATCGAAGCCCGCCGACATCAGCACCAGCTGCGGACGGAACGCTTCCAGCTCCGGCAGCATCCGTTCCACCCAGGCTTCCTGGAACATCCTGCTCCCGGTGCCGGGCGGCAGTGGCAGGTTGAGGATGTTGCCCACGCCGCGCTCGCGACGGCCGCCGCTGTGCGGGAACAGGCCGATCTGGTGCGAGCTCATGTAGAGCACCCGCGCGTCGGCCTCGAAGATCGCCTGGGTGCCATTGCCGTGGTGCACATCGAAGTCGACGATCGCCACCCGGGTCAGCCCGTGCCGTTCGATCGCATGCGCGGCGGCCACCGCCACGTTGTTGAACAGGCAGAACCCCATCGCCTGGCCGCCGGTGGCGTGATGGCCCGGCGGGCGTACCGCGCAGAACGCGGTCGCCACATCGTCCTGCATCACCGCATCGACGGCGGCCACCCCGGCACCCGCGGCGCGCAGCGCGGCCTCGCCGGACGCCGGCGACATCACCGTGTCGGGGTCGAGATGCACCTGGGTGGCCGGCGCCTGCTCGAGGACCGCCGCCAGCAGCTCGCCGTCATGCACACGCAGCAGCTGGCCGCGGCTGGCGCGGGGCGCCTCGCGCCAGTCCAGGTCCGGGAGTTCCGAACGCAGGGCCTGGATGACCGCGGCGAGGCGTTGCGATGACTCGGGATGGCCCGGGCCGGTGTCGTGGCCGAGGCAGGTGGCATGCGTATAGACCGCCGGGTTCACCGCGCGCGGCGTTCGTGCCGCCACAACACTTCACCGTGGCCGCTGGCGCGCGCCAGCACCCGGGCAAGCACGAACAGGAGGTCGGACAGCCGGTTGAGGTAACGCACGGCCTGCGGGCGCACGGCCTCGGTGCACGACAGGGTGACGGTCTCGCGCTCGGCGCGGCGCACGATGGTGCGTGCCAGGTGGCAGCGCGCCGCGGCTTCGCCACCGCCGGGGAGGATGAAATCCTTCAGTGGTGGGAGGTCGGCGTTGTGGCGGTCGAGGTGGGCCTCGAGCCGGTCCACGTCCTCGTCGGAGATGGCGGCGTGCCCGGGGATGCACAGCTCGCCGCCGAGGTCGAACAGCTGGTGCTGGATTGCCGTGAGCAGGTCGCGCACGTCGTCGGGCAGCTCCGATGCCAGCAGCAGGCCGATGGCGGAGTTGGCCTCATCGACCGTGCCGTAGGCGTTCACGCGCGCCGAATCCTTGCGCGTCCGGCTGCCGTCGCCCAGCCCGGTGGTGCCGTCGTCACCGGTGCGGGTGTAGATCCTCGAAAGGCGGTTGCCCATCGATGCGGCCGGCTCAGGCGGCGCGGTCGCCGCGCAGCGCGGCAGTGGGCGCCAGCTGCAGGACCACCGCGTGCACGACCGCAGCAATCGCGACGTACAGCGCCATCGTCCCCATGTAGGCCGGCAGCCAGTCGCTGTAGTTCTTCCACCAGCCGGCAAGCGTGGGCTCGGCGACGCTTGCGCTGATCCAGTAGAAGCTGCCCTGAGCGATCAGTTGGCAGACGGCGGCGGAGGCGATCACCGCCAGCGCGACGCGGCCGCCGGTGGCAAGCTCGAGCCGAAGCGGGCGACGCGCGGCCCAGGCACCGCCGGTCCACAGCACGAAGTAGGCGCCCAGCAGGCACCAGTACGCAGGCGACACGCAGTAGTGGGTCCAGAAGCTCAGGCCCTGGCCCGCGATGACCGCGGCGTCCACCGCGATGGCCAGGCCCATCAGCACCGGGAACGCCCAGCGCGCCTGCGCGCGCAGGTACAAGCCGCCGAGGAAGAACACCGCCCACGACGCATCGGGCACCGCCGCGAAGTGGTGGACGCGGGTGGCGGCCAGCGCGAGGGCGAGCACTGCGAAGATCTGGATGGGACGGGTGGTGACGTTCATCGGCGGCTTCTCGGTGGTTCAGCGGGGCATTCTAGCCGAGCAGGGGTGGCTGCGCCCTCGCGTCGCCGGCGGCGCGGCCGAATCCGTATCATCCGCCCATGAATGCAACCCACGATGTCCTGGTGGTCGGGGGCGGCCTGGTCGGCGCCAGCCTCGCCATCGCGCTGGACCGCCTCGACCTCGATGTCGGCCTCGTCGAGGTCACGCCGCCCGGCTCGCTGCCCGCGGTGTTCGACCAGCGCAATCTCAGCCTCGCCGATGCCACCGTCAACGCCCTCACCGCGCTCGACGTGATGCGCCACCTGCGTGCACCGACCGGCGCGATCCGCGAGATCCACGCCAGCCGCAAGGGCGACTTCGGCCGCGTGCGCATGCGGGCTGCCGATTACGGGCGGCAGGCATTCGGCCAGGTGGTGGTGGCGCGCGATTTCGGCGAGGCACTGGAGGCGCGGCTGGCGACGCTGGCGCGGCTGCGCCGTTACCGGCCGGCGCGCTTCCTGGGCGCGACCGCCGATACCGGCGGTTGCACGATCCGCATCGAAGCCGGGGGCGGCGAGCACCTCCTGCGCAGCCGCCTGCTGGTCGGCGCCGACGGCACCCGCAGCGTCGTCCGTGATGCGCTGCGCATCGGTACCACGCGACACGACTACGGCCAGACCCTGCTGGTGGCACGCGTGCGTGGCGCACGCGCGCCGCACGGGATCGCCTGGGAGCGGCTCACCGACCATGGCCCGACCGCACTGCTGCCGCGTGGCGACGGCCATTACGGCCTCGTCCATGGCGTGCCCACCGGGGATGCGGAGGCGGTACTCGGCCTTGACGACGCCGCGTTTCTCGCGCGCGTGCAGGATGTGCTCGGCTGGCGTGCCGGGCGGCTGCTCGAGGTCGGCCCGCGCAGTGCCTATCCGTTGCAGCGCGTGGTCGCCGACGCGACGACCGCGCCGCGTGCGGCGCTGGTCGGCAATGCCGCGCAGACCCTGCATCCGATCGGCGCCCAGGGGTTCAACCTCGGCCTGCGCGATGCGCTGGTGCTGGCCGAGGCGATTGCCGCGCATCCCGGCGATGCCGGCGCCCCGCGGGTGCTGCAGACCTGGGCGCAACGGCGGCACAAGGATCGCGAACGCACGCTGGCGTTCTCCGACGGCCTGGCACGGCTGACCTCGAACCCCTCGGCGCTGATGCGGCCGCTGCGCAGCCTCGGCCTGCTGGCGCTCGACGCCGACAGCGGCCTGCAGGCGCGGCTTGCCGGTGGGGCGATGGGCTACCGTGGCGAGGTCCCGGCGCTGTGTCGCAGGAGCGCGCCATGAGCCGCCGGCATCGCCACGACGTGGCCGTGGTGGGCGGTGGGGTGGTCGGCGCCGCCTGCGCACTGGCGCTGGCGCGCGCCGGGCTGGATACGGTGCTGCTCGAGGCGCGTGCGCCCACCGCCTGGCAACGCGATCGCCCCGACCTGCGCGTGTTCGCATTCGCCCCCGACAACGCCGCGCTGTTCGAACGGCTGGGCGTCTGGGACGCCGTGCGCGTTGCTCGCGCGCACCCGTACCGGCGGATGCGGGTGTGGGACGCCGCGGCAGGCGACAAGCTCTGCTTCGATGCCGACCGTTACGGGCGCGAATCTCTGGGCTGGATCATCGAGAACGGCCTGCTGATCGACCGCCTTTGGGCGGCGTTGCCGGGCGCGGGCGTCGAGGTGCGCTGTCCGGCGGACGTCGAGGCCTTCGACCATGACGACGGCTCGGTGCAGCTGCGCCTCGCCGACGGCGGCCGCGTGGCCGCGCGCATCGCGATCGCCGCCGATGGCGCGGCCTCGGCACTGCGCCGGCTCGCCGGCATCGGCATCACCCGCCACGACTACCGGCAGCGCGGCGTGGTCGGCTACGTGGCGACGGAGCTGTCCCACGAGGACACCGCATGGCAGCGCTTCCTGCCCGGTGGCCCACTGGCCTTCCTGCCCTGTGGCGACGGCAGCAGTTCGATCGTATGGAGCCTGCCCGAGGACGAGGCGCAGCACGTGCTGGCGCTCGATGACGCGCAGTTCGGCGAAGCGCTCACCCGGGCCTTCGATGCGCGCCTGGGCGCCGCACGCCCGCTGACGGCGCGCGCGGCATTCCCGCTGCGGCGGCAGCTGGCCGATACGCTGCTTGCCGGTCGCATCCTGCTGGTGGGCGATGCCGCGCATGTCGTGCACCCGCTGGCGGGGCAGGGGGTGAACCTCGGCCTGCGTGACGTCGCCGCATTGGCCGATGCCGTGGCTGCCGCACGTGCGCGCGGCGTCGACTGGGCCTCCCCGCACCGGCTGCAGCGCTGGGCACGGCGGCGGCGCAGCGAGGACACGCTGGCGGCGTGGAGCTTCGATGGCATCAACCGCGCGTACTCCAACGATGCCCTGCTGCCGACGCTGCTGCGCGGACACGCGCTCGGCCTGGCCGGGCGCATTCCGCCGCTGGCGCGCACGCTGTGGCGGCACGCCAGCGGCACGTAGCCACGGTGGCCCCGCGACGTCAGCCGGGGTCGTGCGGACGCGCTTCCGGCAGCCGCCAGCCGTGGCGGATCGCCATGTAGCGCAGGCCGAAACACAGCAGGATGCCGGCCGGCAGCGTCCACTCCTCCGACAGGTCGAGCCGGTGCCCGACCACCACCACCGCGGCGGCCGCGAGCGCCGCGACCGCGTACAGGTCGGACTGCAGCACCACCGGCACGCGCGCGACCAGCACGTCGCGCACGATGCCGCCGCCGATGCCGCTGAGCATGCCCAGCAGCACCGCCGCGAACGGCGACAGCCCGAATGCCAGCGCCTTGCTGGCGCCGACCACCGCGAACAGCGCCAGCCCTGCCGCATCGAACAGCTGCACCGGGTTGCGCAGGCGTTCCACCAGCCCGTGGCGGTAGAAGGTCATCAGCCCCGCGCTGCACGCAAGTGCCAGGTAGATCCAGTGCGCCAGCGCCGCGGGCGTCGCGCCGATCAGGATGTCGCGCAGGATGCCGCCGAAGGTGGCGGTGGCGAACGCCAGCACCAGCACGCCGAACAGGTCCAGCCGGTGGCGCACGCCGATGGTCGCGCCGCTGATCGCGAAGGCGAAGGTGCCGATGAAGTCGAGGATGAGCAGGAAACGTTCCATGGCGCCGCGTCATGACCGGAGCCCGGATCATACGTGCGGCTCCAGGCCGGGCCCGCCCAACGCAGCCTGTTGTCGCCACACCGGAGCACCCGGGCGATGCCTTGCAACGCGGCCGGCTGTGCTGGCCGGCGGATGTGGGAGCGGCCGCGACTGCCACTGGACCGGCACCGCGGCGCGCGGGGCTCAGCGCCCGAGGAAGGGAAACGCCAGCGCCAGCAGCCGGTGCACGCCGCCCTCCAGCGTGCCCGCGACCGCGCGGGCGCCGAGTGCATTGAGGGCATTGCGCACATCGTCCCAGCGCAGCTGGTCGATGTCCTTGCGCAGCAGGTCGGCCACTTCGTCCGCGGCCGGCGCCAGCTTCTGCAGTTCGCGGGCCACCGCCTGCGGGTCGGGCTGCAGGTGGCCGTGCTGTTCGGCCAGCCGCAGCAGGGTGTCGAAACGCACCGCCACCACCTCGCGGTTGCGTTCGTAGACCGGTAGCGCACCGACGTCGAGGATCGCCTGCTCGAAACGCGCGAGATCGTCCGGATGCTCGACGCGTACGGCGAGGAATCCGTCGCGGCGCGCACGTTCGCTGACATGGCGGGCACCGGCGCGCAGGTTCTCGGCGCTGAGCACCGTGGTGAGGATGCGCGGCAGCGCGTCGGCCGGCGCCTCCTCGGCGAGCTGCCGCCAGCGCGCATAGCCGTCGCGGCGCAGGGCCTTCAGCCGTGCCGGGGTGACGCGCAGCTGCGCCGCGGCGGCGTGGTTGGATGCCGCGCGGTCGATCGCGCCATCGCGCTCCAGCAGCACGAACATCAGCAGTTCGAGGTCGCGCTTGGTCAGCGAGCCGAAGCCCTGCAGCTGCGTCTGGCGCAGGAATTCGCGGCCGAACGCCGCGGGGTCGTTGAGTTCAAGCGGTTGCATTCGGAGGTCCTCCAGCGAGGACGCCAGCATGCCAGTACCCGGTTGCAGTGGCCGAGACCGCACGTGCCGGTGGTCGCGTTTCGGCGGTGCCATCCGAAGCCGCCGCCTGCACCTGCAAACGACACTTGCCGTCAGGTCTGTCCCGATCCCCGGGCGATTGCCGTCAGGTGCCGGATCAGCCGCCCGCCCCCGCGCTGGCGAAGACCGTGATCTCCTCGCGGTCGTGGTAGAGCTGGCGTGCGCGCAGGGTCAGCGGCACCTGGGCCTGGTCGGTGAAGAGGTCGAGGCTCAGCCGGGTCTCGTTCCAGCGCTTCTTCATCGGCAGCTTGAGGTTGAACACCGCGTGCCGGCACCAGCCTTCGCGGAACCAGGTCGCCATGCGTTCGGCCACCCGCCGCGGCTGCTCCACCATGTCGCAGACCATCCAGTCCTGCGGCGTGTCGGGCTGCCAGCGGAAGGCGTCGGCGCGCTGGTGGTCGACCAGGCCGGTGTCGTGCAGCGCGGCCTGCAGCGGGCCGTTGTCGATCGCGGTGACGCGCATGTGTTCGCGGGTCAGCACCCAGGTCCAGCCGCCCGGCGCGGCGCCGAGGTCGGTGGCGCGCATGCCCGGCTTGATCAGCGTTTCGCGCTCGCGCGGCGTCAGCAGCACCATCAGTGCCTCTTCCAGCTTCAGCGCCGAGCGCGATGGCGCTTCGCCGAGCAGGCGCAGGCGCGGGATGCCCTGCGGCCACACGGCGCTGTCGCCTGGCTGGCTGCGCGCCAGCATCAGGTGGTCGCCGCCCAGCAGGCACACATGCAGGCGCGAGCGCGTGGGATCGGCTTCGTTGGTCAGGAAGCCGCGCTTGCGCAGTGCGGGCCGCAACGCGTTGCCGAACGCGCGCGCCAGCGCCGAAAGCGGCTTGCCGGCATCGGAGTCGGGATGCTCGACCCACAGTTCGCCGTAACGCCCGGCGCCCTGCAGGGTGTCGAGCACGGGGGTGAGGCGGTCCTTCGGGTCGAGGCCGGTCAGCTCGGCCAGCAGCACGGCCTTCTGGCGTGCGAAGACCAGCTCGCGGAACGGCAGTGCCTGCACCAGCGGCACGCCTACCTCGGCGGCGTGGAACAGCACGTAGCCCTCGTCGCGACCGGCGCGCGCCCAGCCGCCGATCCCGGCCAGCGCGGCGCGCTCGGTCAGTTCGGCGGCGAGATCGGCCTCGAAGCCGGCGCGGCAATAGCACAGCAGTGCCGGGGTGGTGAGGTCGGCCATCAGTAGCGTGCTCCGCCAGTGGCCGAATAGGCCGCGAGCACCGCGCGGGCGTCGTTGCGGCGCAGGTCGCGCACCACCTCGATGCCGCGCCGCTGCAGTTCCTCCGGCCAGTCGGCCGGCAGCGGGCCCTCGTCGAACTCCGTCAGGGCCTCGACATCTTCGGCGCGCGCACCGATCAGCAGCCGGTCGATGCCGGCCCACACCGCCGCGCCGAAGCACTGGCAGCAGGGTTGGGCGGAAGTCGCCAGCGTGTACGGCGCGCCCGTCGCGTTGAGCCGCGGGGTCTGCAGGCGCTGCTGGGCGAGCATGAAGGCCATCGTTTCCGCATGCGCGACCGAGCAGTTCGTCGGCATCACCCGGTTGACGCCCACCGAGACGATGCGGTCCCCGGGGCCGAACACCGCCGCGCCGAACGGGCCGCCGCTGGCGGCATCGACGTTGCGGCGCGCGAGGTCGATGGCGAGCGCGATCTTGGCGTCGTCATCGGGGTAGGCGCGGCCGGTATCGACGGCCTCGTGCACCCATGCCGGCAGGGTGAGGTGGACCTGGGCGTAGAGCATCAGCGTGCCACCGGAGCGGCGGTGTCGACCGCCTCGCAGCGGCTGGCGACGCAGGCGCAGGCCTGGATCTCGCGGAAGCCGCATACCGAGGCCATGCCGCTGCGCTGGCACTCGGCCATCACCGCCTGGGGGTCGGCCGGGCTGTCGACGTTGACGCAGGCCGGGAAGGTGCCGCAGCAGTTGCCGACATCCTTGACCGTGCAGTCGCTGTCGACCCTGCAGCTGGTGTCGAGGGTGGGCACCTGGCCGTGACCGGCCGCGGTGCCGTGATCGGGCGCGGGTGCGGGTGCCGGCGCGGCAGGTGGCTGGCCGGCATCCGGCACGGAGGCGCTCGGGGCGGCGCATGCGGCCAGCGACAGCGCCAGCAGCAGCGCGAACAGGCGGATCGGGCGGACACTCATGTCGGTTCTCCTCACGCCTTCGCCGCCCAGGTGTCGCGCAGGGTCACGCTGCGGTTGAACACCGGCGCGCCCGGACGATGGTCACGGCGGTCGGCGACGAAATAACCCAGCCGCTCGAACTGGAACGGCTGCTCGGGCGCTGCATCCGCGGCGGCGGGTTCCACCCAGCCCTGCACCGAGCGCCTGGAATCGGGGTTGATGTGGTCGCGGTAGGTCTTCCCGCCGCTCTCGTCATCGGGGTTCTCGACCACGAACAGGCGATCGTAGAGGCGCACCTCGGCGGCCACCGCATGGCGCGCGCTGACCCAGTGGATGGTGCCCTTGACCTTGCGGTTGGCGCCTTCCATGCCGGGCCGCGATTCCGGATCCAGCGCGCCGCGCAGTTCGACCACATGGCCGGCGTCGTCCTTGACCACCTCGTCGACGCGCACGATGCCGGCGCCGCGCAGGCGCACCTCGCCCCCGGGCACCAGCCGCTTCCAGCCCTTCGGCGGCACCTCGGCGAAGTCCTCGCGCTCGATCCACAGCTCGCTTGCGAACGGCACCTGGCGCACGCCGAGCGATTCGTCCTTGGGGTGGTTGGGGAATGCCAGCGCTTCCTCGTGCTCCACGGGCAGGTTGGTCAGCACCAGCTTCAGCGGGTCGAGCACCGCCATGCGCCGCGGCGCGTGGGCGTCGAGATCCTCGCGCAGCGCGCCTTCCAGCACCGAGAAGTCGATCACCGAGTTCTGCTTGCTGATGCCCACGCGCTCTACCAGCAGACGCAGCGATGCCGGCGTATAGCCGCGCCGCCGCAGGCCCTGCAGGGTGTACATGCGCGGGTCGTCCCAGCCGTCGACCAGGCCATCGGCGACCAGCTGGGTGAGCTTGCGCTTGCTCATCACCGTGTAGTTGATGTTGAGCCGCGAGAACTCGATCTGGCGCGGCTTGCCGGCTTCGATCGGCAGCCCCTTCGCCGCCAGCGGTGCCAGCAGTTGCGGGTTGCCGGCAAGGTCGACGTTGTCCACGCACCAGTCGTACAGCGGGCGGTGGTCCTCGAATTCCAGCGTGCACAGCGAGTGGGTGATGCCCTCGATCGCGTCGCCCAGCGCGTGGGCGAAGTCGTACATCGGGTAGATCGGCCAGGCATCGCCGGTGTTCTGGTGCGGCACGTGCTTGATCCGGTACAGCGCCGGGTCGCGCAGGTTGATGTTGCCGCTGGCCATGTCGATCTTCGCGCGCAGGGTGCGCGCCCCATCCGGGAACTCGCCGGCGCGCATGCGCCGGAACAGGTCGAGGTTCTCCTCGACGCTGCGGTCGCGGAACGGCGAGTGGCGGCCGGGCTCGGTGAGCGTGCCGCGGTACTCGCGCACCTGCTCGGCGGAGAGGTCGCAGACGAACGCCCTGCCGTCCTGGACGAGTTTCTCGGCCGCCAGGTAGAAGACCTCGAAGTAGTCCGAGGCATGGCGCAGGCTGGCCCACTCGTAGCCCAGCCAGCGCACGTCATCCTGGATCGCGGCGACGAACTCCGGGTCCTCCTTCGCGGGATTGGTGTCGTCGAAGCGCAGGTTGCAGCGGCCGCCGAACTCCTGGGCGATGCCGAAGTCCAGGCAGATCGCCTTGGCGTGGCCGATATGCAGGTAGCCGTTGGGCTCCGGCGGGAAGCGGGTGCGGATGGCGTCGTGCCTGCCGCTGGCGAGGTCGTCACGCACGATCTGGCGGATGAAGTCGCGACGCAGGGGGGCATCGGTCGGGGTGGCGGTATCGGGGGAGGCGTCAGCGGTCATCTGGGATCGGCGGATACGGGGATGCGGGGCGGGGCGCAGGGCGGCCGTCGCGGATCGCACAGTGTAGGCGAGCGCGCCGCGCGCGGCCCGTGGCCCCGGCTGGCCCGGGCCCGGAACGCCGGCGGCGCGACCGGGCGCTAAAGCAGGCAGTGGTGCTGCCGATAACCGTCCTGGTGGGGACCAGGCGCGCGGGCATTTGTGACGGCCATAACATTCCTGTCCCTACCATCCGCCGTCCAGCCCGATCGGGCACTCACATCCGGGAAGTGAACATGGCGACCGCAGGGGGCGGCACCGTGCAGGGATCCACGCCGTCGGGGACGGTGCGGTGAGTCCTGCCCGCAGGTGGGCGCCGTCGCCGGAACTGGTCGCCACGCTCGGCTTCGCGGCGCTGCTGCTGTTGCTGGCATCGGCGCTGGTGGGGCTGGGTGGAGACCCGTCGGACGGGCTGCGACCCGCCGGGGTGGTGCGTGTCGAGGGCGCACGTGCGTCCTCGGGTTATCTGGCGCTGCCGGCCGGCGCCGATGGCGGCACCCGCGCGCAACTGCGCTGGGAGCTGCCTCCGAGGATGGAAGGCGATGCCCGCTGGGTGGTCTGGGTGCCGCGCGTGCCGGTGGACCGGCTGCAGTTCACCGGCGCCGACTGGGCCGGGCCGCCGCATGATTTCTTCCGCCCGCGGGTGGCGCAGGCGTTCCCCGGCGGGTTCCGCTCGGTGCCACCCGAGCCGGCGGGGCCGGTGCTGGAGCTGGATCTCGACGTGTTCGCCGACGGCCGTGTCGGCGTGTTGCCGCTGCTGGTGCGCGAAGACCATGCGGTGATGCTCGAGCAGCGCGCCTCGGCGATGTCGGCCGCGGTCTATGCGGTACTGCTGGTGCTGGCCCTGCTGGCGCTGTCGCTGTATGCCGCCGCCCGCGACCGCGCATTCCTCGGCTATTTCGCCTGCGCGCTGTCCACTCTGCTGTTGCTGGCCGCCCTCAACGGCCACCTGTACCAGTTCGCCGGGCTGTCGTTCCTCGGTGCCTGGGGGATCCAGGGCGTGCACGCCCTGATCCTGGTGTTCCTGCTGGCCTGGACCCGGCTGCTCGAGGTCTATGCCGGCGCCACGCTGCATGCGCGGGCACGCCAGGCGCTTTCGGCCTTCCGCTGGACGGCGCTGGTGCTGGTCGGCCTGTGCCTGGTCGACGTGCCGGCGCTGAACCAGCCGCTGGGCGCCGTGACCCTCGCACTGTGGGTGGCGACGGGCATCGCCGGCGTGGCGTGGATGACGGTGGCGGTACGCCGGCGGCTGGCGATGGCCTGGCCGCTGCTGGCGCTGCATGTGCTCACCTACGTGGCGCTGCTGGCCTATGAATTCTCGCCGGGCTGGAACGTCCGCAATCCGCTGCTGGCGCGCTTCGCCTTCCAGGCCGGCATGGTCACCACCCTGACCCTGTTCGCGGTCGGCCTGGTATCGCGCATCGCCGACTTCCGCGACCAGCGCGACCGTGACCGCCTGGCACGGCTCGACAGCGAGCGGCGGATGGCGCGCGAGGCCGCGCGTGGTGCGTTCGCGCATGCGCTGCAGGCCGGGCTACGCACGCTCGGGCCCGGGGACATCGAATGGACCGCGTTCCGGCTGCTGTTCGACCACCTGCTGCCGCTGCTGCCGGTGCGCTCGGCGGTGGCGGTGGCGCAGGGCTTCCACGGTGCGGAGATGCTGGTTGCGCATCCCGCCGCAGGCCGCGACCAGGCAGTCGCCGATCTCGAGCGCCGCGCGCTGCCGCTGCGACGCGCCGCCACCGCCGGGCTGCCGCGGCAGGAACTCCTGGGTGATGAGCGCGGCGCACGCACCGAAGCCCTGCTGCCGCTGCAGGTGCGCGCGCCCGGCTGGGGCGCGGTGCTGCTGCAGCGCGATGGCAGCGAGGGATTCAGCGCCGAGGAGATGGCGCTGGCGATGGAATTCACCCGGCTGGCGCAACTGCACGTGGAACAGGCGGTGGTGACCGCCAACCTGCGCCGCTCCGCGGAAATGGACGCCCTGACCGGTTCGCTCAACCGCCGCTCGGTCGACCAGTGGCTCCTGCGCAGCTTCAACGAGGCCGAGCGCGGCGGGCAGCCGCTGTCAGTGATCCTGGTCGACCTCGACCACTTCAAGTCGATCAACGACCAGCACGGGCATGTCGCCGGTGACCATTGCCTGCGCACGGTGGCCGCGGCCCTGCGCAAGGCGGTGGGCGAGGGCGCGCTGTTCGGGCGCTACGGCGGCGAGGAGTTCATCGCCATCCTCCCCGGCCTTGCCGCCGCGCCCGCGCGCGACACCGGCGAGCGCATGCGCAGCGCGGTCGAACAGCTGGACGTGCGCTGGGAAGACAAGCAGCTGCGGCTCACCGTGAGCGTCGGGCTGGCCACCCGGCGCGAGGGCGAGCGCTCCCCCCAGGACACCGTGGACCGCGCCGACAAGGCGCTCTACGCCGCCAAGCGGCTTGGCCGTAACTGCGTGCACGTGGCACCCGCCGTGTTCACCTGACCGGTGTGCCCGTCCGCTGCTACGCTGCGGCGCCACTTGATGCCCACAGACGTGCAGGATTCGCCCACCCGCAGTACCGCAGTGGCATGGATGCTCACCGGCGCGGTGCTGATCGGCAGCAACGGCCTGATGGTGCGGCTGGCCGACACCGCGCCGACGGTCTCGGCGTTCTACCGGATGCTGTTTGCCGCGGCGATGCTGGGTGCGCTGGTGGCGGCGCGCGGCGACTGGCGTCCGCTGCCGCGCGCGGTGTGGGTGCTGGCACTGCTGCCGGCCGCTGCGTTCGCCGCCGACCTGTGGCTGTGGCATCGCAGCATCCTGCTGGTCGGGCCGGGCCTGGCCACGCTGCTGGCCAATGCACAGGTGTTCTTCATGGCGCTGGCCGGCGTGCTGCTGTTCGGCGAGCGCATCGGCGCCCGCTTCCTGGCCGGCATCGCGCTGGCGTTCTTCGGCCTGTGGCTGCTGCTGGGTGGCGACCGGGTGGATCTGCCGGCCGATTACCGCTGGGGCGTGTGGCTGGGGCTTGCCACCGGGCTGTGCTACGCCGTGTACAACATCGGCCTGCGCCATGTGCAGCGTGCCGGCAGCGCACTGGCGCCGGAGCGGCGCGCGCCCATCGCCCAGGTGCTGGCGGTGGTCTCGGCGCTGTGCGCGGTGCTGCTGGGCATGGCCGGCGTCGCCGAAGGCGTGTCCTTCGTGATCCCGGACCTCGCAACGCTCGGCTGGTTGCTGTTGCTGGCCGGGGTGGGCCACTGCCTGAGCTGGGTCCTGATCTCGCGGGCGATGCAGCAGCTGCCGGTGGCGGTGGTCGGCCTGCTGCTGCTGGCGCAGCAGGTATGCGCGTTCCTGCTCGACCTCGCAGTGCTCGACCGCAGCACCTCGCCGCGCGAATGGATGGGCCTGGCGTTGACGCTGGCCGGCATCTTCCTGGCCGGGTTGCGCCAGCGCCGACCCGAGGCGGGTCGGGGTTGAAGCCGGCCTGCGCGCGCCCCACTCAATCAGGTGCGGCGACGGGCCGCGTGCGTGGAGCGAGCCGATGTTCGGGATTGGTGCCTGGAAACAGCGGATGCCGCATCCGCAGGACGCGCTGCCCGGCCGCGCGGACCCGCTGCCGCTGCACAACCGCCACCATGTGCATGGCCGTCCGCTGCGCGACGCCTTCGAGGGCCTGTCGCAGGTGCAGTTCGGCATGGGCTGCTTCTGGGGTGCCGAGCGGGTGTTCTGGTCGCTGCCGGGGGTGGAAACCACCGCGGTCGGCTATGCCGGCGGGCATACGCCCAATCCCACCTACCGCGAAGTGTGCAGCGGGCAGACCGGGCATGCCGAGGTGGTGCTGGTGGTCTACGACCCGGCAGTGATCGGCTTCGACCGCCTGCTGGCGGCCTTCTGGGAAAGCCACGACCCGACCCAGGGCATGCGCCAGGGCAACGATCTCGGCACCCAGTACCGCTCGGTGATCCATTGCACGACGTCGGAACAGGCGCAGGCGGCGCAGCGCAGCCGCGACAGCTTCCAGGCCGGGCTGCATGCCGCGGGGCTGGGTGACATCACCACGGAAATCGTGCATCCGGCGCCGGAGTTCTTCTACGCCGAGGACGAGCACCAGCAGTACCTGGCGAAGAACCCGGGCGGCTACTGCGGCCTGGGCGGCACCGGCGTGCGCTGCGCGGCGACGCCGGTGGTGTGAGGCCGGAGCCCGGCCCGCTGCGCGCGCCGTCCGCTCAGGCGGCGGGCTGCGGCTCGACCGAGGCCACTTCCAGGCTGAGGGTTCCGCCGTCCGGGCGTGGCCATTCGATGCTCTGGCCCACCGACAGGCCCAGCAGCGCGCTGCCGACCGGCGCCAGCACCGACACCCGGCCGCTGGCGCTGTCGGCCTCGTGCGGGTAGACCAGGGTCAGGGTGCGGCGGGTGCCATCGGCATCGACGCACTCCACCCGCGAATGCATGCGCACCACGTCGGACGGCATCTGTGCCACCGGCAGCACCTGCGCGCGCAGCAGTTCTTCCTGCAGCGCCACCGCCGCCGGGTGGCCCCGCCAGGTGGGGTTCTCGATCAGCGCATCGAGACGGGCGGCATCGATTTCGGACACCAGCAGAGACGGCGGCAGGCCGCTGTTGGGAGTGGACATGACAGGTTCCTCGGTGAAGTTGTCTGGTTGCTCATGCGGTCGGCACGCGGGGGCCGGAACCGGAGCAAAGGAAACGGGCGACGCGTCAGCGCCGCCCGTACGGTGTCCAAGCTAGCCCGTTCGGCAGGCCGGTTCAAGCCACCCCGGCGGTGGCCGGCCCGGCGGCCGCCGGACGGTCGGCACCGGGCGGGGCAGCGGCGGCGCCGGGTGCCACCAGCAGCTGGTCGGGCAGGGCGCGGAATTCCCTGGCCAGCTGGCGCAGGAACGCGCCCATCGCCGAACTGCGCCGCCATGTCATCGCGATGTCGCGGTCGGGGGCGGGCGCGGCGAAATGCACCAGCTGGATGTTCTCCGACCGCGCGACCGGCGGCTGCACCGCCAGCATCGGCAGCAGGGTGATGCCGACGTTGGCGGCGACCATCTGCCGCAGCGTCTCCAGGCTGGTGGCGCGGAATTCGCTGCGTTCATGCGCGCCCGAGAGCTGGCAGACGTCGAGCGCCTGTTCACGCAGGCAGTGGCCGTCCTCGAGCAGCAGCAGGCGCTGGTCGGCCAGCTCGTCGAGCTGCAGCCGCTCGCGCCCCGCCAGCGGGTGGCGGTCGGGGACGGCCAGCACGAACGGCTCGGAAAACAGGGCCTCGGTATGCAACTGGTCGTCGTCGACCGGCAGCGCGAGCACCGCGGCATCCAGGCGGCCATCGCGCAGCCGTGACAGCAGCACGTCGCTCTTCTCCTCGAACAGGAGCAGTTCCAGCTGCGGGAAGCGCGCGCGGATCCGCGGAATCACATGCGGCAGCAGGTACGGCCCCAGGGTCGGGAAGATGCCCAGCCGCACGGTGCCGGCCTGCGGATCCTGGCCGCGGCGTGCGGCCTCCTTCATCTGCTCGATCTCGTCGACGATGCGGCGCGCGCGCTCGGCCGCGTCGCGGCCGGCGGGAGTCAGCATCACCTTGCGCGGCGCGCGTTCCACCAGCGCCACGCCGAGTTCCTCCTCGAGCTTGCGGATCTGCGTCGACAGCGTCGGCTGGCTGACGAAACAGGCCGCCGCCGCCCGCCCGAAGTGGCGATGGTCGGCGAGGGCGACGAGGTAACGCAGGTCACGCAGGTTCATGGCGATGCTCCAGTGCGTGCGCGCGACCCGCCATCCGGGACCACGCGGGGGTCCTACACCGCTTCGGCGACCGCACCGGCGGCGGCCGGTGCGCTGGTGCGGATGAGGTGGTCGAACGCGGCCAGCGCGGCCTTCGAACCTTCCCCCATCGCGATCACGATCTGCTTGTACGGCACCGTGGTGCAGTCGCCGGCGGCGAACACGCCCGGCAGGCTGGTCTGGCCGCGCTCGTCGACCATGATCTCGCCGCGCGGCGACAGCTCCAGCGTGCCCTTCAGCCACTCGGTGTTGGGCAGCAGGCCGATCTGCACGAACACGCCGTCCAGCACCACGCGGTGGCTGTCGCCGCCGACACGGTCGCGGTAGACCAGCCCGGTCACCTTCGCGCCATCGCCCAGCACCTCGGTGGTCTGCGCGCTGGTGAGGATGGTCACGTTGGGCAGGCTGCGGAGCTTGCGCTGCAGCACCTGGTCGGCGCGCAGGCTGGCGTCGAACTCGATCAGGGTCACATGGGCGACGATGCCGGCGAGGTCGATCGCGGCCTCGACGCCGGAGTTGCCGCCGCCGATCACCGCCACGTGCTTGCCCTTGAACAGCGGGCCGTCGCAGTGCGGGCAATAGGCCACGCCCCTGTTGCGGTACTCGTTCTCGCCCGGCACGTTCATCTGCCGCCAGCGCGCGCCGGTGGCGAGGATCACCGCCTTCGACTTCAGCGACGCACCGTTCTCGAGTTTCACCTCGACCAGTCCGTCGGCGCCGGCGGGCACCAGTTGCGCCGCACGCTGGAGGTCCATCACGTCGACGTCGTACTCGCGCACGTGCTGCTCGAGCTGCGCCGCCATGCGCGGTCCCTCGGTGTGCGGGACCGAGATGAAGTTCTCGATCGACATGGTGTCCAGCACCTGGCCGCCGAAGCGCTCCGATGCGACACCGGTGCGGATGCCCTTGCGCGCGGCATACACCGCGGCGGCGGCGCCGGCCGGGCCACCACCGACCACCAGCACCTCGAACGGCGCCTTGGCGGCGATCTTCTCCGCCTCGCGCGCAGCAGCATTGGTGTCGAGCTTGGCGACGATCTGCTCGAGCGTCATCCGCCCCTGGTCGAACACCTTGCCGTTGAGGTACACGGTGGGGACCGACATCACCTCGCGCGCTTCCACCTCGTCCTGGAACAGCGCGCCGTCGATGGCGACGTGGCGGATGTTGGGGTTGAGTACCGCGGCCAGGTTCAGCGCCTGCACCACGTCGGGGCAGTTCTGGCACGACAGCGAATAGTAGGTCTCGAAGTCGAACTCGCCTTCCAGCGCGGCCACCTGCTCCAGGGTTTCGGCGGCGGCCTTCGACGGATGCCCGCCGACCTGCAGCAGCGCCAGCACCAGCGAGGTGAACTCATGGCCCATCGGCAGGCCGGCGAAGCGCAGCGAGATCGCATGGCCCGGCGTGCCCAGCGCGAACGACGGCCGGCGCGCGTCGTCGCCATCGAGCGACAGCTCGATCTTCGGGCTGAGGGTGGCGATCTCCTCCAGCAGTTCGCGCATCTCGGCCGACTTCGCGCCATCGTCGAGCGAGGCGACGATGTGGATCGGGCGCACCACGCGCTCCAGGTAGGCGGCGAGCTGGGTCTTGAGATCCTGTTCGAGCATGGCGGGTCCTCGGAAAGTCGATAACGGGCCGCGACGGCGCGGTGCGTCAGCGGACGTGATGGGGGGAGAGGCGTGCACCGGAGCCGGCGACGCGGCGGGCGGCGGCTGGCTTGCCACCGGCTCCGGTGCACGCCCATCCCGCGGATGGCGGGATGGACGCCGGCCACGGCCGGCCCGAAGGCCGGCGCAGTGGCGTGGTCAGATCCGGAAAATCAGATCTTGCCGACCAGGTCCAGCGACGGCTTCAGGGTCTTCTCGCCTTCCTTCCACTTGGCCGGGCAGACCTCGTTCGGGTTGGCAGCGACGTACTGGGCGGCCTTGAGCTTGCGCAGGGTCTCGGTGACGTCGCGGGCGATCGCGTTGTCGTGGATCTCGACGGTCTTGATCACGCCTTCGGGGTTGATGATGAAGGTGCCGCGCAGGGCCAGGCCTTCTTCCTCGATGTGCACGCCGAACGCGCGGGTCAGCTGGTGGGTCGGGTCACCGACCAGCGGGAACTGCGCCTTGCCGACGGCGGCGGAAGTCTCGTGCCACACCTTGTGCGAGAAATGCGTGTCGGTGGTGACGATGTAGACCTCGGCGTTGGCCTTCTGGAACTCGGCGTAATGCTCGGCGGCGTCCTCGACCTCGGTCGGGCAGTTGAAGGTGAATGCGGCCGGCATGAAGATCAGCACCGACCACTTGCCCTTGAGGGCGGCGTCGGTGACTTCGAAGAACTCGCCATTGCGGTAGGCGGTGGTCTTGAAGGGCTGGACCTGGGTATTGATCAGAGACATTGAAGTCCTCGTTGGCGGGGTGGAAGAACGGCCCGGTGTCCCGGGCAACGCGCAAAGGATAGGGATGAGCTATCAATATGTAAAATCGATAGAAGCCATCGATACAATAGCCGGTACCTATCGCCCGATACGCCTCCGGATGCCTTGACCCTCGTGCTGCGTTGCACCAATATCGGTGCCGTGCCGCTTGCGGCCCGGTTGGCAGCCCTTGGCGTCCGCCGCTTCCGTGTCCCGTACTCCCTCCCACGCGTGTCACGGTATTCAAGGGCGACCTCCGGGTCGCCTTCTTTTTGCCGCCACCGCCACCGCCACCGCCCCGCAAGGCCGGCGAAGGTCCACCCCTCGATCTGGCGTGTGGCCGCCCCGGCACCGTTGCGCGATCGTCGACGTCCGGGCCGGCCGTCGGCCCCACGCCGTACGATGACCGCATGACCATGCCTGCAACCCCCCATGACCCCGCGCCGCGGCTCGATACCGTGCTGCGCGCGGCCGGAGCGCGCATCGGCGCAGTGGATGCGGAGTGGCTGTTGCTGCATGTCCTGCAGCGCCCGCGCAGCTGGCTGTACGCGCATGCCGACGATCGTCTGGATGCAGCGCGCCAGCGCGAGTTCGATGCGCTGCTGGAACGCCGCGAAGCCGGCGAGCCGGTCGCCTATCTCACCGGCAGGCGCGGCTTCTGGACGCTGGACCTTGGCGTGACCCCGGACACCCTGATCCCGCGCGAGGACACCGAGCGCCTGGTGGAACTCGCCCTGGAGCGCCTGCCCATGGGGGTGCCATCGACGGTGGCGGATCTGGGCACCGGCAGCGGGGCGATCGCGCTGGCCATCGCCCGCGAGCGGCCGCAGGCGCGGGTCGTGGCCACCGACCGCAGCGCAGCGGCGCTGGCGGTGGCGGCCGCCAACGCCGGCAGCGCCGGTGTCCGCAACGTCGAGTTCGTCCACGGTGACTGGCTGGCCCCACTGGCCGGCCGTCGCTTCGACCTGATCGCCAGCAATCCGCCCTATATCCGCAGCGACGACCCGCACCTGTCCGAGGGCGACCTGCGTTTCGAGCCGGCCACCGCGCTGGCCTCGGGCGTCGACGGGCTCGATGACATCCGCCGCATCGTTGCCGCGGCACCGGCGCACCTCGAGCCCGGTGGCTGGCTGCTGCTCGAGCACGGCCACGACCAGGGCCCGGCCGTGCGCGAGCTGCTGCGCGCCGCGGGATTCGCGGATGTCGGCACCGCCTGCGACCTCGAGGGACGCGACCGCGTCGGGTCCGGGCGCCTTGCGGCCGCGGCACCGGGGCCGGAGGGCGCCGGGGCCGGCTGGTAGACTGCCGCGTTTTCGCAGGAGCCCCACGCCCATGCGCACGCTGTATCCCGAGATCGAACCGTTCGATACCGGCACCCTCCGGGTCGACGACCGCCACACGCTGTACTACGAGCAGAGCGGCAACCCGAAGGGCAAGCCGGTGGTGCTGCTGCACGGCGGCCCGGGCGGCGGCAGCAACCCGAAGATGCGCCGCTTCCACGATCCGGCGAAGTATCGGATCGTGCTGTTCGACCAGCGTGGCGCCGGCCGTTCCACGCCGTATGCCGACCTCGTCGACAACACCACCTGGGACCTGGTCGCCGACATCGAGAAGCTGCGCGAGCACCTGGGCATCGATCGCTGGCAGGTGTTCGGCGGGTCCTGGGGTTCGACGCTGGCGCTGGCCTACGCCCAGGCGCATGCGCGGCGGGTGAGTGCGCTGGTGCTGCGCGGGATCTTCATGCTGCGGCGCTGGGAGCTGGAATGGTTCTACCAGGAAGGCGCGTCACGGCTGTTCCCGGAAGCCTGGGAGCATTACGTCGCCGCCATTCCGGAGAACGAGCGCGGCGACATGATCGCCGCCTTCCATCGCCGCCTCACCTCCGACGACGAGGCCACCCGCCTGGCGGCCGCGCGTGCATGGAGCGTGTGGGAGGGCGCCACCTCGTTCCTGCACGTCGACCAGGACTTCGTGCACGGCCACGACGACCCGCACTTCGCACTGGCGTTCGCGCGCATCGAGAACCACTACTTCGTCAACGGCGGCTTCTTCGAGGTCGACGACCAGCTGCTGCGCGACATCTACCGCATCGTCGACATCCCCGGCGTCATCGTGCACGGCCGCTACGACGTGGTGTGCCCGGTGCAGAACGCGTGGGATCTGCATCGCGCGTGGCCGAAATCGGAACTGGTCATCACCCCGGCATCGGGACATTCCGCGTTCGAGCCCGAGAACGTCGACGCGCTGGTGCAGGCCACCGACCGTTTCGCCAACGCCTGAGCCCTCGCTGCGCAACCGACGCCGGCGCTCAGTCCGCCGGCGATCCGTCCGGGTTGTGCTCGATCATCCACAGCCCGGCCCACAGCTTGAGGTCGAGCTCGTAGCCTTCGCGGTGCTTGCGCATCAGCCAGGCGGGCGCCTCGGCGCGCGGCACGTGGTGGACAGTGATGTCCTCGTTGCCGACGCCGCCGCCTTCGCCGACCCTGCGCAGGTCGCGGGCGCGGGCGAAGGCGATGCGTTCGTTGCTCATGCCCGACGAGGTCGGCCCGGTGAGCAGGATCTCCACCCGCCCGGGTTCCCAGCCGGTTTCCTCGACCAGTTCACGGGTCGCTGCGGCTTCCAGGGTGTCGCCGGCGTCGTCGTCACCGACCAGTCCGGCCGGCATCTCGATGGTGGGCGCGCCCAGGGCCATCCGGTACTGCTCGACGAACAGCACCTCGTCGGCCGGAGTGACCGCGATGACGATGACCGCCAGGCCCTCGGCGCTGTGGGTGCGCTCGCAGGCTTCCCACTTGCCGCGGCGCACCAGCCGCAGCCACTCGCCTTCGTACAGGAGTTCGGTTCGGGTGTCGTCGGGTCTGCTCATGCGCGCATGCTAGCCCGGCCCGGTGTGCGGGCCGCGTGGGCTCAGTAGGCCGCGGCGTCGGGAAGCGTGCCGGGCAGCGCATCCAGCCCTGCGGCCATCTGCAGGCGCCGGCGCGTGAGCGGCCCGAAGCGCAGGCGTTCGCACAGCACGCCCAGCTGACCGGCATCGGCCACGCCGCGAGGGAACGGCGCCACCGCCGCGCCGAGCGGCGCATCCAGCGCAATCGTCGTCAGCTGTCGGCACAGCCGCGCCTGCGCGGCATGCTCACGCAACCGGGCAGCGGTCTGGCGCGCCCCGCGCAGGCGCAGGAACGGCACTTCGTCGACCCGTGCCAGCAGCGTTTCCAGGTCACCGAAGTGCGCCAGCAGGGCCGCCGCGGTCTTGGCTCCGATGCCCGGCACGCCGGGAATGTTGTCGATCGCATCACCCGACAGCGCCAGGTAGCAGGGGATCTGGTCGGCGCGCACGCCGTGGCGGGCCGGCACCCCGGCCATGCCCCAGCGCTGGCCGCGGGCGAAATCCCATTGTTCGTCGCCCTCGGCCAGCAGTTGGGAGAGATCCTTGTCGGCCGACACCACCACCCCGCGCAGCCCGTGCGTGCGTGCCTGCGCCAGTGCGCTGCCGATCAGGTCGTCGGCCTCGTAGCGGACATCGGCCAGCACCACCAGCCCCAGTGCCCGGGCGAGTGCCTTGCAGTGTGCGAACTGCCGGCGCAGTTCCTCCGGTGCCGGTGGGCGGTTGGCCTTGTACTCGGCATAGATCGCATTGCGGAAGCAGCTGTCGAGCGCTTCGTCGAAGGCCACGGCGATATGCCGTGGACGCTCGCGCTCGAGCAGTTCCAGCAGGAAGCGCGCGAACCCGTGCACCGCATTCGTCGGCCAGCCTTCACCGTCGCGGAACTCGTCGGGCATGGAGTGCCAGGCGCGGAACACGTAGAGGCTGGCGTCGACCAGATGGACCGGTGGCCGCGTCGGCTGCGCGCCGGCGATGTCCGGGATTCCGATGGCGGCCAGCGGGGCGTCGCTCACGCCGGGGTCCAGTCGCGTAACAGGGCGGCCGGGTCCGGGCGCTCGCGCTCGGGCACCTCGATGCGTGGCGTGCCCAGATGGATGAAGCCGGCAATGCGCTCGTCGGGGCCGAGCCCGAGGACGGCCATCACGTCGGGATCGAACGCCGGCCAGCCGGTCAGCCAGGTGCCGCCGTAGCCCAATGCCTGGGCGGCCTGCAGCACCGCGAAACACACGCAGCCGGCGGTCATCAGGCGCTCGGTCTCCGGAATGGTGTCCTCCGGGTCGAGCACCGCGACCACGGCCAGCACCAGCGGCGCGTGGGCGAAGCGCTGGCGATCCTTGTCGATCGCAGCCTGCGCCGCCCCGGGGCGCAGGCGCAGGCCGATCGCGGCCACGGCCTCGCCGAGGGCCTGGCGGGCGTCGCCCTCGATGCGCAGGAAGCGGAACGGCACGCGCTTGCCGTGGTCGGGTACCCGCACGGCGGAGCGCAGGATGCGCAACAGCGTCGGGTGGTCGGGCGCGGGCTCGCCGAGCTGCCGGGCGGGGGTGGACCGGCGGCGGTCGAGAAGCTCGAGGGCGCCGTCTTCAACGCTATTTGGGATTGGCATCACAGACGTTCCACGCGCCATTCAGGATGGTATGCACATTCCGCCGTCGTTCGATGGCGAGCGTGTATTGTCCCCCGAATGAACAGTCTCGACGACCTCGCGGCAAGGCGTCCGGCGCGTACCGGAAGCGCGCGCGGGCCTGAACGCGTGCTCGAGACGCTGCAGCACAATGCCGTGACCGAGCTGGTCGGGGTGATGTCGGGGTTCTGGAGCACGATCGAGGAGCAGGTGCGGATCGCCGCACTGGCCGGCCACGACTTCAGTGCGGCGCAGGAAGACCGGGTGGCCATCATGGCACTGGCGCCGCGCGCGCTCGAGCTTGCCACCCGCTACCGCGCGGCGATCGAGCAGGCGTTCGCACACTGGCGCGAGGCCGAACCCCGCGAGCCGGAGCGCGAAGGCGCGCTGGAGCTGATGTCGGAAGGGGATCTGGAGATCCATCTGGCCGGCCAGCAGATCATCGAGCTGCTCGATCACCAGTTCCTGCATCCGCTGACCGAGCTCGACGAGCGCCTGGATGCCCTGGCACGGGCGCTGGGCCTCAGGGGGCGGCGCCTGAACCCGCTGCGCCCCGCCGTCGCGGTCACCGCCTTCGTGGAACTGTTCGAAGCCGAGGACCTGACGCCGAGCCTGCGGCGGATGGTGTTCCAGCAGTTCGACAAGCGCCTGCCCAAGGCCCTGGGCGATGTCTACGCCAAGGCGAACACCACGCTGGCCGAAGCTGCATTCACCGGCAACACGCCGGCGCCGAGGCCGGTGCAGGCACCGCGGCAGCCCGCTGCACCGGCATCGGATGCATGGGTGCCTGACGGCGGCACCGTCGAGGCCCGCGACACCGGCACGCCGGGCTTCGACGACGGTGCCACCCGGGCCGGCACCCCGACGTACGGCGGCGGCGAGGCCGACGCCGCACCCGGTTACGCGATGCCCGCCAGCGCGCCGGGCCACGTCGAGGGGCAGCCGCTGCGATACCGCGACATCGTGCGCGAACAGCTGCATGCCTGGCGCCGGCACGGCGGCTCCAGCCTCGCCGGCCGCATGGGTGGCTATTTCAATACCGCGCCGGAATCCGATCCGGCCGCCGAGGCTTCCGCCAACGACGGCCAGTTCCTCGCCACCGAGGACATGTTCAATATCGCCTCGCTGCTGCAGGGCGACGACCCCGGGCCGTACGCGCGCGCGCTGGCCGGCGAGGACAAGCGCCCGCTGGGCGATGTCCTGCGCAGCCAGATCCTGGGCAGCGTGCGGCAGCTGGGCCTGGATCCGGAGCGGGTCCGCTTCAGCGCCGACGAGGAGGACGCGATCGACCTGGTCGGGATCCTGTTCCAGTCGCTGGTGGAGGCCAACGACCTGCTGCAGCGTGCCCGTGCCATGTACGGCAAGCTGGTGATGCCCTACCTCAAGGTCGCACTGGTCGACGATTCGCTGTTCAACCGTCGCTCGCACCCGGCGCGCAAGCTGCTCGACGCGCTGACCGAAGCCTGCGACGGCAACAGCGGCGAGACCGCGCGCGACCAGGAGACGCTGGAGCACGCCGAGCGCGCGGTCGACCGCGTGGTCGCGGAATTCCAGGACGACGCGGCGATCTTCGAACTCGCCGCCAGCGAACTGCGCGACCAGCTCGACCAGCAGCGCAAGCGCGCCGAGATCGCCGAGCGCCGCATCGCCGAATCGATCTACGGCCGCGAGCGGCTGCAGCTGGCGCGACGCGCCGCCGAGGAACTGGTGGCCTCGCGGCTTGCCGACCGGCCGATGACCGCCGCGGTCGCGCATTTCCTCGACGAACACTGGCGCCACCACCTCACCCAGACCTGGCTGCGCGAAGGCGCGGAGGCCGAGCGCTACCACCTCGCCGTCGGGCTTGGCGACGCGATGCTGCAGGTCGACGCCGATGCCGCGCAGGTGCGCGGTGCCGCGGTCGCGGCACAGCTGCTCGCCCTGCAGGCGCCTCTGGGCGAGTGCTATTCCAGCTGCGGCCTGGATGCCGCCAGCGCCCGCGAGGCGATGGCGCGCATCATCGCCGCGCTGGCGATGCCCGATACCGCGCGCCAGGTGCACACCCCGCGCGCCGACGAGGTCGACGAGTTCGAACAGGACGACGGCCTGCCGCCGCTGCGCCTGGTCGGCGGTACCGACACCCTGGAGTTCGACCCGGCGATCGCCGCGCGGATGCGTCGCCTCAAGGTGGGGCAGGGCGTGCGCCTGATCGACCGCGCCGGGCACGAGACCGCTGCCCGGATCGCCTGGATCAGCCCGCTGACCTCGCGTTTCCTGCTGGTCAACCGGCGCGGCATCCGCAAGCTGGTGGTATCGCCCGAGGAACTGGCGGCCATGGTCGCCGCCGGCCGCGCGGTGGTGCGCTCGGTCGATGCACCGTTCGACGAGGCGATGAAGCAGCTCTGGCAGCGGCTCAACCATGCGCCACGGGCACCGCTGAAGGCGGCGGTCAACGCCGGCTGACAGCCAGCCGCGACAGTCCACGGGGCACGTGCCGCACGGTCGCATTCAAGGTTTTCGCGCCGTTGCCGATAGCGGGATGTATCCCCGCAGGCGTCGACATGCGCCGGCACCGTATCGCTTAGGCTAGCGGCGGCCGCCCGCCGGGGGTGGACAGGCGGAGTCGATGGGACGCGACGGCAACATGGACACTACGGCAGCGGCTCCGCCCCGTGTCTTCGACGATCTCAGGCGTGGCATGTGCGCGCGGCTGGCACCGCTGTTGCCGGCTGCGATCGCGTCCGCGCGCCGTGAGTGCGACAACCTCGCGCTGCACGATCCGCCGCCGCCGGGGCTGCTGGAGGATCGTGCCGACCTGTTGCTGCTCACCCGCCAGTCCACCAGCTACGAACGTCGCTGGCAGGAGCGCTTCCTGCAGGGCAGCCAGGGCTGGCCGCACAGTGATGGCGCGCCCGCGCAGGGCGATGCCTTCGCACTGGTCAGCGACGACGAACTGCAGGCGCAGCTGATCGGCGAACCGGTGATCGGGGTGCTGGACCGCCGGCACGCGGACATCCTCGACACCATCGACCGCCGGCTGTACTCGCTGGCGGCACGCATGGGCAGCCCGTCGCGCCCGGGCAACCCCTTTGCTCCGCGCGCGCTGGTGCAGGCCTACCTGGGTGCCGTCACCGTGCACGATTGCAACCCGCGCGTGCGCGCCGCGGTGTTGCGCCATTACGAACGCCAGGCCGGCGATCGCCTCGGCGATCTGTACACATGGCTCAACAGCGAGCTGGCCGATGCCGGCTATGCGATGGCGTCGGGCAGCGAGGAGGCGATGCTGCTCGGGTCCGTCGGCTTCGCGACCGGCCGTGACACGGTGTGGTCGCAGGGCAATGCGCTGGCGCCGCGCGCCTCGACCTGGCGGCCGCAGGCGGGCCAGCCCGCGGCGCCCCGGCGCACGCCCGCCGATGCGGTGCGCGGCAACCTGTTGCGCGAACGGGTGCGCCGCGCGCGGCCCGCGGATGGCGCGCGCGAGATGCGCGCCGAGGAACTGCTCGCCCTGCTCTCGCTGCTGCAGGCGGAGCCCGACGCGTTGCTGGCGGTGCGCGGGCAGCCATCGATCGGGCGCGTACTGCGCGACTGCCTGTCGCAGGCCGGTGAGCGCATCGGCATCCAGCACGGCACCGCGGTGCCGGCGCAGGTGCAGGACGACACCATCGAGCTGCTGGGGCGGCTGTTCGACGAGCTTGCCTCGTCGCATGCGCTCGGGCCGGCGGCGCTCGACCGGCTGGCCCGGCTCACGCTGCCCTTCCTGCGCCTCGCGCTGGAGGATGCCTACCTGTTCGACGAGGCGCCGGGGCATCCGGCGCTGCAGGTGCTGACGCGGCTGGTGGAGTGCTGGGACGCCAATCCCTGCGAGCTGCCCGCCGAGCAGGAGCTGCACACGCTCGCCGACCAGGTGGCGCAGGCCATCATCGACGAATACCACGGCAACAACGAGCTGTTCGAGCAGTTGCTGCGGCGCATGGACCAGGCCATCGAGCCGCTGCAGCGGCGCGCGGAACTGGCGGAAAAACGCGTATGGCAGGCGATCCAGGGCCGCGAGCGGCTTGCCGCTGCACGCCGCGATGCCGACGCGCGCCTGCACGCGCTGTTCACGCGCGGCCCGTTGCTGCCGAGCGTGGGCGAATTCCTTGCCGAGCCGTGGCGGCAGTTGCTGGTGCAGACCTGGCTGCGCGATGGCGCCGACTCGGTCCGCTACCGCGACGCGGTGGCACTGGGCGAGGCGATGCAGCAGTTGGACGCCGACGCGCGCAGCGGTGGCGGCCGCGTGGTGGCGGACGGACTGCTCGCCATCGAACCGTCGCTGCGTGAGTGCTGCGCGGCCTGTGGGCTCGATGCCGATGCGGCGACCCGCCTGCTGTCCGGCCTGGTCGCCGATCTGGCACAACCCGACGCCCCGCGTACTCCGCAGGCGATGACGCCACTGGCGCCGGAAGGCGATGGATTCGATCCCGTCACGCACGGGGTGTCGCCCGGCATCGAGCCGCTCGCCGTCGGCCAACGCGTGGTCGATCAGCGGCCGGGCGTGGCACCGCGGATGCTGCGGCTGGCCTGGCGCAGCCCGATCAGCAGCGCCAGCCTGCTGGTCAACCTGCAGGGCGCACGCGAGCGGCTTTGCACGGCCGCCGAACTCGCCGGGGCGATCGCCCGCGGTGAACTGCTGCCCCGCCCGTTGCCGGGCCCGGTGGACGCCGCCCTGCGGCGGCTGGAGCAGGGCGCGCCCTGACCGGTTGCAGCTGGCCTTGCCCTGCGCGTGGCTGCGCGGCCCGGCGCGCCAGCGCACGCGGGCGGGCGGCGACGCGACGGCACGTGCCGGATGACTTCCGCTGCGCCGGCTCCTAGGATCGGGAGCGGGCAGGGTCGAGCGGGGAACGGGCATGGCGATCACCATCGGGGTTGCGCGCGAGCGCGCGCAGGGCGAGCGGCGGGTGGCCGCGACGCCGGAAACCTGCCGCAAGCTGGTCGCCGCTGGCGCCCGCGTGCAGCTGGAACGCGGCAGCGGCGACGGTGCGTACTTCGCCGATGCCGAGTACGCCGCGGCCGGGGTGCAACTGGTCGATGACGGGGCTGCGGCGCTCCAGGGCGCCGACGTCGTGCTCTGCGTGCAGGCGCCGGCAGCGTTGCAGCTCGATGCGCTGCAGGCCGGCGCGGTCCTGGTCGGCATCCTGCAGCCCGAAGCCGATGACGCCCGCGGCGACGCGATCCGCGCGCGCGGACTGCTCGCCTTCCCGCTGGAACGGCTGCCGCGCACCACCCGTGCGCAATCGATGGACGTGCTGAGCTCGCAGGCCGGCATGGCGGGGTACAAGTCGGTGCTGATCGCCGCACAGCTCGCCCCGCGCTTCTTTCCGATGCTCACCACGGCCGCGGGCACCATCCGCCCGTCGAAGGTGCTGGTGATCGGTGCCGGCGTGGCCGGCCTGCAGGCGATCGCCACTGCGCGTCGCCTCGGTGCCCAGGTGGAAGGCTTCGACGTGCGCCCGGAAACGCGCGAACAGATCGAATCGCTGGGGGCGCGCTTCCTCGACCTCGGCGTCAGCGCCGCCGGCGAGGGCGGCTATGCGCGCGCGCTGACCGAGGAGGAACGCGCCGAACAGCAGCGTCGGCTGGCCGAGCACCTGCGCGGCATCGACGTGGTGGTGTGTACGGCGGCGGTGCCCGGGCGCCCGGCGCCGAGGATCATCACCGCGGCGATGGTGGCCGGCATGCAGCCCGGCAGCGTGATCGTCGACCTGGCGGCGGAAACCGGCGGCAACTGCGAGGCCACCCGTCCCGGCCAGACCTACGACGTCGGTGGCGTGACCGTGGCCGGCCCGCTGCACCTGGCAAGCCTCGGCGCCCGCCATGCCAGCGAGATGTACGCGCGCAACGTGCTGAATTTCGTGCAGCTGCTGCTGGCCGATGGCGCGCTCGCGTTCGACTGGAGCGACGAGCTGCTGGCAAAGACGGTGTGGCCGGCGGTGCCGGCGGCGGACGCCACCGCGACCGGCTGAGAGGAGCGACGCGCGTCAGTCGCGCGGGCGGTTGGTCCCCAGCCAGCGCTGGCGTTCCTCGGCGGACATCGTCTTCCAGCGCGTGCGCAGCGCCTCGCGCTCGGCCTCGGGCAACCGCCGCATGTGCTGGTAGAACACGCGGGCTTCGGCCCGGCGTTCAGGCGACATGTCCTCCCAGCGCTTCATGCCCTGGCGGGCGCGGTCGCGCTGTTCGGGGGTCATCTGCCGCCAGCGTTCGGCATGGCGCAGCATCCGCTGGCGGGCCTCGGGGCTCGCGTCCCAACGGTCGCGGACCGGCTGGACGAGGAGGTCGCGCTGCGTGGCGTCGAGCTGGTCCCAGGCCGGCAGCGCGGGCGTGTTTTCACTGGCGGTGGGCGGCGTGGCGAAGGCGGAGCCGGTGAGGCCCAGCAGCGCGGCGAGGAGGCAGGTACGGATCGGTGTCATCGGGGTCACTCCATCGCCACCGGCTGCGCCTCGATCGAGGCCAGCCACAGGAACATGTCGGGGTCTTCTTCCAGCGTCGCCAGCGGGTCGGCGGCTGGCAGCACCATCGGCGCCGGGGCCTGCCGGGCCACCAGGGGTCCGGTGTGGGGCGCCGGGGTGCCGGTGTCCGGGAGCAGCTGCATCCCCACGAAGGCGGCCATCGCCAGCACACAGGCGCTGGCGAGTGCGAACACCGGCCGCCGCGTCGGCGCCGGCGACGGAGCGCTGCGCGGGCGCAGCCGCGCCAGCGTGCGCGGGGTGACCTGCCGCAGGGCGTCGTCGTGCAGGCGACGTGCGGCATGGTCGAAGCGGTCCTGCGGACCGTGGGGGGCGGTCATCGGAAATCCTCCAGTTGCCGTTGCAGCGCCTCGCGGGCGCGCGAAAGATGGGTTTTCACCGAGCCGTCGCTGCAGCCCATGACCCGTGCGGTGGTCGCTACGTCGAGTTCTTCCAGGATCCGCAGGGTGAAGGCTTCGCGCTGGCGACGTGGCAGCGTGCGCAGCGCCGCGACGAGGGCGGTGTAGGCCTCGCGCGAGTCCTGCGCGCGCGAGGGGTCCGGGCTGGCGTCGGCCCAGTCGAGGCTGGTGTCGGCGGTGCCACCGGCATCGGTCATCCAGCCCAGGCGGAACATGCGCCGGCGCTGGATGTCGACGATGCGGCTGCGCAGGATGGTCCAGAACAGCGCGGTCCATTCCTCCGGCGGGCGGTCGCGGTAGCCGAGCATGCGGGTCATCGCATCCTGCACCGCGTCCAGCGCGTCCTCGCGGTGGCGCAGGCCGATCTCGGCGAAGCGGAATGCCCGCGTGCGTACCCCAGCGAAGAACGCGTCCAGCGTGGCCGGCGCCGCGACATCGGCGGCCGCGTGATCGGCGGGGCCGGTCACGGGCATGCGGGTGCGGGCGGTGGGCAGGCTGCCATCCACGATGTGGGCGGGCCTCGGTGAGGGGTCGGGACTGTCAACGCATGGGGTCGGCGGCGGTTGACACGCACGCCGTGCACGGTGGGCGCGCCCGGGTATGATCGGGCGGGGGCGGGCAAGGGGAGCGTGCGCATGGGCGACGGATTCGTGGCGCTGTACATCTTCATGCTGGCGGCGATCGCGGGGCACGTGATCATCGCCCGCGTGCCGGTGATCCTGCATACGCCGCTGATGTCGGGCAGCAACTTCATCCACGGCATCGTACTGATCGGCGCGATGATCGTGCTCGGCCACGCCGAGACCACGACGGAGAAGGTGATCGGCTTCGTCGCGGTGCTGATGGGCGCGGGCAACGCCGCCGGCGGCTACGTGGTGACCGAGCGCATGCTCGACATGTTCAGGTCGTCGAGGAAACCGGGGCCGAAGGCATGAGCGCCGGGGAGATCCTCGATCTCGTGGTCAGGGCCAGCTACCTGGTCGCCGCCACGCTGTTCCTGCTCGGCCTGCAGCGCATGGCCTCGCCGCTGACCGCGCGCAGCGGCATCCGCTGGGCCGGTGCCGGCATGCTGGTCGCCACCGCCGCCACGTTCCTGCAGCCGGGGCTCGGCAATATCCCGCTGATCGTGCTGGCGATCGCCATCGGCACCGCGCTTGCGTGGGTGTCGGGCAAGCGCGTGGCCATCACCGACATGCCGCAGATGGTGGCGCTGTACAACGGCCTCGGCGGCGGCTCGGCGGCGGCGATCGGGGCGGTGGAGCTGCTGCGCTGGAGCGATGCCGGCGCGGCGCCGTCGCAGGTCGCACTGGTGCTGGCGGTGCTGGGCGCGCTGATCGGCTCGGTGGCGCTGTCGGGCTCGATCATCGCCTGGGCCAAGCTCGACGGCCGCATGGACAGGCGTTACAGCTTCCCCGGCATGCAGCTGTTCAACGCGGCGGTGTTTCTCGCCGCGCTGGTGCTGGGCGGCCTGCTGGTGCATGCGCTGGGCGTGCCGCTGGTGGTGGCGTTCTTCATCGTCGCGCTGGCGCTGGGCGTATTGATGACGCTGCCGATCGGCGGCGCCGACATGCCGGTGGTGATCTCGCTCTACAACGCACTCACCGGCCTGGCGGTGGCGTTCGAAGGCTATGTGCTGGGCAACGAGGCGCTGATCATCGCCGGGACCATGGTCGGCGCCGCGGGCATGCTGCTGACGCGGCTGATGGCCAGGGCGATGAACCGCTCGATCGCCAGCGTGCTGTTCTCGAGCTTCGGTGGCGCCGGCGCCGCCGGGGCCGCAATCGAGGGCACGCAGAAACCGATCGAGGCCGGCGACGTGGCCGCGATGATGGCGTTCGCCGAGCGCGTGGTGATCGTGCCCGGCTACGGCATGGCGGTGGCGCAGGCCCAGCACAGGATCTGGGAACTGGCGCAACGGCTGATCGAGCGCGGGGTCAAGGTGAAGTTCGCGATCCACCCGGTGGCCGGGCGCATGCCCGGGCATATGAACGTGCTGCTGGCGGAAGCCGGCGTGCCGTACGACCTCATCGCCGACATGGAGGACATCAACGCCGAATTCGCCAATACCGATGTCAGCCTGGTGATCGGCGCCAACGACGTGGTCAACCCGGTGGCGAAAACCGACCCCGCATCGCCGATCTACGGCATGCCAATCCTCGACGTGGTGGAGTCGAAGAACACCATCGTCATCAAGCGCGGCAAGGGCACCGGTTTTGCCGGCATCGAGAACGCGCTGTTCTACGCCGACAACACGCGCATGCTCTATGGCGACGGGGCGGAGATGGCCGGTGCGCTGGTGAGCGAGCTGAAGGCGCTCGACTCCGGCCACTGAGAGCCGCCGCGCCGCCCGACATCGATCGTCACCGCGACAGCACCGCGGCGATCACCAGCGAAGCTCCGAACCACGCCAGCGCCACCGCATCCAGCGCCAGGCCGGCGATCACCCACGCAAGCGACGGGCCGAGCCTGAGGGCGGACTCCCATGGCAGCAGCCCGAACATGCTGCCGACCTGGCCCGCGATCACCCCCCACTGCGCCAGCACGATGATGGTCGCGGTCACCAGCGCGCCCGCCAGCGCGCGCGACAGGCCGGGGCGCATGCGCACCAGCCGCAGCAGCAGCGTGGCATCGAGTGCCGCGACCACGGCCATCGCATGCAGCGGACGGCCGAAGCCGCCAGCCAGCAGCACCCAGATCGCCGCGAAGCCGACGCAGCCCACCGCGAGCACGACAAGGTCGAAGGCGCGGAAGGCGACGGACTTGCGCGCAGGCTCGAGGGTGGTCATCAGCAACGGACGGGCAGGGCGCGCCAGCATACCGGGATCGGCGTGCGTCGCCGGCTCCCGGGTGCGTTTGCACGGCGACGGCACGCAGCATTCCGGGATCCGCGTGAGCCGCAGGGCACGGTGATCCGGGCGCGCCGCTACAATGCACGGCTTGCACGCGCCGATCGCGCCCCCATCTCCGGCCCATGTACTCCCGTAGCAGCGAACCCGTCCGTTTCGAGCGCGATTGCGCCGCCGTTCTCGTCCCCCAGGGCGAGGAAGTGACCCTGCCTGCCGGCAGCGCCGGTTACATCACCCAGGCGCTGGGTGGCAGCTATACGGTGTTCGTCGAGGGCAACCTCTTCCGCATCGCCGGCCGCGATGCCGATGCGATCGGCAAGGAACCGCCGGAACCGCTGGAGCTGCCGGACGGCGCCGACGATGCCGCGGTCGAGCAGCTGGTCTGGAAGCAGCTGCGTACCTGCTTCGATCCCGAAATCCCGATCAACGTGGTCGATCTCGGCCTGGTCTACGAAGCCGTGGTGCACCCCCCCGTGGACGGCAGCAGGACGGTCGAGGTCAAGATGACGTTGACCGCGCCCGGCTGCGGCATGGGCGACATCCTCGTCGACGACGTGCGCAGCAAGCTGGAGATGATCCCCACGATCTCCGAGGCCGATGTCGAACTGGTGTTCGACCCGCCGTGGAACCGCAGCATGATGTCCGAGGCGGCCCGGCTCGAGACCGGCATGTACTGACGCAGCACCGCTGCGTCCGCGTCGCGACCGACGCGTTCCGCCGGAATTCCGGCACCCAATCTCCCGATCCGTGATGGCTATCGCATTCATGCGATGACGGCCGACGGTTTGTTGTCTTGCGTTCACCATGAACGGTCGCTTAGCGTCAGTTCGTGCACGCAACACGTCATACGTCGCCACTCTCCGGCTGAGTGCACGCCCGCAGCCGGCGTCGAGCAGTCCACCCTCACGAGGCCGCGCGGCCTCCCCCGCCCGGGAGTATCCGATGTCCGTGTCCCATCAGCGCATCCGCATGCGGGTGCTGGCGATCGCCACCGCAACCGCCCTGTCGTCCGTCGCCGTGCCCGCGCTCGCCGCCGAGCGGCTCAACCTGGGCGGCCTGCAGTCGGCAGATCTCCACGACCGTTTCATCGTCAAGTACCGCGACGGCACCGCTGCGAGCTCCGATAGCGCCGCGCTGCAGCGGCAATTGCAGACGGCCGCACGTGCGGTGCCGGCCAGCAAGGGTGCGCCACTGGCGGTGCGCGCGCTGCGGCGTACCGGCACCGGCGCCGAGGTGGTGACCACCGGCCGCAAGCTCGACCGCGCCGAGGCGGAAATGCTGATGCGGCAGATCGCCGCCGACCCGGCGGTGGAGTACGTCGAGATCGACCAGGTGCTGCAGATCGCGCTGTCGCCCAACGACCCGCGCTACAGCCAGCAGTGGGGCTACTTCAACGCCACCGGCGGCATCCGCGCCGACCAGGCCTGGGACGTGGCCACGGGCGCAGGCGTGGTGGTCGCGGTGCTCGATACCGGCAGCACCAGCCACAGCGACCTCAACGGCAACACGATTGCCGGCTACGATATGGTCAGCGACGCAACCGTTGGCGGCGACGGCAACGCGCGGGACGCCGACCCGTCGGATCCGGGCGACTACTACGGCAGCGACCCGTCGAGCTGGCACGGCACCCACGTCGCCGGCACCGTCGCCGCGCTGACCAACAACGGCACCGGCGTGGCCGGTACCGCGTTCAATGCAAAGGTGTCGCACGTGCGCGTGCTTGGCCGCGGTGGCGGCTACACCTCGGACATTGCCGACGGCATCATCTGGGCCTCGGGCGGATCGGTGCCCGGGGTGCCGGCCAACCAGAACCCGGCCGAGGTCATCAACCTGAGCCTCGGCGGCGGCGGCAGCTGCGGCAGCACCACCCAGAACGCCATCAATGGCGCGGTGTCGCGCGGCACCACGGTGGTGGTGGCGGCCGGCAACAGCAATGCCAACGTGTCCGGGTTCACCCCGGCCAACTGCGCCAACGTGATCGCGGTGGCGGCAACCGACCAGAACGGATCGCGCGCCAGCTTCTCCAATTACGGCACCGGCATCGACGTGTCGGCACCCGGCGTGGGCATCGTCTCCACCCTCAACAGCGGCACCCGCGCGCCGGGCACGGAAAGCTACGCGTCCTACAACGGCACCTCGATGGCGGCCCCGCACGTGGCCGGCGTGGTCGCGCTGATGCAGTCCGCGGCGTCCACGCCGCTGACGCCGGCGCAGGTCGAAAGCATCCTCAAGAGCACCGCGCGGCCGTTGCCGGGGGCCTGCTCGGGCGGCTGCGGCGCGGGCATCATCAATGCGAAGGCCGCGGTGGATGCAGCGGCCGGTGGTGGCGGTGGCCCGGGCCCGGATCCGGATCCGCCGGGCGGCGGCGCGCTGCAGAATGGCGTCCCGGTGACCGGGGTCGCCGGCGGCGCCGGCAGCAGCCAGTACTGGACGATCACCGTGCCCGCCGGTGCGACCAACCTCGACATCGCGATGTCCGGCGGCAGCGGCGATGCCGATCTCTACGTCCGTTTCGGCTCGCAGCCGACCACCTCGGCGTATGACTGCCGGCCCTACCGCAGCGGCAATGCCGAGAGCTGCAGCTTCGCCGCGCCGCAAGCCGGCACGTACCACATCATGGTGCGCGGCTATTCGACCTTCTCGGGCATCACCCTGACCGGCCGCTTCAATGCCGGAAGCGGTGGCGGCGGCAACCAGCTGCAGAAGGGGGTGCCGGTCACCGGGCTTTCCGGCGCGGCCAGCAGCAGCCGCACCTGGACCTTCAACGTCCCGGCCGGTGCCAGCAACCTGAGCTTCGCGATGTCCGGCGGCAGCGGCGATGCCGACCTCTACGTGCGCCGCGGCGCGGCGCCGACCACGTCGGTCTACGACTGCCGCCCGTACCGCACCGGCAACAACGAGAGCTGCACCTTCGCCAGCCCGCAGTCCGGGACCTGGCACGTCACCGTGCGCGGCTATTCCGCGTATTCCGGCGTCAGCCTCGTGGGCAACTACACCGGCAACTGAGCCCGGCCGTCCGGGTGGCAGGTGCCGCCCGGACCCACGCAGCGCCGCGTGCGATCGCCACGGCGCGACCACTCCGCAACGAAGGATGGACCTGACGATGAAGCGATGGATTGCGATGCTGCTGGCCGGGTCGGCGGCTGCCGGAGCCGCCGCCGGTGAACGCCCCGCGGCGTTCGACCACCGCCTGCCGGCCGAGCACACGGTCGAGGTGCGCACCATGCCGCGCGTGGACAACGCCCGGCTGCTGGCCGAGGACCTGCGCAACCGCGCGCCGCGCCGCGACGCGCCGGTGCGCTTCGCGACCCCGCACAGGGTGTCGATCACCCCGGTGGACGCAGGCGACTGGGACGAGATCGACGCCGACACCCTGGTGTGGCGGCTGCGGGTGGAGTCGAAGGGAGCGCTGTCGCTGAACTTCGGTTTCGACGAGTACCGCATGCCCGAGGGCGGGCACATGCTGATCTATCCCGCCGGCCTGCCCGAGGACGCCGAGCCCGGCGCGATCCGTACCTTCACCGCGGCAGACAACAAACCGCACGGTGCGCTGTGGACGCCGGTGGTGCCGGGCGACCATGCGGTGATCGAGGTGGTGGTGCCGAAGGACCGCGCGGATGAGCTGCGCCTGCGCATCGGCAGCGTCAACCACGACTATGTCGGCTTCGGCCGGCTGGCCCGTGCCGGTTCGCTGGAACAGGCGGCCGGCGTGTCGGGCTCGTGCAACGTCGACGTGGCCTGTCCGGCCGGCGACGACTGGCGCCAGCAGATTCCGGCAGTCGGGGCGTACTCGCGTTTCGGCACGCTCTACTGCACCGGCTCGCTGGTCAACAACACCGCCAGCGACCGCAGCATGTACTTCCTCACCGCGCACCACTGCGGCATGGGCACCGCGGACGCGGCGGCATCGATCGTCGTCTACTGGAACTACGAGAACTCCACCTGCCGCGTCCCGGGCAGCCCTGAGAGCGGCGCCAACGGCGACGGCAGCATGGCGCAGAACCAGACCGGTGCCACCGTGAAGGCGACCTGGGCCACCTCCGACTTCACCCTGCTGGAGCTCGACGATCCGGCCAACCCGGAGTTCAACCTCAGCTGGAACGGCTGGGACCGCCGCGACATCACCTACAACGGCGCCACCGGCATCCACCACCCGCGCGTGGCGGAGAAGCGCATCACCCACTCCGACAACCCGCTGCAGATCGAAGGCTACCTCGGCGCCGCCGGCACCACCCACCTCAAGGTGCAGTGGAACCCGCAGGGCACCACCGAGGGCGGCTCGTCGGGCTCGCCGATCTTCAGCCCGGACAAGCGCGTGATCGGCCAGCTGCATGGCGGCTACGCCTCGTGCAGCACCACCGGCTCGCAGCACGTCGACTGGTACGGCCGCATCCACACCTCGTGGGCCGGCGGCGGCACCGATGCCACCCGGCTGAGCACCTGGCTCGACCCGGCGGGCACCGGGGCGCAGTTCATCGATGGCATCGGCGGTGCGGGCCAGCCCGGTGATCCGGTCGCAGGGTTCAGCTGGACGGTCGACGACGAGACGCTCACGGTGGCGTTCACCGACACCTCCACCGACGATGGCGACATCGTGGCCTGGAGCTGGGACTTCGGCGACGGCACCACCTCCGACGAGGCCGACCCGGTCAAGACCTACGACGAGACCGGCGTGTACACCGTCACGCTGACGGTGACCGACGACGAGGGCAACAGCAATTCGCGCAGCCAGTCGATCGAGGTCGGCGACACCGGCCCGGATGCGATCGAACTGCTCAACCGGACCCCCGTGCGCGGCGTGGCAGGCGGTGCCGGCGAGGAACTGCTGTACCGCGTCGACGTGCCGGAAGGTGCCAGCGGGCCGCTGAGCATCCTCACCTCCGGCGGCAGCGGCAACCTCAGCCTGTATGTGTCCTTCGAGGCCGAGCCGACCGAAGCGGAGCATGACGCCCGCTCCGCGCGGCCGGGCAACAGCGAGAGCGTGCGCATCGCCAACCCGCAGCCGGGCAGCTACTACATCAAGCTGGTCGGCGAGACCGCGTTCGCCAACGTCACCCTGCAGGCCCGCCACAACTGAGGCCTGCACCGGCCCCGCTTCCAGCGAAATGGAAGCGGGCCCGACGGTCGGCATGGCGTCGGTGGGATGCGCGCGCCACGGCCGACAGGCCTATGCTGAGGGCACATCCCACTGGAGACGTGCCATGCGCCCGATCCCCGTGTTGTGCATGGTCCTGGCGGCCCTGTGCTGCGGCGCGACGGTAACGGCACGCGAGCACACCGCGATGGCCGAGTCCGATACCGCTGCCGCGCAGCAACGCTGGCACCGTTTCATCGTGAAGTACCACGCGCATACCGATGCCGGTCGCGACGCCGCGGCCGTGGCGCCGCGGCTCGAACGCATCGCCAGGGAGGCCGGACTGCACACGCATGGCACGCAGCCGGCATTGCGCTGGGAGCGCCGGCTGGGCGTCGGTGCGGATCTGGTGGTCGCCGATCCGCCGCTGGACCACGACACCGCCCAGCGCCTGTTGCGGGCGTTGGCCGAGGACCCGGATGTCGAGTACGCCGAGCCCGACGGCATGATGCAGCGCGCGCCCGGGCCCGCGCAGCGCGAACCGATGATGCGCGGCGACTGACCCGCGCCGACCGGCGTCGCCCTGCGGGCCGCTCGCGTCAGCCCACCGCTTCGAAACGGTTGGCAGCCACGTTCTTGCGCACCGCGGTCGGATCCCAGATGCGGCCGTTCATGGCGATATAGACGCCCGGCGGCAGTGACTGCACCGCACCCACGGCGGTGCCGATGTTGAATTCCGCATCCGAACCACGGAAGCGCGCCGGGTTGAGCGCGCCGGTGAGCACGATCGTGCGGTCGGGGATCGAGGCCAGCGCGCGCGCGGTATCGACCATCGAATCGGTACCGTGGGTGATCAGCACGTGCCTGGCCGGCTGCGCGGCGACGGTGGCGCGGATCAGTTCGCGATCGTCGTCGGTGATGTGCAGCGAATCCTTGCGCAGGATCGGGATCACGCTGAAACGGAACGCCACCCCCAGCTCCTCGAGGATCCGGCCGATCTGCGGCGCACCCACCTGGAAGTCCGACTTGTCGTCGAAATAGACCTTGTCGATGGTGCCACCCGTGGTGACGATCAGCAGTTCTTGCATCGGGGATTGGTATCCGGTGGGAGGCGTGCGTCGCGGGAGGGACGCAGCGAAAGCGGGACGGGACCGCGGATTTTCGGCCACCCATGCCGGGGCGGCAACCGGCGTGGTGCGGTGCCTAGGCCGCGCGGCGCCCGAATCGTGCCTGCAGGCCGGGCCAGCTGGCGCTGCCGATGACGAGCAGGGACAGCGTGAGCAGCGCCCATGCGTAGCCACGGGCGGCCGGGGTGCTCCAGGCTTCCATGACTGCGTGCGAGAACCAGAAGAGACCGAAGACGCCGGCCCAGAAGCGTGCCCGCGCGCTGCCGGCAAGCACGCCGCCCGCCAGCAGCAGTGGCGGCGCGACCAGCGCGGCCAGCGCGGCGACGAGATGCTCGCCACGTGCGAGCCACACGGCATAGACGGCCGCCAGCGCGACAAGGGCCGCGACCAGCAGCCAGTGCGCGGCGCCACGCCTCATGCGAGCTTCGCCGCCAGCTGCGCCACCCGACGGCCCAGCGCACGGGCGAGCGCGGCTTCGTCATCGGTGGGTTGCGGATCGTCATTGGCACCGGCCACGTGGCTGGCGCCATACGGAGTGCCGCCGCCGGTGGTGCTATGGAGCTGCGGCTCGGTGTAGGGAATGCCCGCGACCACGCAGCCGTGGTGCAGCAGCGGGATCAGCATCGACAGCAGCGTGGCTTCCTGGCCGCCGTGATGGGTGGCGGTGGAGGTGAACACCGCCGCCGGCTTGCCGACCAGGGTGCCGCTGGCCCATTCGGCGCCGAGACCGTCGATGAAATGCTTGAGCGGAGCGGCCATGTTGCCGAAGCGGGTGGGGCTGCCCAGCAGCAGGCCGGCGCATTCGGCGAGATCCGCACGCTCGACGTAGGGCGCCCCTTCCTCTGGCACCGGTGGCTCGGCGGTCCGGGTGACCGTGGCCACCGGCGGCACCGTGCGCAGGCGCGCCTGCATGCCATCCACCTCGGCGATGCCACGCGCGATATGCCGCGCCAGCCGTGCCACCGAACCGCCGCGGCTGTAGTAGAGGACGAGGATGTCGGGCATGGCGCGCTCCTGCTCGGATAGCGGGCAAGGATAGGGCATGCGCGCCATGCCCTCCCGCCCTGTGCCGGGCGCGACCGTTGCCTGCACGACGTTCGGTTACGCTTCGGCCGATGGAACCGCTGGATACCCTGACCCGCTGGAGCGAACGGCTGACCGACCGTGCGCGCTCGGGCTCGTTCCTGCGGTTCCTGTGGCGGCGTTTCGTCGACGACCGCCTGTTCGAGGCCGCCGGCGCGCTCGCGTTCACCACCGTGTTCGCACTGGTGCCGCTGAGCATGGTGGTATTCGGCGTGCTGTCGGCCTTCCCGGTGTTCGAGTCGTGGAGCGCGCAGCTCACCGACTACATCTTCTCCAACTTCGTGCCCGATTCCGCGCGCCAGGTCGAGCAGTACCTGCTCGGCTTCTCACGCAACATCGGCCAGCTCACCGCGCTGGGCACCATCGCACTGGTGGTCTCGGTGCTGGTCACGCTGCAGGGGGTCGAGGCCACCCTCAACCGCATCTGGCGCGTACGCACCACGCGGCCGAAGTTCGCCCGCTTCCTCGTCTACTGGACGGTACTCACGCTGGGCGCGCTGGTTGCGGCGGCCAGCCTTGCGCTGTTCACCCGTTTCCTCGCGCTCGACATCTTCCACAGCACGCTGTCGGGCCAGTGGCTGCAGCGCGCGCTGCTGCAGCTGGCGCCGCTGGTGATCGAGCTGCTGGCCATTGCCGCGGTGTTCCGGGTGATCCCGCACCGCACCGTGCAGTGGCGGCATGCGTTCGCCGGTGCGTTGCTGTCGGCGCTGCTGCTGGAACTGGCCAAGCGCGCGATCGCGCTGTACCTGGGCAGTTTCGATGGATATGAACGCATCTACGGCCAGGTGTCCTTCATCCCGGTGCTGTTGCTGTGGATCTACTTCTGCTGGCTGGCGATCCTGCTCGGCGCGTCGTTCGCCGCGTCGCTGTCGGCGTTCCGCTACCAGCCGGCGGCGATGCGGCTGCCGCTGGGCTACGAGATATTCGCGCTGCTGCGGCTGCTCGGGCGCTTCGTCGAGGCGCGCCGGCACGGTCGCGGCCTGCATACCGATGAACTGATGGTGCTGGAGCCGTGCCTCACCGACGCACTGGCGCAGCAGTTCTTTGCCCAGCTGGAGGCCGCGGGCATCCTCGCGCGGGCGGAAAGCGGTGCCTGGCTGCTGGCCCGTGACCTCGACGACGTCACCCTGGTGGACCTCTACGAGGCCTGCCACCTGCGCATCCCGGTGCACGAGGCGCACCTGCCGTGCCACGACGACGCCCTCGGGCGCGCCGCGCAGGCGGCGCTCGACGACCTGCGCGTGCCGCTGCGCGACCTGCTCAAGCGCCGTGTCGGCGACATCCATCCATCCGGCAAGGAGCTTGCCCCATGATCCGTCCCCTGGTGTCCATCCTTGCCATCTGCCTGCTGGCCGCCTGCCAGCGAGAAGCGCCGCCGGCTGCGCCGGAAGCATCGTCGCCGGCCCCGGCAGCGCAGGCACCCGCACCCACCGATGCGGCCGCGCCGCTGGAACTGCAGGTCACCACCCTCGACGGCAGCGATTGGGACCTCGCCGCGCAGCGCGGCAAATGGGTGGTGGTGAACTTCTGGGCGACCTGGTGCGCGCCCTGCCTGAAGGAGATGCCCGAACTCTCGGCGCTGGGCGCGATGCGCGAGCACGTCGAGGTCATCGGCCTGGCCTACGAGGAGATCGAGCCGGAGGCGATGCGCGCGTTCCTGCAGAAGCATCCGGTGCTGTATCCGATCTCGATCGTCGACGTGTACGCCCCGCCGGCCGGGTTCGACCCGCCGCGCGGGCTGCCGATGACCTACCTCGTCGATCCGCAGGGCGTGGTGGCCGAGCAGTACCTCGGCCCGGTAACCGCGCAGGACATCGAGCGCGATATCGCCGCTGCCGGCGGGCCCGCCGTGCCGGTCGCCGACACCAGTTCCGGCGCATGAGTGCCGCGCGCTTCCTGGTCAGCGGCAGGGTGCAGGGGGTGTTCTTCCGGGCGTCCACCCGCGAGCAGATGCAACGCCTCGGGCTGCATGGGCATGCACGCAACCTCGACGACGGACGCGTGGAGGTGCAGGTGGACGGGGACGCGGAGGCCGTCGACGCACTCGCCGCCTGGCTCCGGCACGGTCCGCCGATGGCGCGGGTGGACGGGGTGCGGCGCGAAGACATCGATCCGGTCGGGGTCGAGCCTGTATCCGCCGACTGAGCCGCGCGGACGGATAGTGCGAACCGGCAGCGGACCCCTCGCGTTTTGCGATATGCGGTCGGCGAACACGTGCAGAAAGGTCGGTGCCGAAGCTGGAACGGTCCGCCGGTGCGCGGAAAGCCGCATCAACCATGGCAACGGCGGGTGCAAGGCGGATGTGGAACCTTCCGTGCCATCGTCGCCGCATCCGCACCGCACAAGCGGCGCCAGACTGGCTGCGTCGTGGCAGCTGCCACCCGCAACCGGAGACAGACCATGATCATCCTGCGACCCGCACACGAGCGCGGCCATGCCGACCACGGCTGGCTGGAGTCGTGGCACAGCTTCTCGTTCGCCAACTACCATGACCAGGACCACATGCACTGGGGACCGCTGCGGGTGATCAACGAGGACCGCGTGCAGCCCGGGCAGGGCTTCGGCACCCACAGCCATCGCGACATGGAGATCATCAGCTACGTCATCGACGGTGCGCTCGCGCATCGCGACTCGATGGGCAACAGCGCGACGATCGTGCCCGGCGAGGTGCAGCGCCTGAGCGCCGGCAGCGGCGTCACCCATTCCGAATACAACCACGATCGCGAGGGCGTGACCCATTTCCTGCAGATCTGGATCCTTCCACGCACTGCCGGCATCGCGCCGGGCTACGAGCAGCGCACGTTCTCCGACGCGGAAAAGCGCGGCCGCCTGCGGCTGGTGGCCAGCGCCGACGGTGCCGACGGCTCGGTAACGATCCACCAGGATGCGCGGATGTACGCGGGGCTCTTCGATGGCGACGAACACGCCACCGTGCGCGTCGCCGATGGGCGCCTGGCCTATATGCACCTGGTGCGCGGCTCGGCGGTGGTGAACGGCCATGCGGTATCCGCGGGCGACGCGCTGGTCTACCGTGACGAGCCCGAGGTGCGGGTCGAGCGTGGCGACGGTGCCGAGATCCTCGTGTTCGACCTGCCGCAGCTGCAGCTGCAATAACCGGAACCCGCGATGCGACTGCGCAACACGCCGGAACGCTGGGGGCCCGTGAGCCAGTTGCTGCACTGGACGATCGTGATGCTGATCGGCTGGCTCGCCTGGCGTGGACTGACGATGGTCGACATGCCGGCGACGCCGGCCAAGATCGAGGCCTACGCGCTGCACAAGTCGCTCGGGCTCACCCTGCTTGCGCTGGTGGTGCTGCGGCTGGCGTGGCGGATGGTGGCCGGCAGCGCCATCGCGCTGCCCGGTACGCCGCCGTGGCAGGCGCGGCTGGCATCGGTCACCCATGCCGGCATGTATGCGCTGCTGTTCGCGATTCCCCTCAGTGGCTGGCTGTTCAATTCCGCCTCGGGCTACCCGCTGCAGTGGTTCGGGCAGTTCAACCTGCCGGCGCTCGCCGGGCGCGACGCCGGGGTCGCCCAGCTTGCGCGGCAGCTGCACGAGTACGGTGCGTGGCTGCTGCTGGCGCTGGTGGGGCTGCACGCCGCCGCCGCGCTGTACCACCACTTCGTGCGGCGCGACGCGACGCTGCGCCGCATGCTGCCTTCCGTTTCCCGCACGCCGGCACCGCACCGGCGAATGGAGCAATGACATGAGCTTCCGCAGTTTCCTGCTGCCGCTGGCACTGGCGGCCTCCACCTTCGCGACGCCCACGGTTGCCGCCGACTACGCGCAGGCCTCCGGTGCGCTGACCTTTGCCAGCCAGTACCAGGGCGAGACCTTTGTCGGCAGCCTGCCGGGCTTCCGCACCACGATGCGCTTCGATCCCGCCGCACTGCAGGACGCCAGCCTCGACGTGGTCATCCCGCTGGCCGGCGCGGACACCGACAACGCCGATCGCGACAGCACGTTGAAGGCCGTCGACTTCTTCGACGTCGCGCGTTTCGCCCAGGCGCGCTACACCGCGCGCGGCTTCACCCGGCTGGGCGACGGCAGCTACAGCACCGATGGCACCCTCGAACTGCGCGGCGTGCGCAAGCCGGTCACGCTGACCTTCACCCTGAGCGACGGCGAGCGGCCGACGCTCGCCGGACGCGCGAAAGTCAGCCGCTCGGCCTTCGGCGTCGGCGGCGGCGACTGGGCCGATGTGTCGATCATTCCCGACGAGGTCGCGGTGTCGACCCGGGTCACCTTCGTGCCGGCGCCCTGAGCGACGCCGGCCGGTCGGCAGATCAGGACATCGGCTCCGGCGCGGCGCCGATGGCCGGCGGCAGCGGGATGAACTCCTGGTCGTCGAGGTCGGGCAGTTTCATCCGCCCGGCAGCCCAGTCGGCGCGCGCCTGCAGGATCCGCTCCTTCGACGAGGACACGAAGTTCCAGTCGATGAAGCGCGGGCCGACCGGCTCGCCACCCAGGGCCATCACCACAGCATCGCCAAGCGCGGCGATGGTTACCGCGGCGCCCGGTGCCAGTACCGCCATGCTGCCCGGTTCGATGCGCTGGCCATCGATTTCCACCGCGCCATCCGCCACGTAGACCGCGCGTTCCGGGTATGCCGGGGGCAGCGACACCCGCGTGCCGGCACGCAATCGCCAGTGCACATAGAACTGCGGCGAATCGATCGCCGCCGGTGAGCGGGTCCCGGCAAGCTCGCCGGCGATCAGCCGCGTCCAGACCCCGCCCTCGTCGAAGGTCGGCAGCTCGCCGGCGTCGTAGTGCCAGAAACCGGGCGCGATCTCCTCGCGTCCGTCCGGCAGGGCCACCCAGGCCTGGATGCCGTCCATCGGGCCGCCCACCGCGCGGCCCTGCTCGAAACGCTCGGAATGGGTGATGCCGCTGCCGGATGTCATCCAGTTCACCTCGCCGGGGCGGATCGGCTGCTCGGAGCCGACGCTGTCGCGATGCATGATCTCGCCCTCGAAGAGATACGTGATCGTCGACAGGCCGATATGCGGATGCGGGCGCACGTCGGCCGAACGCGGCAGGCCGGGCTCGAACATCGCCGGCCCCATGCGGTCGAAGAAGATGTACGGCCCGACCATCCGGCGTTTCGCGAACGGCAGCACGCGACCGACTTCGAAGCCGCCGAGGTCGCGGCGGCGCGAGGCGATGACCAGCTCGATCATGTTGGATCTCCGGCAACAGGGTCGCGCCCACTGTAGTCCCGGCACTTGCGGGGGTGCGACCGGCACGCGTGCACGGAAGCGGGTCGCGTACGGTTAACGGAAAATTGACGGCCATGCGGTGCGCCCCGAGAATGCGCCGCCGTGCATGCACGCGCGGCGTATACCCCACGCAGAAACAGGAGTTTCAGAATGATCAGGGAATTGCTTCTCGCCAGCGCGCTGGCTGCCGCCGCAATGCCGGCCGTTGCCGCCCAGGGCACCGGGTTCATGGCGATCGAAGCCGGCCGCAGCGACCTGTCGGTCGAGGGCGCCAAGGACAACGACACCGCCGTAGGCCTGCGCGGTGGCTACTACTTCCGCCCGCAGTTCGGCATCGAGGGTTTCGTCACCCGCTATGGCGCCGATACCAGCGGCCCCTGGCGTACCGAAGTGGACGGCATCGGCGTTGGCGTGTTCGGCAAAGCCAACTTTGGCGCCGAGGCCTATACCGGCTTCTACGTCAGCGGCCGGGCCGGCATCGCCCGCAACCGCGTCGAGGAGACGCTGCGCGGCGTGGAGTCGTGGGACGACAGCGACACCAACCCCTATGTCGGCGTTGGCGTGGGCTTCGACTACAGCCCCAATTTCGGCGTGGGCGTGCGCTACGACTACCAGGAGCCGAAGGTCGCCGACGTGCGGGTCAAGCTCGAAACGCTGACCGGAAGCGTCGAATACCGCTTCTGATCACCGCGCCGCATCATCGGGACGGCCGCCGAGTGCGGCCGTTCCTGTTTCCAGAGGCCGCGTTCACCCCTCGGTGGTGAACGACGGCAGCGGCGGCACGTGGTCATGGCGTTCCGGCCGCAGCGGGCCGGGCAGCGGTGGCAGCGCCACCGGGGTGGCAGCGATGCGGTTGTCGGGCAGGCGGTCGAGCAGGTGGCGGATCAGGGTGAGCCGGCCGCGGCGCTGGTCGTTGAAGTCGACGGTGGCCCACGGTGCGTGTGCGGTATGCGTGGCCTCCAGCATGGCCTCGCGTGCGCGGGTGTAGTCGTCGTAGCGCCGGCGTGCCTCGACATCCACCGGCGACAGCTTCCACCGCTTGAGCGGATCGGCCAGCCGCTCGGCGAACCGGCGTTCCTGCTCGGCCTGGTCGCAGCCCAGCCAGTACTTGAACAGCAGCACGCCATCGTCGACCAGCATCTTCTCGAAGGCCGGCACCTGCTGCAGGAACAACGCCACCTCGCCCTCGCTGGCGTAGCCCATCACCCGCTCGACGCCGGCGCGGTTGTACCAGCTGCGGTCGAACAGCACGATCTCGCCGGCGGCCGGCAGATGCGGCACGTAGCGCTGGAAATACCATTGCGTGCGTTCACGGTCGCTGGGCGCGGGCAGCGCGACCACATGGCACTGGCGCGGGTTGAGATGCTGCGCGATCGCCTTGATGACGCCGCCCTTGCCCGCCGTGTCGCGGCCTTCGAAGATCACCAGCAGGCGCTGGCCGCATTCCCGGACCCAGCGCGCCATGTCCACCAGCTCGACCTGCATCGGTTCCAGGGCCGCTTCGTATTCCCTGCGCTTGAGGGTCTTCGTCATCGCCGGCTCCGTCATTCGGTGAGGCGCGGCCGCAACGTGGCGAGGTTGCACGGCCGCGTGCGCGCATCCAGCTGCTCGCGGATGATCCGCTCCCACGCGGTGCGGCAGGCCGATGTCGAGCCCGGCATGCAGAACACGAAGGTGGCGTTGGCCAGCCCGGCGAACGCCCGCGATTGCAGCGATGCCGTGCCGATCTCGTCGAAGCTGATCGCGCGGAACAGCTCGCCGAAGCCGGGCATCTGCTTGTCCAGCAGCGGCAGCAGCGCTTCCGGGGTGGCGTCGCGGCCGGTGAAGCCGGTGCCGCCGGTGACCAGCACGCCATCGATCGCGGGGTCGGCGATCCATTGCGACACCGCCGCGCGCAGGAGATAGCGGTCGTCGGGCAGCAGTGCGCGAGCGGCAAGGCGGTGGCCGGCGACTTCGATCGCGCCGGCGAGGTAGTCCCCGGAGCGGTCGTCGGCCGGTGTGCGGCTGTCGGAGACCGTCAGCACGCAGATGGAAAGCGGGATGAAGCCGTCGGATGCACTCATGCGGGGCAGGGTAGCCATGCACATGTGAGCGGGGAAGCGGCAAGGCCGGGAGTGCCTGCGTGCACGCCCGTGCGTCCCCGGAAAACGGCTGCGCGCGGCCGCGTTGACCCGGAGCCGGGCTTCAGCCCTCGGCCAGCGACAGCGGTGCCGGCGCCTCGCCACGACGCTGGCGCTCGACCATCGCCGCGACGATGCGTGCGAAGTCGTGAGCGAAGCCGCCCATGTCGAACAGCCCGGAACGTTCGCGCAGGTCCGCGACGCGCGCTCGCAGCGCACCCAGGCGCGCAGGGTCGTTGCCGAGTGCGGTGGCCAGCGCGACGAATGCGGCGTCGTCGTCGACATTGAGCTCGTACAGGCCGAGATGGTGGTTGAGGCTCGCGGCCACGCGTGCGGCGAACGTGGCGCCCGGCCGGGTCAGCACCGGGCATCCCGCCCACAGCGCATCGGACGCGGTAGTGTGGGCGTTGTACGGATTGCAGTCGAGGAACAGGTCGGCGAGCTGCAGGCGTGCGAGATAGGCTGCCTGCGGTTGCTTGGGCATGAACACCAGTCGCGCTGGATCGACGCCTTCCGCCTGTGCGGCTTCGCGCAGGCGGCGGTCGGCCTCGCCCGGCCCCGACAGCAGCCACAGCACGCTGCCCGGCACCCGGCGCAGCACCGCCATCAGCCGCGAGAACGACGCCGGGTTGAGCTTGTAGCTGTTGTTGAAGCAGCAGAACACGATGCCGGCGTCCGGCAGCCCGCACTCGGCGCGGGTCGGCGCCGGCGGCACGTCACGGCGGGTGTCGGATGGCTGGAAGCAGCGCGGCAGCCAGGCCGGCTGTTCGGAATGATGCACGGCGAGGTTCTCGGGCAGCACCACGCGGTCGGCGAGCACGTAGTCGATCCACGGCGCGCCGCTGGTACCGGGGTAGGCCAGCCAGTTCACCTGCAGCGGTGCCGGGCGCATCGCCAGCACTTCCGGGCGCCCGCCGCCGCCCCAGCCGCGCAGGTCGAACAGCACGTCGAGGTCGGCCTCGCGGATGCGCCCGGCGATCTCCGCATGCGGGCGGTCGCCGACATCATGCAGCGCATGCGCCGAGGCCTGCAGCCGGCGGCGGATGATGCTGCCGTCGTCGGCCGTGAGCGCGAACAGGTGGATGTCCACGGCGTCGTGCGCGCGCAGCGCCTCGAAGAACGCCGCCGTCAGCAGGCCGGTCGGGTGGGCGGCAAAACCATTCGACATGAAGCCCACGCGCAAACGCGCAGCGGTGCGCGCCGGTGCCGGTGGCAGCATGCGCACCTGCGTGGCCACCGCGCCGGCGCGCAGGCGCGCGCACGCCAGCTGCTCCGCGGCGCTGGCGTCCTCGCTGAGGAAGGCGAACGGTTCGACCGCGCCGTCACCGTTGGCGACGGCGGCGCGTACCTGCCGCGACAGCGCATCGATGCCGCGCCAGTCGCACAGCCGGCGCCGCCACGCCAGCAGGTAGGCGGCGATCTGCGGATGCTCCGGCGCCAGCGCGTGCGCACGGCCGTAGGCCTCGTTGGCGGCCTCGGCGTCGCCTGCATCCTCCAGTGCATGGCCGAGCCAGACCGCGATTCCGGCATGCCCCGGCGCGTTGTGCGCCGCGGCGCGCAGCGCCTGTGCGGCTTCGCGATGGCGACCGAGCATCCACAGCCCGCGACCGAGCCGGGCCAGCGCTTCCGGATGGCCGGGGGCCAGCTGAAGCGCGCGCTGCGCCGCGCCGGCGCCATTGCGTGCGTCACCGGCGCCGAGTTCGACGTCGGACAGCAGGATCCACGCCATTGCATCGTCGGGCGTGCGTTGCACGGCGAGACGGGCTTCGATGCGCGGGTCCGGGTGTTGTGTCATCGGCGGCGAGGATCCGGAGAAACGGCCGGTCATGCTCGCGTGTTGCGGCCGGCCTGTCATCCGTCGGGCGCCGCGCTGCAGCCTGGACGTGCACGGGCGTCGCCGGTCGCGTCGCTGCAGGCAGTCGCACTTCCGCGCACGGCGCCCGTCAGCGCAAAGCTTCCAGCGCCAGGATCATCCGGTGCAGGCGCGTACCGGGCGGGAGCGGCCTCAGCCGGCTTCGGCCAGCCGCGCCAGCTCCTCGGTCTGATGTTCCTGCAGCAGGCGGTCGACCAGCGGGTCGAGGGCGCCTTCCAGCACGTTGGGCAGGTCGTAGAGCGTGAGCCCGTCGACGCGATGGTCGGTGATCCGCCCCTGCGGGTAGTTGTAGGTGCGGATGCGCTGGCTGCGGTCGCCGCTGCCGACCTGCAGCTTGCGGCTGGCCGCGGTGGCCGCCGTGCGGCGTGCCGCCTCCGCTTCGGCCAGCATCGCGCGCAGCCGCTTCATCGCCTTGTCGCGGTTGGCGTGCTGGCTGCGCTCGGTCTGTGACTCCACCACCAGCCCGCTCGGCACGTGGGTGATGCGGATCGCCGAGTCGGTCTTGTTGACGTGCTGGCCGCCGGCGCCCGACGAGCGGAAGGTATCCACCTTCAGGTCGGCGGGGTTGAGTTCGATCGGCTCGCCGTCCTCTTCCACCGGAATGATCGCCACGGTGGCCGCCGAGGTGTGGATGCGCCCCTGCGATTCGGTCTCCGGCACGCGCTGCACACGGTGGGTGCCCGATTCGAATTTCAGCCGCGCGTAGGCACCGGCACCTTCGACGCGCGCGATCACCTCGCGAAAACCCCCGTGCTCGCCGGGGCTGGCCGATTCCACCTCGACCCGCCAGCCCTGGCGCTCGGCGTATCGCGTGTACATGCGCAGCAGGTCGCCGGCGAAGATCGCCGCCTCGTCACCGCCGGTGCCGGCGCGGATCTCCAGGTACAGGCCGCCCTCGTCGCGGGCATCGCGCGGCACCAGCAGCGCCATGAGCTCGGCATCGAGCGCATCCAGGCGCGCCTGGCTGGCGGCGATCTCCTCGTCGGCCAGCGCGGCCAGCTCCGGGTCGTCGCGCAGCGCCAGCGCGCCGTCGAGGTCGGTGCGGGCCTGCTGTTCGGCGGCGAGCGCGGTCGACAGCGGTTCGAGCTGCGAGAACTCGCGCGACAGGGCGCGGAAGCGCTGCTGGTCGGCCGCGATCCCGGGGTCGGCCAGCAGCCGTTCCAGTTCCTCGCGACGTTCCGCCAGCGCCTCAAGCTTGCGGCGCAGGGTCGGCAGCATCGGCAATGGAGTCGGGCAGGGTGGCGGACGTGGCCGCCGGGCGCAGCGCGCGTTCGATCGCACGGGCGAGTTCGGGGTTCCCGCCCGCGGCGGTCTCGCGCACCGCGGCGGTCGGCAGGTGCAGCAGGCGGTTGGTGAGCGCGTGGGCGAGGTGTTCGAGCACCGCGTCGGGGTCCTTGCCGGCGGCCAGCTGCTGGCGCGCGCGTGCCAGGGCTTCATTGCGCGCCTGCTCGCCATGCTCGCGCAGCAGCCGCAGCGGTGCATTGAAGGCGCTGGCGGCCAGCACCTCGTGGTAGCGCGTGACCTGCAGGTCGATGATCGCCTCGGCGGCGTCGGCGGCCTCGCGGCGGTTGCGGCGGTTGTCCTCCACCGCGCGCTCGAGGTCGTCGACGGTGTAGAGGTAGGCGTCCTTGAGGTCGGCCACGTCGGGTGCGATGTCGCGCGGTACCGCCAGGTCCATCAGCAGCATCGGCTTGTGCCGGCGCGCCCGCAACGCGGCCTCGACCTGGCCCCGGTGCAGCACCGGCTCGCGGCTGGCGGTGGCGGAGAACACCAGGTCGGCCTGGGACAGGTGACGGTCGAGTTCCTCCAGCGGCAGGGCCACCCCGCCATGCCGCGAGGCCAGCGCCTGCGCATGGGCGAGGGTGCGGTTGGCGACCAGCAGCCGCTGCGCCCTGGCCTGCACCAGATGGCGCGCGGCAAGTTCGATGGTCTCGCCGGCGCCGATCAGCAGCACGGTCGATTCCGACAGCCGGGTGAACGATTCCTGCGCCAGCCGCACCGCCAGCGAGGCCACCGACACCGGGCTGTTGCCGATGCGGGTTTCGCTTCGCGCACGCTTGGCGGTCACGAACGCATGCTGGAACAGGCGGTCGAGCTCGCTGCCGAGGGTGCCCGCTTCACGTGCCGCGGCCCAGGCCTGTTTCACCTGGCCCAGGATCTGCGGCTCCCCCAGCACCAGTGAATCCAGCCCGGTGGCCACGCGGAACAGGTGGCGCGCGGCGTCGCCGCCCTGGTGGACATACAGATATGCGCTGAGGTCGGCGTCGGGGCGCAGCGCCAGCCAGCGAGCCAGCGCCTCGCCGCCGTCATCGGCCACTGCGTAGAGTTCGGTGCGGTTGCAGGTCGACAGCACCGCGGCCTCGCGTACTTCCGGCATCGCACGCAGCGAGCGCAGCGTCTCCGGCAGCGCATGTTCGGCAAACGCCACCCGTTCGCGCAGGGCGACCGGCGCGCTCTGGTGGTTGATGCCGAGGGCGAGAAGACTCATGGAAACGGGGACCGCGCGTTCAGGGGCTTGCGATAAGCTTGCTGGCGAACCGCCGTATTTTACGGCCACCACGCCGCCAATGCCTGACTGGTCCCGTTCAGCCCTGCGCCCCGCCGCCCTGGTGCTTGCGATCGCGCTGGCCGCTGGCGCTGTTTCCGCCCGTGAACCGGCCTCCGGCGAACTGCTCGGCGCGACCATGGCGGCCGAATTCGCGCTGCAGGCCGGTCGTCTCGACGAGGCCGCCGACGCCTATCTGCGCGCGGCGCGCGCGGCGCCGGACGATCCGGCGCTGTCGGAGCGCGCGACCCGCATCGCGCTGCTGGCCAACGACGACGCGCGTGCCGGCGAGGCGCTGGCGCTGTGGAAGCGCAGCGCGCCGCCCACGCTGGCGATGCAGGGCATCGAGGCAACCTGGCTGCTGCGCAGCGGCCGCGAGCGCGCCGCGCGCCGCCAGCTGGTGGCGCTGCTGGCCGATCCGGATCCCGCCGGATGGCGGCACGCGCTGGCGGCGATCAGCGCCGGTCACCGCGAGCCGGAGGACGCCGCGCGGATGGTCCGCAGGCTGGTGGATGCCGGTGCGATTCCCGACGACCTGCAGGCATGGCTGGCCTTCGGTGGCCTGTCGCAGCAGCTGGGCGGTGATATTTCCGCGCGCATCCTGGACGAGGTGATGCAGCGCTTTCCCGACGAACCGCGGGTCGCGCTGTTGCGCGCATCGAAGCTGCGGGCCGATGGCGACATCAAAAACGCGCGCGAGGCACTGGCGCGGGTGGAGGACCAGGCGCGGCTGTCGCCGGAACTGCGACTGGCGATTGCCGCCGAGTACGACGCGCTGGGCGCACCGCTGGAATCGGCGCGGGTGATGGCGATCGGCCCGCAGGACACGCGCAGCTACGGCTTGCGCGCATCGCTGCTGGTGAAGGCCGAGGACCGCGAGGCGCTGGGCGCGCTGTATGACGAGTTGCGCGAGCAGGACGCGTCGCCGGAGCCCGGCTGGCGGCTGATGCTGGGGCAGATCGCCGAATACCTGGAGCGTCACGAGGATGCGCTGGAGTGGTATGCCAGCGTGCCGGGTGGCGAGCCGCGGCGGGTCGCGCGGCTGCGCACCGCCAAGGTGCTGCACGACCTCGATCGCCACGACGATGCCTTCGCCGCGCTGCGCGCGCTGCAGGGGGACGCTTCGGCCGACGACGAGCTGCGCCGCGATGCCTACCTGCTCGAGGCCGAGCTGCACCGCGCCGACGAGCGCCCCGATGCGGAGGCCGATGCGTATGCCCGCGGTCTGGGCGCGCATCCCGACGACGGCGCCCTGCTGTATTCACGCGCGCTGATGTGGGAGCGCCGCGACGACATCCCGCGTGCCGAGGCCGACCTGCGCCGCATCCTGGTGATGGAGCCGGAGAACGTGGCCGCGCTCAATGCACTGGGCTACACGCTGGCCGACCGCACCGACCGCTATCGCGAGGCGCTGGAGCTGATCGACCGCGCGCGCGTGGCCGAGCCCGACAACGCCGCCATCGTCGACAGCTACGGCTGGGTGCTCTATCGCCTCGGGCGCAACGCCGAGGCGCTGGTTGAGCTGCGGCGCGCGTGGACGCTGATGAAGGATCCGGAAGTCGCCGCCCACGTGGCCGAGGTGCTGTGGGTGATGGGTCGCCGTGACGAGGCGCGCGAGTATTTCCGCAAGGCGATGGCGCTCGATCCGGAGAACCGCTCGCTGCGCCGTGCGCTGGAATCCACCGGGGCGGAGCTGTGAGCGCGCGCCTTGTCGTGATCGCGCTGGCGCTGCTGGTGCTTGCGGGTTGCGCCACCACCCGGCAGGTCGCCGCGCCGGCTGCGGCGGTACTCGTGGGCGCCGAACTGGATGCCGCGCAGGCACGGCTGGCGGCGCGCGAGCAGGCGCTGCGCGCGCAGCCGGTGATCGCCTTCAATGGTCGCGTCGCGTTGGCCCGGGGCCGCGAGGGCGGCAATGGCCGGATCGAATGGCGGCAGCAGGGCGGCGAGTACCGGGTGACGCTGAGCGCCCCGGTCACCCGCCAGAGCTGGAGCCTGCTGGGCCACGCCGACGGCCGCGCACGCATCGATGGCCTCGAGGGCGGGCCGCGTGAAGGTGCGGATGCGGAGTCGCTGGTCCGCGACGCCACCGGGCTCGAGATTCCGGTCGGCGCGCTCGCGGACTGGGCCGCGGGCATGCGTGCCGACCCGGCGCGCTTCGGCCCCGCCCAGGTCGAATACGACGCCACCGGCCAGCTGCTGCGCCTGCACCAGGATGGCTGGACCATCGATTACCCGGCATGGCAGGCGGACGCCGCGGGCGTGGCCGGGGGCCTGCCGCTGCGCATCAACGCACAGCGCGACGATGCCCGCGTGCGGCTCCTCGTCGACGCCTGGCAGCTGGGCGATACCCCGGACTCGCTGTGACGGTCACAGCGGATCCGGGTCACGGCTGGAGTGCATGGCCGGCGCCGGCGAAGCTCAACCTGTTCCTGCTCGTGACCGGGCGCCGGCCCGACGGCTACCACGAATTGCAGACCGCCTTCCGGCTGCTGGACTGGGGCGATACGGTGTTCCTGCGCCCGCGTGCGGACCCGCGCATCCACCGCGTCGGCGAGACGCTCCCCGGGCTGGATGCGCATGACGACCTGCTGGTACGCGCGGCAGAACTCCTGCAAAAAGAGGCGAATGTGAGCCTTGGTGTGGACATCTGCATCGAAAAGCGCATCCCCGCTGGTGGCGGCTACGGCGGCGGATCGTCGGATGCGGCGACCGTCCTGCTCGCGCTCGACCGTCTCTGGGGGCTGGGCTGGCCCCGCGACCGGCTGGCCGCACTGGGCCTGCGTCTGGGTGCCGACGTCCCGGTGTTCGTGCATGGCCACAACGCCTGGGCCGAGGGCGTGGGCGAGCGGCTGACGCCGATCGACCTGCCGCCCGCCTGGTACCTGCTGGTGGACCCGGGGGTGTCGGTGCCGACCGCGGCGCTGTTCGCGGACCCCGAATTGACGCGTAATGCCGCGCCCGCGACAATACCGGGCTTCGCTTCGGGTGCTCCGCTCGGCAACGTGTTCGAGCCGGTGCTGCGTCGCCGCGAGCCGGCCGTGGATGCCGCGCTCGTCGCGCTGTCGCAGGTCGGCCGCGCGCGGCTGACCGGCACCGGCAGCGGCTGCTTCGTCGAATTCGCCAGCCGCGAGGGCGCCGAAGCTGCGCTTTCCGCGTTGCCCGCGGGCCTCAGGGCCCGGGTGGTGGCCGGTGCGGCGCGCTCGCCGCTGCTGGACGCGCTGGGGCAGTGATTCCGGGGTCGGGAGCAGGTCATGGGGCCTCTTCCCGATTCCATCGAGCAGCCGGAAGGCTGGTCATCCCGATTCAACAGGGGCGTCGCCAAGTGGTTAAGGCACCGGGTTTTGATCCCGGCATTCGCAGGTTCGAATCCTGCCGCCCCTGCCATCGCCGTCCGCGGCGTTCCTTCCCCACATCCCGCCACGGTCAGAGCGGAGCGGAGTCGTCATCATGAAAGAAGATCGCAACCTCCTGATCTTCTCAGGCAATGCCAACAAGCCCCTTGCGCAGTCGGTCTGCCGTGAACTCGGCACGCGGCTCGGCAAGGCGCTGGTGTCGAAATTCTCCGACGGCGAAGTGCAGGTCGAGATCGAGGAGAACGTGCGCCGGCAGGAAGTGTTCGTGCTGCAGCCGACCTGTGCACCGAGTGCCGAGCACCTGGTCGAGCTCGCGGTGCTGGTCGACGCGCTCAAGCGCGCCAGCGCGGCCAGCGTGACCGCGGTGATCCCGTACTTCGGATACGCCCGCCAGGACCGTCGCATGCGCTCCTCGCGCGTGCCGATCACCGCCAAGGTGGCGGCGAAGATGATCGGCTCGGTCGGCACCGACCGCGTGCTGACCGTCGATCTCCACGCCGACCAGATCCAGGGCTTCTTCGACATCCCGGTCGACAACGTCTACGCCTCGCCGCTGCTGCTGGCCGACATCTGGCGCGCACACGGCACCGACAACATGGTGGTGGTGAGCCCGGACGTCGGCGGCGTGGTGCGCGCCCGCGCGATCGCCAAGCGCCTGGACGATGCCGACCTCGCGATCATCGACAAGCGCCGCCCGCGCGCCAACGTGGCGACGGTGATGAACATCATCGGCGACGTGCAGGGCAAGACCTGCGTGCTGGTCGACGACATCGTCGACACCGCCGGCACCCTGTGCGCGGCTGCCGCGGCGCTGAAGGAGAACGGCGCCACCAAGGTCGTGGCCTACTGCACCCATCCGGTGCTGTCGGGCGCGGCGATCGACAACATCTCGAAGTCGCAGCTCGACGAGCTGGTGGTCACCGACACCATCCCGCTGTCGGAGGCCGCGCGCGGCTGTGGCCGGATCCGCCAGCTCAGCGTCGCAGAGTTGCTGGCCGAGACCATCCGCCGCGTCGCCTTCGGCGAGTCGGTGAGCTCGCTCTACGTCGACTGACCGTTGCAGTTTCCGCCGTGCACGCCTGCGTGCGCGGCATTCGAGGGCAGCCCTGGTCGCGGGGCTGCCCACACCGACCGCCACCCGGCGGTCTTCCAACCAGGGTAGTGAATCAACATGTCTACGCATGAAATCAAGGTCGAGCGCCGCGAGGACGGGGGGAAGGGTGCGAGCCGCCGCCTCCGCCACGCCGCGAAGATCCCGGCCATCGTCTACGGCGGGGGCATCGACCCCGTCAACATCCAGCTCGACCACGAGAAGGTCTGGCTGGCCAGCCAGAACGAGTGGTTCTACTCGTCGATCCTCGACCTCAACCTCGACGGCCAGGTGCAGAAGGTGCTGCTGCGTGACATGCAGCGCCACCCGTACCGCCAGCTGATCATGCACCTGGACTTCCAGCGCGTGAACGAGAACGAGGCGATCCGCGCCAGCGTCCCGGTGCACATGGTCAACGTCGACACCTCGCCGGCCGGCAAGACCGCGGGCGTGGTGGTGACGCAGGAACTCAACGAGATCGAGGTGCTGTGCCTGCCGGGCAAGCTGCCGGAGAACATCGAGGTCGACCTCGGCAACATGAACGTCGGTGACACCGTGCACATGTCGGACGTGGTGTTCCCGGAGGGCGTGCAGCCCGCCACCCCGATCGACGAGTCGCACAACCCCGCAATCGCCGTGGCCCGCCACGCCCGCGTGGAAGCCGCCGACGACGCCGAGGAAGGCGCGGAAGGCGACAAGGCCGAGTGACCGGCACGCGGGCGTGGCCACGTGCCGCGCCCGCAGCCTGCGTAATGGAAGGATTGCGTCTCATCGTCGGCCTGGGCAATCCGGGCCGCGACTACGAGCGGACCCGGCACAACGCCGGGTTCCGTTTCGTCGATGCCGTCGCCGAGCGTTTCGGCGGCCGCTTCGCCGTGGATTCGAAGCTGTTCGGCGAGACCGCCCGGGTCGAGATCGGCGGGCAGTCGGTCAGGCTGCTGCGGCCGGCGACGTTCATGAATCTCTCGGGCAAGTCGGTGCTGGCGGCGTTGCAGTTCTGGAAGATCGAACCCGGGTCCACCCTGGTCGCTCATGACGAGCTCGACCTGCCGCCCGGCACCGCGCGGCTGAAGTTCGATGGCGGCCACGGCGGGCAGAACGGGCTGCGTGACATCACGCGAGTGCTCGGCCACGCACGTTTCCACCGGTTGCGGGTCGGTATCGGCCATCCCGGCAGCAAGGACAAGGTGACACCCTGGGTGCTCGGACGCGCCAGTGCGGATGACGACGTGCTGATCGCACGCGCGATCGACGATGCGCTCGACGTGCTGCCGCTGGCGGTGGAGGGCAACTTCATGGATGCGATGACCAGGCTGCATACCGGGCGGGATTAGGCATTGGGGATTCCGGGTTCGATCAGGCGCTGCCTGCATCGAGCGCTGAATCCCGAATTCCCAATCCAGGTTCCGGACGTCATGGGCATCAAATGCGGCATCGTCGGCCTGCCGAACGTCGGCAAGTCGACCCTCTTCAACGCACTGACCAAGGCCGGCATCGCCGCGGCCAACTTCCCCTTCTGCACCATCGAGCCCAACGTCGGCGTGGTGCCGGTGCCGGACCCGCGCCTGAACGCGCTGGCCGACATCATCAAGCCGCAGAAGGTCGTGCCCACGGCCGTCGAGTTCGTCGACATCGCCGGGCTGGTGGCCGGTGCGGCCAGCGGCGAAGGGCTGGGCAACAAGTTCCTGGCCCATATCCGCGAGGTCGATGCCATCACCCACGTGGTGCGCTGCTTCGAGAACCCGGACGTCATCCACGTCAACAACCGGGTCGATCCGATCGCCGATATCGAGACCATCGACACCGAACTCGCGCTCGCCGATCTCGACTCGGTGGAGCGCGCGCTGCAGCGTGCCGAGCGTTCGGCCAAGACCGGCGACAAGGAATCGAAGGCCCGCGCCGAGGTGCTCGGCCGCGTGCAGAAGGGCCTCGCCGACGGCCAGCCGGTGCGCGCGCTGACGCTGTCGGATGACGACCGCGCCGCGATCCGCGACCTGTTCCTGCTGACCGCCAAGCCGGTGCTCTATATCGCCAACGTGCTGGAGGACGGCTTCGAGAACAACCCGCACCTCGACGCGGTGCGCGAGCGCGCGGCGGGCGAGGGCGCCGAGGTCGTGCCGGTGTCGGCGGCGATCGAGGAGGAACTCTCGCAGCTCGAGGATGCCGACCGCGATGCGTTCCTGACCGACCTGGGCCTGGACGAGCCCGGCCTCAACCGGGTGATCCGCGCCGCCTACGGGCTGCTGGACCTGCAGACCTACTTCACCGCCGGCGTCAAGGAAGTGCGCGCGTGGACGGTGAAGGTGGGCGCCACCGCGCCGCAGGCCGCCGCGGTGATCCACACCGATTTCGAGAAGGGTTTCATCCGCGCGGAAGTGGTCGGCTACGACGACTTCATCCGCTACAACGGCGAGTCCGGTGCCAAGGAGGCGGGCAAGTGGCGGCTGGAGGGCAAGGACTACATCGTCAAGGATGGCGACGTCATGCATTTCCGCTTCAACGTCTGAGCGGCTGCGCACGCGGATCCGGGCCCGACAGGCCATGCGCGACGCGCGCGGGCAGCCTGGCAATGCGTGCGGTTCCGCAACCCGCGTCCGGCAAAGCGCCGCGTGATCGGCGCAGGCGTGAAAAAGTTGTCCCGGAAGCCTGTACAGGCGTTGACAGCCCCGGGGTGTCAGTCCAGAATTGCGGGCTCTGTTCTGGCCTACGGGCCGGTTCCGGAGGGATACCCAAGCGGCCAACGGGGGCAGACTGTAAATCTGCTGGCTTACGCCTTCGGTGGTTCGAATCCACCTCCCTCCACCACGTTGCATCGCGGTCCGTCTGACGGTCCGCAACAGTTCCAACCGCAGGCAGTCCATCGCATGCGGGGTGTGCGGCTCCGCAGTCCGCGGGAGTAGTTCAATGGTAGAACCTCAGCCTTCCAAGCTGATGGTGCGGGTTCGATTCCCGTCTCCCGCTCCATTGACGTCTCGCGACAGCGCCGCCACCATCCACGGGTTCTACAGAGGCGCAGGAAGCGCCGGGCGATGCCAGAAGCATCGCGCAGGGCAGGAAGGAGCGGGAACACCCGTGCTCACGTAGCTCAGTCGGTAGAGCACCTCCTTGGTAAGGAGGAGGTCGAAGGTTCGATTCCTTTCGTGAGCACCATTTCCGCCGCCCCCCGATCCAACCGACACATCCAACCGTTCAATCGAGATACCAATCATGGCCAAGGGCAAGTTCGAGCGCACCAAGCCCCACGTGAACGTGGGCACGATCGGTCACGTCGACCACGGCAAGACGACGCTGACGGCGGCGCTGACGAAGGTGGGCGCGGAGCGTTTCGGCGGCGAGTTCCACGCCTACGACGCGATCGACAAGGCGCCTGAGGAAAAGGCCCGCGGCATCACGATCTCGACCTCGCACGTGGAATACGAAAGCCCGACGCGCCACTACGCGCACGTCGACTGCCCGGGCCATGCCGACTACGTCAAGAACATGATCACCGGTGCGGCGCAGATGGACGGCGCGATCCTGGTGTGCTCGGCCGCTGACGGCCCGATGCCGCAGACCCGCGAGCACATCCTGCTGGCGCGCCAGGTCGGCGTGCCGTACATCGTGGTGTTCCTGAACAAGGCCGACATGGTCGACGACGCCGAGCTCCTCGAGCTGGTCGAGATGGAAGTGCGCGAGCTGCTGTCGAAGTACGACTTCCCGGGCGACGACACCCCGATCATCCACGGTTCGGCACTCAAGGCGCTGGAAGGCGACCAGTCCGACATCGGCGTGCCGGCGATCATCAAGCTGGTCGAGGCGCTCGACACCTGGATTCCGGAGCCGGAGCGCGACATCGACAAGACCTTCCTGATGCCGGTGGAAGACGTGTTCTCGATCTCGGGCCGCGGCACCGTGGTGACCGGGCGCATCGAGCGCGGCGTGATCAAGGTGGGCGAGGAAATCGAGATCGTCGGTATCCGCGCCACCCAGAAGACGACCGTCACCGGCGTCGAGATGTTCCGCAAGCTGCTCGACCAGGGTCAGGCGGGCGACAACGCCGGTCTGCTGCTGCGCGGCACCAAGCGTGACGACGTCGAGCGCGGCCAGGTGCTGTGCAAGCCGGGTTCGATCAAGCCGCACACCGACTTCGAAGCCGAAGTCTACGTGCTGTCGAAGGACGAGGGCGGCCGCCACACGCCGTTCTTCAAGGGCTACCGCCCGCAGTTCTACTTCCGCACCACCGACATCACCGGTGCGGTCGAGCTGCCGGAAGGCACCGAGATGGTGATGCCGGGCGACAACGTGAAGATGGTGGTCTCGCTGATCAACCCGATCGCGATGGACGAAGGTCTGCGCTTCGCGATCCGCGAAGGTGGCCGCACCGTCGGCGCCGGCGTCGTCGCCAAGATCATCAAGTAAGCTGCAAGGGTGGAATCGTCCCAGGCGATTCCACCGCTTCGCCGCAGCCAGCGAGGCGGGCCGGAACCCCGGTCCGCCTTCGTCGTCTGAGGACAGGCTGTCGCGACACCGTTTCATCCATACACGCCAGTAGCTCAATTGGCAGAGCAGCGGTCTCCAAAACCGCAGGTTGGGGGTTCGAGTCCCTCCTGGCGTGCCAGACAGGCGGATCCGCCCGCACATGACCGACCTTCCGGTCGGCACGACCACAGCAGCGAAGCCCGAGTGAACAGCCGAGTCGAACAATCCAAGACCGCGTCCGCCGCCGACATCGTCAAGTACGCGGTGTCGATCCTGCTGGTGGTCGCCGGCCTGTTCGCGTTCTACTGGTTCTCCGGGCAGTGGCCGGGCTTTGCGCGGATCCTCGCCGTGGTTGCCGGCGTCGCTGCCGGCGCCGCGGTGTTCATGATGTCCACGGCCAAGGGCGCGCAGACCCGCGAGTTCTTTGCCGAGACCCGCTTCGAGCTGCGCAAGGTGGTCTGGCCGACGCGCCAGGAAGCCATGCGCATGACCTGGGTGGTGATCATCGCAGTGATCATCATCGCGCTGGTGCTCGCGGGCTTCGATACCGTCATCCAGTGGCTGCTGCGGCTGTTTCTGGGGCACTGAGGAGTTGACGAGCTGATGGAAACCCAAGCCGACAAGCGTTGGTACGTGGTGCATGCCTATTCCGGCTTCGAGAAGTCGGTGGCGCAGGCGCTGCGTGACCGCATCGTCCGTGCCGAGATGCAGGACAAGTTCGGCGACGTGCTGGTGCCGACCGAAGAGATCATCGAGATGCGCTCCGGCCAGAAGCGCCGCTCCGAGCGCAAGTTCTTCCCGGGCTATGTGCTGGTGCAGATCGCCACCCACGACGAGGGCGGCATCCCGCGCATCGACAGCGAGAGCTGGCACCTCGTCAAGGAAACCCCGAAGGTGATGGGCTTCATCGGTGGCACCGCGGCGCAGCCGCTGCCGATCCGTGACGACGAGGCCGATGCGATCCTGCAGCGCGTGCAGGATGGCGTCGAGAAGCCGCGTCCCAAGGTCCTGTTCGAGGCCGGGCAGATGGTCCGCGTCATCGACGGCCCGTTCAACGACTTCAACGGCGTGGTCGAGGAAGTCAACTACGAGAAGAGCCGCCTGCGCGTGGCCGTGCTGATCTTCGGCCGCTCGACCCCGGTGGAACTCGAATTCGGGCAGGTCGAGAAGGCCTGAACCGCGCCACCGGCTGCACTGGCGGTGGCTTTCCAACCTGCTATACTGCGCGGCTCCCTGTCCGGTCGAGCCGGGCATCCGTATTGGCCACCCCGCAGGTGGCCCTTCGTGTGAGTGGCAAGGCGACGCCGGGACGCGTGCCGCTCCTGATCGACATTGATCCCGGCCCGATGGGGAGCCTTCCCAGGCGCTTGCACCCGGAGAGAACACGCAGATGGCAAAGAAAGTCGTCGGTTACATCAAGCTGCAGGTGAAGGCCGGTCAGGCCAACCCCTCGCCGCCGGTCGGTCCTGCGCTGGGTCAGCGCGGCCTGAACATCATGGAATTCTGCAAGGCCTTCAATGCCGCCACGCAGAAGATGGAGCCGGGCCTGCCGGTCCCGGTGATCATCACGGCCTACTCGGACCGTACCTTCACCTTCATCACCAAGAGCACCCCTGCTGCCGTGCTGCTCAAGAAGGCCGCCGGCGTGACCTCGGGCTCCAAGCGCCCGAACACCGAGAAGGTGGGCAAGGTCACCCGCAAGCAGCTCGAAGAGATCGCCAAGACCAAGGAAGCCGACCTGACGGCGGCCGAACTGGAAGCGGCGGTGCGCACGATCGCGGGCTCGGCCCGCAGCATGGGCCTGACGGTGGAGGGCTAAGACATGGCAAAGCAGACCAAGCGCCAGAAGGCAGTCGCCGCCGCGGTCCAGCCCGGCAAGACCTACGCCATCGACGACGCGCTGAAGATCGTCAAGGATCTCAGCACGGCGAAGTTCAACGAAGCGGTCGACGTGGCGGTGCGCCTCGGCGTCGACGCGCGCAAGTCCGACCAGCAGGTCCGTGGTTCGACCGTGCTGCCGGAAGGCACCGGCAAGACCGTGCGCGTGGCGGTGTTCGCCCCGGCCGGCGCCAAGGCCGACGAGGCCCTGGCCGCGGGTGCCGACGCGGTGGGCATGGATGACCTCGCCGAGAAGATGCAGGGTGGCGACCTCAACTACGACGTGGTGATCGCCACGCCGGACGCGATGCGCGTCGTCGGCAAGCTGGGCACGCTGCTCGGCCCGCGCGGCCTGATGCCGAACCCGAAGGTCGGCACCGTGTCCCCGAACCCGGGCGAAGCGGTGAAGAATGCCAAGGGTGGCCAGGTGCGTTACCGCACCGACAAGGCCGGCATCATCCACTGCACGATCGGCAAGGCCGACTTCGACGCCGAGCGCCTGAAGACCAACCTGCAGGCGCTTCTGGCCGACCTGGTCAAGGCCAAGCCGGCGACCTCGAAGGGCCAGTACCTGCAGAAGATTTCCGTCAGCTCGACGATGGGCCCCGGCGTTGCCGTGGACCAGGGTTCGCTGTCGCTGAAGTGATGTCCGACGGTGGCGCCTCCGGGCGCCACCTGCTCCACAAATTTTGAGGGCTTCGCAAACGGACCGAAGGTCCCGGCGCGGCGCCGTCAAAGACCGCAGGCGCGGTCGACGATGCAACGGCGACGGGCAGGGACGCTCGAATGGCAAGGGAGTCGCCGCCGCTGCAGCGCTGAGCGCTTAATCCTGTGCATGCGCAAGCATCGCGGGCCTGCGTAGATGGTCGCCGACCCTCTGAGATTCATGCTGGTTTCGAATCCGGAAGAAGGCTGCCACCCGGAAGGCCATTCGGCCTTCCCGGCATCGATGGACCGGTGCCGCTCTTGGACCGCCGGCGGCAGGAGCCGCGGGCGGAGTTGAAGTACGGAGGAGTGCAATGGCTCTCAATCTGAACCAGAAGAAGGAAGTCGTTGCCGAACTGGCCGAGGTCGCCGCATCGGCGCACTCGCTGGTCGCCGCCGAGTATCTGGGTCTTACGGTCGCTCAGCTGACCGACCTGCGCAAGAAGGCGCGCGACAACGGGGTCTACCTCAAGGTAGTCAAGAACACCCTCGTGTCGCGTGCAGTTGCCGACACCGATTACGCCGTCATCGCCGACGACCTGACCGGTCCGCTGCTGTATGCCTTCTCGAAGGAAGATCCGGGTGCCGCCGGCCGCCTCATCAAGGACTTCGCCAAGACCGCTGACAAGCTGAAGCCGCGTCTGGTCGCGGTTGGTGGACAGAAGTACCCGGGCACCCATGTGGATGTCCTGGCTTCGCTGCCGACCCGCGAACAGGCACTGGCCATGCTGGTCGGCATGATGGCCCAGCCGGCCACCATGCTTGCCCGCGTTCTTGCCGAGCCCGCCGCCTCGACCGCCCGCGTGATCAACGCGGTCGGCCAGGCCAAGGCCGCCTGAAGTCACTGATGGATGCCGCATTCGGTACGCATCCAATCATCTAGCCGTTTCGAAACCAGTCAATCAAGGTAACTACAATGTCCCTTTCCAACGAAGAAATCCTGGAAGCCATCGGCAACAAGTCCCTCGTCGAGGTGATGGAGCTGGTCAAGGCGTTCGAAGAGAAGTTCGGCGTGTCCGCCGCCGCTCCGGTCGCCATGGCTGCCGGCCCGGCCGCTGCTGCTGCCCCGGCTGCTGAAGAGCAGACCGAGTTCACCGTCGTCCTGAAGGCCGCCGGCGAGAAGAAGGTCGAGGTCATCAAGGTCGTGCGCGCCATCACCGGCCTGGGCCTGAAGGAAGCCAAGGACCTCGTCGAAGGCGCCCCGAAGGACGTGAAGGACGGCGTCTCGAAGGACGAAGCCGAGAAGCTGAAGAAGGACCTCGAGGCCGCCGGCGCTGCCGTCGAGCTGAAGTAAGCGGTCCTTGCGTCGCCCGACCCGTTCAGGCGACCACCGAGGCCGGGGGCGAAAGCCCCCGGCTTTTGGCCGTTGCTGCAGGTGCGGCAACTGCTGATTCGCCGCCGTGATGCGGGCGCCCCGGTATCCGGGCGTGCGGCCACCAGTCGCGAATCAGCAGTTCCTGTTCGATCCAGGAATGTTCCATCCAAGAGTCGCCATTCGGAAGTAGCGGGAGAAGGCGTGCTGGTGCCGGCAATACCAGCAACTTCCGACTGGCGGTTTCCCCCGGGACCATCGACACAGATGGTCTGTCCCCAGGGTTGCGGACGCGCAGCCCCAGATGCCAAAGGCGGTCATTGCTCATGACGACTACGTATTCCTTTACCGAGAAGAAGCGCATCCGCAAGGACTTCGGCAAGCGCCGGAGCATCCTTGAGGTGCCCTTCCTGCTCGCGATCCAGGTCGACTCGTACCGCGAGTTCCTGCAGGCCGACATCGATCCCGCCAAGCGTGAGGACCGCGGCCTGCACGCCGCGCTGAAGTCGGTGTTCCCGATCGTCAGCTACAACGGCTACGCCGCGCTGGAGTACGTCGGCTACAAGCTCGGCGAGCCGGTGTTCGACGAGCGCGAGTGCCGCAACCGCGGCCTCAGCTACGGCGCCCCGCTGCGCGTGACCGTGCGCCTGGTGATCTACGACCGCGAGTCGTCGGCCAAGGCCATCAAGTACGTGAAGGAGCAGGAGGTCTACATGGGCGAGATCCCGCTCATGACCGGCAACGGCACCTTCATCGTCAACGGCACCGAGCGCGTCATCGTCTCCCAGCTGCACCGCTCGCCGGGCGTGTTCTTCGACCACGACCGTGGCAAGACCCACAGCTCGGGCAAGCTGCTGTATTCGGCGCGCATCATTCCCTACCGCGGCTCGTGGCTGGACTTCGAGTTCGACCCGAAGGACGCGCTGTTCACCCGTATCGACCGTCGCCGCAAGCTGCCGGTGTCGATCCTGCTGCGCGCGCTGGGCTACTCCAACGAGGAGATGCTCAACGAGTTCTTCGAGATCAACACCTTCCACATCCTGCCCGAAGGCGTGCAGCTCGAGCTCGTGCCCGAGCGCCTGCGTGGCGAGACCCTGGACTTCGACCTGGCCGATGGCGACACCGTCATCGTCGAGGCCGGCCGCCGCATCACCGCACGCCACGTGCGCCAGCTCGAGGCCTCGGGCATTTCCGCGCTCGCGGTGCCCGACGAGTACCTGCTCGGCCGCATCCTCTCGCATGACATCGTCGATGCCGCCAGCGGCGAACTGCTGGCCACCGCCAACGACGAGATCAGCGAAGAGCAGCTGGCCGCGTTCCGCAAGGCCGGCATCGACGCCATCGGCACGCTGTGGGTCAACGACCTCGACCGCGGTGCGTACCTGTCCAACACGCTGCGCATCGACCCGACCAAGACCCAGCTCGAGGCCCTGGTCGAGATCTACCGCATGATGCGTCCCGGCGAGCCGCCGACCAAGGACGCCGCGCAGAACCTGTTCCACAACCTGTTCTTCACCTTCGAGCGCTACGACCTGTCGGGCGTGGGCCGGATGAAGTTCAACCGCCGCCTCGGCCGCAAGGAAACCGAAGGCGCGTCGGTGCTGTACGACGCCAAGTACTTCGCCGACCGCAAGGACGAGGATTCCGCGCGCCTGCGCGAGGCCAACGGCGACAGCTCCGACATCCTCGACGTGATCCGCGTGCTGACCGAGATCCGCAACGGCCGTGGTGGCGTCGACGACATCGACCACCTGGGCAACCGTCGCGTCAGGTCGGTCGGCGAGATGGCCGAGAACGTGTTCCGCGTGGGCCTGGTCCGCGTCGAGCGCGCCGTGCGCGAGCGCCTGACGATGGCCGAGGCCGATGGCCTGACCCCGCAGGAACTCATCAACGCCAAGCCGGTCGCGGCCGCGGTCAAGGAGTTCTTCGGCTCCTCGCAGCTGTCGCAGTTCATGGACCAGAACAACCCGCTGTCGGAAGTCACCCACAAGCGCCGTGTCTCGGCCCTCGGGCCGGGCGGCCTGACCCGCGAGCGCGCCGGCTTCGAAGTGCGCGACGTGCATCCCACGCACTACGGTCGCGTGTGCACCATCGAAACGCCGGAAGGCCCGAACATCGGCCTGATCAACTCGCTGGCGGTGTTCGCCCGCACCAACCGCTACGGCTTCCTCGAGACGCCGTATCGCCGCGTGGTCGAAGGCAAGGTCACCGACGAGATCGAGTTCCTGTCGGCGATCGAGGAGAACGAGTACGTCATCGCCCAGGCCAACGCGCCGCAGGACGACGACGGCCGCCTGAGCGAGCAGTTCGTCGACGTGCGCTACCAGGGCGAGTCGCTGCTCAAGCCGCCGGCGGAAGTGCACTTCATGGACGTGTCGCCGATGCAGACCGTGTCGGTGGCGGCCGCGCTGGTGCCGTTCCTCGAGCACGACGACGCCAACCGCGCGCTCATGGGCGCCAACATGCAGCGCCAGGCGGTGCCGACGCTGCGTGCGCAGAAGCCGCTGGTGGGTACCGGCATCGAGCGCGCGGTTGCGCGCGACTCGGGCGTGACCGTCAACGCGCGCCGTGGCGGCGTGGTCGAGCAGGTGGACGCGGGCCGCATCGTGGTCAAGGCGCACGAGGAGGAGATCTCGGGCGAGACCGATGCCGGCGTCGACATCTACAACCTGATCAAGTACACGCGTTCCAACCAGAACACCTGCATCAACCAGCGTCCGCTGGTGGTCGTGGGTGACGTGATCGCGCGCGGCGACGTGCTGGCCGACGGCCCGTCGACCGACATCGGCGAGCTGGCCCTGGGCCAGAACATGCTGGTCGCGTTCATGCCGTGGAACGGCTACAACTTCGAGGACTCGATCCTGCTGTCCGAGCGCGTCGTCAAGGAAGACCGCTACACCACGATCCACATCGAGGAACTGACCGCGGTCGCACGCGACACCAAGCTCGGGCCGGAAGAGATCTCCGCCGACATCCCCAACGTCTCCGAGCAGGCACTGAACCGCCTCGACGAGTCCGGCGTGGTGTACATCGGCGCCGAAGTACGCGCCGGCGACATCCTGGTGGGCAAGGTCACGCCGAAGGGCGAGAGCCAGCTGACCCCGGAAGAGAAGCTGCTGCGCGCGATCTTCGGCGAGAAGGCCTCGGACGTGAAGGACAGCTCGCTGCGCGTGCCGCCGGGCATGGACGGCACCGTCATCGACGTGCAGGTCTTCACCCGCGACGGCATCGAGAAGGACAAACGTGCGCGCCAGATCGAGGAATCCGAGATCAAGCGCGTCAAGAAGGACTTCGACGACCAGTTCCGCATCCTCGAGGGTGCGATCTACGCGCGCCTGAAGTCGCAGCTCGTCGGCAAGGTCGCCAACGGCGGCGCCGGCCTGAAGAAGGGCGACACCGTCACCGAGGCGGTGCTCGACGGCCTGAAGCGGACCGACTGGTTCGCGCTGCGGATGAAGGACGCCGAAGCGGTCGAGGCGATCGAGCGTGCGCAGATGCAGATCGACGCGCACCGCAAGGAGTTCGACCGTCGCTTCGAGGACAAGCGCGGCAAGATCACCCAGGGCGACGACCTCGCACCGGGCGTGCTGAAGATGGTCAAGGTGTTCCTGGCGGTGAAGCGCCGCATCCAGCCGGGCGACAAGATGGCCGGCCGCCACGGCAACAAGGGCGTGGTGTCCAACATCGTGCCGGTGCAGGACATGCCGTACATGGCCGATGGCCAGACCGTCGACATCGTGCTCAACCCGCTGGGCGTGCCGTCGCGCATGAACATCGGCCAGATCCTGGAAGTCCACCTCGGGTGGGCGGCCAAGGGCCTGGGCGAGAAGATCCAGCGCATGCTCGATGCCCAGACCGCGGTGAACGACCTGCGTGCCTTCCTCGACCAGATCTACAACCACGACAACGAAGTGACCGGCGGGCGCGTCGACCTGTCGCAGTTCAGCGACGACGAGCTTCTGGCACTGGCGAAGAACCTCACCGACGGCGTGCCGATGGCGACGCCGGTGTTCGACGGTGCGGCCGAGACCGAGATCAAGAAGATGCTCGAACTCGCCGACCTGCCGGTCAGTGGCCAGACGCAGCTGTACGACGGGCGTACCGGCGAGGGCTTCGAGCGCAAGGTGACCGTGGGCTACATGCACATGCTCAAGCTCAACCATCTGGTCGACGACAAGATGCACGCGCGTTCGACCGGCCCGTACTCGCTCGTCACCCAGCAGCCGCTGGGCGGCAAGGCGCAGTTCGGCGGCCAGCGCTTCGGCGAAATGGAAGTCTGGGCGCTGGAAGCCTACGGCGCGGCCTACACCCTGCAGGAAATGCTGACGGTGAAGTCCGACGACGTGCAGGGCCGCAACCAGATGTACAAGAACATCGTCGACGGCGAACACGAGATGGTCGCGGGCATGCCCGAGTCCTTCAACGTGCTGGTCAAGGAAATCCGCTCGCTGGCCATCAACATGGAGCTCGAGGAGCACTGAGACCCGGGACCGGGCCCCGGGGGGCCGGGCGTCGCGCAGGCAATCGCTGCGACGCCCACCCCCGATTCCCGCTCTGACGCATCCCGAATCTCGTATCCCGAATCCCGGAGACACTCATGAAAGACCTGCTCAATCTCTTCAACCAGCAGCGCCCGGCGCTCGATTTCGACGCGATCAAGATCGCGCTGGCATCGCCGGACATGATCCGTTCGTGGTCCTACGGCGAAGTGAAGAAGCCCGAGACCATCAACTACCGCACCTTCAAGCCCGAGCGCGACGGCCTGTTCTGCGCGTCCATCTTCGGGCCGGTGAAGGACTACGAGTGCCTGTGCGGCAAGTACAAGCGCATGAAGCACCGCGGCGTGGTCTGCGAGAAGTGCGGCACGGAAGTGACGCTGGCCAAGGTGCGCCGCGAGCGCATGGGCCATATCGACCTCGCCAGCCCGACCGCGCACATCTGGTTCCTCAAGTCGCTGCCGTCGCGCATCGGCCTGATGCTGGACATGACCCTGCGTGACATCGAGCGCATCCTCTACTTCGAGGCGTTCGTGGTCACCGAGCCGGGCCTGACTCCGCTCGAGCGCGGCCAGCTGCTCAACGAGGAGCAGTTCCTGCAGATGCGCCAGGAGCACGGCGACGACTTCGACGCCGCGATGGGCGCCGAGGCCGTCTACGACCTGCTGCGCACGATCGACCTGCAGGCCGAGATGGTGAAGCTCAAGGAAGACATCGCCAGCACCGGTTCGGAAACCAAGCTCAAGCGCCTCACCAAGCGCATCAAGCTGGTCGAGGCGTTCGTCGAGTCCGGCAACCGCCCCGAGTGGATGATCATGACGGTGCTGCCGGTGCTGCCGCCGGACCTGCGTCCGCTGGTGCCGCTGGACGGTGGCCGCTTTGCGACCTCCGACCTCAACGACCTGTACCGCCGCGTCATCAACCGCAACAACCGCCTGCGCCGCCTGCTCGAACTCAATGCGCCCGACATCATCGTGCGCAACGAAAAGCGCATGCTGCAGGAGTCGGTGGATGCGCTGATGGACAACGGCCGTCGCGGCCGTGCCATCACCGGCACCAACAAGAGGCCTTTGAAGTCGCTCGCCGACATGATCAAGGGCAAGCAGGGCCGCTTCCGCCAGAACCTGCTCGGCAAGCGCGTCGACTACTCGGGCCGTTCGGTCATCGTGGTCGGCCCGACCCTGCGCCTGCACGAGTGCGGCCTGCCGAAGAAGATGGCGCTCGAGCTGTTCAAGCCCTTCATCTTCTCCAAGCTGCAGCGCCGTGGCCTGGCCACGACGATCAAGGCCGCCAAGAAGCTGGTCGAGCGCGAAGAGGCGGAAGTCTGGGACATCCTGGAAGAAGTCATCCGCGAGCACCCGGTGCTGCTCAACCGTGCGCCGACGCTGCACCGCCTGGGCATCCAGGCGTTCGAGCCGGTGCTGATCGAGGGCAAGGCCATCCAGCTGCACCCGCTGGTCTGCACCGCGTTCAACGCCGACTTCGACGGTGACCAGATGGCCGTGCACGTGCCGCTTTCGCTGGAAGCCCAGCTGGAAGCGCGTGCGCTGATGATGTCGACCAACAACATCCTGTCGCCGGCCAACGGCGAGCCGATCATCGTGCCGTCGCAGGACGTCGTGCTGGGCCTGTACTACATGACCCGCGCGCTCGAGAACAAGGCGGGCGAGGGCATGGCATTCGCCAACGTCGCCGAGGTCAAGCGCGCATACGACAACCGCGTCGCCGAGCTGCACGCCAAGGTCAAGGTCCGCATCACCGAGACCGTGATCGACGAGGAAGGCAACCGCGAGAAGAAGACCTCGATTGTGGACACCACGATCGGGCGCGCGCTGCTGGCCGAGATCCTGCCGGACGGCCTGCCGTTCGCGCTGGCCAACACCGAGCTGACCAAGAAGAACATCTCGCGCCTGATCAACTCCTGCTACCGCCAGCTCGGCCTGAAGGACACGGTCGTGTTCGCCGACAAGCTGATGTACACCGGCTTCGCGTTCGCGACCCGCGCCGGCGTGTCGATCGGCATCGACGACATGACCATCCCGGCCGAGAAGAAGGACATCCTCGCCGAGGCGGAAGCCGAGGTGCTGGAGATCCAGCAGCAGTACCAGTCGGGCCTGGTCACCGCCGGCGAGCGCTACAACAAGGTGGTCGACATCTGGTCGCGCACCAACGAGCGCGTCGCCAAAGCGATGATGGACACGATCGGCACCGAGACCGTCACCAATGCCGAAGGCGTCGCCATCGAGCAGAAGTCGATGAACTCGATCTACATCATGGCCGACTCCGGTGCGCGTGGTTCGCAGGCGCAGATCCGCCAGCTGGCGGGCATGCGTGGCCTGATGGCCAAGCCGGACGGCTCGATCATCGAGACCCCGATCACCGCGAACTTCCGCGAGGGCCTGAACGTCCTGCAGTACTTCATCTCGACCCACGGTGCCCGTAAGGGCCTCGCGGATACCGCGCTGAAGACCGCGAACTCCGGTTACCTGACCCGTCGCCTGGTCGACGTGGCGCAGGACGTGGTGATCACCGAGACCGACTGCGGCACGACCGCGGGCCTGACCATGACCCCGATCGTGGAAGGCGGCGACGTCGTCGAGCCGCTGCGCGACCGCGTGCTCGGCCGTGTCGTGGCGGAGGACGTGTTCCTGCCGGGCAACGACGAGGACCCGATCGTCACCCGCAACGCGCTGCTCGACGAGCAGTGGGTGAGCCGCCTCGAGGACGCCGGCGTGCAGACCATCCAGGTCCGCTCGACCATCACCTGCGAAAGCCCGTTTGGCGTGTGCGCCATGTGCTACGGCCGTGACCTCGGCCGCGGCCACCTGGTCAACCACGGCGAAGCGGTCGGCGTGGTCGCCGCGCAGTCGATCGGCGAGCCGGGTACCCAGCTCACCATGCGTACGTTCCACATCGGTGGTGCGGCATCGCGTGCGGCCGCCATCGACAACGTGACGGTCAAGACCACCGGCTCGATCAAGTTCAACAACCTCAAGCACGTCCGCCATGCCAGCGGCCACTTCGTGGCGGTGTCGCGTTCGGGCGAACTGTCGGTGCTCGACCCGCACGGCCGCGAGCGCGAGCGCTACAAGCTCCCGTACGGTGCCACCATCAGCGTCGAGGATGGCGCGGAGATCAAGGCCGGCCAGACCGTGGCCAACTGGGATCCGCATAACCACCCGATCGTGTCGGAAGTCGCCGGCTTCATCCGCTTCATCGACTTCGTCGACGGCGTCACCGTCATCGAGAAGACCGACGAGCTGACGGGCCTGGCCTCGCGCGAGATCACCGACCCCAAGCGTCGCGGTTCGGCCGCCAAGGACCTGCGCCCGATCGTGCGCATCGTCGACGGCAAGGGCAACGACCTCAACATCCCGGGTACCGACCTGCCGGCGCAGTACCTGTTGCCGCCGCGCTCGATCGTCAACCTCCAGGATGGTGCACCGGTCGGCGTGGGTGACGTGGTCGCCAAGATCCCGCAGGAAGCGTCCAAGACCCGCGACATCACCGGTGGTCTGCCGCGCGTGGCCGACCTGTTCGAGGCGCGCAAGCCGAAGGACCCGGCGGTGCTGGCCGAGCGTTCGGGCATCGTCAGCTTCGGCAAGGACACCAAGGGCAAGCAGCGCCTGATCCTCAAGGGTCCGGACGGCGAGGAGCACGAGGAGCTGATCCCGAAGTACCGCCAGATCATCGTGTTCGAAGGCGAGCACGTGGAGAAGGGCGAGACCGTGGTGGACGGCGAGCCGAGCCCGCAGGACATCCTGCGCCTGAAGGGCGTCGAGGAGCTGGCGTCCTATCTGACCAAGGAAATCCAGGACGTCTATCGCCTGCAGGGCGTGAAGATCAACGACAAGCACATCGAGGTGATCGTTCGCCAGATGCTGCGCAAGGTCGAGATCACCGACTCCGGCGACAGCCGTTATCTGGCTGGCGAGCAGGTGGAGAAGCAGCGCGCCATCGAGGACAACGCCAAGCTCATCAAGCGCAACGAGCTCCCGGCGAAGTACGAGCCGGTCCTGCTGGGCATTACCAAGGCCTCGCTGGCGACCGAGTCGTTCATCTCGGCGGCCTCCTTCCAGGAGACCACCCGCGTGCTGACCGAGGCTGCCGTGCGCGGCACCCGCGACAGCCTGCGCGGCCTGAAGGAGAACGTCATCGTGGGCCGCCTGATTCCGGCGGGTACCGGCCTGGCGTATCACACCCAGCGCCGTCGCGACGCCTCGGGCCTCACCGAGTCGGAGATGGAAGCACTGTCGGGCAGCGTGGCCGCCGACGTCGAGATGGCCGCGGGCCAGGTCGGCGAGGACGTGGCCGAATCCGCCGCTCCGGAGGCAAGCCAGGGCGAGTGATCGCCGGCGGACAGGGACGGGGCGGCCAGCCGGCCCCCCTCCCGGTCCGCCGTTGGGTTACAATTCGCAGTTCGACGGCCCCAGGGCCGTCCCAGATCACGAAAAGAGGCGCCATGGACGCGCCTCGTGTTCGGCCCAGGAAGGGCGGGATCGCAGAAGTTCCGGCGGCGTGCCTGTGCGCGGTCGCTGGGTGGATAGTGCGCGTTGACGCTTTGCGTCGGCGCGGGCTATACTTTTCCGTCTGGGTGGGCCGCATGCGGCCTGCCCTTGTTTTCACGCACGGGCGCCAGCCCCAACCAAAGAAACCAAAGACACGATGGCAACGATCAACCAGCTGGTGCGGAAGCCGCGCAGCCCGGAAACATACAAGAGCACGTCGCCTGCGCTCGAGAACTGCCCGCAGCGCCGCGGCGTGTGCACCCGCGTGTACACCACCACCCCGAAGAAGCCGAACTCGGCACTTCGCAAGGTGGCCAAGGTGCGCCTGACCAACGGCTACGAGGTCATCTCGTACATCGGCGGCGAAGGCCACAACCTGCAGGAGCACAGCGTGGTGCTGATCCGCGGCGGTCGTGTCAAGGACCTGCCGGGCGTTCGCTACCACACCGTGCGCGGCTCGCTCGACGCCGCCGGTGTCGCCAAGCGCAAGCAGGCGCGTTCGAAGTACGGCGCCAAGCGTCCGAAGGGCTGAGGAGACTAGACATGTCACGCAAGGGAAATACTCCGCAGCGTTCGGTGCTGCCTGATCCGAAGCACGGCAGCGACACCATCGCGCGTTTCATCAACATGGTCATGAAGAGCGGCAAGAAGTCGATTGCCGAGAAGATCGTGTACGGCGCCATGGACGTCATCGGCGAAAAGAACCCCAACCCGCTCGAGCTGGTCGAGAAGGCGCTGGGCAACGTGTCCCCGTCGGTCGAGGTGAAGTCCCGCCGCGTCGGCGGCGCCACCTACCAGGTGCCGGTGGAAGTGCGCGCGTCGCGCCGCAGTGCGCTGGCGATGCGCTGGCTGATCGAGTCGGCGCGCAAGCGCGGCGAGAACTCCATGCCGCGCAAGCTGGCAGGCGAGCTGATGGATGCCTCCGAGAACCGCGGCGGCGCAATCAAGAAGCGTGAGGAAACCCACCGCATGGCGGAAGCGAACAAGGCGTTCGCGCACTACCGCTGGTGATTCCTCCGGGCGTCCCGCGGGGCGCCCATTCCGGCACAGCCTGACCCTTCGGGGTCGGCGCCGGCGCGGCTGCCCCCGGCGGCCGCATCCTGCACCCGGAGGCCGCCGCAAGGCGGCGTCCGGCCATTTCAGCCCGGCGCATGCGTCGGGCCCAGAAACGAGAGACGACCGTGGCTCGTACCACTCCCATCGAACGCTATCGCAACTTCGGCATCATGGCCCACATCGATGCCGGCAAGACCACCACGTCCGAGCGCATCCTGTTCTACACCGGCAAGAGCCACAAGCTCGGCGAGGTGCATGACGGTGCCGCCACCATGGACTGGATGGAGCAGGAGCAGGAGCGTGGCATCACGATCCAGTCGGCTGCCACCACCGCGTTCTGGAAGGGCATGGACAAGTCCCTGCCGGAACACCGCTTCAACATCATCGATACCCCCGGCCACGTCGACTTCACCATCGAGGTCGAGCGGTCCCTGCGCGTGCTCGACGGCGCGGTGTTCGTGCTGTGCGCCGTCGGTGGCGTGCAGCCGCAGTCGGAGACCGTCTGGCGCCAGGCCAACAAGTACAAGGTGCCGCGCATCGCGTTCGTCAACAAGATGGACCGCACCGGCGCCAACTTCTTCAAGGTCCGTGACCAGCTCAAGGCGCGCCTGGGTGCATACCCGGTGCCGATGCAGGTGCCGGTCGGTGCCGAAGACGGCTTCGAGGGCGTGATCGACCTGCTGAAGATGAAGGCGATCCACTGGGATACCGCGTCCCAGGGCCTGAACTTCGAATACCGCGACATCCCGGGCGACCTGCAGAAGATCGCCGAAGAGGCGCGCGCCTTCATGGTCGAGTCCGCGGCGGAAGCCAGCGAAGCGCTGATGGACAAGTACCTCGAGGGCGGCGAGCTCACCGAGGAAGAGATCGTCAACGGCCTTCGCGAGCGCACCCTCAAGACCGAGATCGTGCCGATGTTCTGCGGCTCGGCGTTCAAGAACAAGGGCGTGCAGGCGATGCTCGACGGTGTGGTCAAGCTGCTGCCGTCGCCGGTCGACGTGCCGGCCGTGACCGGCACCGACGTCGACGACGAGGAGAAGGAGCTGTCGCGCGACTCGAGCGACGCCGCACCGTTCTCGGCGCTGGCGTTCAAGATCATGACCGACCCGTTCGTGGGCTCGCTGACCTTCTTCCGCGTCTACTCCGGCAAGCTCAACGCCGGCGACCAGGTGCTGAACTCGGTCAAGGGCAAGAAGGAACGCATCGGCCGGTTGCTGCAGATGCATTCCAACAACCGCGACGAGATCAAGGAAGTGCTCGCGGGCGATATCGCTGCCGCCGTCGGCCTGAAGGACGTCACCACCGGTGACACCCTCTGCGCCCAGGATGCGCCGATCGTGCTCGAGCGCATGACCTTCCCGGAGCCCGTCATCTCGATGGCGGTGGAGCCCAAGACCAAGTCCGACCAGGAGAAGATGGGCCTCGCCCTCGGCCGCCTGGCGCAGGAGGATCCGTCCTTCCGCGTACGTACCGACGAGGAATCCGGCCAGACCATCATCTCCGGCATGGGCGAGCTGCATCTCGACATCATCGTCGACCGCATGAAGCGCGAGTTCAACGTCGAGGCCAACGTCGGCAAGCCGCAGGTCGCGTACCGCGAGACCATCCGCAAGTCGGTGAAGTCGGAAGGCAAGTTCGTGCGCCAGTCCGGTGGTAAGGGTCAGTTCGGCCACGTGTGGCTGGAGATCTCGCCGCAGGAGCCGGGCACCGGTTACGAGTTCGAGAACGCCATCGTCGGCGGTGTCGTGCCGAAGGAATACATCCCCGCGGTCGACAAGGGCATCCAGGAAGTGCTGGCCAACGGCATCATGGCCGGCTATCCGATCGTCGACGTCAAGGTCCGCCTGGTCGACGGCTCGTACCACGAGGTCGACTCCTCGGAAATGGCGTTCAAGATCGCCGGCTCCATGGGCTTCAAGGAAGGCTTCAACCGCGCCAGCCCGGTGCTGCTCGAGCCGATCATGAAGGTCGAGATCGTCACCCCCGAGGATTACCTCGGTGACGTGATGGGCGACGTGAGCCGCCGCCGCGGCATCCTGCAGGGCCAGGACGACACGCTGTCGGGCAAGGTCATCAACGCGATGGTGCCGCTGGGCGAGATGTTCGGCTACGCGACCACCCTGCGTTCGATGAGCCAGGGCCGCGCGACCTACACGATGGAATTCGACCACTACGCCGAGGCGCCGACCAACATCGCCGAAGCCGTGGTCAAGAAGAACTAAGAGCCGGGATCGGCTGGGGATCCGGGGCAGTCCGCCCCGGGTCACCGCTTCAGTCCCCAACCCCCAATTTCGGAGTTAGACACATGGCAAAGGGTAAGTTCGAGCGCACCAAGCCCCACGTGAACGTGGGCACGATCGGTCACGTCGACCACGGCAAGACGACGCTGACGGCGGCGCTGACGAAGGTGGGCGCGGAGCGTTTCGGCGGCGAGTTCCACGCCTACGACGCGATCGACAAGGCGCCTGAGGAAAAGGCCCGCGGCATCACGATCTCGACCTCGCACGTGGAATACGAAAGCCCGACGCGCCACTACGCGCACGTCGACTGCCCGGGTCACGCCGACTACGTCAAGAACATGATTACCGGTGCGGCGCAGATGGACGGCGCGATCCTGGTGTGCTCGGCCGCTGACGGCCCGATGCCGCAGACCCGCGAGCACATCCTGCTGGCCCGCCAGGTCGGCGTGCCGTACATCGTGGTGTTCCTGAACAAGGCCGACATGGTCGACGACGCCGAGCTCCTCGAGCTGGTCGAGATGGAAGTGCGCGAGCTGCTGTCGAAGTACGACTTCCCGGGCGACGACACCCCGATCATCCACGGTTCGGCACTCAAGGCGCTGGAAGGCGACCAGTCCGACATCGGCGTGCCGGCGATCATCAAGCTGGTCGAGGCGCTCGACACCTGGATTCCGGAGCCCGAGCGCGACATCGACAAGACCTTCCTGATGCCGGTGGAAGACGTGTTCTCGATCTCGGGCCGCGGCACCGTGGTGACCGGGCGCATCGAGCGCGGCGTGATCAAGGTGGGCGAGGAAATCGAGATCGTCGGTATCCGCGCCACCCAGAAGACGACCGTCACCGGCGTCGAGATGTTCCGCAAGCTGCTCGACCAGGGTCAGGCGGGCGACAACGCCGGTCTGCTGCTGCGCGGCACCAAGCGTGACGACGTCGAGCGCGGCCAGGTGCTGTGCAAGCCGGGTTCGATCAAGCCGCACACCGACTTCGAAGCCGAAGTCTACGTGCTGTCGAAGGACGAGGGCGGCCGCCACACGCCGTTCTTCAAGGGCTACCGTCCGCAGTTCTACTTCCGCACCACCGACATCACCGGTGCGGTCGAGCTGCCGGAAGGCACCGAGATGGTGATGCCGGGCGACAACGTGAAGATGGTGGTCTCGCTGATCAACCCGATCGCGATGGACGAAGGTCTGCGCTTCGCGATCCGCGAAGGTGGCCGCACCGTCGGCGCCGGCGTCGTCGCCAAGATCATCAAGTGACGCATTGGCGCGGCTACGAGCAAGCGTAGCCGCCTTTGCCAATGCATCATCCCCGAGCGCTCTTGTCGGGGATCCAGTGCCTTTGCGATGCGCCATCCCCGAAGCGCTCCAGTCGGGGATGCAGTAACTTGACGATTGCCACGTGCGCCTTCGGGCGCACGTCGGTTGCAGGCCCAGTCGGGTTCGCAGCCAGTCAGCATCCGCGCTTGCAAGTCGGGCCCGGATGCCGCTAGAATGTTCGACCACTTCCGGCGGCATGCTGTAACGCAGGCCGGAAACAGCGAAATGAGGTGCAGGACGCGCCTCGTCTTCGCCAGACAGGGACATGTCGCGAGGCAGTGCTCTACCCGTTCCGGAAGTGTCCGGAGCATACAGGGAAGAGCGAGTTGTCGCGTCTGCGTTTCTCGTCTGGGCGGGCCGGGTAACCGGCCTGCCTTGTTTGTTCAGGGGTACTGCCGGGTCGCGGGTGAATCTGGTCCGGCAGGGCATCGATTACATGGGGTTCCGCGCACCCAGCCGCGGAGCCTGTCGCTCTTTAAATCTGCGAGTCCCCTCGCAAAGGTCCGCGCCTCCGGTGCGGGCTTTCCAACAGAGGAAATCCGTCATGACGGACCAGAAGATCCGGATCCGGCTCAAGGCGTTCGATCATCGCCTGATCGATCGCTCCGCCAGCGAGATCGTTGAAACAGCCAAGCGGACCGGCGCCCAGGTGCGCGGCCCGATCCCGCTGCCGACCAAGATCGAGCGCTACACCATCCTCACCTCGCCGCACGTCGACAAGGACGCGCGCGACCAGTACGAGACCCGCACGCACAAGCGCGTGCTGGACATCGTCGACCCGAACGACAAGACCGTTGACGCGCTGATGAAGCTCGAGCTCGCGGCCGGCGTCGACGTCCAGATCAAGCTGACCTGAGGCCACTGAGATGACTGCGAAGAAATATTCGCTGGGTATCGTCGGTCGCAAGGCCGGCATGAGCCGCGTGTTCACCGAGGACGGCAACTCCGTGCCGGTGACGCTGATCGAGGCCACCCCGAACCGGATCACCCAGATCAAGACCCCCGACACCGACGGGTACAGCGCCGTGCAGGTGACCGTGGGCCACAAGCGCGCGTCGCTGATCAACAAGCCCGAAGCGGGTCACCTGGCCAAGGCCAAGGTCGAAGCCGGCCGTGGCCTGTGGGAGCTGCGCGTCGAGGACGACCGCATCGCCGACTTCACCATCGGCGGCGAGATCAAGGCCGACATCTTCGAGGTCGGCCAGCTGGTCGACGTCCAGGGCGTCACCAAGGGCAAGGGCTTCCAGGGCACGATCAAGCGCTGGAACTTCAGCATGGGCGACGCGACGCACGGTAACTCGCTGTCGCACCGTTCGCCCGGTTCGCTGGGCCAGCGCCAGACCCCGGGTCGCGTGTTCCCGGGCAAGAAGATGTCCGGCCACATGGGCGCCGACGTGCAGAGCACGCAGAACCTCGAAGTGATCAAGGTCGACGCCGAGCGCGGCCTGATCGCGATCAAGGGTGCGGTTCCGGGTGCACCTGGCGGTGACGTGATCGTGCGTCCTGCGAGCAAGGGTTAAGGAGTCACGACGATGGAACTCACCATCACCAATAGCAACGAGAAGCTGTCGGTCTCCGACGACGTGTTCGGACGCGACTTCAGCCAGGACCTGGTCCACCAGGTCGTGGTCGCCTACCGCAACGCAGGTCGTTCCGGCACCAAGGCGCAGAAGACCCGTTCCGAGGTCAACGGCACCACCAAGAAGTCGAAGAAGCAGAAGGGCGGCGGCGCGCGTCATGGCGCACTGACGGCTCCGATCTTCGTCGGCGGCGGCGTGACCTTCGCGGCCAAGCCGCGCAGCTTCGCGCAGAAGGTCAACCGCAAGATGTACCGCGCGGCGATGTCGGCGATCCTGTCCGAGCTCAACCGCCAGGGCCGCCTGAAGGTCGTCGACGCGTTCGACGTCGACCAGACCAAGACCAGCGCGCTGGTCACCAAGCTCAAGGATTTCGACCTGGGCAAGCGTCCGCTCATCGTCACCGAGGAAGCGTCGGAGAACCTGTACCTGTCCGCGCGCAACCTGCCGTACGTGCAGGTCCGCGACGTGCAGGGCCTGGACCCGGTCGCGCTCGTCGGCGCGGACACGGTGCTGATCACGACCGATGCGGTCAAGAAGATCGAGGAATGGCTGGCATGAACGACGCCAAGCTCTATGAGGTGATCCGTGCGCCGCGCGTGTCCGAAAAGACCGCGCGCCTGCAGGAAGTGTCCAACCAGTACGCCTTCGAGGTCGCGGTCGACGCGACCAAGGCCGACATCAAGGCGGCAGTCGAGAAGCTCTTCGACGTGAAGGTCGAGGCGGTCAACGTGGTCAACGTGAAGGGCAAGAACAAGTCCTTCCGCTTTCGTACCGGCCGCCGCGGCGACTGGCGCAAGGCGTACGTGACGCTGGCCGAAGGCCAGTCGATCGACGTGATGACGGCCAAGGTCTGACGAAGTCCGATACGTCGGCACTTCTCTAAACAGGATCCAGTCCCATGCCATTGATGAAATTCAAGCCCACCTCCGCCGGCCGCCGCGCCGCGGTCCGGGTGGTGACGCCCGACCTGCACAAGGGTGCTCCGCACGCCGCGCTCGTCGAGAAGCAGAGCAAGTCCGGTGGCCGCAACCACCACGGCCGCATCACCACCCGCCACATCGGTGGTGGCCACAAGCAGCACTACCGCATCATCGACTTCAAGCGCAACAAGGAAGGCATTCCGGCGCGCGTGGAGCGGATCGAGTACGACCCGAACCGCACTGCGCACATCGCGCTGCTGTGCTATGTCGACGGTGAGCGCCGCTACATCATCGCCCCCAAGGGCCTGAAGGCCGGCGACCAGGTGCTCGCGGGCAGCGATGCCCCGATCAAGGTCGGCAACACGCTGCCGCTGCGCAACATCCCGGTCGGCTCCACGGTGCACTGCATCGAGATGAAGCCCGGCAAGGGCGCGCAGATCGCGCGTGCCGCCGGTGCCGGCGTGCAGCTGGTCGCGCGCGAGCAGGGCTACGCCACGCTGCGCCTGCGTTCGGGCGAGATGCGCAAGGTGCCGGCCGAATGCCGCGCCACCATCGGCGAAGTCGGCAACGTCGAGCACAACCTGGAGAAGCTGGGCAAGGCCGGCGCCAAGCGCTGGCGCGGTGTCAAGCCGACCGTCCGCGGTGCGGCGATGAACCCGGTCGACCATCCGCACGGCGGTGGTGAGGCCCGCGCCGGCCAGGGCAACCCGCACCCGGTCACCCCGTGGGGCGTCCCGACCAAGGGTTACAAGACCCGCAAGAACAAGCGCACGCAGCAGTTCATCGTGCGCGATCGCAGGAGCTAATCGGCCATGGCACGTTCACTCAAGAAAGGCCCGTTCGTCGACCACCACCTCGTCAAGAAGGTGGAAGCCGCGGGCAGCAACACGAAGAAGCCGATCAAGACCTGGTCGCGTCGCTCGATGATCCTGCCGGAGATGGTGGGTTTCACCATCGCCGTGCATAACGGCAAGAACCACATTCCGGTGCTCGTCAACGAGAACATGGTTGGCCACAAGCTCGGCGAGTTCGCCCTGACCAGGACCTTCAAGGGTCATGGCGGCGACAAGAAGTCGCGTTAAGGAGATGACAATGGAAGCGAAAGCAATCCTGCGCAGTGCGCGCATCTCCGCCCAGAAGGCTCGCCTGGTCGCCGACCAGGTGCGCGGCCTGCCGGCCGAGCGCGCCGTCAACCTGCTGAAGTTCTCGGACAAGAAGGCTGCCCACCTGATCAAGAAGGTGGTGGAGTCGGCGATCGCCAATGCCGAGAACAACCAGGGCGCCGATGTCGACGAGCTGAAGGTCAAGACCATCATGGTCGACGAGGGTCCCACGCTGAAGCGCTTCATGGCGCGTGCGAAGGGTCGCGGCACCCGCATCCTGAAGCGGACCAGCCACATCACCGTCGTCGTGGGAGAGGGCAAGTAACATGGGTCATAAAGTTCATCCCACCGGTATCCGCCTCGGCATCTCCAAGGACTGGAATTCGAAGTGGTACGCCGGCAAGAAGGAATACGCCGACTACCTCGCCGCCGACCTCAAGGTCCGCGAGATGCTGCGCAAGAAGCTCGCGCAGGCCGGCATCAGCAAGATCCTGATCGAGCGTCCGGCCAAGACCGCACGCGTGACGATCCACACCGCCCGTCCGGGCGTGGTGATCGGCAAGCGCGGTGAGGACATCGAGAAGCTGCGCAAGGAAGTCAGCGACATGATGGGCGTTCCGGCGCACATCAACGTCACCGAAGTCCGCAAGCCCGAACTCGACGCGCAGCTGGTGGCCGAGTCGATCGCGCAGCAGCTCGAGCGCCGCATCATGTTCCGCCGCGCGATGAAGCGCGCCGTCGGCAACGCGATGCGCCTCGGTGCGCTGGGCATCAAGGTCAACGTCGCCGGCCGCCTCAACGGCGCCGAGATCGCGCGTTCGGAGTGGTACCGCGAAGGTCGCGTGCCGCTGCACACGCTGCGCGCCGACGTCGACTACGGTTTCGCCGAGGCGCATACCACCTACGGCGTCATCGGTATCAAGGTCTGGATCTACAAGGGCGAAATCTTCGATTTCAGCCAGGTGGGCCAGGAGAAGCAGGACGACACGCCGCGTGGCGAGCGTGGTGATCGCGGTGACCGCGACCGCCGTGGCCCGCGCCGCGACCGCGAGGCGAGGGACTAAGTCATGTTGCAACCCAAGCGAACCAAATACCGCAAGATGCACAAGGGCCGCAACGACGGCCTGGCGTGGAACGGCAATGCCGTCAGCTTCGGCGAGTACGGCCTGCGTGCCACGCAGACCGGCCAGCTGACCGCACGCCAGATCGAAGCCGGCCGCCGCACCATCAGCCGTCACGTCAAGCGCGGCGGCAAGATGTGGATCCGCGTGTATCCCGACAAGCCGATCACCAAGAAGCCCATCGAAGTCCGCATGGGCTCGGGCAAGGGCAGCGTGGAGTTCTGGGTCGCCCAGATCCAGCCCGGCCGGATGATCTTCGAGATCGAGGGCATCGACGAGGCGACCGCGCGTGAAGCGTTCCGCCTGGCCGCCGCCAAGCTTTCGGTCACCACCCAATTCGTGACCCGGACGGTGCGCTGATGGCTACGATCAAGGAACTGCGTGAGAAGTCGGTCGACGACCTCAAGGCCCACCTGCTCGAGCTGCACAAGGAGCAGTTCTCGCTGCGGATGCAGAAGGCCACCGGCCAGCTTGCAAAGAGCCACGAGGCCCGTCGCGTGCGTCGCGAGATCGCCCGCGTGCACACCGTGATCGGCCAGCTCGACGCTGGCGCGAAGAACTGAGGACGGCCGAGATGACCGACAACAACGAAAAGAAGCTGCGCACGGTCGAAGGCCGTGTCGTCAGCAACAAGATGGACAAGACCGTGACGGTCCTGGTCGAGCGGCAGGTCAAGCACGCGCTGTACGGCAAGTACATCCGCCGTTCGACCAAGCTGCACGCCCACGATGCCGACAATTCCTGCAACGAGGGCGACACCGTCCGCGTGGTGGAGATCGCGCCCATGTCCAAGACCAAGAACTGGCGCGTGGTCGAAATCATCACGCGCGCAGCGGAATAACGAGGAGCGCTGACCATGATCCAGATGCAAAGCCACCTCGATGTGGCCGACAACTCCGGCGCCAAGGAAGTGATGTGCATCAAGGTGCTCGGTGGCTCCAAGCGCCGTTACGCCGGCATCGGCGACATCATCAAGGTGTCCATCAAGGACGCCATCCCGCGCGGCAAGGTGAAGAAGGGCGAGGTGTACAACGCCGTCGTCGTCCGCACCCGCAAGGGCGTGCGCCGTCCGGACGGCTCGCTGATCCGCTTCGATGGCAACGCCGCCGTGCTGCTCAACAACAAGCACGAGCCGATCGGTACCCGCATCTTCGGGCCGGTCACGCGCGAGCTGCGCTCCGAGAAGTTCATGAAGATCGTCTCGCTCGCACCCGAAGTGCTGTGAGCGGAGGACAAGACAATGGCTAACCGTATCAAGAAGGGCGACCACGTCATCGTGACCGCCGGCAAGGACAAGGGCAAGAAGGGCGACGTGGTGCGCGTGATCGGCGACACGGTCGTCGTGTCCAACGTCAACATCATCAAGCGCCATACCAAGCCCAACCCGCAGGCCAACCAGCCAGGCGGCGTGATCGAGCGCGAAGCGCCGATCCATGTATCCAACGTGATGCCTTTCAACCCTGCTTCCGGCAAGGGCGAGCGCATCGGGACCAAGGTGCTGGAGGATGGACGCCGCATTCGCGTGTTCCGCTCCAGCGGTGAGGCGGTTGACGCCTGAGGAATGTTGAAATGAACACGCGTCTGGAAAAGTTCTACAAGGATGAGGTGGTGCCGAAGCTCATGGAGCAGTTCGGCTACGCCAACATCATGGAAGTCCCCAAGCTGGTGAAGATCACGCTCAACATGGGCGTGGGCGAGGCTGCCGCGAACAAGAAGGTGCTCGAGAACGCGACCGCCGACATGGCGAAGATCTCCGGCCAGAAGCCGCTGGTCACCAAGTCGCGCGTCTCGGTGGCATCGTTCAAGATCCGCGACGGCTGGCCGATCGGCTGCAAGGTCACCCTGCGCCGCAACCACATGTACGAGTTCCTGGACCGCCTGGTGAACGTCTCGCTGCCGCGCGTGCGCGACTTCCGTGGCGTGTCGGGCCGCTCGTTCGATGGCCGTGGCAACTACAACATGGGCGTGAAGGAGCAGATCATCTTCCCGGAAATCGACTTCGACCAGGTCGACGCGATCCGCGGCATGGATATCGCCATCACCACCACGGCGAAGACCGATGCGGAGGCCAAGGCCCTGCTCGAGGCCTTCCGCTTCCCGTTCCGGAACTGAGGAAACACTTATGGCAAAGACCTCCATGGTCAACCGCGAAGTCAAGCGGGCCAAGCTGGTGAAGAAGTACGCCGCCAAGCGCGACGAGCTCAAGAAGATCATCGCCAGCGACACGGCAAGCTACGAAGAGAAGATGGACGCGGTCACCCGCCTGCAGAAGCTGCCGCGCGATTCGTCGCCGGCCCGCCAGACCACGCGCTGCGCCCTGACCGGCCGTCCGCGCGCCGTCTACAGCAAGTTCGGCCTCGGCCGCAACATGCTGCGCAAGGCGACCATGAACGGTGACGTGCCCGGCCTGCGCAAGGCCAGCTGGTAACCGCCAGGCGCCGTCCGGTAACGGACGGCACTGTGGTCATCGCGTGTGCCGGTGCACAGCCGGTTGCATGCTGCTACAATGCCCGGCTCCCCGCCGTCTGCAGGGGGAGATCCCGCCTGCGTTCCGCGTGGCGGGCACAACCCAAGATTTCGCGAAAGCGGATATCGGTGCTACTCAAAGGTGAATACTCATGAGCATGACTGATCCCATCGCCGACATGCTGGTCCGCATGAAGAATGCGGCCGCGGTCGGCAAGCCGACGGTGAAGATGCCGTCGTCGAAGATCAAGACGGCAATCGCCAAGGTCCTCAAGGACGAAGGCTACATCGCCGACTACCGCGTGACCGAGAACGGCGCCAAGGCCGAACTCCAGATCGAACTGAAGTACTACGCCGGCCGTCCGGTGATCGAGCGCATGCAGCGTTTCTCGCGCTCCGGCCTGCGGCAGTACCGCGGCAAGGACGAACTGCCCAAGGTTCTCAACGGCATGGGCATCGCCATCATTTCGACCTCGAAGGGCATCATGACCGACTCGCAGGCGCGCCAGCAGGGCGTCGGCGGCGAAGTCCTGTGCTTCGTGGCATAAGGGAGAACAGCACATGTCTCGCGTCGCCAAGAAGCCGGTCGCCCTCCCGCAGGGCGTCGAACTCAACATCCAGGCCGACACCGTCGGCGTGAAGGGCCCCAAGGGCACCCTGTCCACCACCAGGCCGGAAGGCGTGGAGATCAAGGTCGAGGACGGTCATGCCGTGCTCTCCCCGGTGGATCCGTCGTCGCACATGGCCATCACCGGCACCCTGCGGGCGATCCTCGCCAACATGGTGCACGGTGTGTCGCAGGGCTTCGAGCGCAAGCTCGAGCTGGTCGGCGTCGGCTACCGCGCCACCATGCAGGGCAAGGATCTGAGCCTGGCGCTGGGCTTCTCGCATCCGGTGGTGTTCCAGGCCCCGGAAGGCGTGTCCATCAGCACCCCGACCCAGACCGAAATCCTGATCACCGGTGCCGACAAGCAGGCCGTGGGCCAGGCCGCCGCCAAGATCCGCGGGTTCCGTCCGCCGGAGCCCTACAAGGGCAAGGGCGTGAAGTACTCCGACGAGACCGTCATCCGCAAGGAAGCCAAGAAGGCATAAGCCGGTCCCCGCGCACCGCCCGACCTGCAGAGGCCGGCGGTGCAACGGTCAAGCCGCGTCGATCCGCTTCCTAGAGAGAAACCACCATGGACAAGAAGAACGCCCGCCTGCGCCGCGCCAAGAGCACGCGCTCGCGCATCCGCGAACTCGGTATGCCGCGCCTGTCGGTGCTGCGCACCGGCCAGCACGTCTACGCGCAGCTGTTCAGCGCCGACGGTTCGAAGGTGCTGGCCGCGGCCAACACCACCCAGGCCGACGTGCGCGAAGGCCTGAGCAGCGCCAAGAACATCGAGGCCGCCGCCAAGGTCGGTCGTGCGATCGCCGAGAAGGCGCGTGCGGCCGGAGTCGAGAAGATCGCCTTCGATCGTTCCGGCTACCGTTACCACGGTCGCATCAAGGCACTGGCCGACGCCGCCCGCGAGGGTGGTCTGCAGTTCTGATCCACCGGGCCCGGGCCTGTCCCGGGCTACCGCCGCCGGCGTGGCCATACGCCGGGCGCCCTCCGTCTTCTGCACGGTCAGGCGCTGCACCGCACCAGCCCAACAACCATAAGCGGCCGCGAGCCGTACATTTCCCACATCAGGACGACCCAACATGGCAAACGAAAGAGAATCCCGGGGCCGCGACCGCCGCGACCGCGAGGAGCAGGACGACGGCATGATCGAGAAGCTGATCGCGGTCAACCGCGTCAGCAAGACGGTCAAGGGCGGCCGCCAGTTCACCTTCACCGCGCTGACGGTGGTGGGTGACGGCAACGGCCGTGTCGGCTTCGGTTACGGCAAGGCGCGCGAAGTGCCGGTCGCGATCCAGAAGTCGATGGAGTACGCCCGCAAGAACATGAGCAACATCGACCTCAACGGCGGCACGCTGTTCCACACGGTGAAGGCCGGCCACGGCGCCGCCCGCGTGTTCATGCAGCCGGCGTCCGAGGGTACCGGCGTGATTGCCGGCGGTGCGATGCGCGCCGTCCTGGAAGCCGTCGGCGTCAAGGACGTGCTGGCGAAGGCCGTCGGTTCGCGCAATCCGATCAACCTCGTGCGTGCCACGGTCCGCGGCCTGGAGTCGATGCAGTCGCCGTCCAAGATCGCGGCAAAGCGCGGCAAGAAGGTCGAGGAGATCCTCCATGGGTAAGAACGAAGCCGGCAACGGCACCGTCAAGGTGCGCCTGGTCAAGGGCCTTCGCGGTTCGCAGGCCAAGCACCGCCTCTCGGTTCGGGCTCTCGGCCTGAACAAGCTCAATGATGTCCGCGAACTCAAGGACAGCCCGCAGGTCCGTGGCCTGATCAACAAGGTCCACTACCTGGTCCGGGTCGAGGAGTAATCCAGATGAAGCTCAACACTCTCAAGCCTGCTGCAGGCGCGCGTGCCGATCGCAAGCGCGTTGGCCGCGGTATCGGTTCCGGCCTCGGCAAGACCGCCGGCCGCGGCCACAAGGGTTCGTTCGCGCGCTCGGGCAAGGGCAAGATCAAGGCCGGCTTCGAAGGCGGCCAGATGCCCATGCACATGCGGCTGCCGAAGGTCGGCTTCCGCTCGCGCACCAAGAACGACACCGCCGAAGTGATGCTGTACCAGCTGGAGCGCCTGGACGGCGAGATCGACTTCGCCGCGCTGCGCGCCGCCAAGCTGGTCCCGTCGACCGCCAAGCGCGCCAAGATCGTGAAGAAGGGCGAGCTGTCGAAGAAGCTCGTGCTCAAGGGCGTGCTTGCCACGGCCGGTGCGCGTGCGGCGATCGAAGCCGCCGGCGGCACGGTCGAGGATCAGCCGGCCTGAGCCGGCAGCGCCAACTTCAGCAATGCGGCCGCCCGTTGAGGGCGGCCGTCGTCGTCGCGGAAGGCGGCCAGGTTTCGGGTCATAGTCACGTGCGGTCAGATCGGCACAACGGAGCATTCGATGTCACGCAGCGCTAGCGCAATGGGCAATCTCGGCGCGGGCATGGGCAAGTTCACCGAGCTGCGCCAGCGCCTGCTGTTCGTTCTCGGTGCGCTGCTGGTCTACCGTATCGGCTGCTACATCCCGGTTCCGGGCGTCAACCCGGACGCCATGCTGCGCCTGATGGAACAGCAGCAGGGCACCATCGTCGACATGTTCAACATGTTCTCGGGCGGTGCGCTGGAGCGTTTCAGCCTGTTCGCGCTGAACGTGATCCCGTACATCTCGGCGTCGATCGTCATGCAGCTGATGGTGCAGATCGTGCCCAGCCTCAAGGCGATCCAGAAGGAAGGCGAGTCCGGCCGTCGCCGGATCACCCAGTGGTCGCGCATCGGCGCGATCCCGCTGGCGATCTTCCAGTCGGCCGGCATCGCGATGGCGCTGCAGTCGCAGGGCGCCGGAAGCGGTATCCAGGTGGTCTACCAGCCGGGCATGGGCTTCGTGCTCACCGCCATCGTCGCGCTGACCGCCGGCACCATGTTCCTGGTCTGGTTGGGCGAGCAGGTGACCGAGCGCGGCATCGGCAACGGCGTGTCGCTGATCATCTTCGCGGGCATCGTGGCCGGCATTCCGGGCGCGGTCATCAGCACCTTCGAGCAGGCCCGCAACGGCGACATCAGCCCGATCGCGGTGATCCTGATCGCGACCATCGTGCTGGTGTTCGTGTACTTCGTGGTGTTCGTCGAACGCGGCCAGCGCCGGATCACGGTCAACTACGCGCGCCGCCAGGGTGGCCGCAACGCGTACATGAACCAGAGCTCGTTCCTGCCGCTGAAGCTCAACATGGCGGGCGTGATCCCGGCGATCTTCGCCTCGTCGATCATCATGTTCCCGGCCACGGTCTCGACCTGGTTCGGCCAGGCCGGTTCGGCCAACTGGCTGCAGCGCGCCGCGCAGGCGCTGTCGCCGGGCGAGCCGCTCTACATCCTGCTGTACGCCGGGCTGATCGCGGGCTTCGCGTTCTTCTATACGGCGCTGGTGTTCAACAGCCAGGAAACCGCCGACAACCTGAAGAAGTCGGGCGCGCTGATCCCGGGCATCCGCCCCGGCAAGGCCACCGCCGACTACATCGATGGCGTGCTGACGCGGCTCACCGCCGCCGGTGCGACCTACCTGGTCATCGTCTGCCTGCTGCCCGAGTTCCTGCGGGCCGAGCTGGGGACTTCGTTCTACTTCGGCGGCACCTCGCTGCTCATCGTGGTGGTCGTGGTGATGGATTTCATCGCCCAGCTGCAGGCCCACCTGATGTCGCACCAGTACGAGAGCCTGCTGAAGAAGGCCAACCTGAAGGGTGGTCGCGGTGGTGGGCTGAGCGCCCGCTGACGGCAATACAGATCGCACGCGGGCCGCTTCGGCGGCCTGCATGGACCGGGGCCTCGTCCCGGTCCGGATGGGCGACCCGGGCGGCAGTCCCGCGCACGGGTGGTCCAGGGCCGGTTCCCCGCTTGAGTGGCGGGGAGGGCCGCAGGCGCTTGCGCCGGCGACCAGTCCTGGGCCTTCGCCGGAGCATGGGCACACTCCCCATGCCGGAGTCCTGGCCGCTGTTGGCCGGGGCTTCCTGACAACCCGGGACTTTGATACAATTTCGTGTTCACTGCGCCGCGCGCCCGCCCGGGTCCGGCCGCCTAACCAGTTGGAGATCGCGTCATGGCGCGTATTGCTGGCGTCAACCTGCCTGCCCAGAAGCATGTCTGGGTCGGGCTTCAGAGTATCTACGGCATCGGCCGTACCCGTTCCAAGAAGGTCTGCGACGCTGCGGGTGTCGACCAGACGACCCGGATCGTCGACCTGACCGAGCCGGAAGTCGAGCGCCTGCGCTCGGAGATCGGCAAGTACGTGGTGGAGGGTGACCTGCGCCGCGAGACCGGCATGGCGATCAAGCGCCTGATGGACCTGGGTAGCTATCGTGGCCTGCGCCACCGCCGCGGCCTGCCGCTGCGCGGCCAGCGCACCCGGACCAACGCCCGGACCCGCAAGGGCCCGCGCAAGGCCATCAGGAAGTAAGGAACAGACATGGCAAAGCCGGCTGCTACCAAGACCAAGAAGAAGATCAAGCGCGTCATCACCGATGGCGTCGCCCACGTCCACGCTTCTTTCAACAACACCATCGTCACCATCACCGATCGCCAGGGCAATGCACTGTCGTGGGCGACCTCGGGCGGCGCGGGCTTCCGCGGTTCCCGCAAGTCGACCCCGTTCGCTGCCCAGGTTGCCGCCGAGAAGGCCGGCCGCGCTGCGCTCGACTACGGCGTGAAGTCGCTGGAAGTGCGCATCAAGGGCCCCGGCCCGGGTCGCGAGTCCGCCGTGCGTTCGCTCAACAACGTCGGCTACAAGATCACCAACATCATCGACGTGACGCCCATCCCGCACAACGGGTGCCGTCCGCCGAAGAAGCGTCGCGTCTAAAGGGAGCGATAAGAAATGGCTCGTTATATCGGTCCTACCTGCAAGCTCGCGCGCCGCGAAGGCGCCGACCTGTCGCTCAAGAGCCCGGCCCGTGCGCTGGACTCGAAGTGCAAGCTGGAGCAGAAGCCCGGCCAGCACGGCGCCACCGCCCGCAAGGGCAAGCTGTCCGACTACGCCACCCAGCTTCGCGAGAAGCAGAAGGTCAAGCGTATCTACGGTCTGCTGGAGCGCCAGTTCCGCAACTACTACAAGAAGGCGACCACCAAGAAGGGCAACACGGGTGAGAACCTGCTGCAGCTCCTCGAGACCCGCCTGGACAACGTCGTCTATCGCATGGGCTTCGCGGTGACCCGCCCGGCCGCTCGCCAGCTGGTGTCGCATCGCGGCGTCACGGTGAACGGCAAGCCGGTGAACCTGCCGTCGTACCAGGTCAAGGCGGGCGACGCGATCGCGCTGTCGGAGAAGGCCCAGAAGCAGCTCCGCGTCAAGGAGGCCCTCGAGGTGTCCTCGCAGATGGATCTGTCGCCGTCGTGGGTCGAGGTCGACTCCGGCAAGTTCGCCGGCGTGTTCAAGGCCGTTCCGGCCCGTGGCGACCTGCCTGCCGACATCAACGAAGCGCTGATCGTCGAGCTGTACTCGAAGTAAGCGGGGCGAATCGCCACCGGCGCCGGTGGCCGTTGCCCCCGGCGCGAAGCAACCCCACCCCGGCCGGCGCCTCGCGCCGGCCGCCCCCTTGTCGAAAGGGGGCTCCAAGAGCCTCGTCCGTGTCGCAATGACGCGGGCACCGCAGGAGAAGCTATCTAATGACGGTTACTGCCAACCAGGTCCTGCGCCCGCGCGCTCCGCAAATCGAGCGTCTCGCCGGCAATCGTGCCAAGGTCGTGATCGAACCGCTCGAGCGTGGCTACGGCCATACGCTCGGCAATGCCCTGCGCCGCGTGCTGCTGTCGTCGATTCCCGGCTTCGCCATCACCGAGGTCGAGATCGACGGCGTGCTCCACGAGTACAGCGCGATCGAAGGCCTGCAGGAAGACATCCTCGAGGTGCTGTTGAACCTCAAGGACGTCGCCATCCGCATGGGAACCGGCGAGAGCGCGACGCTGTCGCTGTCGAAGACGGGCGCCGGTGTCGTCACCGCCGCTGACATCAAGACCGACCACAACGTCGAGATCATCAACGGCGAGCACGTGATCTGCAACCTGACCAAGGATGCGGCGATCAACATGCGCCTGAAGATCGAGCGCGGTTTCGGCTACCAGCCGGCGGCTGCGCGTCGTCGTCCGGATGAAGAGACCCGCACCATCGGTCGGCTGATGCTGGACGCCTCGTTCTCGCCCGTGCGCCGGGTGGCGTACGAAGTCGAGGCCGCGCGCGTCGAGCAGCGCACCGACCTCGACAAGCTGGTCCTCGACATCGAGACCAACGGCACGATCGACGCCGAGGAAGCCGTGCGCACCGCCGCCGACATCCTCACCGACCAGCTGTCGGTGTTCGGCGACTTCACCAACCGCGACCGCGGTGCGGCGAAGCAGCAGACCGCCGGTGTCGATCCGCTGCTGCTGCGCCCGATCGACGATCTGGAGCTGACGGTGCGTTCGGCCAACTGCCTCAAGGCCGAGAGCATCTACTACATCGGCGACCTGATCCAGAAGACCGAAGTCGAGCTGCTGAAGACCCCGAACCTCGGCAAGAAGTCGCTCACCGAGATCAAGGAAGTCCTCGCACAGCGTGGCCTGTCGCTGGGCATGAAGCTGGAGAACTGGCCGCCGGCCGGCGTCGCCAGCCATGGCATGCTCGGCTGACCGGTGCGTCCAGCCGGTGCCTGACGGGCACCGGCCGGACATTCGGTGTCGGTGCCCGTGCCGGCACCGACACCGCGGTTGATCGAAGCAGGAAACGGCGGCGTCCATGGATGCCGCAGGATGCAGAAGCACCACATGTCGACGGCCCAAAGGCACGCGACGACGCCGGGAACGGAGTTCCGGCACGGACCATCCGCAGTCCAGGTTCCAACGCCATGACGGCGACAGTGCAACCCACAGACCCAGTATTCAGACCTGAAGGATCCTACCCATGCGCCACCAGAAAGCCGGTCGCAAGTTCAACCGCACCAGCGCCCACCGCGAGGCGATGTTCAAGAACATGGCGGCATCGCTGTTTAAGAACGAGCTGATCAAGACCACCCTGCCCAAGGCCAAGGAACTGCGCCGCATTGCCGAGCCGCTGATCACCATGGCCAAGGTCGATGGCGTCGCCAACCGCCGCCTCGCGTTCGCGCGTCTGCGCGACAAGGAAGCGGTGGGCAAGCTGTTCGTCGAGCTGGGCCCGCGCTACCAGGCGCGCCCGGGCGGCTACCTGCGCATCCTCAAGTGCGGTTTCCGTGCCGGCGACAACGCGCCGATGGCCTATGTCGAGCTGGTCGACCGCCCGCAGGCGGCTGCCGGCGACGACGAGGCGTAAGACAGGCATCCGCCTGGCGATTCCCGAGAAACCCCGGTCCAGACCGGGGTTTTTTGTTATGGTTCCGCGCTTCGCCGGTCGTGGCCTGCCCGTGACCGCGGCGCCTCAGCCAACAGGGCCATCATGGGTAGCAACCCCTTCGCCTGGTCGTTCCGGGCACAGTTCCTCACCGCGTCCGCCATCTGCTTCGCGCTGGTGGGATTCGCGATCTTCTCGCAGCTGCAATGGGGCCTGGAGCCCTGTCCGCTGTGCATCTTCCAGCGCTTCGCCTTCATCGCACTGGGCATCGTGCTGTTGGTGGGCGGGCTCGCCGCACCGCGTGGCGCGGGCTGGCGACGGGGGTGGGGCATGCTCGCGCTGCTGGCGGCGGCCGTGGGCGCGGCGATCGCCGGCCGCCATACCTGGCTGCAGCTCAACCCGCCGGAGGTTCCCGCCTGCGGGCCGCCATTCGAGTTCCTGCGTGACACCCTGTCGACCACCAGCCTGATCCGCCGGGTCATGACCGGCACCGGTGACTGCGGCAATGTCGACTGGACGTTCCTGGGGCTGTCGATGCCGGCGTGGAGCCTGCTGTGGTTCGTGCTGCTGGCCGTCTGGGCGCTGTATGCCGCGTTCCGTCGCCGGTCGCGGCGAAATTGACCCGATGCGTCGCTCTGGCATCATGAGTGCCCACGCAACAGGACATCCGATGGTTTCCCCCGAACGCAACCTGATGCCGGTGCAGCTGGCCGATGACTGGCAGCCCGGCAGCTGGCGCGACCGCCCGGCATTGCAGATGCCGCACTATGCCGATGCCGAGACGCTGGCGGTGGTGCAGGAAGAACTGCGCGCGTTGCCGCCGCTGGTCACGTCATGGGAGATCCTCGCCCTCAAGCAGCAGATCGCCGATGCGCAGGAGGGCCGCCGCTTCCTGCTGCAGGGCGGCGAGTGCGCGGAGAACTTCGCCGACTGCACCTCCGAGGTCATCTCCAACCGCCTCAAGGTGCTGCTGCAGATGAGCCTGGTGCTCGTGCATGGCCTGCGCCTGCCGGTGGTTCGCGTGGGCCGCTTCGCCGGGCAGTACGCCAAACCGCGTTCGACCGATACGGAAGCCCGCGACGGCGTGACCCTGCCGAGCTATCGCGGCGACATGATCAACGGCCCGGCCTTCACCGCGCAGGACCGCGCGCCGGACCCGCGGCGCATGGTCAAGGCGCACGCGCGCTCCGCGCTGACGATGAACTTCACCCGGTCGCTGATCGATGGCGGTTTCGCCGATCTCCACCACCCGGAGTACTGGAACCTGGGCTGGATGGGGCATTCGCCGCTGGCGGCCGAATACCAGCACATGGTCGCGAGCATCGGCGACGCGGTGCGCTTCATGGAGACACTGTCGGGCAGCGAGGTGCACAACCTCAACCGCGTCGACTTCTACACCTCGCACGAAGCGTTGCTGCTGCCCTACGAGGAGGCGTTCACCCGCCAGGTGCCCCGGCAGTGGGGCTGGTTCAACCTCAGCACCCATTTCCCGTGGATCGGCATGCGCACGGCGGCGCTGGATGGCGCGCATGTCGAGTACTTCCGTGGCATCCGCAATCCGATCGCGGTCAAGGTCGGCCCGACGGTGACGCCTGATCAGCTGATGCGACTGATCGACGTGCTCAACCCGCACGACGAGCCGGGCCGGCTGGGCCTGATCCATCGCATGGGCGACCGCGAGATCGCACAGAAGCTGCCGCCGCTGCTCGACGTGGTGAAGCGCGAAGGGCGGCGTGTGCTGTGGATCTGCGATGCGATGCACGGCAATACCGAGTCGACCAGCAACGGCTACAAGACGCGGCGCTTCGAACGCATCCGCAACGAGCTCGACCAGGCCTTCGACCTGCACGCGGCCGCCGGCACGCGCCTGGGCGGTGTGCATCTCGAGCTGACCGGCGAGGACGTCACCGAGTGCACCGGTGGCGCGCGTGACCTCACCGAGGTCGACCTCGGCCGGGCCTACCGTTCCGCCGTGGATCCGCGCCTGAACTACGAGCAGGCGCTGGAGATTGCGATCGCGATCGTGCGCAAGCAGGGTTCGCTGGCACAGCCACTGGTGCGCTGACAGCGCACGCTCGACCGCAGGTTGGGGACGGCCTGCGGCGGGCGCGATGCAGGTATCGACCCTGTGTCCACGTCGTCGCATGCAGCATGAGCCGTTCGTACGCAACGGACACACTGCATGCCCGATTACGACTGGAACCTCGTCGCCGCCACCGCTTGGCCGGTGGTGGTGGCGCTGGCCATCGGCCTGGCGGTACGCCAGATCCTGCTTGCCGCCGCGCGTCGCGCGGGCCGGCGCGCCGATCGCGCATGGGCGCGCATCTTCACCGCAGTGGCAGCACCCGCGGCGTTCGCGTTGCCGCTGCTGTTCCTGAGTCTTGCGGTGGCGGCCACGCCGCTCCCCGATGTGTGGATCGACAGGATCCAGCATCTGCTGGGCGTCGGCGGGCTCGCCTGCGTGACCTGGGCGCTGGTGCGCGGCGTGGGCGCGATCGAGCAGCGCATCATCGCGCGCAACCCCGTCGACGTCGTCGACAACCTGCATGCACGACGCATCCAGACGCAGACCCGCGTGATCGGCCGCGCGGTGCAGATCGGCATCATGCTGATCGGGCTGGCGGTGATCCTGATGACCTTCCCGACCATCCGCCAGGTGGGCGCCGCGCTGCTGGCGTCCGCGGGCCTGGTGGGCGTGGTCGCGGGTTTCGCGGCGAAGCCCGTGTTCGGCAACCTGATCGCCGGCCTGCAGATCGCCATCACCCAGCCGATCCGCCTCGACGACGTGGTGATTGTCGAGGGCGAGTGGGGTCGCATCGAGGAGATCACCAGCGCCTACGTGGTGGTGCGGATCTGGGACCAGCGTCGGCTGGTGGTGCCGCTGCAGTGGTTCATCGAGAACCCGTTCCAGAACTGGACCCGCAGCAGCGCGGAGATTCTCGGCCCGGTGTACGTGTGGCTCGACCACGGCACGCCGCTGCAGGCCGTGCGCGACGAGCTGCAGCGGATCTGCCAGTCCGACCCGCGCTGGGACGGACGCGTCTGCGTGGTGCATGTCGACGACCTGCAGCCGGATGCGATGAAGGTGCGCCTGCTGGTCAGTGCGCGCAATTCCGGCGACGACTACGACCTGCGTGCCGCGGTGCGCGAGCGGATGATGGACTTCCTGCGTCGCGAGCATCCGCGGTCGCTGGCGCGCCGGCGCACCGAACTGGGTGGCACGCTCGCCATGGCCAGGCACGGTGCCGGCGGGTCGGCGGATCACGACGAGGTCGCCGATTCCGCGAACACCGGCTCGCCGCAGGCCTCGCCGCCGCCCTAGCCGGCGCGCGCTGCCTGCACGCGCATGCGCCGCAGGCAGTCGCGCCCCAGCACCCAGACCACGGCGAGGTTGATCGCCAGCACGGTGGCAGGAAGCCAGCCGGGATGGCGCCAGAGTTCGCGCAGTTCGATCGGCAGGTACATTGCGGCACCGATGCAGCCCAGCCAGGACGCCCAGCCACGTGCACGCCACAGGCCCCAGGCCTCGACGAAGCGCACCGCTGCGTAGAGCAGCAGCACCACCAGCACGAGGTCGAGGGTGCCGGCATCGAACACGCGCTCCAGCCAGGCCACCCGATCGCGGTCGAGCGGTGCGCCGACTCGCGCAGCGAGTGATTCGGCCAACCGCTGCAGTTGCGGCGCGCCGAGCCAGCCGAGCGCGCCCGCCGCCAGCAGGGCGGCCACGCCCTTGCCGGCCTCGAACACCGCCACCGCGCGCAGCGGGGCGGCGGGTGATGGCGGCGCCGTGTCGGCGGGTCCGCCGGTGGCGGCCCCGGTGCTCATCGTGGGTGCGGGTCGGACGACATGCAGGGTGGCTCGGCCAGAGGCCACCATTGCAGGCTGTCGTAGCGGCCGGGCGCGGTGCGTGCGAGCGACAGGCTGCCAAGGCAGGCATCGATCGGCAGCGGCAGCACGCCCGGTGCAGGCGTCGCCAGGCCGGCCGCGGACAGCCCCCTGGGCAGATAGGCGAGGGTGATGTGCGGGCGCGGCCGCCGTGGTTCCGGCGCATGGCCGCAGGCCACTGCCACCGCATCCAGCGCGGCGAACAGCTCGTCGAGCGCATCCGATGGCGCAGGGCGCGCGACCAGCACGTCGGCACCCGGCCAGCTTTCCAGCCGTCCCAGCTGCACAGGCAGGCGTGGCGTGCGCGCAGCGAGGTCGGCCAGTGCCGCGTACAGCGGCGCCGGGTCGTCGGGCAATCCTTCCGCCAGGTAACGCAGCGTCATGTGCAGTTGCGCGCGCCGGCGCAACTGCAGTGGCGGCATCGCCGGGAACGCCCCGGGCAATGCCGCACACAGTGCCTCCAGCGCATCGAGCGTGTCGGCATCCGGCAGCCAGGCGATGAAGTCGCTCATGGCCGTGGCCGGGATCAGGCGGCGCGGCTGGCGCGCTTGCGGTCCACTTCGGAGCGGTGCTTCTTGCGCAGGCGGATCGCCTTCGGCGTGACCTCGACCAGCTCGTCGTCGTCGATGAACTCCAGCGCCTGCTCCAGCGAGAACTTGATCGCCGGGATCAGGCCTTCGTCGTCATCCTTGCCGGAAGCGCGGAAGTTGGTCAGCTGCTTGCCGCGCAGCGCATTGACGGTGAGGTCGTTGTCCTTGGCGTTGATGCCGACGATCTGGCCCTCGTAGATCTCTTCGCCCGGCTCGATGAAGAGACGGCCGCGTTCCTGCATCGCCATCTGCGCGTACGCAGGCGACGGGCCGGTGCCGTTGGAGATCAGCACGCCATTGTTGCGCTGGCCGATGTCGCCATCGGCCTTCGGGCCGTAGTGGTCGAACACGTGGAACAGCAGGCCGGTGCCGGCGGTCAGCGTCTTGAACTCGGTCTGGAAGCCGATCAGGCCGCGCGCCGGGATGATGTAGTCCAGGCGCACGCGGCCCTTGCCGTCGGGCTCCATGTTCTGCAGCAGCGCCTTGCGCTCGCCCAGCCGGCCCATGACGCCGCCCTGGTACTGCTCGTCCATGTCGACGACCAGCGCCTCGTACGGCTCCTCGACCTTGCCATCGACCTCGCGGATGATCACTTCCGGGCGCGACACCGCAAGTTCGTAACCCTCGCGGCGCATGTTCTCGATCAGGATCGACAGGTGCAGCTCGCCGCGGCCGCTGACCTTGAACTTGTCGGCGTCGGCGGTGTCCTCGACCTTGAGCGCCACGTTGTGCGCGGTCTCGCGGGTGAGGCGGTCGCGCAGCTGGCGGCTGGTGAGGAACTTGCCGCCGGAGCGGTCCTTGACGCCTGCGAACGGCGAATCGTTGACCTGGAAGGTCATCGAGATCGTCGGCTCGTCGACCTTGAGCACCGGCAGCTGCTCGACCGCGGACGGGTCGCACAGGGTGTCGGAAATGCCCAGCCCCTCGATGCCCGAGAACGCGATGATGTCGCCGGCCTGCGCTTCCGGGACCTCGACGCGCTCGAGACCCATGAAGCCCAGCACCTGGAGCACCTTGGCATTGCGGCGGCTGCCGTCGGCGGCCACCACGGTCACCTGCTGGTTGGTCTTCACCTTGCCGCGCTGGATGCGACCGATGCCGATCACGCCGACGTAGTTGTTGTAGTCCAGCGAGGTCACGCGCATCTGGAACGGGCCGTCCGGATCGACCGGCGGCGCCGGCACGTGCTGGCAGATGGCATCGAACAGCGGGGTCATGTCGCCGCTGCGGACATCATCGGTGAGCCCCGCATAGCCCTGCAGGCCGGATGCATACACCACCTGGAAGTCGAGCTGGTCGTCGTTGGCGCCGAGACGGTCGAACAGGTCGAAGGTCTGGTCCAGCACCCAGCTCGGGCGCGCACCGGGGCGGTCGACCTTGTTGACCACCACGATCGGCTTGAAGCCCATCGCGAAGGCCTTCTGGGTCACGAAGCGGGTCTGCGGCATCGGCCCGTCCATCGCGTCGACCAGGATCAGCACCGAGTCGACCATCGACAGCACGCGCTCGACCTCGCCGCCGAAATCGGCGTGGCCCGGGGTGTCGACGATGTTGATGCGCCACACCTCCCCGGTCTGCGGATGGGTCCAGCGGATGGCGGTGTTCTTCGAGAGGATGGTGATGCCACGCTCCTTCTCGATGTCGCCACTGTCCATCACCCGGTCGGGGACGACCGCGCGCTCGTCCAGGGTTCCGGACGTCTTCAGCAGCTGGTCGACGAGGGTGGTCTTGCCGTGGTCGACGTGGGCGACGATGGCGATGTTGCGCAAGCGTTCGATGGACATATGGCGGGCACAGTGGAGCGGGCGCCGTTGCGGGGCAGGGCGCGAGGCTCGTGGGAAGGAAGCCGGGTATCATATACCGGCAGGTGCCGTCGATGCTGCAGGCGGTCCCGATCCCCGCATTCACCGTTCACGCAGGCGCCGAAGGCGGCTGCCCCTTCACAAGGATTCCCCCATGTCCCTGCACGCCCTGTTCGACACCGACCGTGGCCAGATCAAGGTCGAGCTGTTCGCTGAAAAGGCCCCGCTGACCGTGGCCAACTTCGTCAACCTCGCCCGCCGCGGCTTCTACGACGGCCTCTCGTTCCATCGCGTCATCGCCGATTTCATGATCCAGGGCGGTTGCCCCGAGGGCAGCGGCCGCGGCGGCCCCGGCTACCGCTTCGAGGACGAGACCGGCAACGGTGTCAAGCATGACCGCGGCGTGCTGTCGATGGCCAATGCCGGCCCGAACACCAATGGCAGCCAGTTCTTCATCACCCACATCAAGACCGACTGGCTGGACGGCAAGCACACCGTGTTCGGCAAGGTCGTGGAAGGCCTCGACGTGGTCGACGCGGTCAAGCAGGGCGACGCCATCAAGTCGGTGAAGATCGAAGGCGACGCCGATGCGGTGCTGGCGGCGAACGCCGGGCGCGTTGCCGAGTGGAACAAAATCCTCGCCGCCTGAGTGCGGCCGGCCTGTCGGGGCGGCCATGCCCTGACGGATGGTAAAATCGCCAGCCCGCCGCGCGCCGCGCCGGGCTGGCTTACGACCTTTCAGATGCCGCAGACGATTCCATCGATCGCCGATTTCGCGCCTGCGCATTGCGCACGTGCCGCCGCCGCCCGGGCCCCGCGCCCGCTGCTGGGCTGATCGATGCGCTGGCCGGTGCTGCTGCTGTTGCTTGCCGCCGCCGGCGCCTGGCACCACTTCCAGCGCGATGCGGAACCCGCGTTGCATCCGGATGATCCGCGCATCGGCACCGCCGACGACCGCATCGTGATGCTGGCCGCGGAGTGGTGCGGCTACTGCCGCAGGCAGCAGAGCGATTTCGAACGCGCGAACGTGCGCTACCGCGTGCTCGACGTCGACACCCCCGAAGGCGACCGCGCGATGCAGGCGATCGGTGCGCGCGGCGTCCCCACCACGATCATCGGCCAGCAGGTCGTGCGCGGCTACGACACCGCCGCCCTCGACCAGGGCCTGCGCAAACTCGGCTATCGCGTGTACTGACGCGTCTGCCGCTCCCACTGCAACCAGAGGATTCCACGCAATGAAGACCCCCGTCCGAGTCGCCGTTACCGGTGCCGCAGGCCAGATCGGCTACGCGCTGCTGTTCCGCATCGCCTCCGGCGAGATGCTGGGCCGTGACCAGCCCGTCATCCTGCAGATGCTCGAGCTGCCGATGGAAAAGGCCCAGGCCGCGCTCAAGGGCGTGATGATGGAGCTCGAGGACTGCGCGTTCCCGCTGCTGGCGGGCATGGTCGGCACCGATGACCCGGAAGTGGCCTTCAAGGACGCCGACGTCGCACTGCTGGTCGGCGCGCGACCGCGCGGCCCGGGCATGGAGCGCAAGGACCTGCTGCTGGAGAACGCGAAGATCTTCACCGCCCAGGGCGCGGCGCTGAACAAGGTCGCCAGCCGCGACGTCAAGGTGCTGGTGGTCGGCAACCCGGCCAACACCAATGCCTATATCGCGATGAAGTCGGCACCGGACCTGAAGCCTGAAAACTTCACCGCGATGCTGCGCCTGGACCACAACCGCGCGCTGAGCCAGCTGGCGACGAAGCTCGGCAAGCCGGTCGGCGGCATCGAGAAGCTGGTCGTGTGGGGCAACCACAGCCCGACCATGTACCCCGACTACCGCTTCGCCACCGCCGACGGTGCGTCGATCGGCGATGCGATCAACGACCAGGAGTGGAACGCGAGCACCTTCATTCCGACCGTCGGCAAGCGCGGCGCGGCGATCATCGAGGCGCGCGGGCTGTCGTCGGCCGCTTCGGCCGCGAATGCCGCGATCGACCACATCCGCGACTGGGTGCTGGGCTCGAACGGCAAGTGGGTGACCATGGGCGTGCCGTCGGACGGCAGCTACGGCATCCCGGAGGGCGTCATGTTCGGCTTCCCGGTCACCACCGAGAACGGCCGCTACACGATCGTGCAGGACCTGCCGATCGACGACTTCAGCCGCAGCTACATCGACAAGACGCTGGCCGAGCTCGAGGAAGAGCGCAGCGGCGTGGCCCACCTGCTGGGTTGATGCGGGTCTGGCCGGCTCTCGATGCCGGATCGATGAACCTGGAGGACAGCGGCGAACGCCGCTGTCCTTTTTTGGGTTCTTCTCTCGATTGAGGGGTTTCCACCCGAGCGCGGAGCCTCGCGCCCGGACGCCCATGGCAAAAAGCCAGCCAGAGCCAGAGCACCGGCTGGGCGGGGCGCGGGCAGCCCGCCGCGGCCACAGAGGGATGTCCAGCCGGATATCTCCGCGTCCTGCTCCCACATCCGGCCGCCGGCCATCCATGGCCGGCTCTGGACATCCCCCTGCGGCCGCGACGGGCGGCGCGACGTCAAACGAAGCACCACACACGCATCCGCCACTCCGGCTTTGCGCCATCACCGCGGCCCGGAGAAGATCGAGGGCAACACCTTCGTACGCGCGAAACAGCAACGAAAGAATGCGCGCATCAACGGACTTCAAGCTGCCCGCCGGCCTTGAGCTTGGAGGGCAACTTTCCGTGGGCAGCCGCGGGACGATCTGGCATCCCGGAGTCGGTCACCGCCTACCTTCCTGCATCCGACGCAGGGCTGCGATGAGCCGGGCGTAAGACGAAGGTCGAGCTACCGGCAGCGTGGTCGCGGACTATTCTCGGGCGATCGGCTTTAGCGGGATCGCGCCATGACGTACGAAGAGGTCTACCGCCGCTCCATCGATGAGCCCGAAGCGTTCTGGGCGGAGGAGGCGAAGCGCATCCACTGGCATGCGCCGCCGCGGCAGATCCTCGATTACTCGAATCCGCCGTTCCGGCGCTGGTTCGTCGGCGGGCAGACCAACCTCTGCTACAACGCCGTCGACCGCCATCTCGACGAGCGTGCTGACCAGCTCGCGCTGGTGGCGGTGTCCACCGAGACCGGCGAGACGCGCGAGGTCACCTACCGCCAGCTGCATCGCGAAGTGAACACGTTTGCCGCCGTGCTGCGGCGGCTCGATGTGGGCCGTGGCGACCGCGTGGTCATCTATATGCCCAACATGGCCGAGGCGGTGTTCGCGATGCTGGCGTGTGCGCGGATCGGCGCGGTGCATTCGGTGGTGTTCGGCGGCTTCGCCGCGCACAACCTCGCCCTGCGCATCGACGATGCCGAGCCGAAACTGCTGATTGCCGCCGATGCCGGCTGCCGTGGTGGCCGGGTGATCCCGTACAAGGGACTGGTCGACGAGGCCTGCGCGCGCGCCAAGGCGCCGCCGACGCACGTGCTGATCGTCTCGCGCGGGCTCGATCCCGCGCAGCCGCGTATCGAAGGGCGCGACGTCGACTACGCGACCCTGCGCGTGGAGGTCGGCGATGCGGAGGTGCCGGTCGAATGGCTGGAATCCAACGAGCCCAGCTACCTGCTCTACACCTCCGGCACCACGGGGAAGCCCAAGGGCGTGCAGCGCGACGTTGGCGGCTACGCGGTGGCGATGGCGCAGTCGATGCGCACCATCTTCGACTGCGCCCCGGGCCAGGTGATGTTCTCCACGTCCGATGTCGGCTGGGCGGTCGGCCATTCGTACAACGTGTACGCGCCACTGATCGGCGGTTGCACCTCGGTGCTTTACGAGGGGCTGCCGGTGAATCCGGACCCCGGCATCTGGTGGTCCCTGTGCGAGAAATACGGCGTGCGCACGATGTTCTCCTCGCCCACCGCGATCCGCGTGCTGAAGAAGCACGACATCCGCCATCTCCGCGACCACGACCTGTCCAAGCTTGCCTACCTGTTCCTCGCCGGCGAGCCGCTGGACGAACCCACTGCGACGTGGATCAGCGAGGCGCTCGGCAAGCCGGTCATCGACAACTACTGGCAGACCGAAACCGGCTGGCCGGCGCTCACCCTGATGCCGGGCCTGGACATGCGCCCGGTGAAGTTCGGCTCGCCCGGGTTTCCCAACCTCGGTTACCGGATGAAGGTGGTCGACGACGCGACCGGCGAGGAGGTCGGGCCGAACCGCAAGGGCGTGCTGGTGATCGAGCCGCCACTGCCGCCGGGTTGCATGACCACGATCTGGCGCGACGACCGGCGTTTCGTCGACAGCTATTTCAGCCACTTCAATGAACTGGTCTACAGCTCGCTGGACTGGGCGATCCGCGACGACGAGGGCTATACCTTCATCCTCGGCCGCACCGACGACGTGATCAACGTCGCCGGACACCGGCTCGGCACGCGCGAGATCGAGGAAGTGGTGTCGTCCTGCCCGGCCGTCGCCGAGGCCGCGGTGATCGGCGTGGCCGACGCACTCAAGGGGCAGGTGCCGGTGGTGTTCGCCACCCTGCGCGATGGCGGTGCCGACGTCGCCGCCCGCGAGCAGGCCGCGCGCGACATGCAGCGCGCGGTGGACACTTCGCTGGGGGCGGTGGCGCGGCCGGCCCGGGTCTATATCGTCAACGCCCTGCCGAAGACGCGGTCGGGCAAGCTGCTGCGGCGATCGCTGCAGGCATTGGCCCAAGGGCAGGATCCCGGTGATCTCTCCACCCTCGACGACCCCGGTTCGCTGGACGAAGTGCGACGCGCGCTGGCAGCGGACTGAAGCAGCCGCTCAGGATCCAGCGTCGTCGCCCGGGTGCGTACCGTCCACGCGCTCGTCCGGCATCACGCCGGTGTAGCGGGCACGCGGACGGATCAGGCGGCCCTCGGCCTGCTGCTCGAGTGCATGTGCCAGCCAGCCGGTAACGCGCCCGGCGGCGAACAGCACCAGCGCCGGTGTAGCCGGCAGCCCGTGGACATGGCAGATCGCCGCCAGCATCAGGTCGATGTTCGGGCGCTCGCCGCTGACTTCCTCGGCGGCGGCGATGATCGCGTCGAGTTCCTGCATCACCATGCTGCCGGCGGCGCCGATGCGCAGCAGCCGCAACAGTTCGGCCGCGCGCGGGTCGCCCTCCGGATACAGCGCATGGCCGAACCCGGGGAGATCGTCGCCACGCTGCCAGCGCGCGGCGATCACCGCGAGCGGATCGCCCGCGCGCGCCTCGGCGATCAGCGCCCAGGCACGCGCGGTGGCACCTCCGTGGCGCGGCCCAGAGAGCGCCGCGAGTCCGGCGCAGGCCGTCGCATGCAGGTGCGCGCCGGTGGAGGCCACCACGCGCGCCGCGAACGCGGACACGTTGAGTTCGTGGTCGGCGCACAGCACCAGAGCCGCGCGGACCAGCTCCGCGAATGCGGCGTCGTCGGCTCGCCACCCCCGTGCGAGCTGCAGGTGCACCGGGCCCGGCGTACGCTCGGCGGCGACCAGCAGTGCGCAGACATCGCGCAGCAGGCCGGCGGCGATCTCGTGGCGCGCGCGGGGTGCGGCGCTGAAGGCGCCCACGGTATCGAGCGCGAGCAGCGGCAGCGCCGCCATCGTGCGTTCCAGCGGCGGCAGGCCGGCAGCGCGTGCGAGCGGCGCGGCGTCTTCCGGCCACGGGGCGACGGCCACCCGCGCGAAGGGGTCGTCGGCACCGCAGTCCCACAGGAGCCGCGCGATGTCTTCCAGCCCCGCGCCTGCCCGCACCGCGGCCACCGCCGAGCGACCGCGGTAGTAGGGGCTGTCGGCGCGGATCAGCGAAATCCGTGTTTCCAGCACCGGCAGGCCACGGTCGAGGCTCTGCGCCGCGCCCTGTGCCGCCCCCCGGCCACTGCGCTTGCGGCCGGCAAGGCGCTCGACGTCCTGCCGCAGGTACACGCGGCTGCGATGGTCCGCCCCCGGGCGCGAACGCAGCAGGCCGCGGCTGACATAGGCATACAGCGTGGACTGGCTGATGCCGAGCAGCGCGCAGGCGTCGCGCGCGGTGAGCAGGTCGGGAGGCGGGTCGGTGGCATCATTCGGCATGGCGGGCGATATGTTGATCGACATGATCAAGATTGATCAACCCGTCCAGAACTGCAAGAGTGGCGGGCATGGCGGGACGACCGCCACTCCCGCCGGCAGTGCCGGCCTGACTGGAGCCTTCCATGAGTCATCCGTCCACTGGCGCTTCCGCTTCCCCGGGAGCACGGTTCCGCGCTGCCCTTGCCGCCGAGTCGCCGCTGCAGGTGATCGGCGCGATCAACGCCAACCACGCCCTGCTGGCGCAGCGCGCCGGCTTCCGTGCGATCTACCTGTCGGGTGGCGGCGTCGCCGCGGGTTCGCTGGGGATGCCGGACCTCGGCATCAACACGCTCGAGGACGTGCTGATCGACACCCGCCGCATCACCGACGTCTGCGACCTGCCGTTGCTGGTCGATATCGACACCGGTTTCGGCGCCAGCGCCTTCAACATCGAGCGCACGGTGAAGTCGCTGATCAAGGCCGGCGCCGCCGCCTGCCATATCGAGGACCAGGTCGGCGCCAAGCGTTGCGGGCATCGCCCCGGCAAGGAGATCGTGTCGCAGGGCGAGATGGCCGACCGCGTCAAGGCGGCAGCCGATGCGAAGACCGATCCGGAGTTCTTCCTGATCGCGCGCACCGATGCGATCGCGGTGGAAGGCGTGGACGCGGCGATCGAACGCGCACTGGCCTGCGTCGAGGCCGGTGCCGACGGCATCTTCGCCGAGGCCGCCTACGACCTCGACACCTACCGCCGGTTCGTCGACGCGGTGAAGGTGCCGGTGCTGGCCAACATCACCGAGTTCGGCAGGACGCCGCTGTTCACCCGCGACGAGCTGGCGTCCGCCGGTGTTGCGATCCAGCTGTTTCCGCTGTCGGCCTTCCGCGCCGCCAACAAGGCAGCCGAAGCCGTGTACACCGCGGTGCGTCGCGACGGCCACCAGCAGTCCGTCGTGGATGCCATGCAGACCCGCGAGGAGCTCTACGAGCGCATCGGTTACCACGCGTTCGAGGAGCGCCTGGATTCGCAGTTCGCCGCAAAGAAATAAGCGTCGCCACGGCGCCGCGCGGATGGGCGCGGGCCGGGCAGGAACGACCGAAGCCTTCAATCCGTGCCGATCCGGGCAACCCGCGGGCGGCACGCCCCAACGGAGAAACGACATGAGCGACACCACCGCCCCGGCGTTCAAGCCGAAGAAGTCCGTGGCCCTGTCCGGCACCCCGGCCGGCAACACCGCGCTGTGCACCGTCGGCCGCAGTGGCAACGACCTGCACTACCGCGGCTACGACATCCTCGACTTCGCCACCACCAGCGAGTTCGAGGAGATCGCCCACCTGCTGGTGCACGGCAGGCTGCCCAACGCCGCGGAGCTGCGCGCCTACAAGGCGAAGCTGAAGTCGCTGCGCGGCATCCCGGCGGCGGTCAAGGCCGCGCTGGAAGAGCTGCCGCCGTCCGCCCACCCGATGGACGTGATGCGCACCGGCGTCTCGGTGCTGGGCTGCGTGACCCCGGAGAAGGACGACCACAACCACCCCGGCGCGCGCGACATCGCCGACAGGCTGATGGCCTCGCTCGGCTCGATGCTGCTGTACTGGTACCACTGGGCCCACAACGGCCGGGTCATCGACGTCGAGACCGACGACGACTCCATCGGCGGGCACTTCCTGCACCTGCTGCACGGCGAGCCGCCGCCGGAAAGCTGGGTGCGCGCGATGCATACCTCGCTGATCCTCTACGCCGAGCACGAATTCAACGCATCGACGTTCACCGCGCGCGTGATCGCCGGCACCGGCAGTGACATGCATTCGTGCATCGCCGGTGCGATCGGTGCCCTGCGCGGGCCGAAGCACGGCGGCGCCAACGAGGTCGCGTTCGAGGTGCAGAAGCGCTACGACTCGCCCGACGAGGCGGAAGCCGACATCAGGGCACGCGTGGAGCGCAAGGAAGTGGTGATCGGCTTCGGGCACCCGGTCTACACCACCGGTGATCCGCGCAACGAGGTCATCAAGAAGGTGGCGAAGGACCTGTCGGAAGAGCAGGGCAGCATGAAGATGTACGACATCGCCGAGCGCCTGGAGACGGTGATGTGGGACATCAAGAAGATGTTCCCCAACCTCGACTGGTTCAGCGCGGTCAGTTACCACATGATGGGCGTGCCGACGGCGATGTTCACCCCGCTGTTCGTCATCGCCCGCACCAGCGGCTGGAGCGCGCACGTGATCGAGCAGCGCATCGACGGCAAGATCATCCGCCCCAGCGCGAACTACACGGGCCCCGAAAACCTCGAGTTCGTGCCGATCGAAAAGCGCAGCTGAGCGCTGGGGGATCCGGCAACGTCAACGCAGCGAGGCCGCGCATCGCGCGGCCTTGCTGTCTGTGGGGTCATTGCTTCCGGCGGCAGCGCCGGATTGCCGGCCGGCGGTCATCGCGTGCCGATCAGCCCTTCGCCGCCGCGGCGGTCGCCGAGGCACCGGCGGCCGCACGCGGCGTCAGCCGCTGCACGCGCAGGAAGGTGTGGTCGCCGATCTGTGCGACCTGGTAGGCATTGCGCCAGCCCGGGCTGGCGATCGCATGCGCCATGAAGTGGCTCGCGCCGGGCACGATCTCGGTGCGCTCGCCCGGCGGCAGCGACCAGTTGCGTTCCGCTTCCAGGGCGATCGTGACCGCCTGCGACCACGCCTCGACATTGTTGAGGCGCGTGCGCGGGGACACGATGGTCGGGGCGAACTGCTTGCGTGCGGTGACCACCTCGCACATCGACTCGCCCCACAGGCCGCTGTCCTGCCGCCTCAGGGCGACTTCGGCGACGGCTTTCTGGCCGCGCTCGGACTGGTTGCGGGCTTCCAGGTAGACGGTCGTGCTCAGGCACAACGCATCGGCGGCGGGCTGGGGAAGAATCGATGCCAGCCACAGGATCCAGCTCAGTTGCATGTTCGGTCCTTGCTCCGTTGCGCCGGCCGGCGGCGTCGTCCCGTAGGGGAACGGCGGTCGCAGCGGATTCCGGCATGGCGATAGGCACGTCCGGCATCAGCCGGGACGCTCGCGAGGGATTCGCGACAAGGGCAGCGGGCTCTGCGGCACACTTCTGCCCGGGCACCGGAATCGCCGAACGCGACCCGGGCCGGTTCCGGGGCAGGTTGGCCCCGGAAGGTGGGCGCACGGTAAAAGCGCCAATGGCAACGGTTCCTGAATGGGCGGTCCCCGATGGGGTTGCCCCGTTCAGCTTATCCGGAGTAGGCAGCGACGGCTGTTTTCCGGATCGATGGCACCGGCTACAGCGTCGCGGCGAGGCGCGTGCCCTGCGCGATCGCACGCTTGGCATCGAGTTCCGCGGCGACATCGGCACCACCGATCACATGTACGCGCGCGCTGCCACCGACGAGGGCATCGCGCAGCGGGCGATGCGGTTCCTGTCCGGCGCAGACCACCACGTGGTCGACCGGCAGCACCTTGTCGGCACCATCGATGCGTACATGGAAGCCGGCATCATCCACCCGCAGATATTCGACGCCGCCGTGCATGCGCACCTGCAGTGCCTTCAGCGCGGCACGGTGGATCCAGCCGGTGGTCTTGCCCAGGCGCGCGCCGGGCCTGCCCGGGCTGCGCTGCAGCAGCCACAGCTCGCGGGCCGGGGCCGGTGGCTGCGCCGGCTGCAGGCCGCCCGGCCGCTCGAAGGTCGGGTCGACGCCCCATTCGCGCATCCAGCGCTCCGGGTCGAGCGTGGACGACGGCCCGGCATGGGCGAGGAATTCGGCGACGTCGAAGCCGATGCCGCCGGCACCGACGATCGCCACCCGCGCGCCGGGCACCACCCGGCCCCGGATCACGTCGGCATAGCCGACCACCTTGGGGTGGTCGTGGCCGGGAAAATCCACCGCACGCGGGCGGACGCCGGTGGCCAGCACCACCTCGTCGAAGCCGGCGAGGGTGGCGGCATCGGCAGGGGTGGACAGGCGCAACGCCACGCCGGTGTCCTCGATGCGATGGCCGAACCAGCGCACCGTCTCGTCGAATTCCTCCTTGCCGGGAATCCGCCGGGCGAGGTTGAACTGCCCGCCGATCGTGTCCGCCGCCTCGAACAGGGTCACGCGATGGCCGCGTTCAGCGGCCACGGTCGCGCAGGCGAGGCCCGCCGGCCCGGCGCCGACCACGGCGATGCGCTTGGGCGTCTCCGCAGGCGACCAGTTCAGTTCGGTCTCCGCGCAGGCACGCGGATTCACCAGGCAGCTCGCCGTGCGGTTGACGAACACATGGTCCAGACAGGCCTGGTTGCAGGCGATGCAGGTGTTGATCGCCTGCGTGCGCCCGGCGCGGGCCTTGGCCACCCACTGCGGGTCGGCCAGCAGCGGGCGCGCCATCGACACCATGTCGGCGGCCCCGGACGCGAGGATGGCCTCGGCGACGTCCGGCATGTTGATGCGGTTGGTGGCGACCACCGGCAGCCGCACATGCGGGCGCAGCCTGGCGGTGACGCCGGCGAAAGCGGCGCGCGGCACCGAGGTGGCGATCGTCGGAACCCGCGATTCATGCCAGCCGATGCCGGTATTGAGGATGGTCGCGCCGGCCGCCTCGATCGCACGGGCCTGTTCGACGATCTCGTTCCAGTCCGAGCCGTCGGGCACCAGTTCCAGCATCGACAGCCGGTAGATCAGGATGAAGTCCGGTCCGCAGGCCTGGCGAATCCGCGCCACCACTTCGGTGGCCAGGCGCAGGCGCCGGCGCAGGTCGCCGCCCCATGCATCGTCGCGGCGGTTGGTGCGCGCGCTGGCGAAGGTATTGATCAGATAGCCTTCCGAGCCCATCACCTCGACGCCGTCGTAGCCGGCATCGCGCGCCAGCCGCGCGGCGCGCACGTATGCGCGGATGGTGCGCTCCACGCCCCGAGCACCCAGCGCGCGGGGGGTGAACGGGTTGATCGGCGCCTTCACTTTCGATGGCGCGACCTGCAGCGGGTGATAGGCATAGCGGCCGGCGTGCAGCAGCTGCAGGCAGATCTTCGCGTCGTGCGCATGCACCGCGTCGGTGACCAGGCGATGCCGACGCAGCTGCCCGCGCCACACCAGGCTGCCGGCGAACGGTTTCAGCCAGCCTTCGAGGTTCGGCGCGTAGCCGCCGGTGACGATCAGCCCGACGCCGCCCGCCGCGCGCTCGGCAAAGTACGCTGCAAGGCGCGGCGCATCACGTGCGCGATCCTCGAGCCCGGTATGCATCGAACCCATCAGCACGCGGTTGCGCAGCGTGGTGAAGCCGAGATCGAGCGGGGCGAACAGGTGCGGGTAGTGCGGTGCCGCGGCAGCGGCGTCCTGGCGGGCGGGCATCGCGAAATACGCTTGCGTATGGATCGGCGAGGATGCCGGGTCCGGTTGCATCACGCAACGCGCGGCACGGCACCGCCGGGCGTTACCAGCCGGCCAGGACCAGCTTGCCGATGCTGCGGCCGCCTTCGACCCGGCGATGCGCCTCGCGCAAGGTGTCGACGGAGATCGGCTGCAGTGTCTCCGTCAGCGTGCCGCGCAGGCGCCCGGCATCGACCAGCGCGGCCACGCGCGCAAGAATGCGCCCCTGCTCGGCGATATCGGCGGTGCCGAAGCGCGAACGCGCGAACATGAATTCCCAGTGGATGCCGATGCACTTGGCCTTGTACGGATCGCCGATGCGCAGCGCACCCGTGGGTTCCACGACCAGCCCCACATGCCCCTGCGGCGCCAGCAGTTCGCCCAGTGCGTCCCAGTAGTGGTCGGTGTCGGCAAGGTTGAGGGCGACATCCACCGCTTCGAAACCCAGGGCCTGCAGCTGAGGCGCCAGTGGCTGGCGATGATCGACGACATGGTGGGCGCCGAGTCCGCTGCACCAGGCGCGGGTCTCCTCGCGCGACGCGGTGGCGATCACCCGGAAGCCGGCGAGCCGCCCGAGCTGGATCGCCATCGACCCGACGCCGCCGGCGCCGCCGATCACCAGCAACGTCCTGCCGGTGCCACCGCCCTCGATCGAGAACGGCATGCGCTCGAACATCAGCTCCCATGCAGTGAGCGCGGTCAGCGGCAACGCGGCTGCCTGCGCGGCGTCCATCGACGCGGGCGCGCGCGCCACGATCCGTGCATCGACCAGCTGGTACTCGGCGTTGCTGCCGGCACGGGTCACGTCGCCGGCGTAATAGACACGATCGCCCGGCGCGAAGCCGCGCACCGCGTCGCCCACGGCATCGACGGTCCCGGCGGCGTCGAACCCCAGCACCCGGTGGTCGGTACCGGCAGGCAGCGGCGCACGCCGGAGCTTGGTGTCCACGGGGTTCACCGAGACCGCTTCGATGCGCACGCGGAGATCGCCGGCACCCGGCGCCGGCATCGGCAGGTCACGCTCCTCGAGCGCGCGAGGGTCCTTGGCCGGGCGTGGGCCGGTGGTCACGATGGCTTTCATGGCGTGGGCTCCTGACAGGTCGGGGAGGGCGGCGACATGGTGGAGGCCGCGCACGGCACCGCGGTGCCGGAGACGATGATGCCCCCGGAGTGCGGGATGTCGACGACCAGCAGGCCGGGCCGGCCCATCCAGTCGCCCTGGCGGATGCGGATGCGCACCGGCGCCGCGATCAGCCCGGCGTCGCGCAGATAGCCACCGAGTGCGGCTGCGGCGGCGCCGGTCGCGGGGTCCTCGACCACGCCGCCCACCGGGAACGGGTTGCGGGCATGGAAAAGGTCCGCCCGCTCGCGCCACACCAGCTGCAGCGTGGTGAGCCCGTCCTCGAGCATCAGCGCCTTCAGGCGTTCGAAGTCGTACGCAAGCGATGCCAGCCGCGCCGCATCGCGCACGGCAAGCACCAGGTGCCAGGCGCCCGCGTAGGCACGCGCCGGAGGAATGCGGTGGTCGAGTTCGAGGTGCGTCCATCCCAGCGCCGCCAGTGCGGCATCGACCAGCCCGGGCGCCGCGGCCGCGTGGCGTGGCACGACACTCGTCAACGCGGCCTCGCGCACGCCGCCGCGCTGCGTGACCATCACCGGCACCTCGCCGGCCGTGGTCTCCAGCAGATAGCGTCCATCGCCGCAGGTCTCGCCCAGCACGATGCCGGCGGCGATCGTCGCGTGGCCACAGAAAGGCACTTCCACTTCGGGGCTGAAATAGCGCGCGCTGCGTACGTTGCCGGTACCCGCAACGAACACTGTTTCCGAGAACCCGACCTCCGCGGCGATCCGCTGCATCACCGCCGTTGCGGGCAGGATGTCACCGATCCACACGCCGGCAGGATTGCCGCCGGCCGGATCGTGGGAGAACGCGGCGTAGCGGTGGAGCATCGCGGTCATGTTGTTGTCTCGGCTTGTGGGGCGGCGCGACATCCATGGGGGCTGCACGTGCACGGTGATGCCGGCAAGTAGCGCGAGGTGCGCGGCGGTCAGGCCGTGCCAGCCGCTGCTGCGGAACATCTGCGCGGGGCCCGATGATCACAATCGTGTGCACGCTTGGACGCGGCGTCGCTGCGCTGGCTGCCGTTCGCCGTCCCTGACTGTGGAGGGTGGGTCCGGAGTTGCCCCAGATTGGCACTCCGCAACTGTTATGCTAGCGTTAACGACGTCTTCACAGGCCTGACTCTAGGCTACGCCGGCGATGATTGCCTGACGCGATCTCGACGCAATCACAACAAACGATGTAGATGCTTTCCCCCCTTGATCAAGGAGCTGAACGAATGAAAAAGAAACTCCTCTGCGCCGCGCTGGTTGGCGGCCTGGGCCTGGCACACGCTGCCAGTGCGCAGGAGTTCGACGATCGCTGGTACCTGACTGGCTCCGTCGGCTACAACTTCCAGGACGACGACCGCCGCACCAACGACGCCCCGTTCGGCAGCATCGGCCTGGGCAAGTTCATCAGCCCGAACTGGTCGGTCGACGGTGAGATCAACTACCAGAACCCGGGCCTGCGCAGCGCCGCTTCGGTCGAGGGTTCGAACCCCGACCTGAACTGGAGCCAGTACGGCATCTCGTTCGACTTCCGCTACCACTGGATGCAGGAAGGCCGCACCTGGAACCCCTACGCGCTGTTCGGCGTCGGCTACCAGCGTTCGGAAGAAGAGTACGACAACTTCCCGAGCCCGGATTCGCCGGGTGAGCGCGAGGACGGCAACTTCGCCGCCAAGGTCGGCCTGGGTCTGCAGGGCACCTTCGAAAACCGCGTTGCGGTCCGTGCCGAAGTCGCGCTGCGTGGCGATTTCGACGACAGCAGCTACGCCGCCAACGGCTCGCAGGACTGGGCGGGTTACCCGCACAACCAGTCGGAGAGCTACTTCACCGACCTGCTGGCTTCGGTCGGCGTGGTGATCCCGCTGGGCCCGCCGCCGGTTGCTCCGGTTGTCGCGCCGCCGCCGGCTCCGGTCGACAACTGCGCCGACCGCGACACCGACGGTGACGGCGTCAACGACTGCGACGACCGCTGCCCGAACACCCCGGCAGGCACCACGGTCGGCCCGGATGGCTGCCCGGTCCCGGTCACCATCGACCTGCGTGGCGTGAACTTCGACTTCGATCGCTCGACCCTGCGTCCGGACGCCGTCGCCATCCTCAACGAGGCGATCGAGATCCTGCGTCGCTACCCCGACCTGCGCGTTGAAGTCGCCGGCCACACCGACTCCGTCGGTACCGACGCCTACAACCAGGCCCTGTCGGAGCGCCGCGCGCGCGCCGTGTACGACCACATCACCGGCGCCGGCATTGCTGCCAGCCGCCTGGTGGGCCCGACCGGTTACGGCGAGAGCCGCCCGATCGCGCCGAACACCAACCCGGATGGTTCGGACAATCCGGAAGGTCGTGCGCGCAACCGCCGCACCGAGCTCAACGTCCAGAACTAACGGACGCACGCTCGAGTTGAACCAGAAAGCCCGGCCCCTGGCCGGGCTTTCTGCTTTTCGGCGTGAGCAGGAGCATAGTGGACAGGCGCGCGGCCACCCATCGGCGCCGGAACGATCGTCCACCACCGCCGCGACAGCTGAATAGGTCGTTCCAGAACAAGGACTTGCGGCTGCTACTTCAAGCTGTTTACACTCCACCGCACTTTCGCCGGGGAACCACCATGCACAAGGTCATCGCCACGCTGCTGCTCGCTGCAGCACCTGCTCTGTCGTTCGCGTCCGATTGCTCGCTTCCGCGTCCGGTTGCAGCCTCGCCGACCGCGGCGACGGTCCTGGGCGCGGTGTCCCCCGAGCTGGTGGCGCCCGCGTACCGTCCGGGTGCACACGGCGGCGTGCTTGCTCCTGATGTGGATGAATCGCAGTCGCTGGAACAGGTGCTGCTGCGCATCCAGCTCGAAGGCTGTCCGCAGCTGAGCGCAGCGGCGGCGACGGTCGACCCGAACGACCCGTCCGTGTACCAGCCGAAGACGGAGTTCGACAACACGCCCTGGCGTTTCGACATGCAGCAGGAAGGCAAGATGATGACTGCCGACGAGTTCGACGCATGGATGAAGGCACGTGGCGTACGCGTTGCGCGCGGCGTGCAGCCCCCGGCTCCGGCAGCGGATGCGGTGCCGGCAGAGACCGAAGCCGCCGCGCCGGTGCCGACGTCGAGCAACTGAGTCCGTCTCCTGTCCATGAAAAAGGCCCGCGCAAGCGGGCCTTTCTCGTCAGGGCGTTCGTGGCGTGACTCAGCGGCCGATGACGCCCAACTCGTGGCCGATGCGGGTGAACGCATCGATGGCACGGTCGAGGTGCTCGCGGGTGTGCGCCGCGGAGATCTGCGTGCGGATGCGCGCCTGGCCGTCGGGAACCACCGGGAAGAAGAAACCGATGGCGTAGATGCCCTCCTCGAGCAGGCGCTCGGCAAAGCGTTGCGCCAGAGGGGCGTCGTAGAGCATCACCGGGCAGATGGGATGATCGCCCGGCTTGAGGTCGAAGCCGGCGGCGGTCATCCGCTCGCGGAAATAGGCGGTATTGCTGCGCAGCCGGTCGCGCAGGCTGCCGGCGGCGTCGAGCATCTCGAAGGCCTTGATGCCGGCGGCCACCACGTGCGGCGGCAGCGAGTTGGAGAACAGGTAGGGGCGCGAACGCTGACGCAGCAGTTCGACCACCTCGCGCTTCGCGGTGGTGAAGCCGCCAAGCGCACCACCCATGGCCTTGCCAAGGGTGCCGGTATAGATGTCGATCTTCCCGAGCACGCCCTTGACCTCGGCGGAGCCGCGGCCGGTCTCTCCGAGGAAGCCGGTGGCGTGGCATTCGTCGATATGCACCAGCGCGCCGTACTTCTCCGCCAGCGCGGTGATCCGGTCGAGCGGGGCGACGAAGCCGTCCATCGAGAACACGCCATCGGTGGTGATCATGATCGTGCGCGCGCCGTCGGCCTTTGCCTGCTGGAGCTGCTTTTCCAGGTCGGCCATGTCGCAGTTGGCGTAGCGGTAGCGCTTGGCCTTGCACAGGCGCACGCCGTCGATGATCGAGGCATGGTTGAGCGAGTCGGAGATGACCGCGTCCCCGGCACCCAGCAGCGGCTCGAACAGGCCGCCGTTGGCATCGAAGCAGGCCGCATAGAGGATGGTGTCCTCGGTGCCGAAGAAGTCGGCGATGGTCTGCTCCAGCTGCTTGTGCAGGTCCTGCGTGCCGCAGATGAAACGCACAGACGCCATGCCGAAGCCGTGGCTGTCGAGTGCCTCCCTGGCGGCGGCGATGATGTCCGGGTGGTCGGCCAGGCCGAGATAGTTGTTGGCGCAGAAGTTCAGCACCGTGCGGCCGTCGGCCAGGGTGATCTCGGCCGACTGCGGGCTGGTGATGACGCGCTCGGACTTGAACAGGCCCGCCTCGCGGATTTCGTCGAGGGTGTCGGCGTAGTGCTGGGTGGAAGACATGGAGAGGGGCCTCGGGAAACGGGGCCTCGGATTCTACGTGCCGCCTTCGGCATTTGCGCCGCGGTCCGGGTTCATCACCTGGACCTGCAGCCAGCTGTCCCAGAGGGACTGGAGCGCCAGGAGTCCGCCCGGAAGGCCGTGCCGCCCGCCGTCGGAAGCCAGCCACTGCTCGAATGTGGCGCCGCCCGCGATTGCGCTGCTGATCGGCATCAGGATGCGCGGATCTCCACTGGTTTCGGCCAGGAAAAGCGCCATCAGCAATGACTGCCCATAGAAGCTGTCGAGGCCGGCAAATCCGTTGCCCGTGGTCACCATCATCTGCACACCGGATTCGGATCTGGGTCCGCGGGCGAGTGCACGGGCCAGCGCGGCCGAGCGCACGGGATGCTCGGCCTCAACGAAGTCGATCAGGCCCGGGATCGTGCGCGGCCGGTGCTTTGCTGCGTCCATGAACGAGGCAAGGTGGCGGGCCTGGGCTTCAGGCTGCTCCATGAGGATGGCGGCCGCCTCGTCCAGCCAGTCCGGAGCCGGTGTGCCATACCGGTCCTGCAGCGAACCTTCCGTGTCGGGGAAGTAGATGGCGCGATACATCGCATGGCCGACCTCGTGACGCAAGGTGACTGCGTCCTGTTCCGCCGCGCGGGACAGCGCCTGATTGATCCGTGCGCGATCCATGCCGGCCTGGCGCATGGCCCGCTCGGTCATCGACCGCTTCGCACGGGTTGGGAGCCAGACCTGGGCGTATTCCAGTCCATGGGCCCTGGCGAAGTCCCGGGCCGCGGTCGGGTCCAGGCTGGTGCTCAGGATCAATGCACCCACCGGAACACGGCCGAAGTGCAGCCCGAAGCGCTGCGCGGCCTCACCAAGTGCGCCGGCCGCAACGTTGGCTTCGCGCTCGGAGTCGGCATAAGCCAGACCGTGGGGAGCAGCCACGCAGACCGGCGCGGGGGGCGCTTCAACCGCAGGGCATTGCGGCCCACTCGCGGTTGCGCCCGTCGAGACCAGCAGTGTCGCAAGCAGAAACAGATGTGGAACGTGCATAACCTTCCCTGGTTTGGTCCGGGACAACGGCAACCGTCCGCCTGCGGCTGGCTTCTGGCTCAGTGCCAGTCGAGCACGACCTTGCCGGACTTGCCGGATTCCATCAGGTCGAAGCCCTTCTGGAAGTCGTTGGCGGGCAGCTGGTGGCTCAGCACCTTGCCCAGCGGGAAGCCGGACAGCACCAGCTGGGTCATCTTGTACCAGGTCTCGTACATCTTCCGGCCGTAGATGCCCTGCACCGTAAGGCCCTTGAAGATGATGCGGTCCCAGTCCACGCCGGCGCCCTTGGGCAGGATGCCGAGCAGGGCGACCTTGCCGCCGTGGTACATGCAGTCGAGCATGTCGTTGAAGGCGCGCGGGTTGCCGCTCATCTCCAGGCCGACGTCGAAGCCTTCCAGGTGCAGGTCGGCCATGACATCCCTCAATGAGGCGTTGGCGACGTTGACCACCCGGGTGGCGCCCATGTCGGCAGCCAGCTTCAGGCGGTAGTCGTTGACGTCGGTGACCACCACGTTGCGCGCGCCGATGTGCTTGCAGATGCCGGCGGCCATGACGCCGATCGGGCCGGCGCCGGTGATCAGCACGTCCTCGCCCACCACGTCGAATTCCAGCGCGCAGTGCGCGGCATTGCCGTAGGGATCGAAGAACGCCGCCAGTTCGGAGGGGATCTGATCCGGGATCGGCCACAGGTTGGTCGCCGGCATCACGATGTAGTCGGCGAACGCGCCGTTGCGGTTCACGCCGATGCCGTTGGTGTTCGGGCACAGGTGCTGCTTGCCGGCGCGGCAGTTGCGGCAGTGGCCGCAGACGATATGGCCCTCGGCCGACACCCTCTGGCCGATGGTGTAGCCCTGCACGCCGGGGCCGACCTCGGCGATGCGGCCGACGAACTCGTGGCCGATGACCAGGCCCGGCGTGATGGTGCGCTGGCTCCACTCGTCCCACAGGTAGATGTGCAGGTCGGTGCCGCAGATGGCGGCCTTCTCGACGCGGATCAGCACTTCGTTGGGGCCCGGCACCGGCACCGGCACCTCTTCCATCCAGATGCCCTTGCTGGCTTCGCGCTTGACCAGCGCGCGCATGGTGGTGGGCCGGTTGCTGTCGGGCATGTGGGGTGTCCGTGGGTCTGGAAAAAGAAGCGGAATTATACGTCCCGGGGGCTGTCCCGCCGGCCAATGCGACCGTGGCGAGGGCGGGCGCGGGGTATGGCGCGCGTCACGGTCGGTAGACTTGGCCCCCCCGTCACACCGGAACGATGCCTGATGACCCCTCGTCTGATCGCCGCGCTGCTTGCGCTTGCCGCCGCCACGCCCGCCATTGCCGGCGAAGGCATGTGGGTTCCGCAGCAACTGCCGGAGATCGGCGACGCGCTGAAGCGCACCGGGTTGCGCCTGCCGGCCTCGCAGCTGGCCGACCTGACCGGCGATCCGATGGGCGCTGTGGTCTCGCTGGGCGGGTGCACCGCCGGCTTCGTTTCGCAGCAGGGCCTGGTGGTGACCAACCACCACTGTGCCTACGGCGCGATCCAGCTGAATTCGACGCCCGAGAACAACCTGATGCGCGACGGCTTCAACGCCGCGGCCCGCGAAGGCGAACTCAGCGCGGGGCCGAACGCGCGCATCTACGTGCTCGACTCGATCCGCGATGTCACCGGCGAGGTGCAGGCGGCGATGGCCGCGGCGCCCGACGCGATCGGCCGCACGCGGGCCTTCGAGGCGATCGAGAAGCGGCTGGTGGCCAGTTGCGAGTTCCGCCCGGGCTACCGCTGCCGGCTGTACGCCTTCGACGGCGGCAACGCCTGGCGTCTGTTCCGCAACCTCGAGATCCGCGACGTGCGCCTGGTGTACGCGCCGCCCGGCGGGATCGGCAACTTCGGTGGCGAGGTCGACAACTGGACCTGGCCACGCCATACCGGCGACTTCGCCTTCTACCGCGCCTATGTCGGTCCCGATGGCCAGCCGGCCGACCACGCCGCGACCAACGTGCCCTACCAGCCGAAGCGCTTCCTGCGCTTCGCCGAGCGACCACTGCGCGAAGGCGACTTCGTGATGGCCGCGGGCTACCCCGGCAGCACCAACCGGTACGCGCTGGCCGCCGAGTTCGAGCAGACCGCGCAGTGGATGTATCCGACGCTCTCGGCGCATTACAAGCGCCTGCTGGAGCTGGTCGAGACCGAGGGCGCGCGCAACCCGGAGATCGCGGTGCGCTATGCCAGCACCGTCGGCGGCTGGAAGAACGCCTCGAAGAACTACGACGGCCAGCTGGAGGGGTTCGCGCGCATCGATGCCGCGCAGCGCAAGCGCGCCGAGGAAGACGCGGTGCTGGAATGGCTGCGTGGGCAGGGCGAGGCCGGACAGCCGGCGCTGGAGGCCTATGCCGACGTGGTGCGGGTGAACGAAGCGGCAAGCGTCACCCGCGACCGCGACCTGATCACGAGCCAGCTGCACCGGCTTGGCACGCTCGGCGTGGCGATGACGCTGTACCGCAACGCCATCGAACGCAGCAACCCCGATGCCGACCGCGAGCCCGGCTACCAGGAGCGTGACCAGGCCACGATCCAGGGCTCGCTGCAGCAGATGGAGCGTCGCTACCACCCGGAGATGGACCGCATCCTGCAGCGCTACTGGCTGGGTGAGTACATCAAGCTGCCACCGGAACAGCGCGACGCCGCGATCGACACGTGGCTGGGCGGCAACGACGCCGCGGCCATCGAGCGTGCACTCGACCGGCTGGCAGGCACCCGCCTGGGCGATCTCGACGAGCGCATGCGCTGGCTGACCGCCGACCGTGACGCGTTCGAGCGCAGCCGCGACCCGGCGATCCGCTATGCGATCGCGGTCACGCCGTCGATGCTGCGCCAGGACATCGAGCGCAAGGCGCGCGGTGGCGACCTGTTGCAGTCGCGTCCGCGTTATCTCGCCGCGGTCGCCGACTGGCGCCGTGCCCAGGGTGGCGCGGTGTATCCCGATGCCAACGGCTCGCTGCGCATCACCTTCGGCAAGGTCACCGGCTATACCGGGCTCGACGGCCGGGCGCACTCGCCGTTTACGACCATCGACGAGATCCCGGCGAAAGCCACCGGGGAGGAGCCCTTCGACGCGCCGCAGGCGCTGCTGGACGCGGTCGCCGAGCGCCGCCACGCCGGGCTGGCCGAGCGCCGCCTGCGCAGCGTGCCGGTGAACTTCCTGTCCGACCTCGATGTCACCGGCGGCAACTCGGGGTCGCCGGTGCTCGATGCGCAGGGCCGGCTGACCGGCCTGCTGTTCGACATGAACTGGGAATCGGTGAGCTCGAACTGGGTGTTCGACCCGGCGATGACCCGCACCATCTCGGTCGACCAGCGCTATCTGCGCTGGATCATGCGCGAGGTGTACCCCGCGCCGGCACTGCTCGAGGAGCTGGGACTGTGACCACGGCGGGCCTGCTACGCTCCGGCGTCACACATCCGAAGGCACGCGCATGAGGATCCTGCTGGCCCGGCATGGCGAGACGCCCTGGAATGCGGAAGGCCGCTACCAGGGGCAGGAGGACATCGCGCTGTCGCCGGTGGGGATCGGCCAGGCGGAAGCGCTCGGGCGTCGGCTGGCCGACGTGCGCATCGATCGCGCGGTGGCCTCGCCCCTGCAACGGGCGCGACGTACCGCGGAGCTCGCCCTTGGCCCGGAGCGCGCCGGCATGCTCACCCTCGACGACGGCCTGCGCGAGATCGGCCACGGCAGCTGGGAAGGCCTGCTGGCGGGTGAGATCCGCGAGCAGCACCCCGAGCTCGCTCGCGCCTGGCGCGAGGCGCCGGACACGGTGCTGATGCCCGGGGGCGGCGAATCGCTGCAGCATGTGATCGACCGCGCCTGGCCGGCGCTGGCGCGCGCGATGGCCGGCCTCGCCGCGGACGACACCCTGCTGGTGGTGGCCCACGATGCGGTCAACCGGGTGCTGCTGTGCCGCGTGCTCGGCATCCCGCTGTCGCGGCTGTGGACCTTCCGCCAGGCGCCGACCACGCTGAACCTGCTGGAAGGTGCCACGCCGGATTCCCTGGACGTGGTGCGCCTCAACGACTGCGCCCACCACACCCCGCTGTTCGGCGAAGCGGTGCACCGGGCGCTGTAACAGCGCCGCGGGCTGCGAGATTCGCGGCCATTGCCGCTGCCCCGTGACGCATCCCAGGGGCGCTCCCCCCGGCCGGAGTCTGCGTCCCGCTGCCACGGCCTGCTGTCCGCACGCCGCCGGTGTACGTGGCGGGCGGCCCGGACTTCTGCACAACGCTCCCCGGTGGGGCGAAGAACCTAGAATGACGCGATGCCCAACACCCTCCCCGAGTGGCTCGAATACATCGAGCAGCAGCATCCCCGGTCGATCGAACTCGGGCTCGATCGCGTGCGTGCGGTGGCGGCGCGCATGGGCCTGGAGGCACCGGCACGGCGCGTCATCACCGTGGGTGGGACCAACGGCAAGGGTTCGACGGTCGCCTTCATCGAGGCCATGGCGCGTGCCGCCGGCTGGCGCGTGGGTGCCTACACCTCGCCGCATCTGCTGCGCTACAACGAACGCGTGCGCGTCGACGGTCGCGAGGCTGATGACGTGGCGCTGGTCGCCGCGTTCGCCGCGGTGGAGGCGGCGCGTGGCGATGTCGCGCTGACCTACTTCGAGTTCGGCACCCTCGCGGCACTGCGGCTGTTTGCCGCGGCCGATCTCGACCTGGCCGTGCTCGAGATCGGCCTCGGCGGTCGCCTGGACGCGGTGAACCTGGTGGATGCCGATGTGGCGGTGATCACCACGGTGGACCTCGACCACCAGGACTGGCTGGGCGACGACCGCGAGGCGATCGGCGCGGAGAAGGCCGGCATCGCGCGGCCCTGGAAGCCGCTGGTGCTCGGCGAGACGCAGCCGCCGTCGAGCGTGATCGGCCATGCCTACCGCATCGGCGCGTCGGCAATCGTCTACGGCAGCGATTTCTTCGTCGATCCCGTCGATGCGCAGCACTGGCGCTGGCGGGAACTGGATTTCACCCTCGAACTGCCGCGCCCGCGACTGGCCGGCGACATCCAGCTGCGCAACGCCGCGGTGGCGATCGCGGCGCTGCGCGCGCTTCCCGACGACTTGCCGGAGGCCGCGCTCGTGGAGGGTGTCGCCGCCGCGCGCATCGACGGCCGGCTGCAGCGCTTCGAGCCGCGGCCCGGTGTCGAGGTGCTGGTCGACGTGGCCCACAACCCGCAGGCCGCGCGCACCCTGGCGGCCGAACTGGCCGCACAGCCGGCGGCGGGGCGCACGCAGGCGGTCTATGCGGCACTGGCCGACAAGGACAGCGTCGGCGTGGTGGCGGCACTGGCCAATGTCATCGACGACTGGCGGGTGGCCGGGCTGGCCGGCGCCCGCGCACTGGATGTCGATGCGTTCGCGCGGCGCCTGCGCGGCACCGCGGCCGAGCATGCCGTGCCCGCGGCCACCGTCGACGAGGCCTTGCGGATGGCGCTGCCCGCCGCCGCGCCGGGCGACCGGATCGTCGTGTTCGGCTCGTTCCACACCGCCGCCGAGGCGCTCGCCGCGCTCGGTCCAGGTTAACTGCGCCTCAGAAGGCGGCACGGGCGCCCGCGTATAATGCGCGCGCCCTCGTTTCGCGAGATGTCGATGGATTCCGGAGTCAAGCAGCGCCTGATCGGCGCAGCGGTGCTGGTCGCGCTTGCGGTGATCTTCCTGCCCATGCTGGTGAAGGGGCCCGCCCCGGCCACGGGCAGGTCCGGGCTGTCGCTTGAGCTCCCCGACGCGCCCACCGACCGGGTGGTCACGCGCGACCTGCCGCTGATGGCGCCGGCGCCTTCCGATGACAGGGCGGTACTGCCCGCCGCGGAACCGGAGTCTGTGGACGCGGCAGCAGCCGACGGCGAATTCCCCACGGTAGACACCGCGTCCGTCGAGCGGGCCGACGCCGACGCGGACCCGGCTGCCGCCGGCGCCGCGCTGCCTGCCGCCGTCGCCGGTGGCGGATACGCCGTGCATTTCGGCAGCTACGGCAGCAGCGTCAACGCCGATACCGTGGTCAACCGCCTGGCGGGGGCCGGGTTCCCGGCGGCCAGCAGTGAAGCCGCCACCGCGGGCAAGCCGGTGTGGCGGGTGCGGATCGGGCCGTATGCCACCCGTGCCGAGGCCGAAGCGGTGCGCGTGGCTGCCGCCGAAGTGGGCACCAACGATGCCCGGGTGATCGCGCTCGATGCCGCCGCCGACGCGCCACGCACCGCTGCCACGACTCCGGCAGCACAGCCGCCCCCGCCTGCGGCAACCGCGACGCGGCCGCAGGATGTGCCGGCACCCGTCGCCCAGCCCACCCCCGCGCCGCCAGCAGCGCCCGCGCCGGCCGCAGCCGCGGGGACCGGGTTCGTGGTGCAGCTGGGCGCGTTCCGCAATGCCGCCGACGCCAACGCCATGCGCGACCGCCTGCGCGGGCTGGGCTTCAGCGCCTTCACCGATACCGTGCAGAGCGACCGCGGCCAGCTGACCCGGGTGAAGGCCGGGCCGGTGATCGACCGTGCCGAAGCCGACCGCCTGCGCTCGCAGATCCAGGCTCGGGCCGGCATCGACGGCATCGTGCGCTCGCACCCCTGACACCCCGCGACATGTGACGCCGGCACCGGGGACGGTGTGCTGCACGGGACCACGCCAGCAGGCGTGGCCCGACCCGGACCGGTGCCATACGGTCCATCCAGCCCGGAGGTGCGCGGAGCGCGCTGACGGGTTTCCGCTTCCAACACAGGTGACAACTCCATGTGCGGCATCGTCGGTATCGTCGGGACCTCGGAAGTCGCGCCCGCCCTCTACGACGGCCTGACCGTCCTCCAGCACCGTGGCCAGGACGCCGCAGGCATCGCCACCGCCAGCGGCACGCGGCTGCGCGTGCACAAGGGCAACGGGCTGGTGCGCGAGGTGTTCGACGCGCCCGCGATGGAACTGCTCGGCGGCAACATCGGCATCGGCCATTGCCGCTACCCCACGGCGGGCAGCGAGGGCAGTGACGAGGCGCAGCCGTTCTACGTCAACTCGCCCTACGGCATCGCGTTGGCGCACAACGGCAACCTCATCAATACCGATGCGCTGCGTCGCGAGGTGTTCGAGACCGACCGCCGCAACATCAATACCGAGTCGGACTCGGAGGTGCTGCTCAACGTCTTCGCCCACGAGCTCGATCGCCAGCGCGCCTTGACCCCGGAGGCCGCGCTCGCCGCGGTGGAAGGCCTGCACCGTCGCGCCCGCGGCGGCTACGCGGCCGTCGCGCTGGTGCTGGGCCTGGGCCTGGTGGCGTTCCGCGATCCCAACGGCATCCGTCCGCTGGTGCTGGGGCGACGGCAGTCGGCGAGCGGCGTCGAATACGCGGTGGCCTCGGAGTCGGTGGCGCTCGACATCCTCGGCTTCGAGCACCTGCGCGATGTCGCGCCCGGCGAGGGCCTGGTGATCACCGCCGACGGCGCGCTGCACCACCGCGCCTGCGCGGAGCCCGGCGACAGTGCGCCGTGCATCTTCGAATACGTGTACTTCGCGCGGCCCGACTCGATGATCGAGAACATCTCGGTGCACAAGGCGCGCATGCGCATGGGCGTGACCCTGGGCGAGAAGATCCTGCGCGAGCGGCCCGACCACGACATCGACGTGGTGATCCCGATCCCCGACACCTCGCGCGATTCGGCGCTGGAACTCGCCCACGTGCTCGGGGTGAAGTACCGCGAGGGTTTCATCAAGAACCGCTACGTCGGGCGCACCTTCATCATGCCGGGGCAGGGCGAGCGCGCGAAGTCGGTGAAGCGCAAGTTGAACCCGATCCCGCTGGAGTTCCGCAACCGCGTGGTGCTGCTGGTGGACGATTCGATCGTGCGCGGCACCACCTCGAAGCAGATCGTGCAGATGGCGCGCGACGCCGGTGCACGCAAGGTCTACCTGGCGTCCGCGGCGCCGCCGGTGCGGCATCCGAACATCTACGGCATCGACATGCCGTCGGTGGAGGAGCTGGTGGCCAACGGCCGCAGCGAGCAGGAGATCCAGGAGCTTCTCGGCTGCGACTGGTTGATCTACCAGGACCTGGCCGACCTCGAGACGGCCGTGGCCGGGCACAAGTTCCCCGGCAAGCGTTTCGACAGCTCCTGCTTCAGCGGCGAATACGTGACCGGCATCGAGCCGGGCTACTTCGAACGCCTGCAGCAGTTGCGTTCCGACGACGCCAAGAACAAGCGCCGCGCCGGCCCCTGAGCATGGCCGCGACGTTGTTCGAGGCCGCGCGTGCCTGCCTCGACGCCACGACCATCGACGACAAGCTCGCGCTCACCTTCCGGTGGGCGCGGGCGTTCGCTGCAGGAGAGCTGGCGGTACCGGCGGATGCACCGGCACCGGAGCCGATCCGGATGCCCGGGCGTCCGCCACGGCCGGGGCTGGTGCATCCGCGCGACCTGCCGCGACGTGGGCTGGGCACGGACGCCGGGCGCGCCGCGTTCATTCACGCCATCGCGCATATCGAGTTCAACGCGATCGACCTCGCCTGGGACGCGGCCTACCGCTTCCGTGGCCTGCCGCCGGCGTTCCATGCCGACTGGGTGCGCATCGCCGAGGACGAGGCGCGGCATTTCACCCTGCTGCGCGGACGCCTGCAGGCGCTCGGCCACGACTACGGGGACTTCGACGCCCACAACGGCCTGTGGGAGATGGCCGAGAAGACCGCGCACGACGGGCTGGCGCGCATGGCGCTGGTGCCGCGCGTGCTGGAAGCGCGGGGGCTGGACGTCACCCCCGGCATGATCGTGAAGCTGCGCGCGCTGGGCGATGACGCCACCGCCGACATCCTCGCGGTGATCCTCGAGGAAGAGGTCGCCCATGTCGCGGCCGGCAGCCACTGGTTCCGCTGGTACTGCGCGCGTGCAGGCATTGCGCCGGAGCCGCGGTTCCGCGAACTGCTGGCCGAATACGCACGCGCGGTGCTGCACGGTCCGTTCAATATCGATGCGCGCGCCGCCGCGGGTTTCAGCGAGGACGAACTCGCCGCGCTGCAGGCGGCGGCGTCGGATCCGCAGGCGCGCCCCTAGGCGCGGCGGTCAGCGCAGCGCCGACAGCTCGAAGCGGCCATCGGGGTAAGCGCGCAGCACCGAACCCTGTTCGTACCAGTCACCCAGCACGATGCGGCGGCGGCCGCCGGCGAGCTCGTGGATCGCCGGGCGATGGGTGTGGCCATGGATCATGGTGTCGACGCCGTGCGTGTCGAAGAACGCATCCACCGTGGCCGGCGCGACGTCGGTGATCGTCTCCATCGTGCCGGCTGACTTCATTTCGCCCTGGCGCGCCTGGCTGGCGGCGCGCGCCTGGGCGGCGAATGCCAGCCGCGCGGCGAGCGGCTGCGCGAGCATCTGCGCCTGCCAGGCCGGGTTGCGGGTCTGCACGCGGATCGCCTGGTATTCGACGTCGTCGGTGCACAACAGGTCGCCGTGGGTCAGCAGCACGCGGCGCCCGTACAGCTCGACCACGGCCGGATCCGGCAGCACCTGCATGCCGGCGCGCGCGGCGTAGTCGGCGCCCAGCAGGAAGTCGCGATTGCCGTGCATGAAGAAGACCGGCACGCCTGCGGCCGACAGCGCCTGCAGGCGGTCGGCAACGATACTGCCAGCCTCGGACGGATCGTCGTCGCCCACCCAGGACTCGAACAGGTCGCCGAGGATGTACAGCGCGTCCGCGCCGCGTGCCTCGCCGTCGAGGAACGCGGCGAACAGGCGGGTGATGTCCGGTCGCGCCGGGTCGAGATGCAGGTCGGAAACGAAGAGGGTGCTCATGCCGCGAATGATACCGGCGTGCCCGCGCGCACCGTTGGCCAGCCGCGCGCAGCGATGGCGACGTTTGCCGTTCCGGGCCGCACCCCGCGCACTGGCCTAAAATGCGCGATTCCCCGGATCACAGCCCGCCCCCCATGACCGTCCGCACCCGCTTCGCCCCCAGTCCCACCGGCTACCTGCATATCGGCGGCGCCCGCACCGCGCTGTACTGCTGGCTGGCCGCGCGCCGCGCCGGCGGGCAGTTCGTGCTGCGCATCGAGGACACCGACCGCGAGCGCAGCACGCAGGCGGCCATCGACGCCATCCTCGAAGCGATGGACTGGCTGGGGCTGGATTACGACGAAGGGCCGATCTACCAGACCGCACGCGTGGACCGCTATCGCGAGGTCGCCGAGCAGCTGGTGGCCAGCGGGCATGCTTATTACGCCTACGAGTCGAAGCAGGAACTCGACGCGATGCGCGAAGCGGCGATGGCCGCAGGCGACAAGCCGCGCTACAACGGTGCGTACCGTGAGCAGGGCGCGCCGTACCGGGATGATCCCAACCGGGTGATCCGCCTGAAGAATCCGCTCGACGGCGTCGTCGCCTGGGACGACAGGGTCAAGGGCCGCATCGAGATCGCCAACAGCGAACTCGACGACCTGGTGATCTTCCGCCCCGATGGCTATCCGACCTACAACTTCGCGGTGGTCGTGGACGACATCGACATGGGCATCACCGACGTGGTCAGAGGCGACGACCACGTCAACAACACCCCGCGGCAGATCAACATCTACCGCGCGCTGGGTGCGCCGGTGCCGGCGTTCTCGCACCTGCCGATGATCCTCGACGAGCAGGGTGCGAAGCTTTCCAAGCGCACCGGCGCCGCCGATGTCATGCAGTACCGCGATGCCGGCTACCTGCCGCATGCGCTGCTCAACTACCTGGTGCGGCTGGGCTGGTCGCACGGCGACCAGGAAGTGTTCTCGATCGACGAGATGAAGGCGCTGTTCGACCTCGCCGACGTCAACGCCAAGGCCTCGCGGCTGGACATGGCCAAGCTCGGCTGGCTCAACCAGCAGTACCTCAAGAGCGACGCGCCGGATGCGGTGGCCGGACATCTCGAATGGCACCTGCGCAACGCCGGCTATGACCTCGGCGCGGGACCGGCGTCATCCGATGTCGTGCTCGCGCTGCGCGACCGCGTGCAGACGCTTGCGGAAATGGCCGAGCGTGCGGCGGTGTGGTACCGGCCGCTGACGGACTACGACGACAAGGCCGTCGCCAAGCACCTGAAGCCGGAAGCACGCGCCGCGCTCGACGATGCGCGTGCGCGCCTGGCCGCGCTCGACAGCTGGAACGTCGAGGCGATCAACGCCGCGCTGCACGCCACTGCGGAATCGCTCGGCCTGGGGATGGGGAAGATCGCGCAGCCGATGCGTGTGGCGATCACCGGCACCCAGGTCAGCCCGGACATCGGCCATACCGTGTATCTGGCCGGTCGCGACGAAGCGCTTGCGCGCATCGATGCGGCGCTGGCGATGGTGCCGGCAGAAGGCTGAGTCCCGTGCCGCGCCTTGAGTCCCATGCCGGGCGCGGCCATCATCGGGTAATGAAACACGTACACGCGTGCACGGATCCGCAGCACCATGTCGACGACGCCGCGGCGTTCGTGCGCGCGGTGGAGCGTGCCTGCAGCGAACGTGGGCTGCGGCTGACGCCGATCCGTGCGCATGTGCTCGGGCTGATCGCCGATGCCGGCCGGCCGCTCAAGGCCTACGACCTGCTCGACCAGGTCCGCGAGGGCGGGGGCCCGGGTGCGGCGGCGCCGCCCACGGTCTATCGCGCGCTCGATTTCCTGCTTGCCAACGGCTTCATCCACAAGCTGCAGTCGGTGAACGCGTTCGTCGCCTGCCACCATCCGAGTACCGCGCAGCATTCGGTTCCGTTCCTGATCTGCGATCGCTGCCATTCCGCGGTCGAGCTGGAGGACGAGGCGGTGGTTGCAGCCCTCGACAGCCGCGCCCGCGCGCTGGGCTTCGTGCCGCAGGCGCAGACGCTGGAAGTGCACGGGCTGTGCGCGGCCTGCGTGGAGTCGGCCGGCGACTGAGCGCCGGCCCCGGGGCGCGCGGCCTGGTCAGAAGAACATGCGGATGCCACCGGCGATCGAACGCCCCGGCAGCGGCGCGATGTCACGCAACAGCGAGGTGTGCGGACGCGCCTCGCGGTCGGTGAGGTTGCGGCCGTCGAGAAACAGTTCCCACTGGGTGCCGTCGGGTTCACCGACGCGCCACGCGATGCCGGCATTGACCAGGGTGTAGCCGGGGCTCGGGTCTTCGCCCGTGGCAACGCGGCCCTGCTTCATGTAGCGCACCGCGCCGGCATGCGCGCGCCAGCCGCCGACGGCCCAGTTGAGGTCGGCGCCCAGCCGTGATGGCGCGATGCGCGGCAGGTTGCCGCCGAGCGCGATGTCGGCATGGTAGTGGTGGTTGTGGTCGCCGTGCGGTACGTCGAAGTGCACGTGGCGTGTGCCGCTGCCGTCGAGCTTCGCGCGCACGATGTCGCCGAACACGCGCAGGTCGAAATCACCGGCGTCGGACTCCAGCAGGTGCAGCTTCGCCTCGGCCTCGGCGCCGCGGAACGTGGTATCGCCCTGCGTCCACAGCCGCACCGGCAGGCCGCCGTCGACCACCCCGGTCTCGGCCAGGTAGGTGTAGCGGTCGAACTTCGTCTGGTACACCGCCGCCTTCATCTCGACCCGCCCGGTATGTGCATGCAGGCCAAGTTCGAGACGCTGGCCGCGCTCGGTGTCGAGGTCGGGATCGCCGATCTCCATCGAATTGGTGGCGATATGCGCGCCACTGGCAAACAGCTCCTCGTTGGTCGGCGCGCGTTCGGAAACGTCGGCGCCGACGCGCAGGTCGAACACTTCCGACAGATGCCAGATCGCGGCACCGGACAGGCTGCTGGCATCGAAGCGGCGCGAGACCCCGGTGGCGGAATCGATCTCGACGCGCTCGTGGCGGCCGCCGAATTCCAGCTTGACCGGCCCGAACTCCTTCTCCTGCACCACGAACAGGCCAATGGTGTCGGACACGCTCGGCGGCACGAAGGCTTCCGCGCCCTGCGCCTCGAAGTTCACATGGCCCAGCTGCAGCCCGAAGGCGCCATGCCAGCCATCGAATACGTTCTGCACCGCTTCCAGCCGCGCCTCGGTGCCGCGATTGACGAAGCGGGTCGCCGCGAGGCCGTCCTCGAGTTCGACGTGTTCGTAGTCGCTGCGCGCCGCGCGCAGGTTGAGCGCCGACAGGAACGGAAGCGGATCGTAGATGCCGCCCTTGAGGTCGAGGCGGTTCTGGGCGAGGTCGATGCGGACCGGGCCGTGGTCGTGTGCATGGCCGACGTCGTGATCGTGGCCGCCGTGGTCGCCGTGGTCGCCGTGGCCGCCGTGGCCGCCGTGGTCGTGGTCGTCGTCGTCGTGACCATGATCGTCATGGCCATGGGCATCGTCGCCGTGCACGTGTGCACCCTCGGGCAGGCCGTAATTGGTGCGGTACGTACTGACCGCGACACCGAGGTGGCCGCGCTCGCCGAGCCAGGTGGCGCCGACCGCGCCGGCACGGGTGCGGAAAGCACTGTTGGGCAGGGTGCCGTAGGCGGCCTCGTCACCGTGGTGGTCGTGGTCGTCGTGGTCGTGCAGGCGTTGCGCATGGCCCGGGATGTCGATGTCGCCGCTGTTGCGGATCACGCCGTCCACGTGCAGCACGAGGTTGTCGCCGCTGACGCCGTCGAGACGGAACATGCCGGTGCGCTCGTCGTTGCCGCTGGCCGCGCGCAGCTCGGCGCGGCCGCTCAGCGGCTGGTCGGGGAGGTCGCGTGCGATGCGGCCGTCGACCACGTTCACCGCACCACCGATCGCACCGCTGCCGTAGAGAAGGTTGGCCGGGCCCTTGAGCACCTCGATCTGGTCGGCCAGGAACGGCTCGATGCCGACGGCATGGTCGGCGCTGACGGTAGAGGCATCCATGCTGCCGATGCCACCGGCCAGCACCTGCACGCGCGGGCCTTCCTGGCCGCGGATGATCGGCCGGCCGACGCCGGCGCCGAAGGACCCGTTCTGCACGCCGGGCAGCGAGGCCACCGTTTCGCCGAGGCTGCCCGACTTGCGGTCGTCCAGCGCCTCGCCGTGCAGCACCTCGATCGGATGGGCGAGGTCCTCGGCATCACCACCCAGCGGCACGGCGGTCACCTGCACGGCATCGAGCGTGGTGGTCGTCGGGTGGGCACTGCTCTGCGCGTGTGCGCCGGCACTGAGGGGCAGCGCGATGGCCAGGGCAAGGGCGAGGCGGGTGGGGGTCGGGCGGGACGGATCGATCATGGGCCGTGGGTTAGACTGGGCAACGGGACAGGAATGTTATAATGTTACGAAAATCCCCGCACCCCCCAGAAGACATGGCCGCACCCGATTCCACCCTTGCCCGTGCCGACCGGGTGGGCTTCGCCGCCTCGCTGCTGTGCGCGGTGCACTGTGCCGCGCTGCCGCTGGTACTGGCGGTACTGCCCGCACTTGGCCTCCGGGTCGGCGGCTGGATCGACTTCGACCAGGCCTTCGTGGTGTTTGCCACGCTGCTGGGCGCGACCACGCTGACGCTGGGATGGCGCCGCCATCGGGCATTCCATGCCTGGCTGTTGCTGGTGCCGGGTCTCGTGCTGGTGTGGGTCGGTGCGTTCACCCGCCTGCACGACCATTCGATGACCCACGTCGCGGTGATGACCGCCGGCGGCCTGCTGCTGGCGGCGGCGCACCTGGTCAATCTGCGGCTGACCCACGCACGCAGTCAGCCGACCTCTGCGTGATAGCATTTGCGGTCCCGCGCGCCGACCGGCGCCGTGCAATCCCGGCACAGCATTCAGGAGTTAGACGATGGGCAAGGGCGATCGCAAGACCCTCAAGGGCAAGCGCTACATTTCCAGCTACGGCAACGCCCGCAAGGCCGCCACCCGGGCCGCGGCCACCGCCGCCGCGCCGGTTGCGAAGAAGACCGTGGTGAAGGCGCCGGCCAAGAAGGTCGCCAAGAAGACCGTCGCCAAGGCGTGAGATCCGCCGCCGCGGCAAGTCTGGAGAAGCCCGCCATCGCGCGGGCTTTTTCGTGTCTGGTGTCCTGGTCGGGAACGACTCTTTTGCGGTCTTCAGAGTCTCCCGCCTCCAGAGTGCGGCCCGGGATCTCGAAGCTGCCTGCGGTGCGCCGCACTGCAAGGCCAAAGTCGGGCCCCGACCCGCACAGCCTCCCTGCCTGCGAAGTCCAGTGACGCTGGCACATGTGGTTCAGGGATTGCTTCGGAGCCCCCGCGTTGCCCGCCGCGGCCACAGGGGGATGCCAAGCCGGATATCTCCGCGTCCTGCTACCACATCCGGCCGCCGGCCATCCATGGCCGGCTCTGGACATCCCCCTGCGTCCGCGGCGGGCTCCGAGCTGGCGTCGCATCAGCACGAAGAGCGTGGGAGCGCGCTCGCGCGCGATCAGGACCCGGCTTATCGCGGCCAAGTCCGCTCCCACACCCACCGGCCCAGCGCATCCGACGTCGGCCGATAACCGGCGGTAGCCGTGCACAGCAGGCGGACGATTCAATCCGCCGAAGCCGGCGAATGCCTGGGCCCGTCGCGTGCACCGGGGGGTGTGCTCCCAGCCGGCCATGGATGGCCGGTGGCCGGCCGTGGTAGCTGGACGCGGACTCCGGCCGGGGGAGCACACCCCGCGGTGCGCTCGACGGGCAGCGCGAGCCCACCGAGGGCAGCGCGGACCCATCGAGGGAAGCGCGGAACCCACGAAGCGACTCGCGAACCGGTATGCCACTCTGCTCGACACCCGGAGTCCGCGGGATCGCCGTTGTGAAGTCGCGCGCGCGTTGCAGGCCCAACGCTGACCGACTCCACGACCTCAGCCTGAGCGGTACTCGCTCAGCGCTCCGCGCCGGCCTCGATCTGCGCCCACACGCGCAGGAAGTTGCCGCCGAGAATCTTGCGGATGTCGGCATCCGAATAGCCACGGGCCTGCAGGCCGGCGATGAAGTTCGGGAAGTCCGCAACGCTCTTCAGGCCCTCGGGCAGGTTGCCGTCGACACCATCGAAATCCGAGCCGATGCCGACATGGTCGATGCCGACCAGCTTCACCGCATGGTCGATCTGGTCGAGCACCGCGTCGATCGCGGTCGGCGGCGACGGATGCTCGGCATCCCACTTCGCAACGAACGCACGGCGGTCCTCCAGCGGCTCGCCGGCCGCGGCGCGCTCGTTGTTGCGGCGGTCGAATTCGCCGATGGCGCGGAAGTAGGCCTGCGTGTTGGCGGCGGCCTGCGGGTTGACGAAGGCATTGCCGAACGGGATCTGGATGACGCCGCCCTTCGCCGCGATCGCCTTTGCCAGCGCGTCGCTGAGGTTGCGCTCGAAGTCCGGGGTGAAGTGGCGCAGGGCCGAGTGGCTGGCGATCACCGGCACCCGGCTCAGTTCGATCGCCTGCGCGGTGGCGGCGTCGGAGATGTGCGAGACGTCGACCATGATGCCGAGCCGGTTCATCTCCGCGATCACCTCGCGCCCGAACGGGCTCAGGCCGTTCCAGCGCTTCTCCAGCGTGTACGACGAATCGGCGATGCGGTTGTTGCCACTGTGCGCGAGGGTGATGTAGCGCACGCCGCGCTGGTGGAAGCGTTCGAGCTCGGCGAGGTCGTCGCCGATCGGGCCGCCGTTCTCCATGCCCAGCGCCAGCAGCACGCGGCCGCCTTCGCGCAGGCGCTCGACATCGCCTGGCGAGGTCAGCAGCGCGAACCGGTCCGGATGGCGTGCTGCCAGCGCTTCGACCGCGTCGATCTGCTGATGGGCGAGTTGCCGCGCGCTGCCATCCTCGTCGCGGGCGGCGGAGGTGTAGATCGCCATGAAGGCCACGTCCAGCCCGCCTTCGCGCGCACGCGGGTAGTCGAACTCGCGGTCCGGCACCGGCCCACCGAGGTCAGCCCAGTGGCCCACCAGGATGCCGGGCGCGTCGATATGGGTGTCGACGATGACCGCCTCCCGCGCGAGCCGCTGCGCGGCGTCCGGCGCCTGCGCGGCCGCGGACGATGCAAAGGTCAGGGCCAGGGCGAGTGCGGAATGGAACAGGGCGGTGCGCGTCATGGAACCTCCGGGCGGCGGTGCGGATCAGTCGGTGAGGGCGGCGATACGGCGGCCGTCGGCATGCACGCTGCGTGCGAGCCGGCCACCGAGCCAGTAGCAGAGTTCGGCCGGCTCGCGCACGTCCCAGTGCACGAAGTCGGCGCGCAGCCCGGTACGCAGGCGGCCGCGGTCCTGGAGGCCGAGCGCGCGTGCGGCGTGCACGGTCGCGCCGCGCAGCGCCTCCTCCGGCGTCAGGCGGAAATGCGTGCACGCCAGCTGCATGGCCTGGCGCAGTGACAGCAGCGGCGACGTACCCGGGTTGCAGTCGGTGGCCACGGCCATCGGCACGCCGGCAGCGCGGAAGGCATCCAGCGGCGGCAGCCGGGTTTCGCGCAACACGTGGAACGCACCCGGCAGCAGCACGGCGACGGTGCCGGCGGCAGCCATCGCGGCGACGCCGCGTTCGGATGTGTATTCGACATGGTCCGCCGACAGCCCGCCGAATTCGGCGACCAGTGCGGCACCCTCGCCATCGCTGAGCTGGTCGGCGTGCAGCTTTACCGGCAATCCAAGTGCGCGTGCGGCCTCGAACAGCCGGCGGGTCTGCGCGGCATCGAAACCGATGCGCTCGGCGAACGCGTCCACCGCATCCACCAGGCCCTCGGCATACAGCCGCGGCAGCCAGTCGATGGTCGCATCGATATAGGCATCGGCACGTCCGGCGTATTCCGGCGGCAATGCATGTGCGGCGAGATAGGTGGTGCGTACGGTCACGCCGAGCACGTCGCCGAGCCGCCGCGCCACGCGCAGCATCCTGCGCTCGCTGTCGAAGTCGAGCCCGTAGCCCGATTTGACTTCCAGCGTGGTCACGCCGTCGGCAACCAGCGCACGCGCACGTGGCAGCGACTCGGCAAGCAGTGCGTCCTCGCTGGCAGCACGCACCGCGCGCACGCTGGAGACGATGCCACCGCCGCTGCGGGCGATGTCCTCGTAGCTCGCACCCTCGAGGCGCTGTTCGAACTCGCCGGCACGGTTGCCGGCGAATACCAGATGCGTGTGGCAATCGACCAGGCCCGGGGTGATGCAGCCATCGCTGCGGATCACCTCATGGGCGAGCGCTTCGGGCGCGTCGGGCAGTTCGCGGGCGGTACCGACATGGGTCAGTGCGCCGTCCTTCCAGCCGAGGGCGCCATCGGCAATCGCGCCGTAACCGGTGTCGCCGGCCAGCGTCACCAGGGTGGGGCCGACGATCAGCCCATCCCAGCGCTCAGCGCCCATCGTCGCGATCCTCGGCGGAGTTGCCGGCGTCATCGTGCGGGCGGCTGCGACGCGCGCCGGGCGCGCGCAGGCGTTCGCGGGCGATGAGCAGGATGACGGCGAGGCCGAGCACGAGCGCGCCCAGGACCACCAGCGTTTCGACCATGCGTGCGTACAACACCACTGAACGAGCAGGTAGCCTAGCGCATTCCTCCGATGCACCCGCGAGTCGCCGATGTCGAGAGCGCTGAACATTACCCGTGAGCCAGGCGGCTGGCGCGTGCCCGGCCTGTCCAACCTGCATTCGCATGCCTTCCAGCGGGCGATGGCGGGCATGGCGGAGCGTCGGACCCGCACGGGCGACGGCGCGCACGATTCGTTCTGGACCTGGCGCGAGACGATGTACCACTTCGCCGCACGCATGACCCCGGACACCCTGCACGCGGTGGCGGCGCAGCTGTATGCCGAGATGCTCGAGGCCGGTTACACCCGCGTGTGCGAGTTCCATTACGTCCACCACCGCCCCGATGGCGTGCCGTATGACGACGCCGCCGAGATGTCGCTCGCCCTGCTGGCGGCCGCGCGCGAGACCGGCATCCGCCTGACCCTGCTGCCGGTGCTGTACATGACCGGCGGCTTCGATGGACGCGCGCTGTCGCCACGGCAGGCACGCTTCGGGCACTCGGTGGACGCGTACCTGCGCCTGTACGAAAGCCTGCACGCGCGCGAATGCGAGGACCTGCGCGTGGGCGTCGCGCTGCACAGCCTGCGCGCGGTGCCCGAGGCGGCCATGCGCGAGGTGCTGGCGGCGCTGCCGGCCGGTACGCCGGTGCACATCCATATCGCCGAGCAGGTCGGCGAGGTCGAGGACTGCCTGGCGGTACGCGGTGCACGACCGGTGCAGTGGCTGCTCGACCATGCACCCGTGGATGCGCGCTGGACGCTGGTGCATGCCACCCACCTCGATGCCGACGAGACCGCGCGGCTGGCGCGCAGCGGTGCCACGGTCGCGCTGTGCCCGACGACGGAGGCCAATCTCGGCGACGGCCTGTTCCCGTTGCGTGCCTATCTCGACGCCGGCGGGCACTGGGGCATCGGTTCGGATTCGCATATCTCGGTGTCGCCGGTGGAGGAACTGCGCTGGCTGGAATACGGGCAGCGGCTGGTGACCGGGCGCCGCAACGTCGCCACCGGCGCGTTCGACAGCGTCGGGCAGACGCTGCTGGCAGGCGCACTCGATGGCGATCGTGCCACCGGCTTCGACGCCGACGACGAATGGCTGCTGCTGGATGCCGACGCGCCGGTGCTGGTGGGCGCCGACGCGGACGACGTTGCCGACCGCTGGATCTTCAGCGGCAACCGCCCGCTGGTGCGCGAGACCCGCATCGGTGACCGCCGCCTGGTGGTCGAAGGCCGTCATCTGCAGGCCGATGCCATCGCCGAGGACTACCGCCGCGCGATGCGGACCCTGCTGGCGGATTAGCGCGGTTGAGGCTTGGCCGCCGAAAGGCCCCGGGTTCGTCCTGGACGCCGGAAGCAAGGTCTTCTCGCGGTCGGGGGGCGCCTGTGGGGTCCGGGCTGCCCACCACGGCCACAGGGGGATGCCCAGCCGGATATCTCCGCGTCCTGCTCCCACATCCGGCCGCCGGCCATCCATGGCCGGCTCTGGACATCCCCCTGCGTCCGCGGCGGGCTCCGACCTGTCGTCGATTCTGGAAGAAGGTCAACGGCACAGGACAGACGACTGATGGCTTCGGAACCCTCTCTCGCTTGCAGAGAGGGGCAGGGTGAGGGTCACGCCGCGCAGGACGAAGCCCTCATCCGCCCCTTCGGGCACCTTCTCCCGTGAGCGGGAGAAGGGTTGTTGCAGCGACTTCGGCGGCGGCACTGCTCTCCGTGCCGAAGCCCGCGAACGCCGAAGCCCGTCGCGTGCACCGGGGGGTGTGCGCACAGCCGGCCATGGATGGCCGGCGGCCGGCCGTGGTAGCTGGACGCGAACTCCGGCCGGGGAGCACTGAACCTGTCCCCCGAAAACGGACGCCAAGAAGCGCTGGGTCAGGCGGCCTGCCTCAATTCTCGGGCGTAGTCATTGGGTGCCCGGTAGCCAAGCGCCGAGTGCAGGCGCGCGGGGTTGTAGAAGCCGTGGATGTAGCTTGCGATTGCCGCGTGGGCGGCGGCCTTGGTGGCGTATACGCCGGTGACCTCCTCGTTCTTGAGCGTGGCGAAGAAGCTCTCCGCCACAGCGTTGTCCCAGCAATTGCCCTTGCGGCTCATGCTTGGCTCGAAGCCATGCGCGGCCAGTGTCCTGGTGAAGGCGCTGCTGGCGTATTGGCTGCCGCGGTCGGAGTGGAACAGCGCGCCAGCGGCGACTGGTGAGGCCGACCAAGCGTTGAGGAAGGCCTGCCGCACCAGGTCATCGGGCATGCGCTCGCAGAGGCTGTAACCCAGCACCTGCCGGGTTCGCAGATCGAGCACCGCGGCCAGGTAGAGCGAGCCTTCGCGGGTGGGGATGTAGGTGATGTCGCCGACCCAGGCGAGGACGGAGCTGTCCACGGCGAACCGGCGGTCCAGCCGGTTGTCGGCCACCGGCTGGCGGTGCCGGCTGTCGGTGGTGCGGGGCGTGAAGCGGCCCTTGGCCTTGCCGCGTAAGCCCTCTTCGCGCATCAGCCGGGCCACACGCTTGTGGCCCACCGCGTGGGCGCAGGCGCGCAGCGCCTGCACCATCCGCGGGCGACCATAGGTCCCACGGCTCCCCGCGTGGATCGTGCGCAGTTCGGCCCGCAAGACCGCCTCCGGATCCGGACGGCCCTGTCGGTGCAGATAGTCATGGAAGCCCGAGACCGAAACCGCGAGCACGCGGCACAGCAGCCTGAGCGGATAGCGAGTCCGTTGCCGAGCGACGAAGGCGTACCTCACTTGGACTCCCTGGCGAAGAACGCCGTCGCTTTTTTCAGGATCTCGCGCTCCATCTTGAGCGTGGCGTTCTCGGCCCGCAGCCGGGCCACCTCGCTCTCCAGGTCGGTGACCGGCTTGCGGCCGGGCGAGCTGTGGGGACGACCGGATCGTGAAGCGTCCAGCCAATTGCCCAACGTCTTGACCGACATGTCCAGCTGCCGGGCGGCCTTGGTCGGGCCAATCGCTTCGGCCAGGGCGATTGCTTGGGCCTTGAAGTCGTCGGTATAGCGACGACGGGGAACAGGTTGCATCGGAACCTCCAGGTGCGGCGAAAGGTATCGCGTTCCTGGCGTCCGTTCTGGCGGGACAGGTTCAAACGCCCCCGTGTGCACGATGGAAGACGCGGCACGACGGAAGCGTGTCAGCCGTACGGCATCTCCCTGGAGTTGGGAGGTGAACTGAAAATTTCCCCCCGGCCGCGCGACTAATCTTTCGAACCCATCCAACGAGCAGCCTGCTGGTGCGCACGGAGATCGAACGCGAGTTCTCGCGGATGCTGGACGAAAGCCGCCCGGCGCTGGTGCGTCTGGCGCGGCGCTATGCCGGCGCCGACGACTGGCAGGACCTGCTGCAGGAGATGTGCCTGCAGCTGTGGCGCAGCTTCGGCAGTTTCGACGGACGTGCGCAGCAGTCGACCTGGGTGTACCGCGTCGCCCTCAACACCGCGCTCAGCCAGATCCGCAGGCCGCGCCTGCTGCACAGTCCGCTGGACGGGATCGCCGAGCCCGGCGACAGCGGCCAGCCCGGGGATCCGCTGCACGTGCTGGATGCCTTCCTCGCCGGGCTCGATCCGCTGTCGCGCAGCGTGCTGCTGCTCGATCTCGAGGGCCTGCCGCGCGAGCAGATCGCCGACGTGCTGGGGCTGACGCCGAACGCCGTGGCCATCCGCATGACCCGCCTGCGGCAGGCATTCGAAACGCGCTTCCTGGAGGACTGACATGGACTGGGACCGTATCCGCGAACGATGGCAGCAGCAGCCGGCCGATGCCGGGACGATTGCGATCGACGCGCTGCGCCGTCGCGACGACGCGCTCGCGAAACAGGTGCGCCGCCGCGACCGCATCGAGGTGATCGCAGCGGTGGTGGTTGCGCTGGCGTTTTCCGGCATCGCCCTGGTGGCCGCGCTCGAACGCGCCTGGCTGGAGCTGGCCTTTGCCGTCTGGCTGGTGGCGTGGGCGGTGTCCATTCCCGTGTGGCTGCATCGCGGCCGCGCCCATCTTTCGGAAGCCGACCCCGCAGTGCCGCTGCTGCAGCATCTCGAACGCCGCCGCCAACTGGCCATCACCCAGGCACGGATGCTGGAACGCGCCTGGCTGTGGTACGTGGCGCCCGCACTGGTGGGCCTGGTCGGGCTGACGCTGGCCGCGTCCGGGCCGACGCCCGGCGCACTTGCCTATCTCGGTGCGTGCCTGGCGCTGGGTGCCGCGATCGCATGGTGGAACGTGCATGTCGCGCGTACCCGCTTCCGCCGGCATGCGGATGCATTGCAGCAGCAGATCGATACGCTGTCCGCCACCGGCACGCAACGGCCGGAACGGACCCCGTTGCCATGACGTTCTTCCAGGAGGAATCCAGATGCGTGCTTCCCGTCGCCTCGCCCCGCTCGTGGTCGCCCTGATGGGCGCGTTGCCCCTCGCACAGGCCGCGGCCCTGCCATCGCTCGAACGTGCGCTGGACCAGCGCCTGGACGGCGATCGCAGCGGCGCCTGCATCGCCGCCGCGGTGATCGATGGTGAGCGCGTCGAGCGCGCGTACCGCTGTGTCGACCCGGCGGCGCAGTCGCGCATCGAGGGCCGCGTGGCGTTCGAGATCGGCTCGGTCACCAAGACCATGACCGCCGCACTGCTGGCGACGCTGATCGAACGCGGAGAACTGTCGCTGGACGATCCGCTCGCGAGCCTGCTGCCTGCCGGTACCCGGGTGCCGGAGTTCGAAGGCCAGCCGATCCTGCTGCGGCATGTGGTCACCCACACCTCCGGGCTGCCGGCATTGCCGTCGCGGATGCGCATTGCCGATCCCGCCAACCCCTATGCCGCGCTGGACGAGGACGCGCTGCTGACGTCGCTGGCGGATGTGCGGCTGGCACAGGCACCCGGCACGCAGGTCGCGTATTCCAACTTCGCGTCGATGGTGCTGTCGTGGGCCCTGGCGAAGCGTGCGGGCACCGACTTCGAATCACTGCTCGCCCGCGAGCTGTTCCAACCGCTGGGGATGCGCGATGCGTATGTCGCCCAGGCACCCGAAGGGGTGACGGCCGTGCAGGGCCGTCTGCCCGGCGGGCAGCCGACCAGCGCATGGACCTTCCCGGTCGACATGGCCGGCGTGGGCGGCGTGCGCGCCACCCTCGACGACATGGTGCGTTACACGCAGGCCCAGCTCGGGCAGGTGGATGCGCCGGTCGCGGCTGCGCTGGTGCGCACGCAGCAGCCGGTGCGCGAGGGCATCGCGATGAACTGGATGCTGGCCACGCCGGAAGGCCACACGGTGCATGTGCACGAGGGCGGCACCGGCGGGTTTTCGTCCCTGGTCGCGTTCGATCGCGGGCAGGGCCGGGCGGTGGTGCTGCTGTCGGACACTGCCGTGCATACGATGGGTGGCCTTGGCCGACTCGGCCTGCATCTGCTCGGGCTGGAGGCATCGCCCGGTGTGCCGCGACGACCGGCGACACCGCCCGGCGAGCTGCTGGATGCACTGGCAGGCGATTACCAGCTCGAGGGCGCCGGAATGCTCACCCTGTCGCGGCGCGGCGATGAGCTGGTGGTGCAGGCCCTTGGCCAGCCCGAGCTGGCGTTCGGATACGACGACGCCGGCGAGTTCCACCTGCGCGGGGTCGACGCGGTGCTGCGGCCGCAGCGCGCGGCGGATGGCGGGTACGGTTTCGTCTGGGTGCAGGGCGGCGGCGAGCTGCGCGCGCGACGGGCGGGGCCGGAGGCGCCCGCGCAGCCGCTGCCGCCGGCCGAGGTCCTGCGCGGCTATGCGGGCAGCTATCCGCTGATGCCGGGCTTCGAACTCGACGTGCGCGAACGCGAGGGCGGGCTGTACGCGCAGGCGACCGGGCAGGGCGAATTCGCGCTTGCCGCCACCGCCAGCGCCGATGTCTTCGCGGCGCCGGCGTTCGGCATCGAGATCCGCTTCCAGCGCGATGCCGACGGTGCCGTGGCCGGGCTGGAACTGCACCAGGGCGGCAACGTCATGCGTGCCGAGCGGCGCTAGCGGTTGCGACGTGGCCTGCGTTACAGCAGGGCCTGCGGCAGCGCACCTTCCAGCGCCAGCAGATAGCGCTTCGTCGGCAGGCCGCCGCCGAAGCCGGTGAGGCCGCCGCTGGCGCCGATCACGCGATGGCAGGGCAGCACGATCGGCAGCGGGTTGCGGCCATTGGCCGCGCCCACCGCGCGTGCGGCGCCGCGGCGGCCCAGCCGCATCGCCAGCTGCGCGTAGCTCTCGGTGCTGCCGTAGGGAATGGCCGCCAGCGCCTGCCACACCGCGCGCTGGAACTCGGTGCCGCGCGGTGCCAGCGGCAGATCGAACTCGCGACGCTCGCCGCCGAAGTAGGCCGCGAGCTGGCGATGGGCCTCCTCGATCAGCGGATGCCCGCCGCGGGTCCAGTCATCGCCGATGCGCACCGGGTGGCGGTTTTCAGGGAACGCGATCGCATGCAGGCCGGCGTCGGAGGCGGCGACCAGCAGCGGGCCGACCGGGCTGTCGACATGGGTGTAGTGGATGCTCATGCGGCACTCCTGCGGCGCACGCCGCGGGGAATCGGATGGGAGGCGGATGCAGCTGGCGCCGTGACGGCCCCTGACGGCATGGCCATCGCGTCACGCCACAGCTGGATGACCGCGTAGCCGCGCCATGGTCGCCAGGCTTCGGCGCGCATGCGCAATGCGCGCTCGGACAGGCGGCTGCCGTCATCCGGCACCGCGCGCTGCAGCACCAGGTCCCCGGCCGGGAAGGCATCCGGGTGCCCGAGTGCGCGCAGCGCGATGTACTGCGCCGTCCACGGCCCGATGCCGGGCAGCGCGGTCCAGCCGGCGACGAAGTCCTCGAGCGTGCCGTCGACGCGGAAGCCGACGCGCCCATCCGCCACTGCGCCGGCGATCGCGCGTACCGCGGCGGCGCGCGTGGCCGGCAGGCCCAGGCGATCGAGGTCGGCATCGGCCAGCGTCGCGGGATCCGGAAACAGCTGCGCGTAACCCGCGGCGGCAAGCGCGTCCGGCACGCGTCTGCCGTGGCGCGCGGCCAGGCGCGTGGTGACCGTGCGTGCCGCGGCCACGCTGACCTGCTGCCCGACCACCGCGCGCACGGCGATCTCGAACCCGTCCCAGCCACTGGGGATGCGCAGTCCGGGGCGTGCGGCGAGCAACGGCGCCAGCCGTGCATCGCGCGCCAGCACCGCTGCAATCGCCTGCGGGTCCGCGTCCAGATCGAACATGCGCCGCACCCGCTGCACGATTGCAAGCAGGCTGCCGGCCGGCGCGCCCTGCAGCTCCAGCCGCAGCGCATGCACCGGCGCATGTGCCGGCGACGGCCAATGGCCCACGCGCAACCAGCCGACCGTGTCGCCGGCATCGAACACCCGGGCATAGCCGTGCGCGTCGACCTGTTCGATGCCGGGCAGTGCACGGCCGCGGAAGAAGTCCAGCATCGCATCGAAGTCGTACGGCGGCCGGTAACCCAGCCGCAGCACCAGCGGGCCGTCGCCGACCTCGGCGACCTGGCGGCGCAGATCGCGCGGCGCCAGGGCGTAGGCCTCGCGGAAGGCCGCGTTGAAACGACGCAGGCTGCCGAAGCCGGACTCCAGCGCAACCGTGGTGACCGGCAACGAGGTCTCGGTGAGCAGCTGTTTGGCGAACAGCAGCCGTCGGGTGGTGTGGACCGCGATCGGCGCCGCGCCGATACGCTCCACGAACAATCGCCGCAGCTGGCGCTCGCCCAGCTGCACGCGTGCGGCAAGCGTCGCCAGCGGTGCGTCGGCCAGCGCGCCGTCCTCGATCAGCTGCAGCGCACGCGCAAGGGTATCGTCGCCGCGGCGCCAGGAGCCTTCGCCGGGTGCGAGCTCCGGCCGGCAGCGCAGGCAGGGCCGGAAGCCCGCGGCTTCGGCGGCGGCCGCGCTCGGGTAGTAGTCGACGTTCTCGCGTTTGGGCGCCGGTGCCGGGCAGACCGGGCGGCAGTAGATGCCCGTGCTGCGCACCGCGGTGAAGAACAGCCCGTCGAAGCGCGCGTCGCGGCTGAGCCGCGCACGCTCGCAGAGATCCGGGGCCAGGGCGGGCGTGTTCGTCATGGATGCAGGCTAGCACCGCGCCCGGGGTGCGACTGGCCGTTTCCGGACATGGATGCCGGCGCTGTTGCGGTGTCGCGTCGCGCCATCTGCCGGGGGGAACGCGGACCGGATGACTGTCGGCACATCGCCGTCGCGGGAGGTGGCTCGGCCGCGCGCCGCGGGTGTCACGCTACCTGTCGTCGCGCAGCGCCGGCAGCAGGGTGCGCGCATCGCCATCGTGCTCCGCAGGCTCGACGCCCAGCAGCCGCGCAAGCAACGGATAGACGTCGACATTGTCGAAGCCGGGCAACTCGGTACCGCTGCGGAACGCCGGCCCGTGCGCGATGAAGACCGCGCGCATTTCCGGCGCTGCCGGGTCGTACCCGTGCGAGCCGCGGGTGCGGTCGGGGCGCCGGGCGAGATTCGCACGTGGCACCGCGTCCCAGCCGACGTGCATCTGGCAGACGATCGGCGGCACCCGCGGGTGTTGGCCGTACTGCCAGCGGGCGGGAAGGGCCTCGCGTCGCCAGCAGTCGTAGCGTTCGTGCGCACCCAGCAGTGCGGCGGCAGCGGCGGCCTCGCGCCCGGGGCGCGGCCGGAAGCCCACCACCTGGCCGGTGCTGACCACCTGCGCATCGGCCGGGTCCACCATGTCCTCCACCGCCACCACCTGGCCGGGTGGAACCGGCGCCATGCCGTGGTCGGAGACGATGACCAGGTTCACGCGGTCGCGGAGTCCGCGCGACGCGATCGCCGAGAGCAGGTCGCCGATCGCCGCATCCACGTCGCGCAGCGCGGCATGCAGCTGCGGCGAAGCCGGCCCGTAGCCATGGCCGGCGTGGTCGGGATGCTCGAAGTACAGCGTCGCCAGCTGTGGCCGCGTCGCTGCGGGCTCCGACAGCCAGCCGAGCACGCGGTCGATGCGGACCTCGAGCGCAAGCCCGTCCTCGTAGGGATACCAGCGGGTGGGGCGCACGCCCTGCACCGGCGCCTCGCTGCCCGGCCAGAACATCGTCGCGGTCGGCAGGCCGGCGCGTTCGGCGGTCACCCACAGCGGCTCGCCGCCCCACCAGCGGCCATCGCCCACGGCGTCGCGGTCCTTGAGCGCGAATGCGCCGAGGTCCTCGTCGTACATCGAGTTGTGGACCATGCCGTGGCGGTCCGGGCGCAGGCCGGTGACCAGCGTGTAGTGGTTCGGGAAGGTCAGCGCCGGATACGACGGCTGCATCCAGGCGGCGCGCACGCCCTCGCGGGCGAGGCGGTCGAGGTGCGGGGTATCGCCACGGCCGAGCATGTCGGGATGCACGCCATCCAGCGACACCAGCAACAGGGTCGGCGCATCGCCGCCAGGGGTGGCGGAGGACAGGGTCGCGGAACAGGCGCACAGCAGGCAGGCCGCGATGGCGGCCAGCAGGAAACGGCAGGACATCATCGCGCCATGTTAGCCGGGTCGGATGACACTTCGTCGCAACGCGCGCGCATACCGAGCGCGTAGTGCAGGCCGCCGCGCAGCAGCGCGCGGAACACCGGATCGGCGTAGATGCGCGGGTCATGGCCGAGCCCGGTGTACCAGGCGCGGCCGCCGAGGCGCTGGTGGCACCAGGCGATCGGGTGGTCATCGCCCATGCCGCCGGTGTCCTCGCGATCGTGCAGGGCCGCGATCACGGTGACCTGCGGCCGGGGGTTGTCGCGGAAGTCGTACAGCTCGTCGGTGACGCGCCACGGGCCCAGCATGGCCTCGGTGTCCGGCGCCTCGAAGCGCACCCGCGCGCGCTGCAGTCCGGGCGGATGGCTCTCGAACCACGCGCCCACCAGTTCACCGTAGAACGGCCAGTCGTAGGCGGTGTCGGCGGCGGAATGCAGGCCGATGAAGCCGCCGCCGTTGCGCACCCACTGCTCGAATGCGGCGCGCTGCTCACCGTCGAGCAGTGGTCCGGTGGTGTTGGCGAATACCACCACGCGGTACCTGGCCAGCGTGGCCGGACTGAAGCTGGCTGGATCCTCGCTGTGGTCGATGGTGATTCCGTCGGCCGCGGCGAGCGCGCGCAGTGTCTCGACCGCGTCGGGAATGGAGGCGTGGCGATAACCCTCGCTGCGGGTGAACACCAGCATCGCCGCCGGCGCCGATACCCCCTCCTGCGGCGGACCTGCGGCTGCGCCTGCAGCGGGCCCGGCATGGGCGGCAAGCGCGATCAACGCGACCGCCAGGCGCTGCGCGAACGGATGACGCGCGAACCGGGTCGCAACACGGGTGCACACAGCTAACGCCTCCTGAATCCCGCACTGCGGTTTCATGCGCGTGCATGCGCGCGCGCGTATCGTCTGAGGCTACACATATCCTCCGAGGTGATCCATGAAGCGATTGATGCTTGCCACCGCCCTCCTGGGCCTGGCGTTCGGCGTCTCCGCGCAGCAGGCGGAGCCCGAGGAAGACGTCCGCCTGACCCGTGCCGAGCGCGCGGCCGCCAATGAACGCTACTGCATCCGCGAGACCGGCTCGCGCATCACCGCCTCGCGCGAGGCCCGCAGCCGCAGCGAGCGCGACGCCTGCATCAACGCGGGTGGCCGCGTGTACACGCGCGAGGACATCGAGCGTTCGGGCGGTGTGGACGTCAAGGACGCCCTGCGCCGGCTGGATCCTTCGATTCGCTGATCCGGTCCATGTGGTACCCGACGCCCGGCCCTGTGCCGGGCGTCGTCGTTCCGGCCGGCGCACGGGCATGGTGGATAATCGCCGGCCACCGTGACACCGCAGGGCCACCATGACCGCAGCCGCTTCCCGACACGACCCCTCCCGCCAGATCCGCGCGCCACGCGGCACCGGCCTGAGCTGCCGCTCGTGGCTGACCGAGGCGGCATTCCGGATGCTGCAGAACAACCTCGACCCCGAGGTCGCCGAGCGTCCGGAGGATCTGGTGGTCTATGGCGGCATCGGCCGCGCGGCGCGTGACTGGGCCTGCTTCGACGCCATCCTCGATACGCTGAAAACCCTCGGTGACGACGAGACCCTGCTGGTGCAGTCCGGCAAGCCGGTGGGCGTGTTCCGCACGCATGCCGATGCGCCGCGGGTGCTGATCGCCAACTCCAACCTGGTGCCGGCATGGGCCAACTGGGAGCACTTCAACGAGCTCGACCGCAAGGGCCTGATGATGTACGGGCAGATGACCGCCGGCTCGTGGATCTACATCGGCTCGCAGGGCATCGTGCAGGGCACCTACGAGACCTTCGTGGAGATGGGCCGCCAGCATTACGGCGGCGACCTCACCGGCCGCTGGATCCTCACCGCGGGCCTGGGCGGCATGGGCGGCGCGCAGCCGCTGGCGGCGTCGCTGGCCGGTGCGTCGAGCCTGACCATCGAATGCCAGCAGTCGCGCATCGATTTCCGTCTCAAGACCCGCTATGTCGACGAGCAGGCCGATGACCTCGACGACGCGCTGGCCCGCATCGCGAAATACACCGCCGCCGGCGAGGCGAAATCGATCGCGCTCCTCGGCAATGCCGCCGAGGTGCTGCCGGAACTGGTGAAGCGCGGCGTGCGCCCGGACGCGGTCACCGACCAGACCAGCGCGCACGACCCCGTGCACGGCTACCTGCCGGTCGGCTGGACGGTCGACGAGTGGCTGGCCGAACAGACCGCCGACCCCGAGCGCGTGCGCGACGCGGCGAAGAAGTCGATGCGCGTGCATGTCGAGGCGATGCTGGCCTTCCACGCCCGGGGCATCCCGACCGTCGACTACGGCAACAACATCCGCCAGATGGCGCAGGACGAAGGCTGCGCCAACGCGTTCGATTTCCCCGGCTTCGTGCCCGCCTATGTCCGGCCGCTGTTCTGCCGCGGTATCGGCCCGTTCCGCTGGGTGGCGCTCTCCGGCGATCCCGAGGACATCGCGAAGACCGATGCGAAGGTCAAGGAACTCATCCCCGACGACCCGCACCTGCACCGCTGGCTGGACATGGCCGCCGAGCGCATCGCCTTCCAGGGTTTGCCGGCGCGCATCTGCTGGGTCGGCCTGGGGCTGCGCCACCGGCTGGGCCTGGCGTTCAACGAGATGGTGCGCAATGGCGAGCTCAAGGCGCCGATCGTCATCGGCCGCGACCATCTCGATTCCGGCTCGGTCGCCTCGCCCAATCGCGAGACCGAGGCGATGGCCGACGGCTCTGACGCCGTCAGCGACTGGCCGCTCCTGAACGCGATGCTCAATGTCGCCGGCGGCGCCACCTGGGTGAGCCTGCATCACGGCGGTGGCGTCGGCATGGGCTATTCGCAGCACTCGGGCGTGGTGATCGTCTGTGACGGCAGCGAGGCCGCCGACCGCCGCATCGAACGCGTGCTGTGGAACGACCCCGGCACCGGGGTGATGCGCCACGCCGATGCCGGATATGACATCGCGCAACAGTGCGCGCGCGAGCAGGGGCTCGACCTGCCGATGCTGGACCGCTGATCCACGGCGCCTGCGGCGCGCCGTCGTCGCATCAGGCGATTCGCTGCGCGGTGCGCGCCAAGGTTGCGGATCCTCGGCGGCGCCGCCATGTAGTCAGCAGCCACTTTCCCTGCCGGATGCCGCCATGAGCCAGTTCGACCTGACCCCGCCCACCGCCGCACAGCGCGACACCCTGGTTGCCGGGTTGTCGCCCGACGAGCGCCGCGTGCTGCTGCAGCACGGCACCGAAGCGCCGTTCTGCGGGGTGTTCCTCGACAACAAGCGCGACGGCGTCTACTGCTGCCGGCTGTGCGGCCTGCCGCTGTTCCGCTCCAGCACCAAGTTCGATTCCGGCACCGGCTGGCCGAGTTTCTTCGCGCCGTACGACGAGGCGCATATCCGCCGCGTCCGTGACACCAGCCACGGGATGATCCGCGTCGAGGTGGTGTGCGCGCGCTGCGAGAGCCACCTGGGTCACGTGTTCCCCGACGGCCCGCCGCCGACCCATGAACGCCACTGCCTCAACTCTTTGTCGCTGTCGTTTGCGGGCAACCACGAGGCGCTGCCCGATCCGCTCGGCCGTGGCGAGACCGCCGCGTAGCACGGGACGCATTCAGCGACGGCGACTGAACGCGGCGCAAGCCGCGGCGCCCGTGCACACGATGGTTTCACCGCGGCGCGCGCAGGGTGGACGCACATTCCCCCTGCAGGAGCACGCCATGAATTCGAAGCACGACGACAGCCTCGAGCACGCCGGCCGCGACGCCAATCGCGATCCGATCACCGGTGCCCCCGGTTCACACCCGGTCGGCGTCGGCGTCGGCGGTGCCGCCGGTGGCATGGCCGCGGGCGCGGCCGCAGGAACCGTGCTCGGGCCGATCGGCACCCTGATCGGTGCCGCGGTGGGCGTGGTGGCCGGCGCCGCAGTGGGCAAGCGTGTGGCCGAGCGCATCGACCCGACCGGCGAGGAGGCCTACTGGCGCGAAGCGCACAAGGACCGCCCCTACGTGAAGTCGGACTACGACTACGACCGCGATTACTCCACCGCCTACGGCTTCGGCCTGCAGGCGCGCGAGGCGGACCTCGACCGCGGCTGGGACGAATCCGAAGCCAGCCTGCGCTCGGAGTGGGACAAGGCGCGTGGCGAGTCGCGCCTGCCATGGGAAGACGCCCAGCCGGCAGTGCGTGATGCCTGGGACCGTGCCGATCGCACCCACCAGACCTATCGCAGCAGTGATTCCTACTTCTCCGAAAGCTTCGACAAGGCCGATTACCGCGACCAGGACAGCGGTTTCGAGGACTACCAGCCCGCATACCGCTACGGCGTGCAGGCCCGCACCATGTACGCCGATCGCGACTGGGACGAGAGCCTGGAGTCGGAGCTGTCGCGCGACTGGGGCAGCCGCCGCGGCAATTCCAAGCTGGACTGGGACCGCGCGAAGGCCGCCGTGCGCGATGCGTTCACCTCGCACGACCGCTACAGCAGCGGCAGCTACTCCGGCAGCGGTGGGGCGTATTCGGGCAGCACCGGCTCGGGCCACGTCGATCCGAATGCGGGGGTCGGCACCGGCACCGGTGGCAGCGACAAGGGTCGGTTCACGGTCGGCTGACCGACACCGGCGAGTTGGCTGGACGATGCCCGCCGCGAGGCGGGCATCTTTCTTTCCGCCCACAGCGCGGGGCCTATTCATCACCCGCCGGCCACCGTGCCGGCGCTAGCGTGCGGGCATCGGAGGATTGTCCCCATGCCACGACCCGTGACGGCACCCGTCCGCACCGCTGAATTCCGTACGCCGACCCTGCCGGAACCTGCGCGATGAGCGTGCTCGGCGAGATCGGCCATGCCCTGGCCGACGAGTTCGCGGTGCCCGATGCCGGCGACATGACGGTGATGATCGCGCGGGTACTGATGGCTGCGATCCTCGGCGGCATCATCGGCTGGGAGCGCGAGCAGAAGGGCCGCGCGGCCGGCCTCAAGACCCACATCCTGGTCTCGATCGGCTCGGCGCTGTTCGTGCTGGCGCCGCTCATGCACGGCGTATCCGCCGACGAGGTCACCCGCGTGATGCAGGGAATCGTGTCCGGCATCGGCTTCCTCGGCGCGGGCGCGATCCTCAAGCTCGACCGCGGCGAACGCATCGAGGGCCTGACCACCGCCGCCGGCATCTGGATGACCGCCGCGATCGGCATGGCGGCGGGCATGGGCCAGGAGTGGGTCGCCATCATCACCACGATCGTGGCCTTCATCGTGGTCGGGCTGTTGCCGAGGCTGTCCGGTCAGGACCGTGGCGAGCCGCACTCCTCGATCAGCGGGCACGACCAGTAGTGCACCTGCCCCGCGGTTCACGCAGGCAATGCACCACGGACCACAGACTGCGCGCATTCACATCCGCAAGGGGGCATCGATGAGCGCAGGACAGGGTTCAACCGGCAACGTCATTGCCGCGATCTGCAGTTTCTTCATTCCCGGGCTCGGGCAGCTGGTACAGGGTCGCATCATGTCGGCGATCCTGTGGTTCGTCGCCGCGTGCATCGCGTTCGTGATCACCTGGGTGCTGACGCTGTCGTTCCTGCCATTCGGCTGGTTCGTGGTCGCCGTGTTCTCCTGCATCAACGCGGCGATGTACCGGCGCCCGCTCGCCTGACCGCAACCGCGCGAGGGGCCTCGAATGGAATTCGCCACGCTTCCGCTGGAAATCCGCATGCTGGCCTGGGCGGTGCTGCTCGGCCTGGGCCAGCTGTTCCTCGCCGCGGCGGTGATGACACGCCAGCGCGGGATGCGCTGGAATGCCGGCCCGCGCGACGGTGAACCGCCACCGTTGAGCGGCGTCGGGGCACGGCTGGACCGCGCCTGGCGCAACTACCTCGAGACCTTCGGATTCTTCGCCGCGGCGGTGCTGGCGGTGGTGGCCACCGGCCGCGGTGATGCCGGCACCGCGCTTGGCGCACAGCTCTACTTCTGGGCGCGCGTCGCCTACGTGCCGTTGTACGCGGCGGGTATTCCATACCTGCGCTCGCTGGTATGGGCGGTGTCGGTGGCAGGCATCCTGATGGTGTTGCGCGGGCTGTTCTGAGCGGCGCGGCGGATGCCGGTCGCGCCCAGCTGCGCACCGGTCGCCGTGCGGATGGCGTCATCACCGGCCGGCACGGTTCACCCGCGGTTCCATCGCGCAACGCCGGCGGCCCTAGACTGGTGCGCATTGCCGCCATCCGTGCGTGCCCCCACCCGATCGGAGCCCTGCCCAGCATGCGTGTCGTCCCCCGATGGGTCGGTGCCGGCCTTGCCATCGTCGCCCTCGCCCTGGTCCTCGCGGCCTGCCTGCGTTCCGAACCGGACGCCCCGGCGCCCCTGCTGGAAACCGTGCCGGTGGCCAGCCCCGAAGACGGCGGTGCGTTCAGCGTGGCGCCGGTCGAGGAGGACGGTGCGCCGCAGGCGGACACGCCCCCCGCACCGGAGACGGCGCCCGCCGTCGACTGGAGCGAGGTGCCGCTCGAGGCGGGCACCGCTTCGATCAGCTGCGAACTCGACTATCTGGCCCGCGGCGACGGCGAGCCGCTTGCCGACCTGTCGCGCGAGAGCATCGGGCAGGCACTGGAAGCCTGCGAGGAACGTGGCGTCATGCGCGTGCGCTACGACGGCCGCATCGCCCCCGACTTCACCGCGCTGGTCGAGCGCGTGGCCGCAGTGGCCGACGAGCGCGGCGTCGGCAAGCGCGTGCTCGACATCAATTCGATCGGCGGCCAGGTCGAGGAGGCGATCCGCGCAGGCGACCTCATCGCCGAATCGCGCTGGACCATCTGGGTGCGCGAAGGCTCGTCCTGCCACAGCGCCTGCGTGTTCGTGCTGGCCGGGGGCGATACCCGGCTGATCACCGGCCGTGTGGGCATCCACCGCATCATCCGCATGAGCTCGACCGCGACCACGCGGGTCGAGCTCAATGCCGAGCTGCGCGCGGTGTACGACCGCGTGCGCAGCTATCTGGAACGCAATGGCGCCGCGGTCGCGGTCGCCGACGCGATGATGGCGGTGCCCAACCGCAGCCTGCGCCTGCTCACCGGCGACGAACTGCGGCTGTTCGGGCTGGACGGGGTGAACCCCGCGCAGGACGACCTCGACCGCCTGCGACTGATGCGCAAGTGCGGCGAGGACTTCGTGACCCGCCGCGATTCCTTTACCCGCGCCTTCGACCTGCAATGCAAGTCGCCGATCACCGACCTCGATGCGCTCAACGCCTGCGGCCTCGACCTGCGCCAGCGCTTCGGCTTCCCCGACGAGACCTGCCCCGCGGAAAGCCCGTTGTCGGAGTTCGACGTCGGCACCGGGCTGGTGCTGGCGCCGCCGACGCGCAGTGACACGGTCGGGCAGGGCAGCGAAGGCTGAAGATGCGCGACCGGTCGCCATCGCCGCCTGCTGGCCGGTGCTACTCGCCCGGGTCGATGAATCCACCCGACTGGCGCGCCCACAGCTGCGCATAGATCCCGCCGGCGGCAATCAGCTCGGCGTGGGTGCCCTGTTCCACGATCGCGCCGCGGTCCATCACGATCAGCCGGTCCATCGCCGCGATCGTCGACAGCCGGTGGGCGATGGCGATGACGGTCTTGCCTTCCATCAGCCGGTAGAGGTTGCCCTGGATCGCGGCTTCCACCTCCGAGTCCAGCGCCGAGGTGGCCTCGTCCAGCACCAGGATCGGCGCGTCCTTGAGCAGCACGCGGGCAATGGCAACGCGCTGGCGCTGGCCGCCCGACAGCTTGACCCCGCGCTCGCCGACGTGGGCGTCGTAGCCCTGGCGGCCGGCGGAATCCGAGAGCCCGAGGATGAAGTCGTGGGCCTCGGCCTGGCGCGCGGCCTCGACCATCTCCGCCTCGCTGGCGTCGGGACGCCCATAGAGGATGTTGTCGCGCACCGAACGGTGCAGCAGCGAGGTGTCCTGGGTGACCACGCCGATGCGCGCGCGCAGGGAATCCTGCTGCACGCTGGCGATGTCGACGTCGTCGACCAGGATCCGCCCGGATTCGACGTCGTGGAAGCGCAGCAGCAGGTTGACCAGCGTCGACTTGCCGGCACCCGAGCGGCCGATCACGCCGATGCGCTCACCGGCGCGGATGTGCAGGTCGAGGTGCTCGATCACCCCCGAACCCTTGCCGTAGTGGAAGCCGACGCCCTTGAAGCGGATGTCGCCGCGCACCGCCGGCAATTCCGGCGCGCCCGGCGCGTCGTCCACGGTCGGCGGCAGCGAGATCGAGTTGATGCCGTCGCGCACGGTGCCGATGTTCTCGAACAGCGCCGACAGCTCCCACATGATCCACTGGCTCATGCCGACCAGCCGCAGCGCCAGGGCGATGCCGACCGCCACCGCGCCGGCGCCGATCACGCCACCCAGCCACAGCCACAGGCCGATGCCGGCCACCGCGAACACCAGCGCCATGTTGAGCGCGTAGTTGCCGGCGCCCACGCCGGTGGCCAGGCGCATCTGCCGGTACACGGTGCCGAGGAAGCCATCCATCGCCTCGCGCGCGTAGGCCTGTTCGCGCCGCGAGTGCGAGAACAGCTTCACGGTGGCGATGTTGGTGTAACTGTCGACGATGCGCCCGGTCATGTCCGACCGCGCATCGGCCTGCTCGCGCGAGACCCGTTCCATGCGCGGCACGAAATACACCATCAGCAGTGCGTAACCGACCACCCAGCCGGCGAACGGCAGCATCAGCCGCCAGTCCGCCGCGGCTGCGGCCAGCATTGCGCCGACCACGTACACGCTCACGTACACGCCGACGTCGAGCAGCTTGATCACCGTCTCGCGCACCGCCAGCGAAGTCTGCATCAGCTTGGTGGCGATGCGCCCGGCGAACTCGTCCTGGAAGTAGCCCATCGACTGCCGCAGCAGGTAGCGGTGCACGTTCCAGCGGATGCGCATCGGGAAGTTGCCCAGCAGCACCTGCATCTGCACCGCGTTGTCGAGCAGCACCAGCAGTGGCAGCGCAACCACCACCAGCAGCGCCATCCACATCAGGCGCGAGCCCTCGGCGGCGAGGAAAGTCTCGGGCGTATGCTCGCCGAGGCGGTCGACCAGCGCACCCAGGTAGACGTAGAGGCCGAGCTCGGCCACCGCGATCAGCGCACCGGTCATGCCCATCAGCGCAAGCCACTTGCCACTGCCGCGCGTGTAGTGCATGCAGAACGCGACCAGCCCGCGCGGCGGTTGCGCGGGCGGCATCGGCGGGAACGGGTCGAGGCGTTTTTCGAACCAGCGCAGCATGGGTCATCCCGGGGTGCGCGGCGCCGGTCGGGTGCCGCGGAAAGACAGGGTGGAGGCGCACGTGCGCCGGTCTCCGGCGGGCACCGTCACCGGGGACGGTGCGATACGCGCGCCGGGCATTGTGCCGCACGGCCGCGATTCCGATCGCGTGCGCGGCGCGCTCAGGGTGCGATGCTGCGCGACCCGCGGGTGTCGGCCCGGCAGTTGTCGCGCAGCACGGCCAGCGCACGGTCGCGACGGGCCGGGGTGATCGACGCCACGCAGTCGCGCGGCACGGCGAGGGCGTAATCGCGCATGTGCGCATCCAGCGCGGTGGCCAGCACGCAGGCATCGGTGGCCACGCCGGTGATCACCAGCCGCTCGACATCCAGGCTTGCAAGCAGCGCATCGAGCGGACTGGCATGGAAGGCCGAATGCTTCGGCTTCAGCACGAAATAGTCGCCCGGCACCGGCGCCAGCCGGCGGGCGATCTCCGCGCCCTGCATGCCGTCCTGTGAACACACCGCGCAGATCTCGCGGAAGTCCGCCTTCCAGTCCATGAAGTTGTCGTTGACCATCACCACCGGCCAGCCGGCGGCGTGGAAGCGCCCGCGCAGCCATGCGATCCGCTTCGATGCCGGCTCGGCGGCGCCGGCCAGTGCCTTGCCGCCGTCGAAATCGAAGCGGTTGATCATGTCGATGACGAGCAGCGCGGCAGGGATGCGTGACATGGCGCGCAGTCTGGCGACCGCCACGGCGTGCCTGCGTGAAACGCGGTGGCCGGTGCGCGGGCGAGCCGGTAGAGTGCGCGCCGGGGCAGGGAGCCGCACGACCACACGGACCGGAATCCAGGGGGAAATCGATGAATGCAATGAAGTGGCTGGCCGCGATCGGCCTGGCCGTGGCGTGCTGCATGCCCGCCCAGAACGCGCGGGCGCAGGTTGACCTGGCGCCGTTCGTGGCCGAGGACAAGGTTGCCGACCTCAAGGTGTCGCCCACCGGCGAGTACTACGCGGTCAAGGTGCCGATGGAAGGCCAGCACGGCCTGGTGATCCTGCGTGGGGCCGATCGCGCGGTCACCGCGACCTTCCGCTTCACCCGCGGCACCGACATCCACGACTTCTGGTGGGTCAACCCGGAGCGCGTGCTGATCGCGGTGGCGGAGACCTTCGGCAGCCGCGACGACCCGCTGCCGACCGGCGAGCTGTACGGCATGAATGCCGACGGTTCGCGACGTGACCTGCTGGTGGGCTTCCGCGTCCGCGAGTCGACCACCGGCACGCGGTTGTCGTCGGGCAAGCGCGAGGAGCGCGTGGCCGCGCGCCTGATCGACACCCTGCCCGAGGACGACCGCCATGTGCTGATCCGCGTGACGCCGCTGGTGGGTGACCCGATCAGCCGCGTCGAGCGCATGGACGTGAACTCCGGCCGCCGCACCCGGGTGACGGCGGCGCCGGTCGCCATGGCGGAGTACGTCACCGACACCACCGGCACCGTCCGCTTCGCCTACGGCGCCAACACCGACAACGTCTCGCGCACCTACCTGCGCGCGGGCGACGGGGCCGAATGGGAACTCATCAACGACGAGCGCACCAGCGGCGGGATCGTCGTGCCGCTCGGCTTCTCGGCCGACAACGCCACCGCCTACCTCCGGGTGGAGCACCGCGCGGGCCCGGACAGCATCGTCGCCTACGACATCGCCAGCGGCGAGCGCCGCGAACTGCTGCGCGACGGGGTGGTCGATCCGGTGCCGGTCTACGACGACAGCGGCCGGGTGCCGGTGGGTGCGCGCTTCCATGGCGCCACCACGCGCACGGTGTTCTTCGACGAGACCTCGCCGCAGGCACGGCTGCACCACGCGCTGGAAGGCGTGTTCGAAGGGCAGGTGGTGACGGTGACCTCGGTCAGCGGCGACGGCTCACGGCGCCTGCTGCAGGTGCGCAGCGACGTCGACCCCGGCAGCTACTACGAGTTCGACAGCAGCCGCAACAATGCCGACTTCGCCTTCGCACGCAGCGAGGCGATCGACCCCGGGCGCATGGCCGGCGTGCGCGCAATCGAACTGCGCGCGCGCGATGGCCTGACCCTGCATGGCTTCCTCACCGTGCCGCGCGGGGTGCAGGCAAGCGCGTTGCCGATGGTGGTCATGCCGCACGGCGGCCCGTTCGGCGTCTTCGACATGTGGGGCTTCGACCGCGATGCGCAGGTGCTGGCCGCCGCCGGCTACGCGGTGCTGCAGGTGAACTTCCGCGGCTCCGGCAACTACGGGCGTGCATTCCGCGCCGCCGGTGCCCGCGGGTGGGGCGGGGTGATGCAGGACGACGTCACCGATGCCACCCGCTGGGCCATCGCCGAGGGCATCGCGGACCCGCAGCGCATCTGCGTCTATGGCGGTAGCTACGGCGCCTATGCCGCACTGATGGGCACCGTGCGCGAGCCCGATCTCTACCGCTGCGCGGTCGGCTACGTGGGCGTCTACGACCTGCCGCGACTGACCACCGAGAACCGCCGCCAGGGCCGCTGGGCGCGCACCTGGACCGGCGACTGGCTGGGCACCGACACCGGCGCGCTGGCGTCGGCGTCACCGAACCGGCTGGCGGAGCGGATCAGGGTGCCGGTGTTGCTTGCCGCCGGTGGCGAGGACCTGGTGGCACCGATCGAACACAGCCATCTGATGGAACGCGCGCTGCGCCGCGCCGGGGCACCGGTGGAGACCCTGTACTACCCCAACGAGGGCCACGGCTTCCACGACCCCGGGCACCGGCTGGAGTTCTACCGGCGCCTGCTGGGCTTCCTGCACACGCATATCGGCGGCCAGCCGGCCGCACCCTGACGAGGGTGGATCCGGAGCGCGATCGTGCGCTCCGCAGCGCTTGCAACAGGCCGGATGGCACCCCCGGCGGCCGCGCGGCATCGGCTAACATCGGCCGATGCCGTTCGCCGTGGAGAGTCGTCCGATGAGGTTCCGTACCGCCCTGCTGCCCCTGTGCCTTGCCGCGTTGCTGCCCGCCAGCCAGGCGTTCGCCGAACGCGGCCTGCAGCCGCAGGACCTGGTCTCGCTGACGCGGGTGTCGTCGCCGGTGCTGTCGCCGGATGGCGGCCGGCTGGTCTTCATCGAGCGCACCGTGGACCTGGAGGGTGACGGTTCGGGCACCGCGCTGTACCTGCGCGACCTGCGTACCCGCGATGCACGCCCGCCGCAGCGGATCAGCCCCGAGGGCTGGAGCGTCAGCGCGCCCACGTTCTCGCCGGACGGCGGCACGCTCTACTTCCTGAGCGGAAAGAATGGCAGCCAGCAGCTCTATGCGATGCCCGCCGGCGGTGGCGCGCCGCGCCAGCTGACCGCGTTCGCGCTCGACATCGGCAGCTACCGGCTCTCCCCCGACGGCAGCCGCATCGCCTTCAGCGCGTCGACCTTCGGTGACTGCGCGCAGGCCGCCGATGGCGACGTGTTCGCGTGCACGAAGGCGCGGCTGGACCAGCGTGCCGAGGGCAAGACCACCGGCGTCATCTACGACCAGCTGTTCGTGCGTCACTGGGACACCTGGGAGGACGGGCGCCGCAACCGCCTGTACGTGGCGGCGCTGCCGGCTGCAGGGGGCGAGCCGCTGCGCGTGGCCACCGCGGTGAGCCAGGCGCTGGAAGGCGACGTGCCATCCAGGCCCTTCGGTGGCAGCGACGACTACACCTGGGCGCCGGACGGGCGCAGCGTGGTGGCCAGCGTGCGCGTGGCCGGTGCCGGCGAGCCGTGGTCGACCAATTTCGATCTCTACCGCCTGGATGCCGCCGGCCGTGCCGCGCCGGTCAACCTCACCGCATCCAACCCGGCCTGGGATGCCGGGCCCGTGTTCAGTGCCGACGGCTCGACGCTGTACTACCGCGCGATGAAGCGCCCGGGCTTCGAGGCGGACCGCTACGCGTTGATGGCAATGGATGTCGGCAGCGGCCAGGCCCGCGAGATCGCCCCGGACTGGGACCGCTCGCCCAGCAGCATCGCGGTGGCCGGGGACGGCCGCAGCCTGTACGCCGCCGCCCAGGACACCGGCCAGTACCCGCTGTTCCGCGTGGACGTGGCCACCGGCGAGGTCACCCGCCTGGTCGACGGCGGCACCGTATCCGCGTTCGACATCGCTGGCGACACGCTGGCGTTCTCGCGCAACACCATGCGCAGCGGCGACGTCATCTACACCACGGATACCGGCGCGCAGCAGCTGCGCGCGATCACGCCGGACGCGTCCGAGCGCCTGCCCGACGTGCGCTTCGGCGACTACGAGCAGTTCAGCTTCCGCGGCTGGAACGGCAACACCGTGCACGGTTACGTGGTCAAGCCGTGGAATTACGAGGAAGGTCGGGAATACCCGGTCGCGTTCCTGATCCACGGCGGTCCGCAGGGCAGCTTCGGCGATGGCTGGAGCTACCGCTGGAACCCGCAGACCTATGCCGGGCAGGGCTGGGCGGTGGTGATGATCGATTTCCACGGGTCCACCGGCTACGGCCAGGACTTCACCGACGCGATCAGCCAGCACTGGGGCGACCGTCCGCTCGAAGACCTGCAGAAGGGCTGGGCCGCCGCGCTGCGCGACTACGACTTCCTCGATGGCGACCGTGCCTGCGCGCTCGGCGCCAGCTACGGCGGCTACATGGTCAACTGGATCGCCAGCCAGTGGAACGGCCCGTGGAAGTGCTTCGTCAACCACAACGGCGTGTTCGATACCCGCTCGATGGGGCTGGTGACCGAGGAACTGTGGTTCACCGAGTGGGAGCACGGCGGCACGGTGTACGACAACCCCGAGGCCTACGAGCGCTTCAACCCGGCGCGCCACGTCGGCGAGTGGCGGGTGCCGATGCTGGTGGTGGCCGGGCAGAACGACTTCCGGGTGCCGATCGACCAGAGCCTGTCGGCGTTCACCGCGTTGCAGCGCCAGGGCATCGAGTCGAAGCTGCTGTACTACCCCGACGAGAACCACTGGGTGCTCAAGCCGCACAACTCGGTGCAATGGCACGAGACCGTCAATGACTGGCTGCGCCGGCATTTCGACCGCTGATCGCGCTGCCCGCCGCGCGTTCGCCCACAGACCGCAATCCCTACCCCCGCCGCCGGCGCATGCCGGCGGCACGGGCTGACGGCGCAGTCCATTCCCACGAGACCCCGCACGCATGAATCCGACCGCAAGCGACGCCCTCATCACCAACGACATCGTCGTCTTCGGCCTGATCGCGGCCACCCTCGGCGCCATCTTCTGGCTGGCCAGCGGGCCGACCCCGTTCTGGAAGAAGTTCTTCGCCTGGGTGCCGGCGCTGCTGCTGTGCTATTTCGTGCCGGCGATCTACAACACCGTGGGGCTCATCGATGGCGAGAACAGCACGCTCTACAACCCGCTCGGCAGTCGCATCCTGCTGCCCGCCGCGCTGGTGCTGCTGACGCTGTCGATCGACCTCAAGGGCATCCTCAGGCTCGGGCCCAAGCTGCTGTTCGTGTTCTGCGCGGGAACGCTCGGCATCGTCCTCGGCGCGGTGGTGTCGTTCCAGCTGATGGAATGGATCTACCCGCCAGCCGTCGCCGGTGACACCTGGAAGGGCATGGCCGCGCTTGCGGGGAGCTGGATCGGCGGTGGTGCCAACATGGTGGCGATGCGCGAGGTCTACGGCGTCGACGCGACGCTGTTCGGCCAGTTCGCGGTGGTCGACGTGGCGATCGCCAGCGCGCTGATGGCCACCTGGCTGTTCATCGCGAACCGCGCCGCGCACATCGATGCCCGCAGCGGTGCCGACACCCGGGCGCTGGACGACATGAAGGCGCGGATGGCGGCGTTCGAGAAGGCCAACGCGCGCATCCCCACGCTGACCGACCTGATGGTCATCGTCGGCATCGCCTTCGGCCTGGTCGGGCTGGCCCATGCCGTCGCCGGCCCGCTTGCGACATGGTTCGCGGCCAACGTGGAGGCCGCGGCGCAGTTCAGCCTGGACTCGGCCTTCGTGTGGGTGGTGCTGCTGTCGACGCTTGGAGGGCTCATCCTCAGCTTCACCCGGGTGCGCAACCTCGAGAGCGCCGGTGCGTCCAAGGTCGGCACGGTGTTCCTGTACTTCCTGATCGCCTGCATCGGCATGCAGATGGACTTCACCCGCCTGTTCGAACGGCTGGAGCTCATCGCCATCGGCGCGATCTGGATGAGCGTGCACATCCTGATGATCCTGGGTGCGGCGCGGCTGGTCCGCGCGCCGATCTTCTACGCCGGCGTGGGTTCGATGGGCAACGTCGGCGCGGCGGCGTCGGCGCCGGTGATCGCGGCGGCGTTCCATCCCAACCTCGCACCGGTGGGCGTGCTGCTGGGCACGGTGGGCTATGCGACCGGCACGGTGCTTGCGTACTTCACCGGACAGATCCTGCGGCTGATGGCGGGGCAGTAGCGCGGGGACCGGCGCCGCTTGCCCGCGGCAGGTGACGGCCGGCGTCGGCGTCGTGGGCCGGGGCGAGTTGTGCCGGTATGCGGCCTTGCTGCCGCACGTACGACTTTAGTCGAAGGCGGGAGCATGGGCTGCTCCCAGGGGTTTCCTTCCCCGGGGTTCTCTTCCATTCTCCGCCTGTCGCCGCCATGGCGCAGAGGAGGTCTCCGGTGAATGCGATCGTCCTGCTGCTGATCGGACTCGGCGCCATGGCGCTGGGCTACGCGCTCTACTCGAAGTTCATTGCCGAGCGGATCTATCGCCTGCAGGCCGACTTCGTCACGCCCGCGCACAGCATGCGCGATGGTGTCGATTACGTTCCCACCAACAGGTTCGTGCTGTGGGGGCACCACTTCACCTCCGTCGCTGGCGCCGCGCCCATCGTCGGGCCGGCGATCGCGGTCATCTGGGGCTGGGGGCCTGCGTTCCTCTGGGTGGTGCTGGGCACGGTCTTCTTCGCCGGCGTCCACGATCTCGGTGCGCTGTGGGCCAGCGTGCGCAACCGCGGACAGTCGATGGGCATGCTCAGCGGCCGCTATATCGGCCGCCGCGGTCGCAACCTGTTCCTGGTGGTGATCTTCCTGCTGCTGCTGATGGTCAACGCCGCCTTCGCGGTGGTGATCGCCAACCTGCTCGTCTCCACGCCGACCGCGGTGATTCCGGTCTGGGGCGCGATCCTCGTCGCACTCGTGATCGGGCAGCTGATCTATCGCTGGAAGGTCGGCCTGCTGTGGCCCTCGATCGGCGGCGTGCTGGTGCTGTACGGGCTGATCCTGCTCGGCAGCCAGGTGCCGGTGGTGCTGCCGGAGACGGTGCTGGGGCTCGGCCAGCGTTCGTTCTGGATCGTGCTGCTGTTCGCCTACGCCGGTATCGCGTCGCTGCTGCCGGTGTGGGTGCTGCTGCAACCACGTGACTACATCAACGGCCTGCAGCTGTTCGTCGGGCTGGGCATCCTCTATCTGGCCGTGCTGATCTCCGCGCCCACCATCGTCGCGCCCGCCTTCAACGATGCGGTGCCCGCGGGCACCCCGAGCATCGTGCCGCTGCTCTTCGTGACCATCGCCTGCGGCGCCATTTCGGGCTTCCACGGCATGGTGGCGTCGGGCACCACGTCCAAACAGCTCGACAAGGAAACCGATGCACGCTTCGTCGGCTATTTCGGTGCGGTCGGCGAGGGCATGCTGTCGCTGGCGGCGATCATCTGCTGCACCGCCGGCTTCGCCACCCTGGTCGACTGGCAGGCCGTCTACAGCCAGTTCGGCGGCGGCAACGTCACCGCCTTCGTCAATGGTGGCGAGGAGCTCCTGACCCGCGGACTCGGCCTGCCGGAAAACCTCGGCTCGACCATGCTGGCGACGATGGCGATCCTGTTCGCCGCCACCACCATGGACACCGGGCTGCGCCTGCAGCGTTTCGTGGTGCAGGAAGCGGCGGAACTGGCGGGCTTCAAGGTCGGAACCGTGGTCGGCACGATCATCGCGCTGGCGGTGTGCATGGCGCTCGCCTTCGGCGCCGGCAGCGATGGCAGCGGCGGCATGGTGATCTGGCCGCTGTTCGGCACCACCAACCAGCTGCTTGCCGCGCTGACGCTGGCGGTCATCTCGGTGATCCTGATCCGCAAGGGCCGCAATCCGCTGTTCACCCTGGTGCCACTCGCCTTCCTGCTGCTGATGTCGGTGTACGCGCTGATCGTGCAGCTGCGGACCTTCTACAACGATGGCAACTGGCTGCTGCTGGGCATGGACATCGTGATCCTGGTGGCGGCGCTCTGGGTGGCATTCGAGGCGATCATCGCGATGCGTCGTGGCCGCGAGGACGGCGATGCGGGTGATGCCGCCGACGCGGGCGGCCGGCGCTGACGTGGCCGGAGGCGACACGCCATCCGTCATCGCGCGGCTCTCGGCGGCGCTGGGCGAGTTCTATGCGGTGCCGTACCGGCGTACCTTCGCGCGTGCCCGCCGCGACGAGGAGGACCTCTTCATGATGATGGTCTTCTCGGAAGCGCTGGGCGTACCGAATCCCGCCGCCTTTCACACCCTGGAGCTGATGCCGGCGGTCTACGAGCGCTTCCATGACTGGCATCGCCGGATGGGCATGGAGCGCTCGCCGCTGGACCACATCGGATGCTGCTGAGCCTCGCGGCGTCGAGGCGCGTGCTGTTCATCGGTGGCAAGGGTGGCGTCGGCAAGACCACGGTGGCCTCGGCCGTCGCCCTGGCGCAGGCGATGGCCGGTCGGCGGGTCCTGCTCGTGTCTACCGATCCCGCGCACAACCTTGGCCATCTCTGGCAGCGCCGGCTCGGTCCCGAGCCGCATACGCTGCGCGAGCGGCTGGATGCCATCGAGATCGACCCCGAGGCCACCGCGGCCGCACACGTGGCCGGCGTCGCCGCAGCGATGCGGCGCCTCATGCCCGAGCACCTGGCCGGCGAGGTCGACAGGCACCTGGCGCTGTCGCGCGACGCGCCGGGCATGCACGAGGCCGCACTGCTCGAGCGCATCGCCGGGCTGGTGCGCGACGGGTTGCGCGAGTACGAGCTGATCGTGTTCGACACCGCTCCCTCCGGGCATACCGCACGACTGATGGCATTGCCGGAGATGCTCTCGGCGTGGACCGACGGGCTGCTGCGTCGCCAGGAGCGCAGCGAGCGCTTCGGCATTGCCCTGCGCAACCTGGGCCGCGATGAAGGCGTGGGTGCGCGCGCGCTGGGCAGCACCCGCACGCCGGACACGCCGGCCGACCGGGACCAGGCGATCCGCGCGATCCTGCAGCGCCGCCGCGCGCTGTTCGAGGATCTCCGGCACACGCTGGCCGATGCGGCCACCACGGCGTTCGTGATCGTGCTGGCCGCGGAACGGCTACCGGTGCTGGAGACCATCGAGCTCCACGCGCAGCTGCGCCGCGCCGGCATCCACGTCGCCGCGCTGGTCGTCAACAAGCGCGCGCCGGCCGACAGCGGCGCCTTTCTCGAAGAACGGCGCAGGCAGGAGGAGACCCATATGGCGACGCTGCGTGCGGCGTTGCCGGACCTGCCCCGACTCGACGTGGCGCTGCGCGCGCGCGAGGTCGTGGGCGAAGAGGCGCTGGCGGAGCTCGCACGGGCGCTGGACTGCGCCCCGGGGTGATCAGGCCGGGGCCTGGCCGTCCTGCGGCCGGGCGACGCCGGGGCCGGGCGCGGAGGCCGGAAACGCCCACCACCACGCGACATGCAATGGCAGCAGCAGGGCGATCCAGTGCACGTTGCGCTGCGGCTGCACCGGCAGCCAGTGCAGGAACAGCGCGATCACCGCAAGCACCGCCATCACGGCCAGCAGCGGACGCATGAATCGTGACGGCGCGCGGCCGCGCAGCAACCGCCAGGCATCGGGCAGCAGCAGCATGCACAGCGGGTTGAACAGCAGCAGGTTCTGGTTCTGCCAGCCGAAGCGGTGCGCGGTGCCGAACCAGATGAAGGCCATCACCAGCCCGAGTACGGCGCACACGCCCCAGAACCCCAGCCCGACCGCTGCGGTCGTGCGCGGGCGCCGGCGTGCAAGCGCGGCGATCGCGATCGCGCCGGCGAGGCCGGCCAGCGCCCATGGCCACCACTCGCGCCGCGCTTCCAGCGGCTCGGGGGCGAGGCGGTGCGGCAGCAGTTCGGTCTCCTGCGCCACCAGCGGGCGGCCGTCGTCGCGGCGCAGGCCGCGCAGCGCGTCGGCCAGGCGCATCGGCACGAACGCGTCCTCCCACAGCGCGTTCGGGCGGTCGGCCAGCGGGCCCAGGCCGATATCGAAGCCCAGCCACATCCACGTCGCCGGGGACGCCAGCCGCACCGCGTCGTCGCGGTAGGTGTTGCCGCGCGAGCGCCCCTGCAGCTGACGCTGCAGCAGGCCCTCGAGCGCGCCATCGAGTGCATCACGCACGCGCGTCGAACAGTTGTCGGTGAAGTAGTCGTAGCGGTAGCGCGCGTTCTCCGGCAACGCGTTACCGGCAAGCCGCCTGGCAAGCGTCGCCGCTTCCGTCGGGTCGAGATCCAGCCACTGGACCGACACCCCGCGGCCGACCTCGCGGTAATAGGCGAGGTCCTCCGCCAGCGGCAGCGCGACCAGCATGTACTGCATGTCGCCGCGTACGAAATTGCCGACGAAGCCGGGTTCGGTGAGGTCGAAGTAGCCGAAGTTGTACGACACCGGCGCCGGCTGCGCGGGGTCGTCGACGACGATCGCGTTGTGGCCGAAGCGCTCGAAGAAGATCTCGCCGGGCTGCATCGTCACCACGCCGATGCGCGGCGCCGCATGCACGGTGCACGCGCATGCGGCAAGCAGCATCAGCACGCCCAGTCGCAGCAGTGACAGCAGGCGTCGCGGCGATGCCGGACCCGGTGCGACGTACACCGGCTCAGGCGTCCTGCAGCGGATCGGCGTGCACGCTCACGTGCAGCGCATGCAGGCGGCGCGAGTCTGCGCGCGCCACGCGGAAGCCGAAGCGGCCGAGGGTGAGTTCCTCGCCGGCCTCGGGCAGGTGGCCGATCGCGGCGGTGACCAGGCCGCCGATGGTGTCGTACTCGTCGTCGTCGAAATCGGCGCCGAAGCGTTCGTTGAAGTCGTCGATCGGGGTCAGCGCATTGACCAGGTACTGGCCGTCGGCCTGGGCTGCGATCAGCGCGCTGGCATCCTCGGCTTCGTCGTACTCGTCGTCGATCTCGCCGACGATCTCCTCGAGCACGTCCTCGATGGTGATCAGGCCGGCCACGCCGCCGTACTCGTCGATGACGATCGCCATGTGGTTGCGCGACTGCCGGAACTCGCGCAGCAGCACGTCCAGGCGCTTGGACTCGGGGATCAGCACCGCCGGGCGCAGCAGCTCGCGGATATTGACTTCAGGGCTGCTCGGGACCACGCCGCGCAGCAGGTCCTTGGCCAGCAGGATGCCGAGGATCTCGTCGCGGTCCTCGCCGTGCACCGGGAAACGCGAATGCCCGGAGTCCACGACCTCGCGCATGATGTCGGTGAAGTCGGTATCCAGCGCCAGCGCCACCATCTGCGAGCGCGGCACCATCACGTCGGCCACGCTCATGCCGGAGACGTTGATCGCGCCTTCCATCATGCGCAGCGTGTCGGATTCGATCAGGCCGTCGGCCTGGGCGTCGCGCAGGATCTCGACCAGGTCCTCGCGGGTGGTCGGCTCGCCGGAGATCGCGGAACTGATGCGGTCGAGCCAGCTGCGGCGTTTCTCGTGGAGCTCGCCGGCGGAGTTGCTACTGTCGTCTTCGGACATCTCGTGGGTGACATGGGCGCCCGGGGGGAGGGCGTCGAAGCGAAGTCTAGCGCGTCCGTCCGGCGCGGTGTCCAGCGGTGCCGGACGGCCGGCCCAGGCGCTCTCCAGCGGGCTGCCCGGAAGCCGAACCGGACCGCTGGGCCGCCGGCCTCTTCCGGCGGCGAGTCCCGACGCGTCATCGCGGCTTTTTCCGATGGGCCGCCCCCGGCGGGCCCGGGACACTGGCACTCCACCCCGGCTCAAGGACGAGCAAAGCCATGCCGCATCCCACATCCGCATCCTTCCGTCACGCCGCAGCCGCGGCCGCCCTTCTGGTGTCCGCGCTGCTGGCCTGCGCGGGCGGCGCCCAGGCCCGCAGCGACGGCCCGTATGTCGACGCCTCCGCCTACATCCGCAGCGACGAGCAGATCAACGCCTGGTATGCGATGACCCGGTAGCTGCGCCGGGACTTCGACGATATCTGCGGCGATACCTTCTGCGAGGGCGAATACACGAATATCCAAGCGCTGCGCTTCCAGTGCTCGGTGCACCGGGTCAGCGGCCGCCTCGGCATGTGCGTGTGGAGCTTTGCCGCCAGCGAGGAGATCGTGGACCCGGCGTCGGGGAAAGTCGCGGTGCTGCCGCGAACCTGGCAGTGCAGGACGCCGATCGAGGCGGGGACGACGCTGGACGGCCTGCTGGCATCGGTCCAGGGGCAGTCGCCGCTGTATGCGCCGCTGCCTGGCGGCGCCTCGGTGTTCGATGGCCTGGTGGACTGCCTCTGAGGCGCCCGCTCAGGACTCCATGCGGTACGGGTCGTCGACGCCGAGCCCGGCGAGGATCTCGCGTTCGAGCTGCTCCATCGCCTCGGCCTCGACATCGTTGTCGTGGTCCCAGCCCAGCAGGTGCAGGACGCCATGCACGGTCAGGTGCGCGTAGTGGGCGTTGAGCGGCTTGCCCTGTTGGCGGGCTTCATGCTCGACCACGGGCGCGCAGATGACCAGGTCGCCCAGCAGTGGCAGGCGCACGCCGGGAGGCAGTCCCTCGGGCAGGTCGGCAGGGAAGCTCAACACGTTGGTGGCGTAGTCCTTGCCGCGGTAATGGCGGTTCAGCGCCTGCCCTTCGGCCGTGTCGACCACACGGATGGCGAGATCCGCCTGGCGGATGCGGCCGTCCAGAGCAGCCTGCGCCCAGCGGCGGAAGCTCGCCGCGGCCGGCACGCCCTTGCGCGGCACCGCGTAGCCGACGGCGATATCGAGGCGGACAGGACCTTTTGTCATCGCCGGCAATTGTAGGCGCAAGCGCCCGCCGGCGTGGCGTGCCTGCCTCAGCCCGGCCCCGTCTCCGTATCGCGCGCATCGCGGCGGTCGTACGCGGTCACGATACGTGCCACCAGCGGATGGCGGACCACGTCGCGCGACTCGAAGAAGGTGAAGCTGACGCCCTCCACCTCATGCAGCACGTCGATGGCATCGCGCAGGCCCGACTTCACGTGCTTGGGCAGGTCGATCTGGGTGAGGTCGCCGGTGACCACCGCGGTGGAGCCGAAGCCCAGCCGGGTCAGGAACATCTTCATCTGTTCGATGGTGGTGTTCTGCGCCTCGTCGAGGATCACGAACGCATCGTTGAGGGTGCGTCCGCGCATATAGGCCAGCGGGGCGATCTCGATGACGTTCTTCTCCAGCAGCTTCAACACCTTCTCCACGCCCAGCATTTCGTACAGCGCGTCGTACAGCGGGCGCAGGTAGGGGTCGACCTTCTGGCTGAGGTCGCCGGGGAGGAAACCCAGCTTCTCGCCGGCCTCGACCGCGGGCCGCACCAGCACCAGCCGCTGCACGCGCGCTTCGTTGAGCGCCTCGACCGCCATGGCCACGGCCAGGAAGGTCTTGCCGGTGCCGGCCGGGCCGACGCCGAAGTTGATGTCGTGGGTGGTGATGGCGTGCAGGTACTTCGCCTGGTTGGCGCCGCGCCCGCGGATGGTGCCGCGCTTGACCCGCACGGCGACCTCCTGCGGTGAGTAGTCCTCGGCCGCGCGGGTGACGTTGGCCTCCGACAGCCGCAGGTTGATCGCCTGGTTGTCGAGCGTCTCGGTTTCGGTTTCCGCATACAGCGCATGCAGCAGGCGCTGTACCTGTTCGACGGTCCGCTTGTCGCGGCCAGTCACCCGGAAGATGTTGCCGCGGTTGGCGATCTCCACGCCAAGGCGCAGTTCGATCAGGCGCAGATGGGCATCGAACGGGCCGGCGAGGTTGGCGAGGCGCTCGCTGTCGTCGGGTTCGAGGACGAAATCGGTATGGGCTGGACTGGGCATGGCGGGAAGATAGCAGCCGGCGATGTCGTCGCCGTGCAATGGTCGGCGGGCCCGGTCGATGGTCGTCCGGCGACCGTGGTCAGGGGGTCGCCGCGTCCACCGGCATCGCCACCCGGCCGCGCAACGAGTTGCTCATCGCCTCGGTGACCACCACATCCACGAACTGCCCGATCAGCCGCTTCGGCGCCGGGAAATTCACGAAGCGCATGTTCTCCGTGCGGCCGGTCAGCTCGCTGTCGCTCCTGCGCGACACGCCCTCCACCAGCACCCGCTGCACGCTACCCACCATCGCCTCGTTGATGCGTCGCGCGTTCGCGTTGATCGCCGTCTGCAGGCGTTCCAGGCGCGCGTGCTTGACCGCGTCGGGAGTGTCGTCGTCGAGGTCCGCGGCCGGCGTGCCGGGGCGGCGCGAGTAGATGAAGGAGAAGCTCTGGTCGAAGCCGACCTCCTCGATCAGCTTCATGGTCTTCTCGAAATCGGCATCGGTCTCGCCGGGGAAACCGACGATGAAGTCCGACGACAGGCAGATGTCCGGGCGCACCGCGCGCAGCCTGCGTACCTTCTGCTTGAACTCCAGCGCGGTATAGCCGCGCTTCATCGCGGCGAGGATGCGGTCGCTGCCCGACTGCACCGGCAGGTGCAGGAAATTGGCCAGCTGCGGCACGTCGCGGTAGGCCTCGATCAGCGAATCGGAGAACTCCAGCGGGTGCGAGGTGGTGAAACGGATCCGCTCGATGCCGTCGATCTCGGCGATGGTGCGGATCAGCAGGCCGAGGTCGGCCACTTCGTCGGTGTCGGCGCCCATCGGCCCGCGGTAGGCATTGACGTTCTGGCCGAGCAGGGTGACCTCGCGCACGCCCTGGGCGGCCAGCTGCACGACCTCCACCAGCACGTCCTCGAACGGCCGGCTGACCTCCTCGCCGCGGGTGTAGGGCACCACGCAGAACGAGCAGTACTTCGAGCAGCCTTCCATGATCGACACGAACGCGGTCGGGCCTTCCGCGCGCGGCTCCGGCATCGCGTCGAACTTCTCGATCTCCGGGAAGCTGATGTCGACCTGCGGGCGGTCCTGTTCGCGGCGGGCACGGATGAGTTCCGGCAGGCGATGCAGCGTCTGCGGGCCGAACACCAGGTCCACGAACGGCGCGCGCCTGATGATCGCCTCGCCTTCCTGCGAGGCCACGCAACCGCCGACGCCGATGATGACGTCGCGGCCATTGGCCTTCAGCGCCTTCCAGCGGCCGAGCTGGCTGAACACCTTCTCCTGCGCCTTCTCGCGGATCGAGCAGGTGTTGACCAGGATGACGTCGGCGTCCTCGGCACGGTCGGTCAGTTCCATGCCGTCGGCGGCGGCCAGCACGTCGGCCATGCGGTCCGAGTCGTACACGTTCATCTGGCAACCGTGGGTCTGGATGTAGAGCTTGCCGGCGGGCCTGGCCCCGGACGGGGCCGGGCGACGCGGGGTGGCGAGCGGCAGGACATCGCCGATGGCGGCCTGGGGACGGGCTTCGATCGTGGTCATGGCGGTTCCGGGGGCGCGGCGATGAGTCCGGGCCGGAGTGGCGGGTAACGGGCCGGCGGTCGCCGGGCGCGCAGTGTACCCGGCAACATCCGGGGGGCGCCGCCTTTCACGGGGTCTTGGCAAGCCAGGTGTTTGCGGCGAGACTTCGCGCGATGGGGATCAAGGGGTTCATCGCGTTCATCTGCCTGCTGGCAACGGCTCCCGCTGCTGCGGGCACGCTGTACCGTTGTGATGCGGGCGACGGCGTGCCGCAGTACGTGAGCAAGCGCGTCTCCGGCGCGCGCTGCAGCGTGGTGACCCGCTATTCCCCCGAGCGCAGCCGTCCGGCACCGGCTCCGGCCGCGGCCGGCAAGGTGATCGAGGCAGGACGGGTGGAGGGTTCACCCGCAACGGTCAATGCCGGCGCGCCCTCGACGTTCATGGCCCGGCCGGCCGCCGCGGCCACCCCGCGTGGCACGCCGCGCCTCGTGCAGGGGCAGGTGTATTCCTACATCAAGGACGGCGTTCGCCACTACACCAGCCGCCCGCCGGGCCGTGGCTCGGGCGCCACGGCGATGCGCACCATCCAGTACAGCTTCATGGAAACCTGCCACGCCTGCGCCGCGCGGCCGGGCGTGAACTTCGGCACCGTGCGCCTCAATACCGACGCCTATGCCAGCGAAGTCCGCGCCGCCGCGCAGGAATTCGGGGTGGAGGAGGCCATCGTGCGCGCGGTCATGCACGCCGAATCCGCCTTCAACCCGAACGCGCTGTCGCGCGCGGGGGCGCAGGGGCTGATGCAGCTGATGCCCGCCACCGCGCAGCGGTTCGGCGTGTCGAACGCCTTCGATCCGGCGCAGAACATCCGAGGCGGGGTGAAGTACCTGGCGTGGCTGCTGAAGCGCTTCAATGGCGACCTGACCCTGGCGGCGGCGGGCTACAACGCCGGCGAGGGCGCGGTGGATCGCCACGGTGGCGTACCGCCCTACAGCGAAACCCAGCGCTATGTGCAGCGCGTGGCGGTGCTTTCGGACCGCTATCGCGGCCATCTCGCCACCGCGGCTGCGCCTTGAAGAGGTGCGAATGCGGCCGGAGCCGTTGTGGGCGGATTCAGCGTTCCGTTACACTCCAGCGGCTTTATGCAACCGGTTCCGTTGCGGCACACGCGCGCGGCAGCCAATGACCCAACAGCTACCGATCCAGGTTTGCGGAGTACCGGATGGCGAATGAAACGGTGATCCAGCCCCTCCCGGGCGAGGATTCAGTCAATACGGGCCGACGCCGGTTCCTCACCGCGACCACCGCGGTGGTTGGCGCGGTCGGCGTGGCGGGCCTCGCGGTGCCCTTCATCAAGTCGTGGAACCCGAGCGCGCGCGCGCTGCTTGCCGGTGCCCCGGTCACGGTGGACATCAGCGCGCTGCAGGAAGGCCAGCGGCTGATCGCCGAGTGGCGCGGCCAGCCGATCTGGATCGTGAGGCGCTCGCAGGCGATCCTCGAAGCGCTGCCGACGCTGGAGGACGAACTGCGCGATCCGAACTCCGAGAACGCCGACCAGCAGCCCGAGTACGTGCGCGAGGCCAACCCGGCGCTGCGCTCGATCCGCCCGGAGATCTCGGTGCTGGTCGGGCTGTGCACGCATCTGGGCTGCTCGCCGGAAATGGCCGCCGAGATCCGCCCCGAACCGTTCGACGCCAACTGGAAGGGCGGCTACTTCTGCCCCTGCCACAAGTCGAAGTTCGACATGGCCGGCCGCGTCTACCAGGGCGTGCCGGCGCCGACCAACCTGGTCGTGCCGCCCCACTACTACGCCGACGAGAACACCATCGTCGTTGGCGTCGATCCGCAGGGAGCCGCATAAATGGCCAACGTCGACGACAAGGTCTCCGCGCCGAACGATCCCGCCACCGGGATCATCGCGATGTTCCGGGCGTGGTTCGACGACCGCACCCCGGGCCTGATGCCGGCCTACCGCAAGCACATGACGGAGTACTTCGCACCGAAGAACTTCAACGTCATGTACTACTTCGGTTCGCTGGCGATGCTGGTGCTGGTCAACCAGATCGTGACCGGCATCTTCCTGACGATGCACTACAAGCCGTCCGCGGCCGAGGCGTTCTCCTCGGTCGAGTACATCATGCGCGACGTGGAGTGGGGCTGGCTGATCCGCTACATGCACTCCACCGGTGCATCGCTGTTCTTCATCGTCGTCTACCTGCACATGTTCCGCGGGCTGATGTACGGCAGCTACCAGCGCCCGCGCGAGCTGGTGTGGATCCTCGGCATGCTGATCTACCTGGTGCTGATGGCCGAGGCCTTTCTGGGCTACGTGCTGCCGTGGGGCCAGATGTCGTTCTGGGGCGCGAAGGTGATCATCTCGCTGTTCGGCGCGTTCCCGGTGATCGGCAACGGCCTGACCGAGTGGATCATGGGCGACTACCTGCCCTCGGATGCCACCCTCAACCGTTTCTTCGCGCTGCACGTGATCGCGCTGCCGCTGGTGCTGTTGCTGCTGGTGGTACTGCACCTGGGGGCGCTGCACGAGGTCGGTTCGAACAACCCTGACGGCGTCGACATCAAGTACGGCCCCAAGGGCAATCGCTGGTCGAAGACCGCGCCCACCGACGGCATCCCGTTCCACCCGTACTACACGGTCAAGGACCTGGTCGGTGTCGGGTTCCTGCTGCTGATCGCCGCCTTCATCATCTTCTTCGCGCCGGAATTCGGCGGCTGGTTCCTCGAGCACGACAACTTCGTCGAGGCCAACCCGCTGGTGACGCCGGAGCACATCAAGCCGGTCTGGTACTACACCCCGTACTACGCGATGTTGCGCGTCGTGCCGGACAAGCTCGCCGGCGTGCTGGTGATGTTCGGCGCGATCGCGATCCTGTTCTTCGTGCCCTGGCTCGACCGCGCGCGGGTGAAGTCGTACCGCTACCGCGGCCTGATGTCGAAGGTGCTGCTCGGCCTGTTCGCGATCAGCTTCGTGTGGCTGGGCAAGATCGGCGCCGGCCCGGGTACCGACCCGGTCGAGACCATCGTCGGCCGCTTCCTGACCTTCTATTACTTCGCCTTCTTCCTCACCATGCCGCTGTGGACCAGGTGGGACAAGACCAAGCCTGTTCCGGAGCGGGTGACGACGCATGACTAAGCAGCCTCTCGCCATCCTCCGTCGCGCCGCACTCGTTGCAGGCGGCCTGCTGCTGTCGTTCGGTGCGCTCGCCGCCGACCCCGGCACGGCGCTGCAGCACTCGGGCACCGACATCGCCGACCGGGCCTCGCTGCAACGCGGCGCGCAGTTGTTCATGAACTACTGCTCCGGCTGCCACTCGCTGAAGTACCTGCGCTACTCGCGCATGGCCGATGACCTCGGCCTGAGCGAGGAAGAGGTGATGGAGAACCTCAACTTCACCGGCGCGGCCTTCGGCGAACACATCGTCTCGTCAATGCCGGCCAGCCACGCCGACGGCTGGTTCGGCACGGCGCCGCCCGACCTGTCGCTGGTGGTGCGCACCAAGATCGGCGGACCGGACTGGGTCTATACCTTCCTCAAGAGCTTCTACCAGGACGAGGAAGCGGTCGTGGGCTGGAACAACACCCTGTTCCCGAACACCGCCATGCCCAACGCACTGTGGGAGCTGCAGGGCCTGCAGCGCCCGGTCTACGGTGCCCCCGACGAGATCGGCCAGCCGGTGGTGGAGTCGCTGCAGCAGGCGCAGCCGGGCCGGCTCTCGGAAGCCGAGTTCGACCGCGCGGTGCGCGACATCACCGCGTTCCTGGAGTACGCCGCCGAACCCGCCGCGCTCAAGCGCCAGGGCATCGGCGTCTGGGTGATCTTCTTCCTGGCGTTCTTCACCTTCCTCACCTGGCTGCTGAAGAAGGAATACTGGCGCGACGTCCACTGACGCGCGGTGGCGAGCGCCCGCTACCGCGGGCGGTCGCGGTCGGGCCGCAAGGGGAAGCGGCCGGCGCGGGAACCGGGACGACCCTCCGCACGGGGCGGATGGCGTCGATGCGATCGGCGGATACCGGTCGCGGGGAGACACGATGATGGCGTCGAGCCTGCGTATGCGTCATGCACTGACCCTGTTTTCCGCCGTCGACGATGTGCTGTGCCACCGGGTCCGCCTGGTCCTCGCGGCCAAGGGCGTCACCTACGACCTGATCGCGGTGGATCCGCAGGATCCGCCGGAAGACCTGATCGACCTCAACCCGTACCACTCGGTGCCGACCCTGGTCGAGCGCGACCTGGTGCTCTACGCCGCCTCGGTGGTCAGTGAGTACATCGACGAGCGCTACCCGCATCCGCCGCTGATGCCGATCGACCCGCTGTCGCGCGCACGCCTGCGCCTGGCGATGCTGCGCCTCGAGCACGACTGGGTGCCGCAGATCCAGGCCATCCAGTTCGGCAACAGGCAGCAGGCCGAAGCGGGTCGCAAGCGCCTGCGCGAACTGCTGACGGCATCGGTGCCGTTGTTCAAGGCCAGCAAGTTCTTCCTCAGCGCGGAAATGAGCCTGGCCGACTGTGCGATCGCGCCGATCATCTGGCGCCTGCAGGCGCTCGACGTGCCGCTGCCCAAGGACGGCAAGGTGATCGAGGACTACGGCAACCGGATTTTCCGCAACCCGGGTTTCGTGCGCAGCCTGACGCCCCAGGAGCGCAACCTGCGCGAACTGCCGGCGTAGCCGCGTCGCACGAGGGCATCCGCGCGCGCTCGTTACCGCCGCCGCGGCGGCGGCTGCGCCCACATCCGGATCGTCGCGCCGCTACACTTGCGCCATGAGCGAACCGCAATTGCCTGTCATGACCAGCCACCGCCCGTATCTGCTGCGGGCGCTGTACGAGTGGATCGTCGACAACGGCATGACCCCGCACATTCTCGTCGACGCCACGCGTCCGGGCGTGCGCGTGCCGTCGCATACCGTCAACGAAGGCCGCGTGGTGCTCAATATCGCCGAGCGCGCGGTGGCGCGGCTTGAGATGGACAACGACGGCGTGCGTTTCACGGCGCGTTTCGGTGGCGTCAGCCAGTCGGTGTCGGTGCCGGTGTCGGCGGTGCTGGCGGTATATGCGCGCGAGACCGGGCAGGGCATGGTGCTGCCCGACGACATCCCCGGCCACGGGCCGACAGCCGGGGACGACGCGTCCGGCGATCAGCAGGACGGCCCGGACGACGATGACACCCCGCCTCCGGGCGACGACGGTCCGCCGCGGCGCGGTGCGCACCTGCGCGTCGTCAAGTAAGGGACGCCCGCCGGGCAAAGCCGGCGACGCGTGCGGTCGCGCTCAGCGCAATGCCTGCACCACCTGCTCGCCGCCGACCGGCCCGACGAAGGCGACCAGTTCATCGCCGCGCAATACCAGGCGGCCCACCGAGCGCTCGACGCCGTCATCCGAATACTCGAAGCGGAAACTGCGTTCGAAGCCCAGGCGGCCGTCGTCGCGACGGCGCAGCCGCAGCCCGCTGGCATGCACGGTCTGGTCGAGCCACTGCACCCCGGCCAACCGGCAGGCCTCGCGCCCGATGCTCTCCGCACGTTCGGCCGCCGCACGCGCGGCACTCCACCACGCGAACGCGGCGGCACCCAGAATCATCACGAAGATTGCATCGGACATGCCGCTAATGTGGCGACCGCCGCGCACGCCGGCAAGAGACCCACGCATCGCATGAGCAGCCAGGCCCTGAAACTCGTCTTTCCCGGTGGCGAACACCCGCAGGTGTTGCTGTCGCCGGGCCGCAACGGCATCGGCTCCGGCGCCGGCAACAGCATCGTCATCGATCGCCCCGGGATACGCCCCGAGTATTGCGAGCTGCAGGTCAACCTGCACGGGGTGATGCTGCGGGTGCCGGACGGCGTGGTGGTGGAGGTCAACGGGCGGCCCGTCGAGGGGCTGATCGCGCTGCGCCCCGGCGACGTGGTCGGCTTCGACGAGGTGCAGGCGCGACTGGTGTCGCTGGAAGTCGCGGGCAGCGCGGCGCCGGCGGTCACCGGTGCGGTGCCGGCAAACGACGATGGCCCCGCGGCCACGGCAATCCGCCCCGCGGTGCCGCGCTACGTCCTGCGTGGCGTCTCCGGCCGCAACTTCGGTCGCAGTTTCCCGCTCGTGGGCGACACCGTGGTCGGCCGCGCCCCGGAATGCACCCTGCGTTTCGACGAGGACGGTGTGTCGCGGCTGCATGTGCGCCTGGAACCGCTGCTCGACGGCATCCGTGTGCAGGACCTCGGCTCGACCAACGGCACCTTCATCAACGGACGCCGGGTGCGGATGGCACTTGCCCGGCACGGCGACGAGATCGGCTTCGACCGCCTGCGTTTCCGCGTGCTGGCGCCGGGCCGCAGCGAGGCTGCCGAAGAGGCGCCCATGGCGGCCCGCGGTGGGCGCGTGCGCTGGATGCTCGCGGCAGCGGCGCTGGTGGCGGCGACCGCCGTGGCGGTGGTGGCGGTCGCCTGAGCGGCGCCCGCCGGCGGCCGCGCTATGCGCGTCAGCCCGGCGGCGGACCCAGCTTCATCGACAGGTCGATCGCACGCACGTGCTTGGTCAGCGCGCCGATCGAGATGACGTCCACGCCGTCCTCGGCGATGGCGCGCAGGCTGGCGAGGTCGACGCCGCCGGAAACTTCCAGCGGAATCCGGCCGTGGTACGGACTTCCGCGTGCGATCCGCACCGCCTCGCGGCGAAGGTCGGCACTGAAGTCATCGATCAGCACGCGTTCGCAGCCGGCGTCGAGCGCCTCGCAGAGTTGCCCGAGGGTCTCCACCTCCACCACCAGCGGCAGCTCCGGCCACTGCGCGCGCGCCGCGGCAATGGCGGCACCGACCGAACCGGCAACGCGGACGTGGTTTTCCTTCAGCATCACCGTGTCGTACAGGCCATGGCGATGGTTGTCGCCACCGCCGGCACGCACCGCGTACTTCTGCGCCTGGCGTAGCCCCGGCAGGGTCTTGCGGGTATCGAGGATGCGCGTACCGGTGCCGGCCACCGCACGCACGTAGGCCGCGGTGGTGGTGGCGGTGCCGCTGAGGGTCTGCAGGAAATTGAGCCCGGTGCGCTCGCCGGTCACCAGTGCGCGGCTGCGGCCGGCCAGCGTGGCCACCACGGTGCCGGCGCGGACGTGGTCGCCTTCGGCGACATGCCAGTCGATGCGCACCTCCGGGTCGAGCGCGCGGTGGCAGGCGTCGAACCACGGACGACCGCAGACCACCGCGTCCTCCTTGCACAGCACGTAGGCGATCTCGGCGACATCGGGCAGCAGCGCCGCGGTGACATCCCCGCTGCCGATGTCCTCCGCCAGCGCACGCGCGACGTCGGCCTCGACGTCCTGCGCTGCCGGCGCCTGCAGCGTCGGGTTCATCGCGCCGGCGCGCCGGGGAAGCCCTCGATCTGGCCGGTGGCGATCGCCTCGTCGACCAGCAGCACCGGGATGCCATCGTCGACCCGGTACACGCGCTTGTGGTCGCGGGTCACCAGGGCCGCGCGCAGGGGCGTGGTCTGGGTGGCACCGTCGTCGCGCTGCACCGTGCCTGCACCGATCGCGCGGTTGACCGCCTCCAGGCCGGCACTGTCGAGCAGCGACAGCGGCTGGCGGGTCGCGGGGCAGACGAGGATGTCGAGCAGCTTGCGGTCCATGGGGTGGCGATTCCGGTACGTGATCGAAGGCGGAAAAGCGTACCACCTCGCCATCCTGCGGCCGGCGTGCGGCGCGGCTCGTGGGCAGCAGGGGCGCGAGCCCGGGAGCACATCGATCGGCTGCGCGATACCCGGTCGTACACCACGGCGGGTCTCCTTCGCGGCGCGAACCGCCTAGAATGCACGTTTCGGTCCGGAATCCACCATGTCCGCCAATTCTCCCGGCCCGCTCGTGGGCATCGTGATGGGCTCGAGGTCCGACTGGGACACCATGCAGCCCGCTGCCGAGCGCCTTGCCGCACTCGGCGTGCCCCATGAAGTGCGCGTGGTGTCCGCGCACCGCACGCCCGATGCGATGTTCGCCTACGCCGAAGAGGCGCAGGCGCGCGGGCTGCGCGCGATCATCGCCGGCGCCGGTGGCGCGGCGCACCTGCCAGGCATGCTGGCTGCCAAGACCGCCGTGCCGGTGCTGGGTGTGCCGGTGCAGTCGAAGGCGCTGAGCGGCCTCGACTCGCTGCTGTCGATCGTGCAGATGCCGGCGGGCGTGCCGGTGGCGACGTTCGCCATCGGCCGTGCCGGCGCCGCCAATGCCGCGCTGTTCGCCGCGGCGATGCTGGCCGACCAGCCGGCCGTCGCCCGGGCGCTGGCGGAGTTCCGCGCGCGCCAGACCGAGGAGGTCGCGCGCAACGACGACCCCCGAATCGACATGCCCTCCACCGGGTTCGCATGACCACCGCCGGCATTCTTGGCGGCGGCCAGCTCGCGCGCATGCTCGTCCTGGCCGGCGTACCGCTCGGCCTGCGCTTCGTGGTGCTCGACCCCGCCGCCGATGCCTGCGCGGGCCAGTGCGCACCGCTGCTGGTGGGTGGCTACGACGACCAGGCCGCGCTGGCCGAGTTCGCCAGCCGCATCGATTCGGCGACCTTCGATTTCGAGAACGTTCCCGCAGACAGTGCGCGCCACCTGGCCGCGCAGGTGCCGGTGTATCCCGCGCCGGACGCGCTGGCCATGGCCCAGGACCGGCTGGTCGAGAAGTCGCTGTTCCGCGAGCTCGGTATCCCGGTGCCGGCGTTCGCCGACGTCGACTCGCGCGAAGGGCTGGAAGCGGCGGTCGCCGAAGTCGGCCTGCCGTGCATCCTCAAGACCCGCCGGCTGGGCTATGACGGCAAGGGCCAGTTCCGCATCCGCGATGCCGCCGACCTCGACCGCGCCTGGGAAGCGCTGGGTGACCAGGCGCAGCGGGTCGGGCTGATCGCCGAAGCATTCGTCCCGTTCGACCAGGAGTACTCGGTGATCGCCGTGCGGGGTCGCGACGGCGAATTCCGCGCGTGGCCGCTGACCGCCAACTGGCATGTCGATGGCGTGCTGTCGGCCAGCCTGGCGCCGGCGCAGGTGCCGGAAGCGCTGACGGCGGAGGCCCAGGCGCATGCACGGGCGCTGGCGGAGCGGCTCGACTATGTCGGCGTGTTCGCGCTCGAGCTGTTCTGCCGTGATGGCCAGCTGCTGGCCAACGAGATGGCGCCGCGCGTGCACAACTCCGGACACTGGACGATCGAGGGCGCGGAGACTTCTCAGTTCGAGAACCACCTGCGCGCCGTGCTCGGCCTGCCGCTGGGGTCCACGGCCGCGCGCGGCCACGCCTGCATGCTGAACTGGATCGGCGCGATGCCGGATGCCGGGCCGGTGCTGGCCGAGGCGGGCGGCCACTGGCACGACTACGGCAAGCAGGCGCGCGATGGCCGCAAGGTGGGCCACGCCACGCTGCGTGCCGATGATGCCGGGGCATTGGCCGTGGCGCTGGCGCGTGTGGGCGCGGCACTCGGGCGGAGCGCGCAGGTGGAACCGGTGATAGGGGCGCTGCGCGCGATCTGAAGTGCCCCCGTCCTCGGGCCCGATCTGCGTGCCGCCGGCCGGGAGCCGGGTCTCTAGCTTCCCGTCAGCCGTGATCCCACCGCACTCCAGTTGACCAGCTGCCACCACGCGGCGAGGTAGCGTTCGCGCTGGTCGCGGTAGTCGAGGTAATAGGCGTGCTGCCACAGGCAGCAGGCCAGCAGCGGGCGGTCCGGGCCGGTGAGGGGCGTCGCCGCGTTGGGCGTGGCGGCGATCCCGAGGCGCCCGTCGCGCCGCTGCACCAGCCACGCCCAGCCGGCACCGAAGCCACGCAGGGCAGCAGCGTCGAACTGCTGCCGCAATGCATCGACGCTGCCGAAGGACGCATCGATCGCGGCGGCCAGCGGCCCGCGCGGCTGGCTGGCACCCGCAGCCGCAGGCGCCATGCCGCGCCAGTAGAAGTCGGTATTCCAGGCCTGCGCCGCATGTTCGAACAGCCGCCCCTGCGCGCGCCGCACGATGTCCTCGAGCGTGGCGTCCTCCAGCGCGGTGCCGAGGACCAGTGCGTTGACGCGTTCGATGTCGGCGCGTTGATGGCCATGGTGCTGGTCGACGGTCTCCCCGGACAGGTGCGGCTCGAGCGCGTTGTGGGCGTAGGGCAGGGCGGGGAGTTCGATGGGCATCCGGGGTGGCCGTGGCTGCTCGGTGGGCGTGAGCGCTTACAATGGGCGGATTCTAATCCACGCTCTCTAATCCACGCCCCGCCACCGGCCGCCGCGATCGCGCGCGGCGCAGGCGACGCAGGAGCCTGTCCATGTCGGTGATGCAGCGCATCCAGTCCGCAATCGAGGCGCATCCCATCGTGCTCTTCATGAAGGGCACCCCGGAATACCCGATGTGCGGTTTCTCCAGCCAGGCCATCGACAGCCTGCGCGCCGCCGGCCTGGAGGACGGGCAACTGCATGTGGTCAATGTGCTCGAGGATCCGGAAGTGCGCGCCAACCTGCCGCGCTACTCCAACTGGCCGACCTTTCCGCAGCTCTTCATCCACGGCGAGCTGATCGGCGGCTGCGACATCACCGTCGAGCTGCACGAGTCGGGCGAGCTGGCGCGCATGGTGGCCGAGGTACGCAACGCGTGAGCGGCCCCATTGCGTTGCCCCTGCCGCAGGCGTTGCCGCTGCGCGATCGCGTGATCCTGGTGACCGGCGCGTCCGGCGGGCTCGGTGCCGCGGCGGCGCGCGCGTGTGCTGACGCCGGCGCCCGCGTCGTGCTGCTGGGCCGCAAGGTGCCGCGGCTCAACCGCGTCCACGATGCGATTGCCGCCGCTGGCGGCGACGCTGCGCTGTATCCGTTGGACATGGAGGGCGCCGGCCCCGATGACTATGCCGAGCTCGCCTCGCGTGTCGCCGACGCCTGGGGGCGCCTGGATGGCGTACTGCACTGCGCCGCCGAGTTCCGCGGCCTGACCCCGCTCGACCATGCCGACCCGGCGGCGTTCGCGCGCGCGGTGCACGTCAACCTCACTGCGCGCTGGTGGCTCACCCAGGCCTGCGTGCCACTGCTGCGGCAGGCGGAAGACAGCGCGGTGGTGTTCGTGATGGACGACGTCGAGAGCAGCAGCCAGGCGTTCTGGGGCGGCTACGGCATCGCCCAGCGTGGCCAGGAGGCGATGGTGGAGATGCTCCACCGCGAGCTCGCCAACGGGCCCGTGCGCGTCAGCGGCCTGCGCCCCGGCCCGATGCGCACGCCGCTGCGCGCACGCGCCTATGTCGACGGAGAGCACCTCGCCCGTGATCCGGCCGACTGCGCGCCGTACTGCGTCGAGCTGCTGTCGGCCGCGGGCGCATCACATCGCGGCAGCGTGTGGAGCCCGCCGCGATGACGGTGGCGTCGGCGGCGCTGCTGCTGTTCCTGATCCTCGATCCACTGGGCAATATCCCGGTGTTTCTCAGCATGCTGCGGCGCCTGCCGCCGCATCGGCAGCGGATCGTGCTGGCCCGCGAGATGCTCATCGCCCTGGCGGTACTGATGCTGTTTCTGTGGGGCGGCAAGTACGCGCTGGAACTGATGCGCCTGCGGCAGGAATCCGTCTCGATTGCCGGCGGCATCATCCTGTTCCTGATCGGCATCCGCATGATCTTCCCCAGCCCGCAGGGGCTGATGGGCGAGATCCCGGATGGCGAACCCTTCATCGTGCCGATGGCGATCCCGCTGGTGGCCGGGCCCTCGGGCATGGCCGCGGTGATGCTGATGGGCAGCACCGAGCCCGACCGCCTCGGCGAATGGAGCCTGGCGCTGCTGATCGCCTGGGGCGCGACCGCGGCCATCCTGTTTTCGTCGACCTGGCTGTACAAGCTGCTCGGTATCCGCGCGCTGACCGCGCTGGAGCGGCTGATGGGCATGCTGCTGGTGGCGATCTCCGTGCAGATGTTGCTGGACGGCATTGCCGGCTACTTCACCAGCGTGGCCGGCCCTGCCGGGTGAACGAAGAATGACGGCCCCAGCCTGCCTCGACAGCTGCGCAGAAACAAAAGCGTGCGCGCTCAACGACTTGCTCCGGCGGCGCCGGTAACGGCACTGTCATACGCCGCAACTAGCATGTTAATCTGTTGTTAACCGCCTACGGCCTGTCGGCCCGCGGCACTGCAGGGGACATCCCGCCAGCTGTACCGGTCCTGCCGATCCGCCCCTGTCGGCTGCACGCAGCCACACCTCCGCTCCGTTCCCAACGCACCCTCGAGGCCCACACCATGAGTTCCAAGCACCGCGTCCGCCTGTCCCGGTTGTCGCTCGGTCTGATCGTTGCGCTCGCCGCAGCGCCCGCTTTTGCACAGAGCACGTCCGCCGGTGTCGGCGGTCAGGTGCTCGGCCCGAACGGGCAGCCGGTCATCGGCGCGGAAGTGACCATCGTCCACACCGAGTCGGGCACCGTCAGCCGTGCCACGACCGACGCCAGCGGTCGTTACAACGCACGCGGCCTGCGCGTGGGTGGTCCGTACACGATCACCATCAACAAGGCGGGCGAGGGCACCAAGACCGAAGACAACGTCTACCTCAACCTCAACCAGGTCAACCAGGTCAACGCGCAGCTCAGCGGTGACGTGGCGACCCTGGGCACCGTGGTCGCCTATGGCACCGCCGGTGCGGGCGTCGACGTGTTCAGCGCGACCAAGATGGGCACCGGCTCCAACGTGACGCGCGAAGTGATCGAGGCGCTGCCGTCGGCCACCCACAACATCCAGGACTACATCCGCCTCGACCCGCGCATCTCGCAGGTCTCCAAGGCCGATGGCGCGATCTCGGCCGGCGGCCAGAACACCCGCTACAACGTGATCCGCATCGACGGCCTGTCGGTGAGCGACCCGTTCGGCCTGGAGGCCAACAACCTGCCGACCGAGCGCCAGCCGGTCTCGATGGCGGCGATCCAGGAAATCAACATCGACCTGGCCAACTACGACACCACCATCACCGGCGGTACCGGCGCGATCGTGAACGTGGTGACCAAGTCGGGTACCAACGAGTTCTCGGGTGAGGTCTACGGCAGCTACCGTGACGGCGACTGGGTGCGCAGCAACCTGCGCAACGTCGAGTTCAAAGGTTTCGAGGACGAGAAGACCTACGGCGCTGCCTTCGGTGGCCCCCTGATCCGCGATCGTCTGTTCTTCTTCGCCAACTACGAGAAGAACACCCGCAGCTCGCCTGGCGTGAGCGCCGGTGGCACCCCGCTGGCGACCGGTCGCATCACCGAGGCCGACATCGCCCAGGTGCAGCAGATCGCCAACCGCTACGGCCTGCCGGCCGGCTCGTTCGACGAGGTCGCCAGCCGGACCGAGATGGAGGAGTACGCGCTCAAGCTCGACTGGAACATCAACGAAGACCACCGCGCGATGCTGCGCTACTCCAACTTCGACCAGACCCAGCCGCGCTTCCCGCAGATCACCAACTCGTCGGTCTCGCTCAACAGCTTCTGGTACGACCAGGTCAAGACCTTCGACAGCTGGGCCGGTGAGCTCTTCAGCGACTGGTCCGACGTCTTCAGCACCGAGTTCCGTGTGTCCAACCGTGACTACACCTCGGTTCGCGCGCCGTATGCCGAAGCGCCGCAGATCCGCGTGCGCAAGGGCAATGACTCGATCTATCTCGGTACCGAGCAGAACTCGCACACCAACGTGCTCGAGACCAGCCAGTGGAGCGCGTCGCTGGCGGGCTATTTCTATGCCGGTGACCACACCCTGAAGTTCGGTGCCGACTACGAATACAACGACATCTTCAACTTCTACGGCCGCAACCTGTTCGGCGTGTACGACTTCCCGAGCATCGAAGCATTCAATGCCGGCACCCCGTCGAGCTACCAGCTGCGCGTGCCGAGCGCACCGGGCAGCATCCCGGCCGAGTACAAGACGCAGAACCTCGGCTTCTTCGTGCAGGACACCTGGGCGGCCACCTACAACCTGACGCTGACCTACGGCCTGCGCTGGGACCGCCCGAGCTGGAGCGCGCAGCAGGTGTTCCAGCCGCGCATCAGCCAGCTGTACGGGTATGACAACACCGTCACCGCCGGCAAGAGCTTGTTGCAGCCGCGGTTCGGCTTCAACTACACCTTCGACACCGATCGTCCGACCCAGCTGCGTGGCGGCGTCGGCCTGTTCCAGGGTGCGGCGCCCAACGTGTGGCTGTCGGGCGTGTACTCGAACAACGGTGCGAACTACCTCGAGTACGACCTGCGCAACCCGGGTGCGATCCTTGCACCGGGCATCGATGCCTATAACCCGTACGTGCCGACGACCGGCCCGGCGGCTGGCCGCCTCAACGTCGACATCCTCGAGCCGGGCTTCCGCCAGCCGTCTTCGTGGAAGGCCAACCTCGCGTTCGACCACGAGCTGCCGTGGTACGGCATCGTCGCTTCGGCCGAGTACCTCTACACCAAGGTCAACGACGCGGTGTATTTCGAGCGCCTCGACATCGGCGCGCCGACGCGCGTTGGTCCGGACGGCCGTCGGATGTTCTGGAACGCGGCGGGCTACGACCCGGCCCGTGCCAACGTCGACTCGCGCACCGGCATCCGCAGCATCCAGAACGGCTCCAACGGCGTGGGCAACCGCGCAGACCGCCCCGGTGACATCGGCGACGTGCTGCTCGGCCGCAATACCAGCAGCGGTTACAGCTCGCAGGCCACCTTCGCGCTGCAGAAGCCGTTCAACGACAGCGACTGGAACTGGTCGCTTGCCTACACCTACACCAATGCGCGCGAAGTCAGCCCGCTGACCAGCTCGCAGAACACCTCGAACTGGAACAACACGCTGAGCTTCCAGGCCAACGATCCGACGAGCTACAACTCGCGCTACGCGATCAAGGACCGCTTCAGTGCGATCGTGTCGTGGCAGCACGCGTTCTTCGGTGACTACAAGACCAAGGCCTCGATGTTCTACGAGGGCCGCTCGGGCCGTCCGTACAGCCTGGTGTACTACAACGACGTGAATGGCGACGGTGCGGGCACCAACGATCTGTTCTACGTGCCCAACGGTCCTGGCGACGTGCTGTTCACCGGTGGTGCCGCGATGGAGCAGGCGTTCTTCGAGTGGCTCGACCAGAACCCGCAGGTCAAGAGCTACCAGGGCGGTACCGCCCCGGCGAATGCGTTCCGTTCGGGCTGGGTCAACAGCTTCGACCTCCGTGTAGCCCAGGAACTGCCGGGCTTCATGGAAGGCCACAGCTCGGAGATCTCGCTGGACATCTTCAACATCGGCAACCTGATCAACAGCGACTGGGGCCTGATCGACGACTACGGGTTCTTCTCGACGCAGCGCGTGGCGAACTACGCCGGTATCGATCCGGCCACCGGCAAGTACGTCTATGACTTCACCGGCGGCGATACCACGTCGATCCAGGAAAACAACAACGACAAGGGCAACACCGGCGTCAGCCGCTGGTCGGCGATGCTGAGCTACCGTTACCGCTTCTGATCCACTGCTGGACCGCACCACGGAACGGCCGGGCTTGCCCGGCCGTTTCCTTTTGGCCGGACGGCTGCGCTACAGTTCGCCGGCTCGGACGACAGATAGAAGAAGAGACAGATGGAACAGCGGATCGAGGCATCGACGATGCCGGTGGTGAGTGCGCGGATCTACCCCAGCGGCAGCCTGGACGTGCTGTCGCGCGAGGAGGTCGCGCGGTTGAAGGACGCCTCCAGCGGCGGCCTGCATGACCTGTTGCGCCGCTGCGCGCTGGCGGTGCTGACCAGCGGCAGCGCAAGCGACGATCCGCGCGCCGCGCAGGAGCTGTACCCGGGCTTCGACATCCAGGTCCTGCAGCAGGATCGCGGGGTACGCATCGAGCTCATCGACGCACCCGCGATGGCGTTCGTCGATGGCGAGGTCATCCGCGGCGTGGCCGAGCTGCTGTTCGCGGTGGTGCGCGACCTGGCCTACCGCGCCATCGAGTTCGATGACTGCGCCGTGGAGCAGCAGGATTCGGAAGGCATCACCAACGAGATCTTCGGCTTGCTGCGCAACGCACGCCTGCTGCAACCGGCAGACCCCAACCTGGTGGTGTGCTGGGGCGGCCACTCGATCAACCGCGACGAATACGAGTACGCCAAGCTGGTCGGCTACGAGCTGGGCCTGCGCGGCATGGACATCTGCACCGGCTGCGGCCCCGGCGCGATGAAGGCGCCGATGAAGGGCGCCAACGTGGCGCATGCCAAGCAGCGCCGCACCGAGTCACGCTATATCGGCATCACCGAGCCGGGCATCATCGCCGCGGAGTCGCCCAACCCGATCGTGAACCACCTGGTGATCATGCCGGACATCGAGAAGCGCCTCGAGTCGTTCGTCCGGCTTGGCCACGGCATCATCGTGTTCCCCGGTGGCGTGGGCACCGCCGAGGAGATCCTCTATCTCCTCGGGCTGCTGATGCGCGAGGAGAACGCCGAAGTGCCGTTCCCGCTGATCCTCACCGGGCCCACGGCGTCGGCGCCGTACTTCGAGCAGATCGACCAGTTCCTGCGCCTCACGCTCGGCGAAGCGGCCACCTCGCGCTACGAGATCATCGTGGCCGATCCCGCGCGCGTTGCGCGCCGCATGGCCGCAGGCATCAAGCGCGTGCGCTCACACCGCATCGAGCAGAAGGACTCGTTCTACTTCAACTGGTCGATGACGATTCCGCTGGAATTCCAGCAGCCGTTCGTGCCCACGCACGAGGCGATGGCGTCCTTGAACCTGCACCGCGGCCGCAAGCCGCACGAACTCGCCGCCGACCTGCGTCGCGCGTTCTCGGGCATCGTGGCCGGCAACGTCAAGGAAGACGGCATGCGCCGGGTGGAGGAGTTCGGTCCGTTCCAGATCCACGGCGACCCGGACTTCATGCAGGCACTCGACGCGCTTCTGCAGGCCTTCGTCGCGCAGCGCCGGATGAAGATCTCCGGGCAGTACCGGCCGTGTTACGAGGTGGTGGTCTGACGCCTTGAACTCCTCTCCCGCGCGCGGGAGAGGGTGCCCCGAAGGGGCGGGTGAGGGCAGGCATCGGGAGGCAGTGACGGGCCGATGCGTGCGTGAGCCAACAGGCTGCCTCGGACAGCTGCTCCCGGACGCCCATCCCCCCATTCCGACCGCTCGTCCCCACCCGACTTGCGGCGGCCAGTCGGACGGCTAGGCTACCCCGGGGCCCCATGCGGGCAAGGGGAGCGCGCAATGCGCAACAGGGGTTTCACGCTGGTGGAGCTGATGGTCACCGTGGCCATCGTGGCGATCCTCGCCGCCATCGCGTTTCCGAGCTTCGAGTCGACCATGCGCTCGAACCGCGTGGCCACCGCCACCAACGAGCTGCAGGCGAGCATCTCCCTCGCGCGCTCCGAGGCCATGCGCAACCCGAACGGCGCGGCGATCTGCACAAGCCGCGCCGGGACAGCTTGTGATGGTGAATGGTCGGACGGCTGGCTGGTCTGGATCGACACCGATGGCGACGGGCAACTGGACTCCGGCGAGCGCGTGGTCCGTTTCTCCCAGGCCAATTCGAAGCTGTCATTCACCGGCACCTCCCCCGCGGGCAACCCGCAGGCGAAAACCATCCGCTTCGACCAGCGCGGTCGCCTGCGCAACGACGATGCCAGCGAACGGACCATCGAGTTCAAGCCGACGTCCTGCAGCACAGGGCAGTTGCTGGTGCGCAAGCTCGTACTGGGCCCATCGGGGACGCCGCGCGTGACCAAGGAGAACTGCGCATGAACCGGTACGGCATCGTCCGCCGCGCGAACCATCGCCATGCCGGTGGTTTCAGCCTCCTCGAGGTCCTCATCGCCTTGGTGATCCTGGCCCTGGGGCTGCTCGGGTTCGCGCTGCTGCAGACCTTGAACCTGCGCTACACCCAGAGTGCGAACTACCGGACGCAGGCCACCAACCTGGCTTACGACCTGCTCGACCAGATGCGTTCCAACCACTACGCCGCGGCGTGGTACGCAGGCCCGGCAGGGGCCAGTTTCGAGCCGGGAGAGGTGACCTCGAGGACCTGCGGCCGTGCCGTGGGCACGGTGACCATCGAACAGAACGTCGCGCGCTGGCAATGCCAGGTGTTCGCGGCGCTGGGGGACCAGGCACGGGCAACCGTGACCTACAACAACCGGGACGTGGTGGTGACGTTGAGCTGGGGCGAGCGGCTCGAGCTGGGCCCGTCCACCACGACCTTCCAGGTGGGGACCGTACTGTGACGCGAACCTATGCAGCCAAGGGTGTATCGCTGATCGAGTTGCTGATCGCGCTGCTGATCGGCAGCCTGCTCGTGCTCGGGCTCGTGCAGGTCTTCAGTGCGTCGCGCACCGCCTACCAGCTTTCCGAGGGCATGTCGCGCGTGCAGGAAAACGGTCGCTTCGCGCTCGATTTCCTGCAACGCGACATCCGCCTCGGCGGGCATTTCGGTTGCGTCAACGACCAGGCGCACTGGGTGAAGGACCCGACGGAGGGATTGCAGGTCCACCTGGGCACCGGCCTTGCCCTGACCCACCCTCTGAACTTCTCGGTCTCGGTGCAGGGCTACGAGGCCACGGGCACGGCGCCGGGACAGACGGTCACGATAGGGGGTGCCAGCAGTGGGTGGAATCCCGCCCTTCCGACAGCGATTTCGGATCTGGCGCCGGTTGCCGGCAGCGACGTGCTGGTCCTGCGCTACTTCGGTGGCCGTGGCACCCCTGTCACCGGGATCACCGGCAGCGCGGGTGCGGAGGTACTGAACTTCCCCGCCGCCGGTTGGCTGGGGCTGACCGAGGAGGGGGTGACCGCGCCGACCCTGTACGGCGTAGCCGACTGCTCGCATGCGTCCGTCTTTCCCGGCACCGGCAGCAGTGGCCAGGTCAGCGTAAGCAGCGCGCTCGTTTCGCCGACGACGGCTCTCGTCGGGCGCTATACCGCCCATCCGTCCGGGCAGACGCTGCTGTACCGCGCCAACTCGATCGTCTATTACGTCGGGCTCAACGCCGTCGGGGAACCGGCGCTCCATCGTGCACGTGCGAACTCGACGGGCGGGTATGGAACGCCCGAGGAACTCGTCGAAGGAGTGGAAAGCCTGCAGCTCCTATTCGGGCAGGACGCCACCCCCCAGCTCGGTGCGACGACCCCGCCGGTCGGCAACATCACCACCCAGAACACGGCCACCACGCTGCTTGCCAGTGCCGGCAACGATGCGGCGCGCGCCAACGAATGGCGTCGCGTCGGCCTCGTCCAGGTCGGCCTGCTGATGCGGAGCCCACAGCGCGCCGCCGCGCCGGAGATCGCCGACGCCTCCAGTCACCCGCGGGTGCTGGGAACCATTTTCGCGCCGCCGGCCACCAGCGACGGCCGCTTCCGCGCGAGCTACGAAACCACCATCGCGCTACGCAACCGACTTTTCGGTAACTGACCATGTCCAGATCGACTCTGTCGCGCCGTCCACCCTCCCTCCGGCAACAGCGGGGCGCGGTGCTCTACATCGCACTGATCATGCTCATCCTGCTGGCGCTGATCGGCCTGGTGGCGATGCAGGTTGCGGGCATGCAGGAGCGGATGGCCGCGAACTACAACGCCGTGAACCAGGCCTTCCAGCGCGTGGAAGGTCTTGTACGGAACGTGGAATGCAACATCGAGGATCTCGAGAACCGCAGGCCGCACAGCTGCACCGACAGACTTTCCGCCGTGACGATTTCATATCGCTGCGATGACGGCCACGACTCCGGTGTGTGGGTGGGCGCCAGAACCCTCGCGGAGGCGCCGGTCGTCAACGTACGCAAGATCGACGAGTGTGTGGTCGGCGAAAGCACCATCGCCATGGGCGTGGGTCCACTCGGCGAAAGCAGTCCAATCATGATGTACCAGATCAGCGGGTACGAAACCGACCTGCCGAACCAGACCGGCGCGCCCGCGCCAACGACCGCTGCTGCGCTCGACACCGTGTTCAAGCTCTGAGGATAGGATGATGAGGCTTCCGGCAAAGACCTTGGCAGTCGCGGGATTGATGGCCGCGCTCGGCGGAGGTGGCTGGCTGATGCATTCGGTGTTCGGCGCGCAGGCACGCCCTGGTGCGGCCCTGGCGCAGGCGCCGATGAACACCCAGGTGCAGATCCCGCCGTCCTTCATCATGGCGCTCGACGATTCGGGTTCGATGAATTGGGAGACGCTCAACAACACGCGGGACGGAACGTTTACGTGGGCACGGGAAACCAGTGGCGGTCAGCGCCGCTTCTATCGTGCGAACGGGACGGCCTTCGGTTATGGGGAAGGCCTCAATAACACCACAAACTTCCTGATGGTGTTTGCCTACCCCGGCAGGAACAACCAGCAGAATCGCATCCCTCCCGTCCCCAACTTCGGGTTTGCCCGTTCGCACGAATTCAATCCGGCGTACTTCAATCCAGCAGTCAATTACGTACCTTGGAAGCGGGCCGACGGCAGCGACTACTTGGTAGTCGATCCCACCAATGCGCCGGTGGATCCTCGCCCCGCCGGTAGCAATAACAAGCTGAACCATACGATCGACCTCACACAGGACCTGGAGAGAGACGACGGTGACTGGCGCTTCACTGTACGCCAGGACATGCTCATTCCCGCAGGGACGCGGTTTTCGGGTGGGAATGACTGTGGCAATCTGCATAGGGGCGGAGGTTGGAACACGCATACTCAAGACATCACCGCTTCGCAGAACTGCCTGGTTGGGTTCAGCTATTTCCCCGCCACTTACTACCTGACGAGTTCGACTTCGCCCGGCTACACCGCGACCCCTCTGCAGATCGTGAATCCGGTCGGAGGTCCGCCGAACACCACCCTGTACCGCTACGAGATCAGGCCGGAGAACTATGCCTCCCCGGCTCAATACGATGCTGCGATACAGAACTTCGCGAACTGGTTCACCTTCTACCGTACGCGTCGGGAAGCATTGATCTCGGGTTTGACGAATTCCCTCGTCGCGGTCAACAACATGAGCGTTGGCTGGTTCCGCATCAATGATCGCAGCAATGTCACGATGCGTGACATGAGCAACCTGACCCAGAGGCAGGCTCTGTTCAACGACATCTACGCGTTGCGGGCCAGTGGTTCCACGCCCAATCGACGTGCGGTGCGTCACCTCGGCGAACAGTTCAAGCGGACGGGTTCGAACGCGCCCGTGCAGCTGTCGTGCCAGCGGAATGCGGGCATGCTCTTCACCGACGGCTACATCAACGAGGAAGGTAACAGCCCCACCGATTATGACAACGCGGACGGGGGCATGGGCCCGCCGTTCGCCGACAATTTTTCGAACACGATGGCCGATATCGTGGTGCCGTACTACTCGCAGAGCCTGCGACCGGATATCGAGGCGAACGCCGTGCCGGTTCCAGCTGCCTGTGCCGGCCCCTCGCCGGATCCCCGCCTGGATTGCCAGCGCAATCTCCACATGAATTTCTATGGCATTACCCTGGGGACATTGGGGCGGATGTACGGGGTGACGTACCTTCCCGATCCGGAGATGCCGTGGGTGGTCTCGCCGGATCCGTTCACCGTCCACCCCGGCTGGGTGGCGCCTCAGGACATGCATCCCAACGCTGTGGATGAGATGTGGCATGCGACCCTCAACAGCCGTGGCGAAATGATCAATGCGACCACGCCGGCAGCAATCACCGCGGCCATGCGGCGGATCCTGCTGACGGTGGCCGCGGGTTCCTCGCCGTCGGGCACCTTGGCGTTGACCGGGGCCCGGGTCGGCACTGGCTCGCTGTCCGTGACTCCCGAGTACGAAGCACTCAACGAAGGAACCGACTGGTCCGGCAAGCTGAGCGCCACGCGCCTGTCGATGAGCACCGGATCGAATGCCATCGTCCAGCAGTTCGCGTGGGAGGCAAGCACGCGCTTCCCCGGCCATGCCATCCGTTCCAGCCAGACCTACTTCGGCCGTGGTGCAACGGTTCACCAGTTCAACGCCGGGAATCTGAATCTTTCCGACCTGTGCACCAAGTCGAACGAGCTCTATCCGGGCATGTCGCGCTGCAGCGACACGGAACTGACGGCGCTGGGTGCGGACGCGGGCAGCGCCGTCAGGTACCTCATGGGCGACGTCACCCTCGAAGAACAGAATGGCGGATTCCTTCGTGATCGCACCACTTTGCTGGGTGACATCGTCAATTCAAACCCCGTGGTGAGCTCGCCGAGGGACGATTACGGCTATCGGTCCCTGGGCGGTGCCATCGGCACCAGTTACGCCAGCTATCTCCAGAACAAGTCCTCGCGCGGCTACATGGTGTACGTGGGCGCCAACGACGGGATGCTGCATGCGTTCAACGGCGGGATGAGTGCGGACGGCACCGTGACTTCGAATGGCGGGCGGCAGGAGTTCGCCTATATACCGACGACCGCGCTCGGACACATGGGGAACCTGCTTTTCCCCTACAACCCGGCCAACGGCGCCGACCAGAAGTTCGACCACCGCTACTACGTGGATGGCCCGGTCACGGTATCGGACATCTGCGGCACCTCCTGCAACGCCAGTTCGGACTGGAGGACTGCATTGGTTGCCACCTCGGGCGCGGGCGGCCGCAGCGTATTCGCGCTCGACGTTTCCAGCCCCGGTAGTTTCGGCGCATCCAGCCGGCTGTGGGAGATCAGCGATCTCAACACCTCGCTGCCGCAAACGGTGCGGGACAACATCGGCTTCGTGCTCGGTCGCCCGGTCGTGGTTCCGGTCAAGATCGGGACCAACGTGAGGTGGTACGCCATCTTCGGAAATGGCTACAACAGCAAGAATGGGCGGGCCGTACTCTTCATTGCGGATCTGAGCGGTACCTCGCCGGTCCGGATGATCGAGGCAGTGGAGTCCGGCGCGCCCCCCGGGGTCAACGGGCTGGGCAACATCGTCGTCCTGGATCGCAAGGGCGCCTCCCCCGGCGACTGGGTGCGTGATGGCTTTGCCGACACGGTCTACGCCGCTGACCAGAAGGGAGCCATCTGGAAGTTCGACCTGCTGGATACGACCAACAGCACCCTGACAACCCCCGTCTTTACCACGCGCGAGCACACCGAGGGGGGAGTGGTGTACAGACAACCAATCACCGGTGGAATGACGGCGGCCACCGGCCCGGGCGGCGGCGTGATGCTGTATTTCGGCACGGGGAGCTTCTCCTTCAATGGCGACCCAACCGACACGTCCATGCAGTCGCTCTACGCCGTCAACGATCCCGTCAACGGTCCAGCCACCTCCACGCTGACCCGTAGCCATCTCGTCGGGCAAACGGTTGCCAGCGATCGCTCCTTGGACGTGGTGGCCACGCCATTAGCGTCGAGGGGCTGGTACGTCGATCTCCCCACGGGAGAGCGTTTCGTGGGTAATCCGCGAATCGCGTCGGGTGTGGTGTTCATGCCGACCTACGTGCCGAACGCGGGTGGGACCGGTTGTGCGACCGCGGGTCTGAACTGGCTGTTCGGCCTGAACGCACGGAGCGGTGCCGCAGGTCTGTCGGCAGCCCGTTGGGGCGCACCGGACGGAGCGTCGCCGCCCGAGGGCACGGCGTCCGTTTCACTCAACACCCGGGGCACCGCGCCGGTCAAGGACGTGGGCGTCAACGTGCTCCCGCGGCTGTCGCCTCCGGTTCCCGATCCAACAGCGCCTGGCCTCCCACCGAATCCGCCGGCAGCGGGCTGCTGGATGACGGTAACGGTCGCAGGGCTGGTGGACCCTCTTTACCTTCCCTATCCGTGCGGTCGGCAGTCCTGGAGGCAGATCCAATGATCCGTTCGATCACAGGTCGACGCCTTGGACATCCGCGCCGACCGCAACGGGGCTTCACGCTGATCGAGCTGATGGTGGTGGTCGCAGTCATCGCCATCCTCGCCGCCATCGCGTATCCGTCCTACCAGGAGCAGGTGCGCAAATCGCGTCGTGGCCAGGCCAAGGCGGATCTGGTCGAGTACGCGCAGCTGGCTGAACGCTTCCACACGGTCAACAACACCTACGTCGGGTTCACCGCGCCGACGCAGTCGCCGCGCCAGGGAACGGCGTTCTACGGAATCGCGCTGTCCGACCAGAGCCAGAACGCCTTCCGGCTGGTCGCCACGCCGGTTCCCGGTGGGCCGCAGGCATCCGATCGTTGCGGCATCCTCCGCATCAACCAGGCCGGAGTGAAATCACATTCGGCAGGTACGGTGGACGAATGCCAGTTCGGGACGCTGGTGCCCTAGCGCATCCCCTCATGGGCCGCCCGGCTCGCTTGACCGGGATGATGGAGCCACTACAATACGCGTCCCCGCCCGAATAGCTCAGCCGGTTAGAGCACTTGACTGTTAATCAGGGGGTCGTTGGTTCGAGTCCAACTTCGGGCGCCAGATGATGCAGAAGGCCGCGGATCTCCGTGGCCTTCTGCTTTTTCGGGTCCAGGTAGCCGGGCTGTGCGCCCATCCGAAGATGGGGCCGGGGTGTTCCTCGTTCGCGTTCTCAGCGTGGGCAGTCGGTCGGCTGTTGCGGCCGCGCACTGCGCACGCGACCGAGGTTGTTGACGACGACGGTGCCCGCCAGTTGCTCGCCTGCGCAGAGCCGCACGGTCTGGTTGCTGTGCGCGCTGCGGCCGTCGTGCTGGTAGCGCAGGTAAAGGCGGGTGGCGGTGACGGTCACGCCGCGCGGCATGGCCTCGCGGCTGCCGAGGATGTCCGCCATGGCATCCGGTTGCCGGTTGCCGTCGGGGTCGAGGAAGAACATCCAGCCCAGGGTCCAGTCGGAGTCGTCACGGCAACGATGGTCGGCGCTGCGTGGGCAGACCACCAACTGGCTGCGGCGCGCGATGGCGATGCTGCGGGCCGCCGCCAGATCGGCGCTGATACGGTGCATGGCGGTCTGCACGCGCAGCTGGGTCAGGGTGTCGCTGAAGGCCGGCAGACCGACGCTCAGGAAGACGGCGAGGACCGTCAGCACGGTCATTATTTCGATCAGGGTGGCGCCCGCATTGCTGCGCTTCATCGCACCGGCCTCCGTGCCGCATGTCGAGGGCGGAAGGATGGGGCGAGGCGGCAGGGCCGGGCTATCGGCAGTGGGAAGGACGGGCTGTAGGAAATGCCCTCATCCGGCCCTTCGGGCCACCTTCTCCCGCTTGCGGGAGAAGGGTCGAGGCATTGCGCCTCGGGCTCGAACGTAAAGAGTGGTCCTTATCCGGTCAGCATGGCCTGCGCCTCCCATCGCGTTCCGTGGCCGGTCATGCACCCTCGCGGGGCGCGGGTCTAAACTGGGTGCTTTCCGCCGGTCCCCCCGATGAGCCAGAGTCGCGAACCCTTCAAGCTGGTGTCCCCGTACTCGCCGGCCGGCGATCAGCCGCAGGCGATTGCGCGCCTGATCGATGGCTTCCAGTCGGGGCTGGCGCGGCAGACGCTGCTGGGCGTGACCGGCTCCGGCAAGACCTACACGATCGCCAACGTGATCCAGGCGGTGCAGAAGCCGACGCTGGTGATGGCGCCGAACAAGACCTTGGCCGCGCAGCTCTACGGCGAATTCAAGTCGTTTTTCCCGCACAACGCGGTCGAGTACTTCGTCAGCTATTACGATTACTACCAGCCCGAGGCCTATGTGCCGTCGTCGGACACCTTCATCGAGAAGGACAGTTCGATCAACGAGCACATCGAGCAGATGCGGCTCTCGGCGACCAAGGCGCTGCTCTCGCGCCCGGACGCGTTGATCGTGGCCACGGTGTCGGCGATCTACGGCCTCGGCGACCCGGAGGACTACCTCAAGCTGCGGCTGATCCTGGCGCGCGGCGAGCGCATTGAGCAGCGCGCGTTGATCCGCCATCTCACCGAGCTGCAGTACACCCGCAACGACACCGAGCTGCGTCGCGGCAGTTACCGCGTGCGCGGCGAGGTGATCGATGTGCATCCGGCGGAATCGGAGATGGAGGCGCTGCGCATCGAGCTGTTCGACGGCGAGATCGAGAACCTCAGCCTGTTCGATCCGCTGACCGGCGAGGTGCAGCGGAAGATCCCGCGCTTCACCGTGTACCCGAAGACCCACTACGCCAGCACGCGCGAGAGCGTGCTGACCGCGGTCGAGTCGATCAAGGTCGAACTCAAGGAGCGCTTGGAAGAGCTGTACGCGCAGAACAAGCTGGTGGAGGCGCAACGGCTGGCGCAGCGCACCCAGTTCGACCTCGAGATGATGGCCGAGGTCGGCTACTGCAACGGCATCGAGAACTACTCGCGACACATGACCCGCCGTGGCCCGGGCGAGCCGCCGCCGACGCTGTTCGACTACCTGCCGCCCGATGCGCTGCTGGTACTCGACGAATCGCACGTCACCGTGCCGCAGATCGGTGGCATGTACCGCGGCGACCGCGCGCGCAAGGAGACGCTGGTCGACTTCGGTTTCCGCCTGCCGTCGGCACTCGACAACCGGCCTTTGCGCTTCGAGGAATGGGAGGAGCGCGCGCCGCGGATGATCTTCGTGTCCGCCACGCCCGGCAAGTACGAACTGGAGAAGTCCGAAGGCGAGGTGGTCGAACTGGTGGTGCGCCCGACCGGGCTGATCGATCCGGAGGTGGAGATCCGCCCGGTCGCGACCCAGGTCGACGACGTGCTCGGCGAGATCCACCTGCGCGTGGCGATGGGTGACCGCGTGCTGATCACCACGCTCACCAAGCGGATGGCCGAGAACCTCACCGAGTACCTCGCCGAGCACGGCGTGCGCGTGCGCTACCTGCACTCCGACATCGACACCGTCGAGCGCGTGGAGATCATCCGTGACCTGCGGCTGGGCCAGTTCGACGTGCTGGTGGGCATCAACCTGCTGCGCGAGGGCCTGGACATGCCCGAGGTGTCGCTGGTGGCGATCCTCGATGCCGACAAGGAAGGCTTCCTGCGTTCGGCCGGCTCGCTGATCCAGACCATCGGCCGTGCCGCGCGCAACCTGCGCGGCAAAGCGATCCTGTATGCCGATTCGGTGACCCGCTCGATGCAGGCGGCGCTGGACGAAACCGACCGCCGTCGCCAGAAGCAGGTCGAGTACAACGAGGCGCATGGCATTACCCCGAAGTCGGTGCAGCGCGCGATCATGGACGTCATGGAGGGCGCGCGCGCCGATTCCGCGCTGGAGAAAAAGGGGCGGGGCCGAGGTCGCAAGGTGGCCGAGCAGGGCGAGGATTACGCGCGCCTGGATGCCTCGCAGGCGGCGGCAAAGCTGCGCGAGCTCGAGCAGAAGATGTACCAGCATGCGCGTGACCTGGAGTTCGAGGACGCGGCGCAGGTGCGCGACCAGATCAGGCGACTGAAGGAAGCCACGCTGGGAGGAGCCGCCGCCGCGCGATGACGATTCCGCTTGCCGGCTGCGCTGGCGCGGGCTAGAATTCGCGGCCTTGCCGGATGGCGAGGCATCGGGCGGTTAGCTCAGCGGTAGAGCACTACCTTGACATGGTAGGGGTCACAGGTTCGAACCCTGTACCGCCCACCAAAAACAACAGCTTGAGTGGTGTTTTTGGAACGGAACCCTGGCGAAAGCCGGGGTTTTTCGCGTCCGGGGCCGGACTCCAGCGCGCAGCCGGTCAGGCGCCAGTCCGCCGACGGTCGAGCGCTGCCGATACGATGCAGCCATGCAGCGTCCCGCACTCCCGTTCGCCACACCGGCAGCCGCCGCCATCCGCCGCTGGGTGCTGGGCGTGTTCCCGCGCGGGGAAAGCGGCATCGATTACGACCATCCACCGGGCGATCCCGGGCTGTTCGGCCCGCAATCGGTGACGTGGCGCGTGCATGCGGACTTCCCGGGCATGCTGGCCGGTGGCCTGTGCGCGCTGATGCTGCAGGCCCTGCACCCGCGGGCGTTGGCAGGCGTCTGGGACCATTCGGATTTCCGCGGTGACCTGGTCGGGCGGCTGCGGCGCACGACCGCGTTCGTCGCCGGCACCACCTTCGCCGGCACGGAGCAGGCGCAACGCCTGATCCGCCGCGTCACCGCCATCCACACCCGCGTGCGAGGCGAGACCGCCGATGGCGTGGCGTACGCGGCCGACGATCCGGAACTGCTGACCTGGGTGCATGTGACCGAGGCGTACGCCTTCCTGCAGGGCTTCAATGCGTACGCCGGCCTGCCGGGTCCTGCCGGCTTCGGGGATCGGTACTACGATGAGACGCGCCGCGTGGCGGAGGCGCTGGGTGCGTGCGATGTGCCGGCCGATGCTGCCCGCGTCGCCGCCTATTTCGCGCGCGTGCGGCCGGAGTTGCGCTACGACGCACGCTCGCGCGAAGTGCTGGCGGTGCTGCGCGACGTGCGCCTGCCGGTGCCGGGGGCGACGCTCTCGCGCGAACTGTTCCTCGGTGCGGGTGCCGCGTTGCTGCCGCCGTGGGCGGAGGCGCTGCTGGAGATCGGGCCGCTCCAGCGGGCGCGCCACCGCGCGTGCGCCAGTGCACTGCGGGCCGCGGCACCGCTGTTCCGCATGGCGTTGCCCGATGGCGTGGCACCACGCGCGTGCAGGCGGGTGGGTGTGCCGGTGGAGGTTCTGCGTGATTTCAGCGGTGTAACCTGACGCGACGGATGCCCTCATCCGGCCCTTCGGGCCACCTTCACCCGCACGCGGGAGAAGGGCCCAGATGTCGAAGCATCCTGGATGCGCGCCCACCCCTGGCTGTCACCCATCGGCGGCCTGGCCCGCCAGACCGGCAATCCTGCGAAGCTGCGCCCCGCACGCGGGAGAGGGTCAGCGTCCCGACCTGCCACCACTCTCACTTCACCCGCTGCTTCTCCAGCTTGCGCGCCAGCGTGCGGCGGTGCAGCCCCAATCGGCGCGCGGCCTCGGAGATGTTGAAGTTGGTTTCGGCCAGGGTCTGGTGGATGTGTTCCCACTCCAGCGTCTTGATCGACGACGTGCGCGCGGTCAGTTCCACGTCCACGGTGCCCTGCGCCCGATCGAAGGCCGCTTCGATGTCGTCGGTGTTCGACGGCTTGGCCAGGTAGTGGCAGGCGCCGAGCTTGATCGCCTCCACCGCAGTGGCGATGCTGGCATAACCGGTCAGCACCACGATCAGCATGTCCGCATCGTGCGCGTGCAATGCCTGCACGCAGGCGAGCCCGGAACTGCCGTTGGCAAGCTTGAGGTCGACCACCGCATGGGTGGGCGCGAACTCATGCAGCGCCGCGGGCACGTCGTCCAGGCTGGCGGCGGAACGCACCGTATAGCCGCGGCGCTGGAAGGACCGCGCAAGCGTGCGCGCGAAGGCGGCGTCGTCCTCGACGATCAGCAGCCTGCGGGTGGATTCATTCGTCATCGGTGTCCTGCTCCTCGAGGGCCAGCGCCGACAGCGGCAGCACCATCGTCACCACGGCGCCGCCCATCGGGCGATTGCGGGCGGACAGCCGCCCACCGAGTGTACGGGCCACGTTGACCGACAGGAACAGACCCAGCCCGCGGCCCGGTTCACCCTTGCTGGAGTTGTAGGGCGTGCCCAGGCGCTCGAGGATCGCGGGGTCGAATCCGCTGCCGGAATCGGCCACTTCGATCACCAGTTCGTTGCCGACGCAGGCCACGTCGAGCGCGACGTGGTCCGGCGACGCTTCCAGCGCGTTGTCGAGCACGTTGAAGACCATCTGCCGCAGGCCGGGCTCGGAGACCAGCGGCGGATCCTGCTCGCAGCGGTTGTGGTATTCGAAGCTGCGCACCGGCCGCGAGCGCTGCCATTCCCCGGCCATGCCGTCGAGGAACGCGTGCAGGGTGGTCTCGCGTGGCGCCTCGCCGCGCATCTCTCCGGCCGCCAGCAGGATATTGGTGACGATCGCCTTGCAGCGCAGTACCTGCGCTTCCATCTCCGCGACGTCCTCGCGCAGTTCCGGCTCCGAGGCGAACAGCGGCAGGTGCTGCCAGTCACGCAGGATCACCGCAAGGGTCGACAGCGGCGTGCCGAGCTCGTGCGCGGCACCGCTTGCCAGCAGCCCCATGCGCACGATGTGCTCTTCTTCCGCCGCGCGCTGGCGCAGGGCGGCCAGGCGTGCCGCGCGCTCGCGCAGGATGCGCTCGATACGCGCGACGAACACCACCAGCAGCGCCGCCATCAGCCCGAAGCACACCAGCAGGCCCTGTACATAGGGATCGGCGAGGCCGTCGGCGGGATCGACCGGCACCTGGGTGGGCCCGGGGAACATGACCAGCAGCACCACGCCGAGCGCGGTCGCCGCGGCCACCAGCCAGGTATAGGGCGAGCGCAGCAGCACCGCGCCCAGCGCCACCTGAAGCAGGTACAGGAACAGGAACGGATTGCTGAGGCCGCCGCTGAGATGCAGCTGCGCGGTCAGCGAGGCCACGTCCACCAGCAGCGCCACCAGCAGCGCGAGGCCGGTGATCCGGCTGCGGCCATGCCACCACGCAAGACTCAACAGGTTGAATACCACCAGCACGCCGAGCACGGCGAACATCGCCTGCAGCGGCAGCCGGATGCCGTATCCGAAATGCACGACGAGGATCGCCGCCACCTGGCCGACGGTGGCGATCCATCGCAGCTGGATCAGCTGCTGCATGCTGCGCAGCCCGGCGTGGTCGGGGGTGCCGGTCAGGCCGGTGGGCAGAAGGTCCGCGACCGCGTCACCGGCCCGTGCGCGGTCGGACATCGGAAGGCTCCTCGGAAGACTGTCCGCGATGGTGCCGGAAACGGCGTTCCAGCACGAACAGGCAGGCGCCGGCCACCAGCGTCAGCAGCGCCATCGCGAACCAGGTGAGCGCGTACTGCAGGTGGTGGTCGCGGAACTTCACCACGGTGAGGCCGCCGCGCGGCCAGCCGGCGCGGGCCGGATCGTGATCGGCATCGATGAAGTAGGGCGCGACCCGGTCCGCCGGCAATCCCCGTGTGGCGGCGATGGCGGCGACGTCGCGCGAATGCCAGCGATCCGCGGCGGGGTCGTTGTCGCGGAGGAAACCCCCGCCCACCTCGGGCAGGCGGAGCAGTCCCACAACCTCCGCAGGCCCTGGCGCCGGCGCGGCCACATCCGTGCCCGCCGGCACGAAGCCGCGGTTGACCAGCACGACGTCGCCGGATGCTGTCTGCAGTGGCGACAGCAGCCACCAGCCGGCACCGATCCCGGTCACCGCCTGCGTGCGTGCCGGCGCGACGTCCAGCCACTCGCCACGCACGCGCACGCGGCGGTACTCGTCGTTCTCTGCCGTGATCGCATCCCAGCGCGCTCGCGTGGGCGGGTCGACCGGTTCGGCGTGCACCCGGGCCTCGACGCGGGCGATCAGCGCGTCCTTCCAGGCCATGCGCTGCAGCTGCCAGGTGCCCAGCGCGACGAAGCAGACGAAAGCCGCCGCAAGCGCGGCGGCGAAGACGAAGCGAAGCACCGGCCGCCGCGGCCGCGCGGGTGCGGCATTGGCGGCCGGGGCCGGGCTCATTGCAGGTTCCGCAGCATCTCTTCCATGTCGTGCGGGCCCGGCATCATGTTGGTGTTGAGGTGGTGCATGACCCACAGCGAGCCGGCGAGCACGATCACCAGCAGCACCAGCGTGAAGATCAGCGCCAGCAGGTTCCAGCCGCCTTCGGACTTCGGATTCATGTGCAGGAAGTAGATCATGTGCACGACCACCTGCACCGCGGCGAAGCCGAGCAGCACCAGCGTGGTGATGGTGGTGTTCTGCAGAACGTCGCCCATCACCAGCCAGAATGGAATCGCGGTGAGGATGACCGCCAGCACGAAGCCGGTGAGGTACTCCCTGGCGGTGACGTGGGGAATGCCGTCCTCGAGGTGGTTCTCGGGCGGGTCCAGGGTGCCGTGGTCGCTTCCGGCGTGTCCGCTCTTGCCACTCATGGCAGGACTCCCATCAGGTAGACGAAGGTGAAGACGCCGATCCACACGACGTCGAGGAAATGCCAGAACAGCGACAGGCAGGCGATGCGGCGGGTGTTGGCGCGGGTCAGCCCGTGCTTGCGCACCTGCACGCACAGCACCACCAGCCAGATCACGCCGAACAGCACGTGGATGCCGTGGGTGCCGACGAGGGCGAAGAACGCGGACAGGAACGCGCTGCGCTGCGGGCCGGCGCCAAGCGAGATCAGGTGCCAGAACTCGTAGATCTCGATGGCCAGGAACGCGAGGCCGAGGACGCCCGTGGCGGCCAGCCAGCCGATCACCGTCTTCGACTGCCGGCGCTGCATCGCGATCATCGCGAAGCCGTAGGTGATCGACGACACCAGCAGGATCGCCGTATTGGCCGCGATCAGTCTCAGGTCGAACAGGTCCGCACCCGACGGGCCCGCCGCGTACGAGCGGCCGAGCACGCCGTAGGTGGCGAACAGGGCGCCGAAGATCATCAGGTCGCTGAGAAGGTAGATCCAGAAGCCCAGCAGCGTCCCGTTCTCGGGGTGGTGCCTGGCACCGGTATCGAGGAACACGGGCGAGCCGTCCTCACGGGTCATGGCGATCGTTTCAGACATGGACGTTCTTCAGTTGTTCGGTGCGGGCAAGCTCGGTCGCCGCGACCTCGTCGGCGGGGATATGGAAATCACGGTCGTAGTTGAAGCTGTGCCAGATCGCGTAGGCGACCACGGCCAGGAAGCTCACCCCCACCAGCCACCACACGTGCCAGATGAGCCCGAACCCGCAGATCGTGGCCAGCAGCGACAGCACCACGCCTGCCGGGGTGTTCTTCGGCATGTGGATCGCGGTGAAACCGGTGGTCGGGCGCTTGAAGCCGCGCGCCTTCATGTCGGTCCAGGCGTCGTTGTCGTGCACCACCGGGGTGAACGCGAAGTTGTAGTCCGGCGGCGGCGACGAGGTCGACCATTCCAGCGTACGTCCATCCCACGGATCGCCGGTGACGTCGCGCAGCTGTTCGCGCTTGCGGAAGCTGACGTAGATGCAGATCAGGAAGCAGGCGATGCCGATCGCGATGAGCACCGCACCGACCAGCGCGATCTGGAACCAGATCTGGTAGGACGGATCCTCGAAATGGCTCAGGCGACGGGTCACGCCCATCAGGCCGAGGATGTAGATCGGGGTGAACGCGACCCAGTAACCCGACAGCCAGAACCAGAACGACATCTTCCCCCAGAAGTCGTCGAGCTTGAAGCCGAACGCCTTCGGGAACCAGTGGGTCATCGCCGCGAACAGTCCGAACACCACGCCACCGATGATCACGTTGTGGAAGTGCGCGACCAGGAACAGCGAGTTGTGCAGCACGAAGTCGGCCGGCGGCACCGCCAGCAGCACGCCGGTCATGCCGCCCACCACGAAGGTCACCATGAAGCCGATCGTCCACAGCATCGGCACCTCGAAACGGATGCGGCCGCGGTACATGGTGAACAGCCAGTTGAAGATCTTCGCGCCCGTCGGGATCGAGATGATCATCGTGGTGATGCCGAAGAACGAGTTGACGCTGGCACCCGAGCCCATGGTGAAGAAGTGGTGCAGCCACACCAGGTACGACAGCACCGTGATGCAGACCGTGGCGTAGACCATCGACGAGTAACCGAACAGGCGCTTGCCCGAATAGGTCGACACGATCTCGGAGAACACGCCGAACAACGGCAGGATCAGGATGTAGACCTCCGGGTGGCCCCAGATCCAGATCAGGTTCACGTACATCATGGCGTTGCCGCCAAGGTCGGACGTAAAGAAGTTGGTGCCCAGGTAGCGGTCGAGCGTCAGCAGGCCGAGTACGGCGGTCAGCACCGGGAACGACACCACGATCAGCACGTTGGTGCACAGCGAGGTCCAGGTGAACACCGGCATCTTCATCATGTCCATGCCCGGCGCACGCATCTTGATGATGGTCACCAGCAGGTTCACGCCGGACAGCAATGTGCCGACGCCTGCGATCTGCAATGCCCACAGGTAGTAATCCACGCCTACGCCGGGGCTGAAGCCGATGCCCGACAGCGGCGGGTAGGCCAGCCAGCCGGTCGCCGCGAACTCGCCCAGGAACAGCGACAGCATCACCAGCATCGCGCCGGCGGTGGTCATCCAGAACGAGAAGTTGTTGAGGAACGGGAAGGCCACGTCGCGCGCGCCGATCTGCAGCGGCACCAGGTAGTTCATCAACCCGGTCACCAGCGGCATCGCCACGAAGAAGATCATGATCACGCCGTGGGCGGTAAAGATCTGGTCGTAGTGGTGCGGTGGCAGATAGCCGAGGTTGTCACCGAAGGCCATGGCCTGCTGCAGGCGCATCATCAGCGCGTCGGCGAAACCGCGCAGCAGCATCACCAGGCCCAGCACCATGTACATGATGCCGATCTTCTTGTGGTCGATGCTGGTGAACCAGTCCTTCCACAACGTACCCCACAGGCGGTACTTGGTGATCACCGCGAACAGCGCGATGCCGGCGACGGCGGTGCCGACGAACGCCGCCATGACGATGGGGTCGTGCAGCATGGGAACCGAATCCCACGACAGGCGACCGAAAAGGGGGGAATAGGGCAAGCCGTGTTCAGGGGACATCTGGAGTTTCCGGAGTAGCGATCGGGCGACGGGCAGGCGTCAGGGCGCCTGCAGGCCACCGACGACGGACGACAGCAGCGGGGCGACGGTCTCGACGGTGCATACGCCGGCCGAGATGTAGGGGCCGTTCCTTACATCGCCCTGGCGCGGGATGGCCAGCGCGTCGAGGCCGCGCAGGCCCATTCCGCCGGCGGAATCAAGCGCCATCATCTGGTCCATGCACAGGCGGTCGATGTCGACGCAGCGGTTGACGATCATGTCGAACATGCCGTCGTCGACGTTGGCGTAGTAGCGCACCGGCTCCCGCTGGCTGGGTTCCTCAAGCGCGAGGTATTCGGCGCGCGTAAGCGCCTTGCCGCTTTCGCGTGCACCGGCGATCCAGCCGTCGAAGTCCGCGTCGGACATGCCGTGGAAGCGGAAGCGCATGTGCGAGAAACCGGCGCCGCTGTAATTGGACGAGAAGCCGGCGTAGTCGCCCGGCTCGTTCATCACCGCATGCAGGGTGCTCTGCATGCCCGGCATGCCGTAGATCATTCCGGCCAGCGCAGGGACGTAGAACGCGTTCATGACCGACGACGAGGTGATGCTGAAGCGGATCGGGCGGTCCACCGGCGCCGCGGCCTCGTTGACCACGGCCACGCCGTACTCGGGGTAGATGAACAACCACTTCCAGTCCATCGCCACCACCTGCACCTCGAGCGGCTCGACGTCCTCCGGCACCGCACGGTTGGCATCCAGGCGTTCGAGCGGACGGTACGGGTCCAGCAGGTGGGTGCTGATCCAGGTGATCGCACCGAGCGCGATGATGATCAGCAGCGGCACGCCCCAGATCACCAGCTCCAGCTGGGTGGAGTGGTCCCAGTCCGGGGTGTACTTGGCCTTGCGGTTGGATGCGCGGTACTTCCACGCGAACAGCAGGGTCAGGACGATCACCGGCACGATGACGATGAGCATCAGCACCGTGGCCACGACGATCAGGTTGCCCTGCTGGGCAGCGATGTCGCCGGGCGGCGAGAGCAACAGGAGGGAATTGCAGCCTGAGAGCAGTGCGGCGAGCCCGAGGGCGGCTGCAATGCGCAGGATGGATCGGGAACGGGTCATGGGTTCTGCGGCCGGGTGACACGAGCCGGCAACTCTAGTGCCGCCGACGTGCGGCGGCGATTGGACGTTTTGTCCCATCGCGTCGCGCCGGCAAGGCTGCGAAACTTGCCGATGCTGGCGGGACCGCATCGCCACGCTCCCCGCGCCTTCCGTTCCGTATCCGCGAGTCGAACGTCGATGTCCATGCATCCCGATGCCACCCTGTCCGATCACGACCATGGCACCAAGGCCAGCCACGATATCGCGCCCGGCGAGATCGCCGTCGGCGTGGTGATCGGGCGCGCGTCGGAGTACTTCGACTTCTTCGTCTACGGCATCGCCTCCGCGCTGATCTTCCCGGCGATCTTCTTTCCGTTCCTCGATCGCCTGGAGGGCACGCTCGCGGCGTTCGCGGTGTTCGCGTTGGCGTTCGTCGCGCGTCCGTTCGGCACGATACTGTTCATGAAGGTGCAGACGCGCTGGGGCCTGGGCATCAAGCTCACCAGCTCGCTGTTCCTGCTCGGCACCGCCACGGCGGGCATCGCGTTCCTGCCCACGTACGGCAGCCTCGGGGTGGTGTCGATCGCGTTGCTGGCGCTTTTCCGCAGCCTGCAGGGCGTGGCGCTGGGTGGTTCCTGGGACGGCCTGCCGTCGCTGCTGGCCCTCAACGCGCCGAAGGAGCGCCGCGGCTGGTACGCGATGCTCGGCCAGCTCGGCGCCCCCCTGGGCTTCATCGTCGCCGCGGGTGTGTTCGCGTTCCTCTATGCTAGTCTGAGCATGGACGATCTGCTGGCCTGGGGCTGGCGCTATCCGTTCTTCGTCGCCTTCGCGATCAACGTGGTCGCGCTGTTCGCGCGCCTGCGGCTGGCGGTGGCCGACGAGTACCGCAACAAGATGGACGAGCTTGAACTCGAGCCGACCCCTGTGCGTGAGCTGTTCCAGGCCAAGGGCCGGCACGTGTTCATCGGCGCGTTCGCCGCGCTGTGCAGCTACGCGCTGTTCCACATCGTCACCATCTTCCCGCTGTCGTGGATCCTGCTGTACTCCGACCAGTCGATTCCGGCGTTCCTGGTGATCCAGATCGTCGGGGCCTTCCTGTGCGCGGGTGCCATCGTCGCTTCCGGTTTCATCGCCGACCGCGTCGGCCGCGCACGCACGCTCGGCGGCCTGGCGCTTGCGATCGCGATGTTCAGCGGTTTCGCACCGACCATCCTCGCCAGTGGTGAAGTCGGCCAGGCCGCGTTCGTGCTGATCGGCTTCGTGCTGCTGGGCCTGTCCTACGGCCAGGCCGCAGGTGCGGTGACCGCGAACTTCGGCCGCCGCTACCGCTACACCGGCGCGGCGCTGACCTCGGACGTCGCCTGGCTGATCGGCGCGGCCTTTGCTCCGCTGGTGGCGTTGTGGCTGTGCGCGAACTTCGGGCTGGCGTGGCTGGGCGCCTACCTGCTGTCGGGCGCGGTGGCCACCGCCGCGGCATTGGCGATCAATCGCAAGCTCAGCTACAAGAGCTGACCATGTGCCACTGCCGACGCCCGCCCCGCGCGGGCGTCGTGCTGTCGGGGCCGTGCAACGCTGCTAGAATCGCGCTCCAGTCACCTCACCGACCAGGGTGGCCCGCGGAAACGCCGGCCGAGCGTGCGACATGGGCACTACCCGCTGCCGACGCTAGAGCACCCGGGGTTCCGTCCGTCGGCGCCCTCGTGGCGCTTTTTTTATGCCCAGGCCCTGGCTCGACGTGCAGGCACCGCAGTTCCACTCCGATCCCCCAGACGAATCCCGGCTTCCCATGATCACCATCACCCTTCCCGACGGCAGCCGCCGCGAGTTCGATGCCCCCGTCACCGTCATGCAGGTCGCGCAGTCGATCGGCCCGGGCCTGGCCAAGGCCACCGTGGCCGGCAAGGTCGATGGCCGCCAGGTGGATGCGTGCGACCTCATCGAGCACGATGCCACCCTGCAGATCCTGACGCCTAAGGATCCGGAAGGCGTCGAGATCATCCGCCACTCCTGCGCACACCTGGTCGGGCACGCCGTCAAGCAGCTGTATCCCGACGCCAAGATGGTGATCGGCCCGGTCATCGACGACGGCTTCTATTACGACATCTGGCGCGAGCGCCCGTTCACGCCCGAAGACATGGAGGCGATCGAGCAGCGCATGCGCGAGCTCATCGCGCTCGACTACGACGTGGTCAAGAAGATGACCCCGCGCGACGAGGTAGTCGAGGAGTTCCGCGCGCGCGGCGAGGACTACAAGCTGCGGCTGATCGACGACATGCCCGCCGACATCACCGCGATGGGGCTGTACCACCACCAGGAATACGTCGACATGTGCCGCGGCCCGCACGTGCCGAACACGCGTTTCCTGAAGGCGTTCAAGCTGCTGCGCATCTCCGGCGCGTACTGGCGCGGCGACGCCGCCAACGAGCAGTTGCAGCGCATCTACGGCACCGCCTGGGCCGACGAGAAGCAGCTCAAGGCGTACATCCAGCGGATCGAGGAAGCCGAGAAGCGCGACCACCGCCGCATCGGCAAGGCGCAGCAGCTGTTCCACCTGCAGGAAGAAGCCCCGGGCCTGGTGTTCTGGCATCCGAAGGGCTGGGCGCTGTGGCAGGTGGTCGAGCAGTACATGCGTCGCGTCTACCGCGACAGCGGCTATGGCGAAGTGCGCTGCCCGCAGATCCTCGACGTCAGCCTGTGGCAGAAGTCCGGCCACTGGGACAACTACAAGGAGAACATGTTCTTCACCGAGTCCGAGAAGCGGACCTACGCGCTGAAGCCCATGAACTGCCCGGGCCACGTGCAGGTCTTCAACCAGGGCCTGCACAGCTATCGCGACCTGCCGATCCGCTACGGCGAGTTCGGCAGCTGCCACCGCAATGAGCCCTCGGGCGCCCTGCACGGGATACTGCGCGTGCGCGGCTTCACCCAGGACGACGGCCACGTGTTCTGCACCGAGGCGCAGGTGGAAGGCGAGGTGCGGGACTTCCACGCCCAGGCGCTCAAGGTCTACGCGGATTTCGGCTTCGAGGACATCCAGATCAAGATCGCCCTGCGCCCGGAATCGCGCCTGGGCGATGACGTCACCTGGGACAAGGCCGAAGAGGCGCTGCGCTCGGCACTGCGCGCGTCCGGGGTGGAATGGCAGGAGCTGCCGGGCGAGGGCGCGTTCTACGGCCCGAAGATCGAATACCACCTGCGCGACGCCATCGGCCGCACCTGGCAGCTCGGGACGATGCAGGTGGATTTCATGATGCCGCAGCGGCTCGATGCCGAGTACGTCGACGAGAACAGCCAGCGCCGCCATCCGGTCATGCTGCACCGCGCGATCGTCGGCTCGATGGAGCGTTTCATCGGCATCCTGATCGAGCACCACGCCGGCCAGTTCCCGGCCTGGCTGGCGCCGGTGCAGGCGGTGGTAATGAACATCACCGATGCCCAGGCGGACTATGTGGCCGAGGTGCGGAAAACCCTTGCCAATCAAGGCTTCCGGGTCGAGGCGGATTTGCGGAACGAGAAAATCGGCCGTAAGATTCGCGAGCACACGCTGCAGCGCGTGCCGTACCTGCTCGTAGTGGGGGACCGCGAGAAGGAGAACGGAGCGGTCGCGGTCCGGACGCTCGCGGGGGAGGACCTGGGCAGCATGCCGGTCGCCGACTTCGCTTCACGTCTGGCTGCGGGCAACGCGCAGTAGCATGATGGCTGAACGCAGGGTGCGCCGGACGGTCCGGCATGCCCGCGGGCCCGGTGGCTGACGAGCCGCCGGGGCGTGCGGATCCTTCCCGCAGCGCCCCGCCGTCGAGGGCCGGACTTTCAAATCCTTTGGAGATTGCAATATCAGCACCCCGGAAAAGCAGAATCGCAGGAACCAGGAGATCCGTGTCCCGCGCGTGCGCGTGATCGGCTCCGACGGCGAGATGATCGGCGTCCTCTCGCGGGACGAAGCCCTGCAGATGGCCGAAGAAGAAGGTCTCGATCTCGTCGAGATCCAGCCGAATGCCGACCCGCCGGTCTGCAAGATCATGGATTTCGGCAAGTTCAAGTTCGACCTCCAGAAGCGCGCGAACGAAGCCAAGAAGAAGTCGAAGCAGGTCGAGATCAAGGAAGTGAAGTTCCGTCCGGTCACGGACGAGGGCGACTACCAGATCAAGCTGCGGAAGATGCGCGGCTTCATCGAGGAAGGCGACAAGATCAAGGTCAACATCCGCTTCCGTGGTCGCGAGATGAGTCACCAGGAGCTGGGCCGGCAGATGGCCGCCCGCATCGAGGCCGATCTCGGCGAGGACATCGTCATCGAGTCGCGCCCCCGCCTGGAAGGGCGGCAGATGGTGATGATGATTGCTCCGAAGAAGAAGTAACCGCGCTCGGGACGGGTGTTGCCGTCCCGGATGTGGTGGTCGAAAAGGCGCCGCGAGGCGCCTTTTTCGTTTGTCGTTCGATCCTTGGGGCGGAGTCCGCGGCCCAGGCAAACGCCATGGGGGTTGCAGCGGAGCGGGCGGGAGTCCTCGGGGCGTGGGGGCATACGTGAGGAAGGTAGGCGGGTGGGCGACCCGGGTGGTCCGGCGCGGCATCCGTCAGCGGGACACGCCGTGAATCCGTCCCTGGAAGCTTGTCGGCGCCATCCATGGCGCCGACAGTCCCGCTGACGGACGCCACGCCGACCCCGGAGAGTCCCCGGGGTGCGGAACGAGGGGCACGGGCGGTCGGCGCTGGTCTCAGGCTCCTGTGGCGGTCCGGTCGGAAGAACAGCCAGTGCCGGGTTGGAGTGCCCGGGTTTGCACGGCCACCCTGCGCCCTGCATAATGGCCGGCCGGCTCGCCCGGGTGCTTTACCGTTTTTCAGGACCGGCCACGATCCCCAGGGGACAATGGCTCAACCACCGGCATCGGCAGGAAGGAAAGCGCGGGCCTCGACGGCCGCCGCCCGTGTCAGTCGCAAACAGATCCTACAAGGGACTTCGCAATGTCCAAGATCAAGATCAAGACCCATCGGGGGGCGGCCAAGCGCTTCCGGAAGACCGCTTCCGGCAAGTACAAGGCGGGTCATGCCAACCGCAGCCACATCCTCACCAAGAAAGCGACCAAGCGGAAGCGCAACCTGCGGCAGACGAATCACGTCCGCGCCGAGGATGCAGGCCGTCTGGACCGCATGCTGCCGTATCTCTGAGGAGGGCTGAACAATGGCACGAGTCAAACGTGGCGTGCAGGCGCGCCGCCGTCACAAGAAGGTTCTCAAGCTCGCCAAGGGCTACTACAACGCACGCCACAAGGTGTTCCGCGTTGCCAAGCAGGCGGTCATCAAGGCGCAGCAGTACGCCTACATCCACCGCAAGCAGAAGAAGCGTAATTTCCGTTCGCTGTGGATCACCCGCATCAACGCGGCGGCCCGCATCAACGGCATGAGCTACAGCCGCTTCATGAACGGCCTGATGAAGGCCGGCATCACCCTCGACCGCAAGGTGCTGGCGGATATCGCCGTGCACGACGCGGCGGGCTTCGCGGCCCTGGCCGAGAAGGCGAAGGGCGCTCTGGCGGCGTAACACAACCGTCCCACCGGCCCGCGCAGTGCGCGGTGCCGGCCGGGTACCGGCGGTTCACGCATGGGGAAGGGCGCAAGTCCTTCCCCATGTCTTTTTGCGGTCCCGGAATATCCTTGAGGCATCGCGATGAGTGACATCGACACCCTGTCCGCGCAGGCGCTGGCCGACATCGAGTCGGCGACGACCCCCGACGCGCTGGAAGCCCTGCGCGTGGCGCTGCTCGGCAAGAGCGGGCGCCTGACCGCGCAGCTGAAATCGCTGGGCGCGCTGCCCGCCGAGGAACGCAAGGCCGCCGGCGCAGGCATCAACCGCGCGCGCGATGCCATCACCGCCGCGCTGTCCGCGCGCAAGGCCGCGTTGGACGCCGCCGTGCTGGACGCGCGGCTGGCAACCGAGACCATCGACATCACCCTGCCCGGGCGCGATGCCGGGCTCGGTGGGGTGCATCCGGTCAGCCGCACGATGGAACGCATCGCCGACATCTTCGGCCGCCTCGGCTACGAGCTCGCCGACGGCCCGGAAATCGAGGACGACTGGCACAACTTCGAGGCACTGAACTTCCCGCCGCACCATCCGGCGCGGGCCATGCACGACACGTTCTACATGTCTCCCGACGGCGGCGGCATCCCGCGCCTGCTGCGCACGCATACCTCGGGCGTGCAGGTGCGTTACATGACCGGCCACGCGCCGCCGCTGCGGATGATCGCGCTCGGCAAGGTGTACCGCTCCGATTCCGACCAGACCCACACGCCGATGTTCCACCAGTGCGAGGGCCTGCTGGTGGACGAGCACGCGAGCTTTGCCGACCTCAAGGGCACGCTGGCCGAGTTCGTGCGTGCGTTCTTCGAGCGCGACTTCGAGATGCGTTTCCGTCCCAGCTATTTCCCGTTCACCGAGCCGTCCGCGGAGGTCGACATCGCCTGGCAGCAGGCCGACGGCTCGACCCGCTGGCTGGAAGTGCTGGGCTGCGGCATGGTGCATCCGAGCGTGCTGCGCAACGTCGGCATCGACCCGGAGCGCTACACCGGCTTCGCCTTCGGCATGGGCGTGGAGCGCTTCGCGATGCTGCGCTACGGCGTCGACGACCTGCGCGCGTTCTTCGACAACGACATCCGGTTCCTCAGGCAGTTCGCCTGATGACGATCCACGGAATTTCAGCATGAAATTTTCCGAGAACTGGCTCCGCCAGCATGTGCACACCGACGCCAGCCGCGAGGAACTCGCTGCCACCCTGACTGCCATCGGGCTCGAGGTCGAGGACACCGCGGTGCTGGGCGAAGGCCTCGACGGCATCGTCGTCGCACGCATCATCGCCTGCGAAAAACACCCCGAGGCCGACCGCCTGCAGGTGTGCAGCGTCGATGCCGGCACCGGTGCGCCGTTGCAGATCGTCTGTGGCGCGCCCAACGCGCGTGCCGGACTGGTTGCACCGCTGGCGATGGTCGGTGCCCGCGTGGGCGAACTCACCATCAGGGCGGCGACGCTGCGCGGCGTCGAGTCCAACGGCATGCTGTGCTCGGCAAAGGAACTCGGGCTCGACAGCGATGCCTCGGGCCTGCTGGAACTGCCCGGCGATGCGCCGGTCGGCACGCCGCTTGCGGACTACCTTGGCCTGCCGGATGCGACGTTCGAGCTCAAGCTCACCCCCAACCGCGCCGACTGCTTCAGCGTGCGCGGCATCGCGTTCGATGTCGCCGCCGCGTTCGGCAGCAGCGTCACCCCGTACACGATCGCGCCGGTGCCCGCGGCGGGCGATGCGCGGCTCGATGTCGCGCTCGACGCCGGTGCCGACGCACCGCGCTATCTCGGCCGGGTGATCGAGGGCGTCGAAGCCGGCGTGGCTACGCCGGTGTGGATGGCTGAACGGCTGCGTCGCAGCGGGATCCGCCCGCTGAGCTTCCTGGTCGACGTCACCCAGTACGTGATGCTCGAACTGGGGCAGCCGATGCACGCGTTCGACCGCGACCTGCTGCAGGGCCCGGTAGGCGTGCGGCATGCCCGCGGTGGCGAGACGCTGGCCCTTCTCGACGGGCGCGACGTGGCGCTGGATGCGCACTTCCTGGTGATCACCGATGCCGGGCGCCCGGTGGCGCTGGCCGGGGTGATGGGCGGCCACGACACTCGCGTGACCGATGCGACCCGCAACGTGTTCCTGGAGTCGGCACATTTCGCCCCGGCCGCGATCATCGGGCGCGCGCGCAGGCTGGGCCTGCATACCGATGCCTCGCACCGCTTCGAGCGCGGGGTCGATCCGCAGCTGCCGGCGCAGGCGATCGAGCTCGCCACCCGGCTGATCCTCGACCACGCCGGCGGCACGCCGGGGCCGGTGGTTGCCGCGGAGCTGCCCGAGCACCTGGCACAGCCACGGCCGATCCACCTGCGCCGCCAGCGCCTTGAACGCGTGCTGGGCCTCTCGATCGACGATGCCGACGTGGTGCGCATCCTCGGTGCGCTGGGCCTGGCGGTGGTCGACACCGTGGACGGCTGGCAGGTGACGCCGCCGCCGCGGCGCTTCGACCTCGCCATCGAGGAAGACCTCATCGAGGAAGTCGCGCGCATCCACGGCTATGACCGCGTGCCGACCACGCTTCCCGGTGGCGCGACCCGCCTGTGCGCGCCGGGCGAGGGCCGGCTGGACGATGCCGGGGTGCGCCGCCAGCTGGTCGCGCGTGACTGGCTGGAAGCCATCAACTACGCGTTCGTGGATGCCGCCCTGCTGCAGGCCTGGCAGCTCGATGCCGGTGCGGTGCCGCTGGCCAATCCCCTCAGCGCCGAACTGGGCGTGATGCGCACCTCGCTGCTGCCCGGGCTGGTCGACGCACTTGCGCGCAATGCCGCGCGCCAGCAGCCGCGCGTGCGCCTGTTCGAACTCGGGCGCAGCTACCACGCCGCGGCCACCGGCGATGCGCCGCGGGAAACCCCGCGTGTGGCGGCGGTCGCCATCGGCCCGGCGGGCGTCGAGCAGTGGGGCGCGCCGGCGCGCGACGTCGACTTCCACGACCTCAAGGGCGATCTCGAGAGCCTGGCGCTGCTCGCGCGCGCGGAACTGGAATTCCGCCCGTCGCAGGCGCCCTTCGGCCACCCCGGGCGCTCGGCCGACGTCTACCGCGACGGCGAACGCATCGGCTGGATCGGCGAACTGCATCCTGCACTGTTGCGCGAACTCGGTCTGGACCACCGCGCGGTGGCGTTCGAAGTCGAGCTCGAGCCCCTGCGCATGCGTGCGCTGCCGCGTGCGGCGACGCTGACGCGCTTTCCGTCCGTACGCCGCGACCTGGCGTTGCTGGTGGCGGAGGACATGCCCTGGGGCACGCTGGAGGCCGCGATCCGCGAGGCCGCCGGGCCGTTGCTGGCCGACCTGCGGCTGTTCGACCGTTACCAGGGCAAGGGCGTCGAAACCGGATTCAAGAGCCTGGCTACCGGCTTGATTCTGCAGGACAACTCGCGCACCCTGACGGACCGCGACGTCGACGACGTGGTGGCCCGCGTGACCGCCGCACTTGCATCGCACGGCGCACGCATCCGCAGTTGACCGGGGCACGGCATGGCACTGACCAAGGCAGAAATGGCCGAACGCCTCTACGAGGAAGTCGGCCTGAACAAGCGCGAGGCGAAGGAATTCGTCGACGCGTTTTTCGACGCCCTGCGCGAGGCCCTGCAGGGCGGGCGCCAGGTGAAGCTGTCCGGTTTCGGCAACTTCGACCTGCGTCGCAAGAACGAGCGCCCCGGCCGCAATCCCAAGACCGGCGAGGAGATCCCGATCTCCGCGCGTACGGTGGTCACGTTCCGCCCGGGCCAGAAGCTCAAGGAACGCGTGGAAGCCTACGGTGGTCGCCATGCTTGATCCCGGCAGCAACCGCGAACTCCCGCCGATCCCCGCCAAGCGCTACTTCACGATCGGCGAGGTCAGCGAGCTGTGCGACGTCAAGCCGCATGTGCTGCGTTACTGGGAGACCGAATTCCCCGGCCTGAGCCCGGTCAAGCGCCGCGGCAACCGCCGCTACTACCAGCGCCACGACGTGCTGATGGTCCGCCAGATCCGTGGGCTGCTCTACGAGCAGGGCTACACGATCGGCGGCGCACGCCTGCGCCTGGAAGGCGATGGCGCGCGGCAGGACTCGTCGCTGACCACCCAGGTGGTGCGCCAGGTCCGCACCGAGCTCGAGGACATCCTGCAGGTCCTCAAGCGCTGAGCAGCCGGATCGCCGATCCAGTGACCGGATGCGCGACGGCCGCGGGCGAAGTGGCTATAATGCCGGGCCGCCACTGGCGGAACCCATCGGGGTATAGCGCAGCCTGGTAGCGCACTTGTCTGGGGGACAAGTGGTCGTCGGTTCGAATCCGGCTACCCCGACCAGATCCGGCCACCGCGGCAGCGCGGCAGGCCCAAGAGAAACCCCGGGATTCCGGGGTTTTTCTGTTTCCGGGCGTGTGATCTTTTCATGCCCCCGCCGTGACTGCTCCGGTCGATCATTGTCGCGACCTCACGCTATTGCCGAAGTCCGGCCAATTCCTGCCGCGGCGCGGGAACTTGCCGGCCGCCCCGCGTTCGAACGCTCTCCGATTCCCACATGAATGGAGCACGCATGGCCGTTGCACACGCAGGGACGCTCGCTGCATTGCTGATGCTGGCGCCGGCAGCGGGATCCGCCGCGGCGGCTGACGAGGTCGCACCCGCATCCGTGCAGGCGCGGGAGGAGCGGGTCGTCGACCTGGAGACGCTGGTGGTGTCGGGCGTGCAGCCTGGTCCGGGCATGTGGAAGGTCTCGCGTGGCGACCACACCCTCTACGTTCTCGGCACCGTGTCGCCGCTGCCGCGGCGGATGGAGTGGGAATCGGCCGAGGTCGAATCGGTGATCGCACGCTCGCAGGCGGTGATCGGGCCGCCGACGGTGTCAGTGGGCACCGCCGACGTGGGCTTCTTCCGCGGCATCACGCTGGTGCCCGCGCTGCTGCGTGCCCGCAACAACCCCGGCAAGCGCCCGTTGCGCGAGGTCGTGTCGCCCGACCTCTACGCACGCTGGGAGGTGCTCAAGGCGCGCTACATCGGCCGCGACCGCGGTGTCGAGCGCCGGCGCCCGTTGCTGGCCGCGCAGGAACTCTACGAGGCGGCGCTGCGCCGCTCGGGCCTGCGCACGACAGGAGTGATCTGGCCGGTGGTGACCGCCGCCGCCAAGTCCGCGGACGTACCGGTGATCGACAGTGTCGTGCGCGTGCCGGTCGAGGACCCGAAGGGCATCCTGCAGGAACTCAACACCAGCGACCTGGCCGACCGCGAGTGCTTCGAGGGCACTATGGCGCGGATCGAGACCGATCTCGACAACATGCGCGCACGTGCGAATGCGTGGGCGGTCGGTGATATCGAGGGCCTGGCCGCGCTACCGCACGAGAATCACTACAGCGCCTGCCAGCAGGCCCTGACCGGCAGCGTGCTGGCGCAACGGCTCGGGCTCGACGACCTTCCCGAACGCGCGCAGCAGGCGTGGCTGGAGAACGTCGAACAGGCGATCGAACAGCACCAGGTGAGCTTCACCATGCTGTCGATGCACCAGTTGCTGGGCGAAGGCGGAATGCTGGAGCGCCTGGCCGCGAAGGGCTACACCGTCGAATCGCCCTGACTGCAGCCCGGCGCGGGGCCTGCGCGCCGGTCCTGCAGCTTGCGCCTGCTTCACGGCGCGACTGGGAGGATGGCCGGGTGTCCTTACAGGAGTCCGTCATGGTGATGCCAACAGGTCGAGAAGTGCCGCCGCCGCCGCAGGAGGACCCGGATGACGGCAGCCCGCCGCTGCAGGCACCGTCCGGCGAAAGCGAGGGCGCCGTCCGCGAGCCGGGACAGGACGCGGACGTCAGGGTCGGCAGGAACCCGCCCTACAAGCACGCTCCGCCCGAGCGCGCGGACCCCCGCCCGGAAGCCGACGCCAGCCTCAATCACGACTGTGCGCAGGGCGTCCATGACCGCAAGGCGTCGAAGGGTGACGACTTCGGCCGCGAGAACAACCCCAGCGCGGAGGGCAACGATCCCAGCCTCACCAGCGGGCCGACCCGCGAACGCAAGATCTGAGCCCGCGGGTTGGGATATTCCCGCGCCGCGATCGTCACGGTCGCAGGCGTCGCCCGAAAATGAAGATCCGTGGCCCGCCTGCGCGTCGATGCGCAGGCGGGTAGCGGTCAGCCGCCGACGGCAGCCACGGGAGCGGCGCGCTCGGCGCTGAGGTCGGGCCAGCGGCGCAGCACCGCGGCCCGGATACCGCTCACGTCCAGGCCCGCCTCGGCAAGCAGCTGCTCGCGGCTGGCGTGATGCTGGAAGGCATCCGGCAGGCCGAGATGCAGCACGGGCACGACGATGCCTTCCGCATTGAACCGTTCCGCCACGCCGGAACCGGCGCCGCCCATGACCACGTTGTCCTCGAGGGTCACGAAGCCTTCGTGGTCGCGCGCGAGTGACAGCAGCAGTTCGCGGTCGAGCGGTTTGACGAAGCGCATGTTGACCACGGTGAGCCCGAGTTCGCGGCCCACCGCTTCGGCGGCCGGCACCAGCGCGCCGAATGCGAGCAGGGCGATGCGTGCGCCACGCTGGCGCAGTTCTGCCTTGCCGATCGGCAGGGTGTCGAGGTCGTTGCCTGCGGCAACACCGGTGCCGCTGCCACGCGGATAACGCACCGCGGCCGGCCCTTCGTGGCGCAGCCCGGTGGTCAGCATCTGCCGGCACTCGCGTTCGTCCGCCGGCGCCATCACCACCATGTGCGGCACGCAGCGCAGGAAGCTGAGGTCGAGGTTGCCGGCATGGGTGGCGCCGTCCGGGCCCACCACGCCGCCGCGGTCGATCGCGAACAGCACGTCGAGCTCCTGCAGGGCGACGTCGTGCACCAGCTGGTCGTAGCCGCGCTGCAGGAAGGTGGAATAGATCGCCACCACCGGCTTCGCGCCTTCCACCGCCATGCCCGCGGCCAGCGTCACCGCGTGCTGCTCGGCGATGGCGACGTCGAAATAGCGCTCCGGGTACTCGCGGCTGAAACGCACCAGGCCGGAGCCTTCGCGCATTGCCGGGGTGATGCCCATGAGCTTCGGTTCCGCCGCCGCGGCATCGCACAGCCAGTCGGAGAACACCTCGGTATACGTCGGCTTCGATGCGCCGCCCTTGGCCACCAGGCCCTTGGTGGGGTCGAACGGCGACACCGCGTGGTAACCGATCTGGTCGCCTTCCGCGAGTTCGTAACCCTTGCCCTTGGTGGTGATGACATGCAGCAGCTGCGGCCCCTTGAGGCCCTTGAGCGTCTTCAGCGCGGCCACGACTTCCTCGACATCGTTGCCGTCGATCGGCCCGGTGTAGTGGAAACCCATCTCCTCGAACAGCGTGGACGGCACGAACATGCCCTTCCAGTGCTCTTCCCAGCGGCGTACGAACTTCGCCGGCGGGCTGTTCTTGTCGCCGAGCAGCTTCTTGCCGCCCTCGCGCAGCGTGTTGAGCGCCTTGTTGCTGGTCAGCCGGCCGAGCATGCGGGTAAGCCCGCCGACGTTCTCGGAGATCGACATCCGGTTGTCGTTGAGGATCACCAGCAGGTCGGGCTCCGGCTCCATGCCGCCGGCGTGGTTGAGCGCCTCGTAGGCCATGCCGGCGGTCATCGCGCCGTCGCCGATCACGGCCACCACGCGGCGGTCGTTGCCGGCGCGCGCGTTGGCGATCGCCATGCCCAGTGCCGCGGAGATCGAGGTGCTGGAATGGCCGACGCCGAAAGTGTCGTACTCGCTCTCGTCGCGCTTGGGGAACGGCGCCACGCCGTCCTTCTGCTTGACGGTGTGGATGTTGTCGCGGCGGCCGGTCAGGATCTTGTGCGGATAGCACTGGTGGCCGACGTCCCAGACGATGCGGTCGTCGGGGGTGTCGTAGAGATAATGCAGCGCGGTGGTCAGCTCGATCACGCCCAGGCCGGCGCCGAAATGGCCGCCGCTGCGGCCCACCGATTCGATCAGGTAGGCGCGCAGTTCGTCGGCGATGGCGGGCAGCTCGGCCTCGTCGAAACGACGCAGGTCGGCGGGAGAATCGATGCGCGACAGGCGCGGATAGCGCGTTGGATCAGTCATCGCGACATTGTCCTCCCCCCCGCAGTGAGGGGCAAGGAAGCCGCACCCGGTGACGCGCGCTGCGCTACTTGCGGATGAAACGGCTGAACAGGCCCTGGCGCGGCGGGGGCGCCACTTCGGGCTGCGGTTCGACCCAAGGCTCGGCGAAGCCGGTGGCGAGGTTGGCATTCACGAAGTCGGCCACTTCCGACAGCGGCGTACCGCTGGCCTCCGCGATCTCGGCGATCGTCGCCGGGCCCTTCATCATCGCGGTGGCGATGCGGAAATGCCGCGGGAACTCGCGTTCGGTCTGCGGCCACTTCAGCAACTGGTAGCGCGCGTCGGGCTCCGACCCCGGAAGCAGGCTGCCGTGTCCGGCCAGCAGGCCGCCATACCAGGTCAGCCGCGACAGCGGGCGGGCCTCGCTGCCGGCGGTGCCCGCGTTCCAGGCGGCCTCATCGACGGCTTCGAAGTCGTCGCGCTCGAGCGGCCCCGCAAAGCAGGCATCCAGCGGCTTGAGCTGGGCCGGGCCGATATAGGTCTGCGCATCGGCATCGATCCACAGCGCCGGGCTGCCGGCGCGTTGCAGGCGCAGACGCCCGCGCAGCTCGTTGGCCAGCAGCCAGTCGAACAGGCCACGCTCGCGCGGCGTTTCCGCCGCGGGCTCCAGCCGGGCGACCACCGTTGCTGCCGCGGCTTCGGGCGCGGGCACGCCCGGTGTCGCGGTTTCGACGGGGGCGGACGCAGGCCCCTGACCCTCGGCATCCGCCGCATCATTGGCGGGCTGCGACGGCGGGGGAGTCGGCGCCGGTGAGGGCGCGGGTGCGGGTGGGGCGGTCCCGGCAAGCGGCGGCGCGGGTGCCGCTGCCGCGCCCGGCGCCTGCGCGACAGGCGCTGCATCGCCAGCCGCAGGCGCGGTCGGCACGGTTTCGGCCAGCGCTGCCAGGTCCACGCCGGCGTGCGCGGCGACGTCGCGCAGCATGCCGATCATCGCCACCGTGTCGAATGGACGGCCGAGGCGGAAATCCGCCTGCGTGCGTGGCGCCGACGTCAGTCCGATGACCTGCTTGCCGGCGGCGTGCAGGCGCAGCCAGCCCATCGGGCCGTACATGCTGTCCATGTCGATGACGACGTAGTGGGCCGCGGTCTCGTCGACCAGCCGGAAGTGCCCCTGCAACTCGCTGTTGGCGGCGTCGAAGGCCGCGCGCAACGCGGTTTCGGTCGCCTTGTCCATGCTGGTGAGGCCAACAGTCAGTGCCATGGAAGTCCGCCCCTGTCGAATGGCGGCGAGTGTAACGCGTGCCGCCATTGGCGGGCCGGACGCGGTGTCAGCTGTCGCGGGCGTGCTTGCGCGGCAGGTGGTTGCGCAGGAACGCCATCTGGTCGGCGAGGGTGAGTCGGGCCGCTTGCGAGCGTCCGGGGGACGCTCGCGGCCGGACGACGCCCGCCATCGGCGGGCCGGGCATCCGCGCCGTGCGCGGTGTCAGCTGTCGCGGGCGTGCTTGCGTGGGAGGTGGTTGCGCAGGAACGCCATCTGGTCGGCGAGGGTGAGTCGGGCCGCTTGCGAGCGTCCGGGGGACGCTCGCGGCCGGACGAACGCCCGCCATCGGCGGGCCGGGCATCCGCGCCGTGCGCGGTGTCAGCTGTCGCGGGCGTGCTTGCGCGGTAGGTGGTTGCGCAGGAACGCCATCTGGTCGGCGAGGATGTTGCGGTTCGACAGGATCAGGTGCTCGATCCAGCTCGGCCGGTAGGGCACCGCGATCAGCGGCATGCCGGCCTGCGCGGGGGTGCGGCCGCCCTTGCGGGAATTGCAGGGAAAGCAGGCGCTGACCACGTTCTCCCAGACATCGCGTCCGCCCTGCGACAGCGGCTTGACGTGGTCGCGGGTGAGCACGGGACGGGTGAAGCCCTGGCCGCAGTACAGGCACAGGTGCTGGTCGCGCGCGAACAGCGCGGTATTGGTGAGGGTGGGCGTGGGATCGAGCGCCTTGGTACGCGCATGCCCGCGCGCGGCGATGATCGGATGCAGGTCCAGCACGCTGCGTTCGCCGCTGCGGCGGTTGATGCCGCCATGCACCTGCAGGCAGGGGTCGCCGAGGGTCCAGGCCACCGCGTCGCGCGCATACAGGCAGGCGGCGTCCTGCCAGCTCATCCAGTCGAGCACGCGCCCGTGGGCGTCGAGCGAGAGCAGGCGGACCCGGTCCAGTCGCGCGATGGACGGCATGGTGCGCAGCCCGGAAGGTGACGCGGACGACTCCGGCCGCTGGCCGGGGTGGATCAAACGGAGCGGTGCTCTGTCGTCCCTCATCGGGAAAACAGCTTATACCCGATGGGTGACGGATTGGATACGCCCGCGCTGGCTCCCGCCGCGCCCGCACGCCCGCTGCATGCAGGGTGCGGGCGGCGACCGGTCAGAACGCCTCGTCGGGCAGCGCCATCAGGGTGGCGGCGCCGGCGTCGATCGCGGCGCGGTGGGCCAGCGTGCGCGGCAGGATCCGCGCGAAGTAGAACCGCGCGGTTTCCCGCTTGGCGGCCTTGAAGTCCAGGGACTGCGTGGAGGCGTCCGCCGCGGCGACGCTGCGTGCCCACCAGTAGGCCAGGGCGACATAGCCCGAATAGAACAGGTAGTCGACGCTGGCAGCGCCGATCTCGTCGGGACTGGCCTGCGCGCGCGCGGCGATGTCCTGGCTGAGCGCGGCCCAGTCCCGTGCGTGCTGGCGCAGCGGTGCGATGAATTCCTGCAGCGCCGGGTCATCGCCATGCGTGCGGCAGAACGATTCGATCATGCCCAGAAACGCGCGCAACCCCTCGCCCTTGAGCTGCAGCAGCTTGCGGCCGGCCAGGTCCAGCGCCTGGATGCCGGTGGTGCCCTCGTAGAGGGTGGTGATGCGCGCATCGCGCGCCAGCTGCTCCATGCCGTGCTCGCGGATATAGCCGTGGCCGCCGAAGCACTGCAGCGCCTGGTAGGTGCACTCCACGCCCCACTCGGTCAGGCAGCCCTTGACGATGGGCGTGAGGAAGTCGACCAGTGCAGCGGCCTCCTTGCGCTCGGCCTCGTCCTGCGCGCCGGTCATGACGTCGACCAGCGAGACCGCGTGGTAGCCGAGCAGGCGGCCGCCTTCGACCAGGGCGCGACAGGTCAGCAGCATGCGCCGCACGTCCGGCTGCACCACGATGGGGTCGGCAGCCTTGTCCGGGTAGCGTGCGCCGCCCGGCGCGCGTGACTGCAGGCGCTCGCGCGCGTAGCGGTTGGCGTTCTGCAGGGCGCGGTCGGAAAGCCCCAGGCCCTGCAGGCCAACCGCGAGGCGCGCGGTGTTCATCATGGTGAACATTGCCATCAGCCCGCGGTTCGGTTCGCCAACGAGATAGCCCTCGGCGTCGTCGAAGTTGATCACGCAGGTGGCCGAGCCGTGGATGCCCATCTTGTGCTCGATGGCACCGCAGCGCACCGCGTTGCGTGCGCCCAGGGTGCCGTCGCGCGCCACGCGTACCTTCGGCACCACGAACAGCGAAATCCCCCGGCTTCCGGCCGGCGCGTCCGGCAGTTTGGCCAGCACGAGATGCACGATGTTCCCGGTCATGTCGTGCTCGCCGGCGGTGATGAAGATCTTGGTGCCGCTGATGCCGTAGCTGCCGTCCGCGCGCGGGACCGCGCGGGTGCGGATGAGCCCGAGATCGGTGCCGCAATGGGCCTCGGTCAGGCACATCGTGCCGGTCCAGCGGCCTTCCACCAGCGGCTTCAGGAAGACCTCGCGCTGCCAGTCCTCGCCGTGGTGCAGCAGCGCCTCGGTGGCCCCGTGCGAGAGCAGCGGGAAATTGCCCCAGGCGAGGTTGGCGGCGTCGATCATCTCCTTGACCGGCACGCCGAGCAGCTGCGGCAGGCCCTGGCCGCCGTAGGCCGGATCCGCGGTCAGCGCCGGCCAGCCGCCCTCGACGTACTGCTCGTAGGCCTCGCGGAAGCCCGGCGGGGTGGCGACCTCGCCGGTGGCCTTGTCGTAGCTGCAGCCGATCTCGTCGCCGACGCGGTTGAGTGGTGCCAGCACCGTGGCGGTGAAGCGCGCGCCTTCCTCCAGCACCGCATCGATGATGTCGCGGGTGGCGTCGGTGAAGCCCAGCCTCGCCAGCAATGGCTCGGCACCGAGCACGTCGTGGAGGGCGAAGCGGATGTCGGTCAGCGGCGGCTGGTACTGGCTCATGGAGGACTCGTCAGGAAAGAGGGGGCAGGTGTCAGCGCAGCACGCCGGGAAGGCCGGGTGCCGGGGTCAGCGACCCCGGACGGCGCACGCGGTACTCGCGGGCACTGCCACGGTCGGTCGGGGCGGCGGTGATGGTGCCTTCCAGCACGTAGGGCACGCCGCGGCCGGCAGCCAGCGCATCGGCGATCGCCAGCCGCGCCTGCGCGGATGGCACCAGCTCGAGCGTCTTGATGTCGACACTTTCGCCGCCGATCTGCAGCGCCGGGGTGGCGTCCAGCGTGCCGGCGGCGGTCCCGGCAATGGCGAGGTCGAGCCTCAGCCCTTCGAAGCGCATGGGAATGCTGCTGTAGTTCTGCAGGCGCAGCTCGATCGACCAGTTGCCGTCCTCGCCCACGGTGAGCTGCTGGATGCTGGCGGTGGGTTCGGAGATGCGACGCACCTGGCCGCCACCGCAGGCGGCAAGCAACAGCAGGCAGGCGGACAGGACGAACAGACGCTTCATGCCGGACTCCAGGAGATACCGTCCCGGATGGTAGCAAGCACCGCGACGCGGCTGGTCAGCCGGCGGTCGACACCCGCAACCGCAGTCCCAGCGCGTGCAGCTCGCCTTCCTCGCCATCGAGATCGGCACGCAGCAGCGGCCGTGCCTCCAGCCATTCGCGGTCGAGGACGAGGGTGAGCGTCTCGCCGGACACGAGCGCGTCCAGGCGTGGGATCGTGTGCTTCTCGTGGCCGCGGTGCAGCAGCACCGACACCCGCAGCAGCAGGCTCAGCCTGCGCGCCGACCCCAGCAGGCGGTCGGGCAGGGCGTCGAATGCCGAGCGCGGGATCTTCCGCCGATGGCTGCGCACCATCGCCGCGAGGAACTGCTGCTCCTGGCGCGAGAAGCCGGCGATGTCGGAGTGCTCGATGACGTACGCACCGTGCACGTGGTAGCCGCTGTGGGCGATGGTGAGCCCGAGTTCGTGCAGGCGCGCGGCCCAGGCCAGCATCAGCAGGTCGTCGCCCGACAGCGACCAGTCGCGCGCCACTTGGTCGAACAGGCGCACGGCGGTCTGTTCCACGCGGGTGGCCTGCGCGGTGTCGATGCCGTAGCGCTGCATGATGTTGCGGATCGAGAACTCGCGCGGATCGTCGTCGCCACCGCGACCGAGCATGTCGAACAGCACGCCCTCGCGCATCGCCGCCTTGCTCACCGCCATGCGCGTGAGCCCGAGGCTGTTGAACGCCGCCTCCAGCACCAGCAGGCCGCCGGCGATGATCGGCCTGCGGTCGTCGGACAGCCCGGGCAGGTCGATCTGGTCGATGTGCGTGGCCTGCAGCAGGCGGTCGCGCAGTGGCGGCAACGCCTCGGCCAGCACCGCGCCCTTGGTCAGCTTCATGGCGGCGCAGAGTTCACCGATCGCCTTGTTGGTGCCGGAGGCGCCGAGCGCCTCGTGCCACCCCAGTGCGCGGTAGGCGTTGGCGAACTGCTGGAATTCCGCCTCGATCTCGGTCAGCGCGTCGCGCCAGCGGCGCCGCGACAGCCGCCCGTTCGGAAAGAAGCGCTGGGTGCTGGAGATGCAGCCCACCTGCAGGCTCTCGCGCTCGATGGTCTCGAAGCCTTCGCCGATGATGAATTCCGTCGAGCCGCCGCCGATGTCGATCACCAGCCGCCGGTGACCCGGCTTCGGCGGTTGTGCATGGGCCACGCCCAGATAGATCAGGCGCGCTTCCTCGCGGCCGGAGACCACTTCGATCGCATGGCCGAGCGCGGCTTCCGCCGGAGCAAGGAACGCGTGCGGCGCGGCCAGCCTGCGCACCGCGTTGGTGGCGAGCGCACGCACCCGGGTCGGCGGGATGTCACGGATGCGCTCGCCGAAGCGCGACAGGCAGTCCAGCGCACGCTGGCGGACTTCCGCACGCAGGCCGCCCTTGCCGTCGAGGCCCTCGCCCATGCGCACGGTTTCGCGCAGGCGGTCGACGATGCGCAGCTGGCCCATCGTGTAGCGCGCCACCACCATGTGGTAGCTATTGGACCCGAGGTCGATCGCGGCCAGCATGTCGCCGTCGGCCAGCGGCGGGGTCATCGTTTCGGCCAGGGCGAGCGTCTGTGCTGGGCTCATCGTGCTGTGCGCAGGTGCGATGCCGCGGGGCGCGCAGTGTAACCCGCACGCCGCGCACGCCAGGCGGCCATGACCGGCGTCGCATGCAGCGCGCGCTGCATGCGTTGGATCAGCCGTTGATACGTGCCAGCAGCCATGCCTGCGCCGAATGCGGCATCTCGTCGCCCTCGGGCTCCAGCCGGCGGTAGCTGCCGTCGGCCTGCAGCTCCCAGGCATGGGTGTTGTCGGCGAGATAGTTGTCGATGACCTCTTCGCGCACCCGCGCGGCGATCGCCGGATCCAGGAACGGGAAACAGGTCTCGACGCGGTGCAGCAGGTTGCGCTCCAGCCAGTCGGCGCTGGCGCCGAACAGTTCCGGCCTGCCGTCGTTGGCGAACCAGTACACGCGGTGGTGTTCGAGGAATCGCCCGACCACCGACAGCACGCGGATATTGTCGGATACGCCTTCGACACCCGGTCGCAGGGTGCAGGCGCCACGCACGAACAGGTCGATGCGCACGCCGGCCTGCGAGGCGCGGTAGAGCGCGCGGATCACGCCGGGCTCGTTGATGGCGTTCATCTTGGCCACGATGCGCGCCGGCCGGCCGGCACGCGCGTTGTCGGCCTCGCGGTCGATGCGCTCGATGACGCCGCGGTGCAGGGTGAAAGGCGATTGCAACAGATGCTGGAGCTGGATCGCCGGCGCCAGCCCGGACAGCTGCTGGAAGATCTGGTGGACATCCGAGCCGATCGCCGGGTCGGCGGTGATCAGGCCGAGGTCGGTATAGCCGCGCGCGGTGCCCGAGTGGTAGTTGCCGGTGCCCAGGTGCACGTAGCGGCGCAGCTTGCGGCCCTCGCGGCGCACGATCAGCAGCATCTTGGCGTGGGTCTTGTAGCCGACAACGCCGTACACCACCTGCACGCCGGCCTCCTGCAGGCGGTCGGCCACGCCGAGGTTGGCGTCCTCGTCGAAGCGCGCGCGCAATTCCACCACCACGGTGACGTCCTTGCCGTTGCGCGCGGCCTGCACCAGGTGTTCGACGATCGCCGAGTCCTTGCCGGTGCGGTAGAGCGTCTGCTTGATCGCCAGCACGTTGGGGTCTTCGGCGGCCTGCTTGATCAGCTCCAGCACCGGCGTGAATGCATCGAACGGGTGGTGCAGCAGAATGTCGCCGTCGTCGACGCGCTCGAAGATCTCGTCGATCCCGCGCAGCTGGCGCGGCTGGAACGGCGGGAACTTGAGGTCGGGGCGCTGCACCAGGTCGTAGATCTGGATGACGCGGTTGAGGTTGACCGGCCCGTCGATGCGGTACACCGCGTTGTCGGGCAGGTCGAAGTTCTTCAGCAGGGTGGCGACGATGGGCTTGGGGCAGTTGCCGGCGATCTCCAGCCGCATCGCGCGCAGGTAACCGCGCCCGGCGAGCTCGTCGCGCAACGCCAGCGCCAGGTTCTCGACCTCCTGCTCGTCGACCAGCAGTTCGGAGTTGCGGGTGACACGGAACTGGTAGGCGCCCTTGACCTCCATGCCCGGGAACAGTTCGTCGACGAATTCCGACAGCACCGCCGACAGGAACACGAAGTCGGACTCGCCACCCGAGACCCGCTCAGGCAACTGGATGATGCGCGGCAGCGAACGCGGCGCTCGCACGATGGCGAGATGGCCGCTGCGCCCGAACGCGTCCTTGCCCTTGAGCACGACAACGACGTTGAGCGACTTGTTGAGGATCTTCGGGAACGGATGTGCCGGGTCCAGCCCCAACGGCGACAGCACCGGCATGATCTCGTTGCGGAAATACGCCCGCAGCCAGCGCTTCTGCCGCGCGTTCCACCTGTCACGACCGAAGATCCGCACCCCGGCCTCGCCCAGCGCCGGGCGCAGCACGTCGTTCCAGCATGCGTACTGCGCGGCGACGAGCTCCGCGGCGCGCTCGTGGATGCGCTTGAGCACGGTCGCCGGCGCCAGGCCGTCGGGCGGCGTCTGCAGCGAGTAGTCCTGCGCATGGCGCACGGTGGCGGCGCGGATCTCGAAGAACTCGTCGAGGTTGGTGCAGGAGATGCACAGGAAGCGCAGCCGCTCCAGCAGCGGGATCGACTCGTCCTGCGCCTGTGCCAGCACCCGGAAGTTGAAGTCCAGCTGCGAGAGTTCGCGGTTGAAGTACAGCGCCGGGTCAGCCAGCGGGTCGTCGGCACTCGCACCTTCGGACATCGCCAGTGGCTGTCCGCGCACGATGCTCCGGCGCTCAGCGTGCGCGGTCGGCCGGGATGCGCGCTTGTTCACGCGGGGCTCCATCGTTGAAGGGATCTCGCGACGAATGTACGCGGTCAGGGGGGAAATGGCAGGCGAAGACGCTGCCGCGCCCGACCTCGCTCTGGACCTCGAGACGTGCCTGGTGCAGCTGCAGCACGTGCTTGACGATGGCAAGCCCGAGGCCGGTGCCGCCGAGTTCGCGCGAGCGGCTGGTCGACACCCGGTAGAAGCGTTCGGTAAGCCGCGGCAGGTGCGCGGCGGGGATGCCGTAGCCACTGTCGCGTACCGACAGTACCGCGCCGCCGTCCTCGCTGCGGGAAAGTTCGATGTCGATGCGGCCGCCGGCCGGGGTGTAGCGCACCGCGTTGGACACCAGGTTGGAGAACGCGCTGTGCAGTTCCTTGATCGAGCCCCACAGGTCGACGCCCGCATGGTCCTCGACACGGATCGTGTGGCGGCCCTTGCCCAGCGCCTCGGCCTCGCGCCGCAGCGTGGCCAGCAGCGAAACCATCGGCACGTTCTCGTCGCTCACGGTGTCCTGCGCCTCGAGCCGCGACAGGGTCAGCAGGTCTTCCACCAGCTGGGTCATGCGCTGCGACTGCGCACGCATCTCGGCCAGGATCGGCGCCCAGTCGGGCTGTTCGTCGGGTTCGAGCATGTCGAGATAGCCGTGGATCACCGTCAGCGGGGTGCGCAGCTCGTGCGACACGTTGGCGACGAAGTCGCGGCGTACCTGCTCGAGCCGCATCAGCTTGCTGACGTCGCGCGCCACCAGCAGCCACAGGTTCTCCGAGTACGGGATCAGCCGCAGGCTCAGGCGCACATCGGCATCCATCGGCGAGGGCGCATCCAGCAGTGGTTCGGCATGGCGGCCACTGGCCAGCCAGCGGGCGATGGGCAGCGGCTGCAGGCGCTCGCCGACCGGCGCGTCGAGGTCACCCGGGTACTGCAGGCCCAGCAGGCCGGTGGCCGCCTCGTTGAACCACTGCACGCGCTGGCTGTTGCGCTCCAGCACCACCACCGCGTCGGGCAGCGCGGCCGCGGCGGCGCGGTAGGCGCGCAGCATCTCCACCAGCCGGCGTTTGCGGTTGCGGGTGTCGTCCTGGTACTGGTGCAGCAGGCGGTCGAGTTCGTTCCACGCCCCGGCGCCCTGTGCGGCGGGCAGGTGCCGCCGCGACTGCAGGCGCAGCAGCAGGCGACGCAGGCGCAGCTGCTGCCAGGCCGCGATGCCGAGTGCGGCCAGCGCCAGCGCGGCCCAGGGGTGGCCTGCCAGCAGGCCGATGGCCAGGGCGGTCGCAAGGACCAGTCCCTGGCGGCCCAGCGTACGGCCCCAGCCGGCGGCAAGTCGCGGTGGCATGCGCCCAGTCAGTACGCGGGGGAGGCGGCGGGCATCGTCGCGGTCACATCGATGCCGAGAAACGGTAGCCGGCACCGCGCACGGTCTGCACCATGCCGTCGAGTTCGAACGGTTCCAGCGTCTTGCGCAGGCGGCGGATATGCACGTCCACCGTGCGTTCCTCGACGTACACGCTGCCGCCCCAGACATGGTCGAGCAGCTGTGCGCGCGAGTACACGCGCTCGGCGTGGGTCATGAAGAAGTGCAGCAGCCGGTACTCGGTGGGGCCGATGGTGACCGCGGTGTCGCCGGCAAAGACCCGGTGGGCGGCGCCGTCGATGCGCAGCCTGCCGATCCGCACGCTGCCATCCTCGTCGTCGTCGCGGGAGCGGCGCATCACCGCGCGGATACGTGCCAGCAGCTCGCGGGCGGAGAACGGCTTGACCACGTAGTCGTCGACGCCGGCCTCCAGCCCGCCGACGCGGTCGTTCTCCTCGCCACGGGCGGTGAGCATGATGATCGGCACCTCGCGGGTGAGCTCCTCGCGGCGCCAGCGGCGGGCGAGTTCCAGCCCGCTGGTGCCCGGCAGCATCCAGTCCAGCAGGATCAGGTCGGGCACGCGGTCGGCGATGGCGCTCTGCGCCTCGCGGGCGTCGCCCGCATGGGCCGGTTCGAACTCGCCCTTGCGCAGGGCGAAGGCCACCATGTCGCGGATGGCGGGTTCGTCGTCGACGATCAGGATGCGTTTCTGCACGGTGGGGTTCCGGCCGGATTTACCGCATTAGACGACAGATTCATGACACCGGCGTGACACCGTCATGGGTCAGCGGCGGCGCAGATCCTCGTCGCGCACACCCTGGCGGCGCAGTTCCAGCACGGTGGGGGTGATGGCGGCGATGCGCGCATCGATACGGGCGCGCGCGTAGTAGTCGAGGTCGTCGCGCTTCTTCAGCGTGTTGAGCTGCACCAGTGCCTGCTCGGCGCGGCCACCGAGGAATGCGGCTTCCGCATGGGCCTCGCCGGCGCGCACCGGGTCGCCGGCGATCTCGCTGACGCGGGCGAAGGTGCGCTGGAAGGTCGGGTCGTCGGCGGCGCTGCGCAGCAACGGGCGCAGCAGCTCCTGCGCGCGCCGGCCGGCGGCGGGGGTGTTGCGCTCGGCGAGCAGCCCGGCATAGGTCAGCACCGTGGCGCGATGGTTGGGCATGCGTTCGAGCAGCGCGTCGAAGCGGCGGTCGCCTTCGACCACGCGCCCGGAGCGCACCTCGGCCTCGGCCAGCGAGACCCCCAGCCAGAGGTCGCCGGGATATTCCTCGAGGAGTTCCGCGAAGCGCGTGGCCGCCACCGCGTAGTCGCCGCTGAGCAGCCGCGCCAATGCGAGGCCGTAACGCTGGTCGTCGGCCAGGAGCCCGTTGCGGCGCATCGCCTCGTACTCGCGGATCGCCGCGGCAGGGGTTTCCGCGCTGAGCACGCGCATGCGCTCGCGCGTCCAGCCGAACACCACCGGGTCGCCACCGCCCGGGGCCGCGGCGCCCGCGGGAAGCCTGAGCGAGGCCGGCAGCAGCGGGTTGCGGGTGCCGGTGCCGACGTTGCCGAGCGGGCTGCCGGCAATGATGCGTTCGGTGCGCCTGCCCTCCGGCGTGGTCGCGGTGCCGACGATCGCCCCGGACTCGCGTGCGATCTGCTCCGCGCGCTGGCGGGCTTCGCTGATGCGGGTGGTGGTGACCGGGTGGGTGCGCAGGTAGTCGGGCAGGCGTTCGCGGTCGCCGCCCTGGTTGGTGCGTGACATCGCCTGCATGCGTTCGAACATGCTGGCCATGCCGGAGACGTCATAGCCGGCGCGCGCCAGCGTGCGGATGCCCAGCCGGTCGGCCTCGGACTCGTTGGAGCGGGTGTAGTCGATCTGGCGCTGGATCGCCCAGCCCTGCGCACCCGCCAGTGCCGCCATCGCCGCCTCGCCGGAGCTGTCGCTGTTGGAGCCCGCGGCGACGGCGATCGCACCCAGCATCGCCAGCAGGATCGGCACGCTGTCGCGCTGCGCACGTTCCGCGCCACGCAGCACGTGGTTCTGGGTGACGTGGGCGACCTCGTGGGCGAGCACCGCCGCCACTTCGTCCTCCGTCTGCGCGGCCAGCACCAGCCCGACGTTGAGGCCGATATGCCCGCCCAGGGTGGCGAATGCGTTGACCGAGCGGTCGCGCATCACGAAGAAGGTGAACGACTGTTGCGGCTGGTCGCTGGCCGAGGCCAGCCGCGCGCCGGTGCCGCGCAGCCAGTCGTTGACCAGCGGATCCTCGAGCACCATGTCGTAGTGGCGCAGCTGCGCCAGCAGCATCTGTCCGTACTCGGCCTGCTGCGCCGGGCTCAGCACCGTGCCGGCGGACGACCCGATATCCGGCAGGCGCTCCTGCGCGGCGCCGTGGGAGACGGAAAGACCAAGGACGAGGAGGGCGGCAGTCAGGACATTGCGCATGCGGGGCATCGTAACCGGCGCTTCCGGGCTTGGAGGGAGGGTGCGCGGCGGGAGTGAATCCGCGGTTAATCGGGCCGGCAATGCGGTTGCACGCACCGGGTCCGCGCTGGAAAAGCCGGTGGGCCGCGCACACACTGTGACCATCCTTGCGCCTGCAAGTTTCCGGAGCTTCGATGTGAGTTCGCCCGAGATCACCCTCTACACCAGCGCGATGTGCGGTTACTGCGTGGCCGCCAAGACCTTTCTCAAGAGCAAGGGGCTCGAGTGGACGGAAGTCCGCATCGACCTGGATGCGGATGCGCGCCAGCGCATGGTGGAGACCACGCGCCGCACCAGCGTGCCGCAGATCTTCATCGGCCAGACCCATGTCGGCGGCTACGACGACATGATGGCGCTGCACCGTGCCGGCAAGCTGGAGCCGCTGCTGGCCGGTGACGCGTCGTGAGCGCAGGTGGCGATGAGGCGGACCGGATCGCGGCCTTCACCGCGTTCCGCAAGCGCATGAACGAGCGCATCCTCGCCGAGCCCAACCAGGTGGTGCGGCGGTTCTTCGCGCTCGACACCCAGACCTACCAGGCCGGCGCGCTCGACGTGAAGACCAAGGAACTGCTGGGGCTGGTGGCCTCGCTGGTCCTGCGCTGCGACGACTGCATCAGCTACCACGTGGCGCAGTGCCGCGAGGCGGGTGTCTCGCGCGACGAGATGTTCGAGACCTTCTCGGTGGGGCTGGTGGTGGGGGGCTCGATCGTGATCCCGCACCTGCGCCGCGCGGTCGACTTCCTCGACCAGCTTGAACAGGGCGACGCCGCCGCGCCAGCCGCCCACGACCACGGCTGAGACGGGTCGCGCCGGCGGGCATTGCTCCGGGCGTACGGTCACCACCGCCGAGCGCGACGGCAGGCGTGCCGGGCCATACGGGCCGGCATGGCATAATGGCGCGCTTACTTCAGTCCCCGGCGCCGCTTCCGCGCGGCGCCCGCTTGCATGGAAATCCCCCACATGACCCAGACGATCACGGTCATCCGCGGCGACGGTATCGGCCCGGAGATCATGGATGCCACGCTCCACGTCCTCGACGCGATGAACCTCGGCCTGCGCTATGAAGACGCCGATGCCGGCCTCGTCGCGCTGGAAAAGCACGGCGAACTGCTGCCGGCCGCCACGCTCGAGTCCATCCAGCGCAACCGCATCGCGCTCAAGAGCCCGCTGGCCACCCCGGTCGGCGGTGGCTTCAGCTCGATCAACGTCGAGCTGCGGCGCAAGTTCGACCTCTACGCCAACGTGCGCCCGGCGACGACCTTCCCGAATACCCGCTCGCGCTTCACCGACGGCGTCGACCTGATCACCATCCGCGAGAACACCGAAGGCTCGTACATCAGCGAAGGCCAGGAAGTGTCGGCCGATGGCGAGACCGCGGTGTCGATCACCCGCATCACCCGCAAGGGCTCGGACCGCATCGTGCGCTACGCCTTCGAGCTGGCGCGCAAGACCGGCCGCAGGAAGGTCACGATCGTCCACAAGGCCAACATCCTCAAGAGCACCTCGGGCCTGTTCCTGAAGGTTGCCCGCGAGGTGGCGGCGGAATATCCCGACATCGAGGCCAACGAGATGATCGTGGACAACTGCTGCATGCAGCTGGTGATGCGCCCCGAGCAGTTCGACATCATCGTGACCACCAACCTGTTCGGCGACATCATTTCCGACCTCTGCGCCGGTCTGGTCGGCGGCCTCGGCCTGGCGCCGGGCGCCAACATCGGTGCCGAAGCGGCGATCTTCGAGGCGGTGCACGGCACCGCGCCGGACATCGCCGGGCAGGGCAAGGCCAACCCCTGCGCGCTGCTGCTGGGCGCGGCGCAGATGCTCGACCACCTCGGCAAGCCGGAGGAGGCCACGCGCCTTCGCAATGCCATCGTCGCCACGCTCGCCGCCGGCGATTCGCTGACCCCCGACCTCGGCGGCAGCGGCAATACCATGGCGTTTGCCCGGGCGATTGCCGGTCGGCTCTGAGCCACCCGCCGCTGCGCCTGCGCGGCGGTGGGACGGGCGCGGTGTGGCGCGTGTCGCCACGCCGCCGTCGCACGGAGAGGGTGCAGGATCGGCACCCGGTGACCGACCCGCGCGACATCGCTGATCCGACGCCCACCCCGCACGACCGGGGTGGGCGTCCTGTTTGCGGCATCGAGTATCCCGGCCGTATGCATGACGTGGCCGCGGCGACCACGCAGAATCGCCGATTGCCCACGCAGCCCCCGCCATGACGCCAACCGTGCAGGACGCCCCCGAGGCGCCCGTCCAGCCCAGTGCGCTGGCCTTGAGCCCGCTGCTGCTGTTTCTCGCGTTGTTCTTCGGGGCGGGGCTGTACTTCACCGCGCAGGGCGAAGCGATGGGCTTCTACCAGCTGCGCGCGCCGGTCGCGATCCTGCCCGCCCTGGCCCTGGCCGCATGGCTCGCCTGGCGCGCGGGCCAGCGGCCGGCCGCGATCCTGCTGCGCGGCATGGGCGATCCCAACATCGTGCTGATGTGCCTGATCTTCCTGCTCGCCGGCGCGTTCGCCCATGTCTCGAGCGCGATCGGGGCGGTCGATGCGGTGGTGGCGCTGGGCATCGGCGCGCTGCCGGCGGCGCTGCTGCTGCCCGGGCTGTTCGTGCTTGCCGCCTTCATCTCGCTGGCCATCGGCACCTCGATGGGCACGATCGCCGCGGTGGTGCCGATCGCGATCGGCGTGGCGGATGCCGCCGGCCTCGACCGCGCGCTGGTGGTCGGTACGGTGATCGGCGGTGCGATGTGCGGCGACAACCTGTCGATCATCTCCGACACCACCATCGCCTCCACCCGCACCCAGGGTGCGCAGATGCGCGACAAGTTCCGCGAGAACATCAGGATCGCGCTGCCGGCGGCATTGGCGACGATCGCGTTGCTGCTGGTGCTGGGCGAGTCGGCCCCGGTGGAATCCATCGAGGGCGCGTCGCCCTGGCTGGCGCTGCCCTATGTGCTGGTACTGGTGCTGGCGCTGTGTGGGCTCGACGTGCTGCTGGTGCTGGGCACCGGGCTGGTGCTGGCTGGCGGGTTCGGCCTCGTGCTGGGCGACGGCTACGATCTGGTGCAACTGGCCGGGGATGTGTGGATCGGTTTCGAGGGAATGACCGAGATCCTGCTGCTGTCGCTGCTGATCGGCGGGCTCGGCGCGCTGATGCAGGCGGGCGGCGGGCTGGAATGGCTGGCGCGCGCGATCGCGCGCTTCGCCCGCGGGCGAAGTGGCAAGCGCCCCGGCGAACTCAGCATCGCCGCGCTGTCGGCCACCGCCGACGTGTTCACCGCCAACAACACGGTAGCGATCCTGGTCAGCGGCAGCGTCGCACGCGACATCGCCGTGCGCCATGGCATCAGTCCGCGCCGGTCCGCGAGCGTGCTCGACATCTTCGCCTGCGTGGCACAGGGGGTGATCCCGTACGGCGCGCAGATCCTGCTGGCGGCGTCGCTGGCCGCGGTGTCGCCACTCGCCCTGGCCGGCAGCGTGTACTACTGCTGGATCCTCGCGGCGGTGGCCTTGGGTTTCATCCTGTGGCCCTCCCGCCGGCAACGCGCACCGCAGCGGGCGGGGCAGCCGCGCGGTTGATCGGCTGCAGCGCCGCACCCACCGTGCGGACATGAAAAAGGGCGCCGAAGCGCCCTTTCCATTCCCCGCGGCAGAGGGTCAGTCGCGACCCTGCAGCTTCGCAAGCAGGCGCAGGAATTCCACATACAGCCACACCAGCGTCACCATCAGGCCGAATGCGCCGTACCACTCCATGTACTTCGGCGCACCCTGCTCGGCGCCGCTTTCGATGAAGTCGAAGTCCAGCACCAGGTTCAGTGCCGCGATCACCACCACGAACAGGCTGAAGCCGATGCCGACGATGCCCGACTCGTGGATCATCGGGATCTGGATGCCGAAGAAGCCCAGCACGATCGTCGCCAGGTACACCAGCGCGATCCCGCCGGTCGCGGCGACCACGCCGAGCCGGAAGTTCTCGGTGGCGCGCACCAGACCGCTGCGGTAGGCGAACAGCATCGCGAACAGGGTGCCGAAGGTCAGCAGCACCGCCTGCATCACGATGCCTTCGTAGTAGGCGTTGAACAGCGCCGAGATCGCGCCGAGGAAGAAGCCTTCCACCAGCGCGTAGAGCGGGGCCGTCACCGGTGCCCAGGTCTTCTTGAAGATGGTCACCATGGCGATGACGAAACCGCCGATGGCGCCACCCCAGGCGTAGATGCCGAAGCCGGGTGCGGGCTGGCCATCGGCGCCGACAGCCTGGCTCCAGGCGAAGGCGGCGGTCAGTACCGTCAACAGCAGCAGGAAGCCGGTCTTGTTGACCGTGCCATTGATGGTCATCGTGTCGCCGTCGCGCGAGACGACGGTGCCGCTGCCGAGGTCGAGGAAGGTCGACTCCTTCAGGGCGGGATTGGCGCTGCGCATGGTGGTCCCCTGTACGGTCTGATTGCCTGCGCCGAGGATAGCAGCCCCTTTCATGACCCTGCCGTGGACGCGGTCCGGCGGACGCGACGTGCTGCGAAGAATTGACACCGGCGCCTGCGCTCACGACAATGACCGCCCCTCGCGCCGCAGGCGTGATGGGTCGAATCCGTACGACGTCGGCGGGGTATAGCGCAGTCTGGTAGCGCGCCTGCTTTGGGAGCAGGATGTCGGGGGTTCGAATCCCTCTACCCCGACCATCCGGCAACGCACGACGTACGCTTCGGTCCGAGCGCCCGTAGCTCAACCGGATAGAGCACCGGCCTTCTAAGCCGGTGGTTGCAGGTTCGAGTCCTGCCGGGCGCGCCAGCCCGGCTGCGATCGGAAAGACGCACCGTGGCGGGTGCGGGTCCAGGACGGGCCGGGTTCGCGTTTCAATGGTGGCTGTAGCTCAGTTGGTTAGAGTACTGGATTGTGATTCCAGTGGTCGGGGGTTCGAATCCCCTCAGCCACCCCATCTTCCGCGGCAATCGGCATCACAACGATTGCCCACTGCGCACAGTGCCTGTACACTGCGCGCCCGCTTCACGGGCCGTTAGCTCAGTTGGTAGAGCAGCTGACTCTTAATCAGTAGGTCCAAGGTTCGAATCCTTGACGGCCCACCATGAAGTCCCAGACGCCCGGCTTGCCGGGCGTTCTGCTTTGCGCGCGCCGATGTCCTCCAGTTCACCCCCTGGCCATGCGGCTTTGCTGGAGCGAGCATGCGGCCGGGGCGGGGCGGCAGTGTCGGTCCCGGCTGGCAGCCTCGTGCCCCGCCCGCGCGATAGAATGGCGCCGCGCGGAAGTGGCGGAATTGGTAGACGCACCAGATTTAGGTTCTGACGCCGCGAGGCGTGGGGGTTCGAGTCCCCCCTTCCGCACCAGCCTCGACCATTCTCCGGCGCGGGGCGCCCGGCGAGGGCGGCCGCGCGTCACCCGGTCCGGCGCTGCGCGCGGCCGGCGACATCCACGGGTGGCTCCTTGCCCGGGCCTCGCGGCATCCGGCACCCCGTGCAGTGCTGGTGGCGGTCACCCCCGGAATCCGCCAAAATATCGCGTTCTGCTTCTCCGGCGCCGCATCCGCGGATGCGCCAGTGCCCGGGTCGCCACCTACAACCGTCTTTGAGAATCGCTCGCGGCATCGGCCGCGACCCCAGGAGTGGATATGCAAGTTTCGGTCGAGTCCGTTGGCAACCTCGAGCGTCGGATGACCTTCCGGCTCCCGGCAGAGAACCTTGAAAGCAACGTCGGTGGGCGCCTGCGCGAGATCGCGCGCACGACCCGCATCAAGGGTTTCCGCCCTGGCAAGGTGCCGGCCAAGGTCATCGAGCAGCGCTTCGGCCAGCAGGTCCGCGCCGAGGTGCTCGACCGCATGCTGCGCGAGGGCTTCGACCAGGCGGTGCGTGACAACGAACTGCGCATTGCCGGCCAACCGCGCATCGAGCCGCAGTCCGAGGGTGGTGACGAGTTCGCGTACGTCGCGACCTTCGAGGTGGTGCCGGACTTCGGCGACCTCGACATGTCGCGCCTCAACGTCGTGCGCCACACCGCCGAGGTCACCGACGAGGACATCGAGCGGATGATCGAGAACCTGCGCCTGCAGCGCCGCAGCTGGACGGTGGTCACGCGTCCGGCCCAGTCCGGCGATGCGGTCGACCTCAAGACCTGGTCGCAGGTCGGCGAGGACCGCATGCCCGCCGAAGGCAGCGAGGACGGTACCGCCGTGCTCGGTGGTGGCGGCATGCTGCCGGAACTCGAGGCCGCGCTGGAAGGCATGTCGGCAGGTGACGAGAAGACCGTGGACGTCGAGTTCCCGGCCGACTGGCGCGTGCCGCAGCTGGCCGGGCAGAAGGCGCAGGTGCACCTGTCGGTGCAGCGCGTCTCCGAGCCGGTGCTGCCGGAGGTCGACGCGGCGTTCATCCGCAGCTTCGGCGTCAAGGCCGGCACCGAGGAGGCCTTCCGCACCGAGATCCGCACCAACCTCGAGCGCGAGCTCAAGGGTGCGCTGATGAACCGGCTGCGCCGCGAGGTGGGCGAGCAGCTCACCACGACCTGGGCTGACGTCGAACTGCCGCCGAAGCTGGTCGAGAGCGAGGCACGTGCGATGGTCGCGCAGACCGTCGAGCAGGCACGTCGCCAGGGTCGCAACGTGGGCGAGGTCCCGGCCGATGCCCACCAGGGCTACATGGAGGCGGCGCGCAAGCGCGTGCTGATGGGCCTGCTGGTCGGCGAGGTGGCGCGCATCAACAAGCTGCAGCTCGACCCCAAGCGCCTGAACGAGACCCTGCGCCTGATCGCCTCGACCTACGAGGAGCCGGAGCAGGTCATTGAGTTGTACCGCAACGACCCCCAGCTGATGTCGGGACTGCAGAACCGGGTGATGGAGGAGCAGGTGATCGACTGGATCGCCGAGCGCGCCCAGCACACCGAGCAGAAGATCGGCTTCCAGGACGCGATCTCGCAGCAGGCCTGACCCGGCCGCCCCGTGCCCGCGGGCAGCAATGCGACGTAACGGACGCCCGCGCACCACTGCGCGGGCGCCACACCAGCAGGAGTTCCAGCGCGTGAACCAAGTGACCAAAGCCCTCAACCTGGTGCCGATGGTGGTCGAGCAGACCAGCCGCGGCGAGCGCGCCTACGACATCTATTCGCGCCTGCTCAAGGAGCGGATCATCTTCCTCGTCGGCCCGATCGACGACCACGTCGCCAACGTGGTGGTGGCGCAGATGCTGTTCCTCGAGGCCGAGAATCCCGAGAAGGACATCAGCCTGTACATCAACTCCCCCGGTGGCGTGGTCACGGCCGGCTTGGCCATCTACGACACCATGCAGTTCATCAAGCCCGACGTCAGCACCATGTGCATCGGCCAGGCGGCCAGTGCCGGTTCGATGCTGCTGATGGCCGGTGCCAAGGGCAAGCGCTACGCACTGCCGAACTCGCGCGTCATGATCCACCAGCCGTCCGGCGGCGCGCAGGGCCAGGCCACCGACATCGAGATCCACGCACGCGAGATCCTCTATCTGCGCCAGCGCCTCAACCAGCTGTATGCCGACCACACCGGCCAGCCGATCGAGCAGATCGAGCGCGACATGGAGCGTGACCGCTTCCTGAGCGCCGAGGGCGCGAAGGAGTACGGCATGATCGACGAAGTGCTCCAGCGTCGTCCCGACGAGTCGATCCAGCCGTCCTGAACCGTCTGCCACGCAGCCGCGGCCACATGCGGTAACTTGCTGATGCCGCTTGCGTTTCCATCCCCGCGGAAGGCGCGAACGCGCCCCGCGGCCGCTATGCTATTCTCGGTCCGTCTCTCCGCTCCGGCGGACCGTTTCATCTGGTAAACCGAAGCACATGAGCAAAGACGCCCAGGGCCGTTCCGGCGACAGCAACAAGATCCTGTACTGCTCGTTCTGCGGGAAAAGCCAGCATGAGGTCCGCAAGCTGATCGCGGGCCCGAGCGTGTTCATCTGCGATGAATGCGTCGAACTCTGCAACGACATCATCCGCGAGGAACTCGAGGAAAAGGCCCAGTCGGCACGCAGCTCGCTGCCCAAGCCGAAGGAGATCCTCGAGGTCCTGGACCAGTACGTGATCGGACAGAACCGCGCCAAGCGCACGCTGGCCGTCGCGGTCTACAACCATTACAAGCGCATCGAGAGCCGGCAGAAGAACGACGACGTCGAGCTGGCGAAGTCCAACATCCTGCTGGTCGGGCCGACCGGTTCGGGCAAGACGCTGCTGGCCGAAACGCTGGCGCGCCTGCTCAACGTGCCGTTCACCATGGCCGATGCCACCACGCTCACCGAAGCCGGCTATGTCGGCGAGGACGTGGAGAACATCATCCAGAAGCTGCTGCAGAAGTGCGACTACGACGTCGAGAAGGCGCAGCAGGGCATCGTGTACATCGACGAGATCGACAAGATCTCGCGCAAGAGCGAGAACCCGTCGATCACCCGCGACGTCTCCGGCGAGGGCGTGCAGCAGGCGCTGCTCAAGCTGATCGAGGGCACGATGGCCAGTGTGCCGCCGCAGGGCGGGCGCAAGCATCCGCAGCAGGAGTTCCTGCAGGTCGATACCGGCAACATCCTGTTCATCGTCGGTGGCGCGTTCGCGGGGCTGGAGAAGATCATCCAGCAGCGCAGCGCCGATGGCGGCGGCATCGGCTTCTCGGCCAAGGTCAAGAGCAGCGAGCGCAAGGCCGACACCGGCAAGGTGCTGGCCGACGTCGAGCCCGAGGACCTGATCAAGTTCGGCCTGATCCCGGAGTTCGTCGGCCGCCTGCCAGTGGTTGCGACCCTCGAGGAACTCGACGAGCCGGCGCTGGTGCAGATCCTCACCGAGCCCAGGAACGCCATCACCAAGCAGTTCAGGCGCCTGTTCGAGATGGAGGGCGTGGAGCTCGAGTTCCGCGAGGACGCGCTTGCCGCGATCGCCCGCAAGGCGATCAAGCGCAAGACCGGCGCCCGCGGGCTGCGCACGATCGTCGAATCGGTGCTGCTCGACACCATGTACGACCTGCCGTCGCTGGAGAACGTCAGCAAGGTGGTGGTCGACGAGTCGGTGATCGAGCACAGGTCCGAGCCGTACCTGATCTACCAGGCGCCCCCGGCGCCGCCGAAGGTCGCCGCCGGGGAGTAGATCCCCGCCCGCGGCAGGCCCGGTCCGGTGCCCGCGCTCCCTTCGAGCGCGGGCATTTTCGTTGCAGGCGACGGATGCCGGGAGTGGATGACCCCATCCGGAATGGCATGCAGCGTCCGCTTGCAAGCACCTCGCGCCAGCCCCATAACGGAGCCAGTTGCCGGGCGATCCTGCCCGGCCGATCCTCCCGGAGTCCCGATGACCGCTACCCCCGAAACCGCCGCCTTCGACCTGCCGGTGCTGCCGCTGCGCGACGTCGTGGTATTCCCGCATATGGTGATCCCGCTGTTCGTGGGGCGCGAGAAGTCGATCCGCGCGCTGGACATGGCGATGGAAGCCGACAAGCGGATCCTGCTGGTGGCGCAGAAGTCGGCCGAGACCGACGATCCGGCCGCCGACGATCTCTACACCGTCGGCACCGTCGCGCAGGTGCTGCAGCTGCTGAAGCTCCCCGACGGCACCATCAAGGTGCTGGTCGAGGGCGTGTCGCGCGCGCGCGTGGACGCCGTGGTCGAGCGCGGCGGCACGCTTGCCGCGCAGGGCCACGAAGTCGAGCCCGAGGATGGCCGCGAGGAGCGTGAGATCGAAGCGATCGCGCGCTCGCTGATGAGCCTGTTCGAGCAGTACGTGAAGACCAGCCGCAAGCTGCCCCCGGAGCTGCTGCAGACGCTGGCCGGCATCGACGAGCCGGGGCGCCTCGGCGACACCATCGCCGCGCACCTGGGCGTGCGCCTGGCCGACAAGCAGAAGCTGCTGGAGACGTTCGAGACCGGTTCCCGGCTGGAGATGCTGGTGGGCCTCGTCGACGGCGAGATCGACGTGCAGCAGATGGAGAAGCGCATCCGCGGCCGCGTGAAGTCGCAGATGGAGAAGTCGCAGCGCGAGTACTACCTCAACGAGCAGATGAAGGCGATCCAGAAGGAGCTCGGCGAGATGGATGACGCGCCGAACGACATCGACGAGCTCGCGCGCAAGATCGCCGAGGCGGGGATGCCGAAGGCGGTGGAGACCAAGGCGAAGAGCGAATTCAACAAGCTCAAGCAGATGTCGCCGATGTCGGCGGAAGCCGCGGTGGTGCGCAACTACCTCGACTGGCTGCTGGGCGTGCCGTGGAAGAAGCGCAGCAAGGTGCGCAAGGACCTCAAGGTCGCGCAGGACGTGCTCGATGCCGACCACTACGGCCTCGAGAAGGTCAAGGAGCGCATCCTCGAGTACCTCGCCGTGCAGGCGCGGGTGAAGCAGTTGCGTGGTCCGATCCTGTGCCTGGTCGGCCCGCCCGGCGTGGGCAAGACCTCGCTCGGGCAGTCGATCGCCAAGGCCACCAACCGCAAGTTCGTGCGCATGTCGCTGGGTGGCGTGCGCGACGAGGCGGAGATCCGCGGGCACCGCCGTACCTACGTGGGCTCGATGCCGGGTCGCATCGTGCAGAACCTCAACAAGGCCGGCACCAGGAACCCGCTGTTCGTGCTCGACGAGATCGACAAGATGTCGATGGACTTCCGGGGCGATCCGTCCTCGGCGCTGCTGGAAGTGCTCGACCCGGAGCAGAACAACGCGTTCAACGATCATTACCTCGAGGTCGACCTCGACCTGTCGGAGGTGATGTTCGTGGCGACGTCCAACTCGCTCAACATCCCCGGCCCGCTGCTCGACCGCATGGAGGTGATCCGCATCCCGGGTTACACCGAGGAAGAGAAGCTCAACATCGCCATGCGCTATCTCGTGCCCAAGCAGCTCAAGGCCAATGGTCTCCGGCCCGCCGAGCTGAAGATCGCCGAGGCGGCGATCCGCGACATCGTGCGCTACTTCACGCGCGAGTCCGGCGTGCGCAACCTCGAGCGCGAGATCGCCAAGATCTGCCGCAAGGTGGTCAAGGAGATCGCGCTGGCCGGCCCGCAGCCGAAGAAGGCGGTGAAGACCGTCGCGGTCAACGCGCGCAACCTCGACAAGTACCTGGGCGTGCGTCGCTACGACTTCGGGCGTGCCGAGGAGGACAACGAGATCGGCATGGTGACCGGGCTGGCCTGGACCGAGGTCGGCGGTGACCTGCTGCAGATCGAGTCGACGCTGGTGCCCGGCAAGGGCCAGCTGATCCTCACCGGCCAGCTCGGCGACGTGATGAAGGAGTCGGCTTCCGCCGCGCTGTCGATCGTGCGCTCGCGCACCGAGCGGTTGGGCGTGGCGATGGACTTCCTGCAGAAGCACGACGTGCACGTGCACGTGCCCGATGGCGCGACGCCGAAGGACGGCCCGAGTGCAGGCATCGCGATGACCACGGCGCTGGTGTCGACCCTGACCAAGATCCCGGTGCGCGCCGACGTGGCGATGACCGGTGAGATCACGCTGCGCGGGCGGGTCACCGCCATCGGTGGCCTGAAGGAGAAACTGCTTGCCGCCATGCGTGGCGGCATCCGCACGGTGATCATCCCCGAGGAGAACCGCAAGGACCTCACCGACCTGCCGAAGTCGGTGACCCAGCAGATGGAGATCGTGCCGGTGAAGTGGATCGACGAGGTGCTCGACCTCGCGCTCGAGTCGCCGATCAAGCCGGTGAAGCCGGCCAAGGACGTCGCGCCGGTCATCTCCAAGCCGCGTTCGAAGAAGGCCGGAACGCAGGCCGGCGTCAAGCATTGACAGGCTTCCCCGGCCTGCGTTAGTGCCCGTAAACCCGCGTGGTTGCGGGCTTTTTCCTTGCGTCGCGCAGGGGGCGCTGTTATAAAACCCGGGTCCGCGATGTGCGACGCACGTCGCGCATCGCATCGTCCGAACCGGTCACGCAGGCACGTCCACACCAGAGGCGGGCCGGTTGTCATCACCGCGACATCGCCGTCGCACAGGAGCGTCTCTAAATGAAGAAGTCCGATCTGATCACCAACGTCGCCGACAAGTGCGACCTCACCAAGGCCCAGGCCACCTGTGCTGTCGACGCCGTGTTCGAGGCGATCACCAACGGCCTGAAGCAGGGCGAGGACGTGGCCATTGCCGGCTTCGGCACCTTCGAGGTCCGCGAGCGCGCTGCACGTACCGGCCGCAATCCGCGCACCGGCGAAGAGATCCAGATCGCAGCCACGAAGAACCCCGCGTTCAAGGCTGGCAAAGCGCTCAAGGACGGTGTAAATTAAGCGGCTCCTTCGGGGGTGCTTAGCTCAGCGGTAGAGCGTCGCCCTTACAAGGCGAGGGTCGGGGGTTCGAAACCCTCAGCACCCACCAAGCCGAGTTTCAAGAGTTTCATCGCGGAGCGGTAGTTCAGTTGGTTAGAATGCTGGCCTGTCACGCCGGAGGTCGCGGGTTCGAGTCCCGTCCGCTCCGCCATTGATCTCGAAGGGCGCCGTCTTTTGGCGCCCTTGTTTTCTTCAAAGGGTAGGGAAGTCGATTCCCGCCCGCTACACCTGAAACAGTTTCAACGCGGAGCGGTAGTTCAGCTGGTTAGAATGCTGGCCTGTCACGCCGGAGGTCGCGGGTTCGAGTCCCGTCCGCTCCGCCATCTCGTTTCCGAAGGGCGCCCTCACCGGCGCCCTTTGTGTTTTGGTGCGCGACGGAGCGGCGTATCCCGATCGCGCTGCGCGCCCAGTGCGGCGACCCGTGGTGCGCGTGCCGTGGTGGACTGCTGCGCTCCGCCAATCCGGGTAAACTGCGCGGCTACGTCGATAGCCGGTTGTCGCCATGCTGCAAGCCCTGAGAGAGAAGACCAGCGGTTGGATCGCGGTCGTCATCGTGATCCTGCTGGCGATTCCGTTCGCCTTCTTCGGCATGGAGCAGTACCTGTTCCAGGGTGGCGGCAACCATGTCGCGCGCGTCGAATCGGCGCCATCGTGGTGGCGCTCGGCGCCGGACTGGTGGCCGGTGCGCAAGCTTGCGTGGACGCACGAGGACGTGTCGCCCGAAGACTTCCGCTTCGCGTTCGAGAGCGAACGCCAGCGCCAGCGCGAGGAACAGGGCGATGCCTTCGATGGCCTCGCGTTCGAGAGCGCGGACAACCGTCGGCAGGTGCTCGAACAGCTGATCGACCAGGCCGCGCTGCGGCTTGCCGCGCGCAACCGCGGCATCGCCGTGGGCGACGCCCAGGTGGCAGCGGAGATCCAGCAGATCCCGGCGTTCCAGGTGGAAGGCCGTTTCGATCCGCAGCGCTACCAGCTGGCGTTGCAGTCGCAGAATCCGCCGATGACGCCGCGGCAGTTCGACGAGCGCGTGCGCGAAGGCATACAGCAGTCGTTGCTGCCCACGCATGTCGCGCAGTCGGCCTTCGTGACCCCGGCCCAGCTCGACCGCCTGATGGTGCTGCTGGGCGAGCGCCGCGACGTGTCGTTCGCGGTGTTGCCGCCGGCGGTCGACGAAGCTCCGGTATCGGATGCGGAGATCGAGGCCTGGTACCAGGCCAACCAGGCCGACTACCGCGCGCCGGAAATGGTGACGGTGGAATACATCGTGCTGGACGGCAGTGGGCTGCAGGACGAGGCGGTGGACGAAGCCCAGCTGCGCGCGCACTACGAGAAGGAACGCGCACGGTATGCGGAGCCCGATCGCCGGCTGGTCTCGCACATCCTGATCGAGGTTCCTGCCGATGCGGACGCCGATGCGCGGCGCGCAGCAGAGGACAGAGCCAGGGACCTCGCCCGCCAGGCGCAGCAGGGCGCGGACTTCGCCGCACTGGCGCGTGAGCATTCCGAGGATCCCGGCTCGCGTGATGCCGGTGGCGATCTCGACTGGGTGGAGCCCGGCATGATGGGTGATGCGTTCGATGCCGCGTTGGCGCAGATGCAGCCTGGCGACGTCGGCACCGCGCGCACCGAATACGGTTGGCACGTGTTGCAGCTGCGCGAGCTGCAGGCCGGCACGCAGACCCCGTTCGAGGACGTGCGCGAGCAGCTCGAGCGCGAGCTGGGCGAGGGTGCGCGTGAGCGTGCCTTCAGCGAGCTGGTCAACCGCGTCGTCGATCGCGCCTACCGCAATCCGACGTCGCTGGCGCCGGCCGCGGAAGAAGCCGGCCTGCAGGTGCAGAACGCCGGGCCGTTCCCGCGGGGTGGTGCTCCCGGCGTGCTCGCGCATCCGGCAGTGCAGCGGATGGCCTTCAGCCCGGCGATGGTCGAGGACGGCACCGTCAGCGATCCGGTGGAAACCGGCCCCGAACAGTCGGTGATGCTGCGCGTGACCGAACACTCGCCGGAGCGTGCGATGCCGGTGGATGCGGTGCGTGACCAGGTGATCGCCGCGGTCCGCGCCGACCGCGCACGCAAGGCCGGCATCGCGACCGCGGACGCGATGGTGGCACGCGTGGCGGAAGGTGCGACGCTGGCCGCGGTCGCCGCAGAGCACGAGCTTCCGGTGCAGGACGTGCCCGGGGTGCCGCGCGGGACGCCGGTGCCGCATCCGGCCGCGGTCGAAGCCTATTTCCGTGCCCCGGTGCCGGCGGAGGGCGCGGTGTCGCCCGGCCACGTCGCGCTCGAGGATGGCAGCGTGGTGGTCTATGCGGTGAGCGCGGTCACTCCGGGCGATCCTGCGGACGCCAGCGAGCAGGAGCGGCTGATGCTCGCCCAGCAGTTGACCATGCTTGCCGGTGGCGAGGCGGCACAGACGCTCGTGCGCTCGCTGCGTTCGCGGATGAAGGTGACCGTGAACGAGTCGCGCCTGTAACGGAGTCGTCCGGCGGATCAGGAGAGGCGCGGGCGGCGACGTCCGCGCCTTTTTCGTGAGTGGGACGTGGCCCGGGGCAACAGCCGTGCCGGTCGCCTGAAGGCACGTGCGCGTGAGCGTGCGGCACGCGGATCACGGCGCGCCAACGGGCGCGCGCAAAGCCTCAGGGGCTTCCCTGGGCGGTCTCCACGGCCGCGGTGCCGGCGGGCAGTACGTCGTCGATCAACAGGGTCATGCCCGGATGCAGCACGCTGTTGCCGCTGAGGCCGTTGCGGGCGAGCAGCTGGGCGACGCCGATGCCGTAGCGACGGGCGATGCGCCATACCGATTCGCCACGGGCGACCACATGCGAGCGCGGTGGCTCCACCGCCTGTGCGTAGTGGACCGGTTCCGCCGCCGGGGTGCGCGCCGGGACCGATGCCACCGATGTCACGGCCGTCCGGCTTCCGGCAGTGCCCGGGGCGTCGACCGGGATCGCGGCCACCGCGCTGTCGGCGCGGCCGGCACGTGCGGGCGCCAGCACCTGCAGGTTGCGGTCGGCGCTGGCGATACGCCCGTCGGGGAACGCCGGGTTGAAGCGCCGGATCTGGCCGGGGTCATGGCCCTCGCGCGACGCCCAGCTGTCGAGATGGCCCGCGCCTCGCGGCAAGGGCGCCGGGACCAGCACCGGCACGGTGTGGTCGATCGCCTGCAGCCACTCCTCGCGTTCGCCGGCCTCCAGCAGCAGGCATGACAGTGCCTGCAGCTTGCGCACGTAGGCGCGGGTGGTCTGCGGCATCGGCAGTTCCTCGGGCCGGGCATCGGCGGCGCGCTGCCCGGCCTGTCGCAATGCGCCGAACAGGCGGTACTCGCCGGCGTTGTAGCCCATGACGGCAAGCCGCCAATCGCCAGCGAACATGCCGTGCAGGGTCTTGAGGTAGCGCACCGCGGCCTGGGTGGAGTCCACCGGTGACAGGCGGCCGTCGTAGCCCGGACGGATCGGGACCTTGTGGTTGCGTGCGGTCAGCGCGATGAACTGCCACAGACCGGCGGGCCCGGACGCACTGCGCGCGCCCGGCCGGTAGCCGCTCTCGACGAACGGGATCAGCGCGTATTCGGTGGGCAGGTGCTGGGCGCGGAGCTGATCGACCACATAGCCGAACAGCGGAAGCAGGCGATCCGGCGTGCGCGCGAGATCGGCGGGTACATGCGCGAAATGACGGCGCCAGCGGTCGCTGGAGTCGGCACTGCAGTCGCGATCGGCCAGACCGTCGACAAAGCTCTGGTAGATCTCCCGACCCTGGCGCTCGGTGCGCTCCGCGACCGGGGCGACCGGTGCGTCGGCCGCGAGCGCCGCGCCAAACGGCAGCAGGCAGGCGAGGGCGACGGCCAGCTGCCGCATCGCCGGGCGCCGCGCCGTCATGCGGCGAATCCGTCCTTCCAGGCGCGCAGGGCGCCGAACCAGGCGTCGCGGGGAGCATCCGCCGGCGGCGCCACCGGTGCGCCCCCGCGGATGGCGGTACGCACGGCAGGCACATCGATGCGCAGGAACGGGTTGCAGGCCAGCTCGTCGGCCAATTGCGTGGGCAGGGTCGCGTTGCCGGTCTGGTCCATGGTGTCCAGCTCCTTGCTGAGGCGCGCCAGCGCCGGGTTGTCCGGTTCCACCGCACGCGCGAAGCGGGCGTTGGAGTGGGTGTATTCGTGGCCGCAGCAGACCAGCGTCGTGCCGGGCAGGGCGGCGAGGCGGTCCAGGGAGGCCAGCATCTGGGCGGGCGTACCCTCGAACAGCCGACCGCAACCGAGGCTGAACAATGTGTCCCCGCAGAACAGTACGCCATGGCCGGAAAAGGCCAGATGGCTGCGGGTGTGGCCGGGTACGGCCATGACCTCGAGCGACCAGGGGCCGATCGTGATCCGTTCGCCATCGACGACGCGGCGCGTGGCCGACGGGATGCGCGGATCCTCCGGCGCGATCACCGGCGTCGCGGGCCAACGCTCCAGCAGCGCGGGGACGCCACCGATGTGGTCGCCATGGTGGTGGGTCAGCAGGATCGCCAGTGGTGGCCCGCGCAGGGCATCGAACACCGGGTCGGCCACCCCGGGGTCGACGACGAGCGCGTGCGCGCCGTCATCGTCGGCGAGACACCAGATGTAGTTGTCCGACAGTGCCGGGATCGGCTGCAGGCGCACTCGGCCGGCCCCTTGGGGTCTGTAGAATGCGTGACCATGCCCTCCACCTCCCTGAATGGTCAACCTCGGGTGACCACGTGGTTCGCCAGCACGGCCGGCCGCATCCTGCTTGATGGCGAGGACGCGATGCTGGAGCGCAGCCTGGCGGAGCGCCCGTCGCCGCCCTGGCTGTGGCTGGCACCGGCACCCCGCCGTGATCCCGGCGATGCCTGTGGACGGGGGATGTGCCTGTGGCGCGACCGGCAGGGCTGGGCCGGCGCGGTCCGCTGCGGCACGGCGCTGCCGCTGCCCAGCGCGACCATGCGCGTGGTGATCCTGCAGCACGTGGTGCGCGCCGGTGGCGAGGACGATGACCTGCTCGAGGAAGCCGCACGCGTGCTGGAGCCCGGCGGGCGGCTGTGGCTGTTCACCCTCAACCCGTTGTCGCCCTACCGCTGGCGCTGGCGTGGCCAGGGCCTGCGCGCGGCCGAGCCGCTCGGCTGGCGCCGGCGGCTGCGCCGCGCCGGCCTTGAACCGGAGCCGGTGTCGCAGGGCATCGGTCCGCAATGGAAGCTGGAAGCCAGTGACGTGCTGCAGTCCGGCCCGGGCCTGCGCGCGGCCTACGCGCTGCGCGCAGAAAAGCGAGTGGCCGCGCTGACGCCGTTGCCGTCCGCGCGTCTCGCACTGCCGCGGGGGTTGCCGGCGGCATGACGCGCAAGGCGGTGGAGATCCATACCGACGGCGCCTGCCTCGGCAACCCCGGCCCGGGCGGCTGGGCCGCGCTGCTGCGCTATCGGGGCAAGGAGCGCGAACTGGTCGGCGGCGAGCCGCTGACCACCAACAACCGGATGGAGCTGATGGCGGCCATCAGCGGCCTGGAAACCCTGACCGAGCCGTGTACGGTGATGCTGCAGACCGATTCGCAGTACGTGCGCAAGGGCATCACCGAGTGGATGCCGAACTGGCTGCGCCGCAACTGGCGCACCGCCGGCGGCGACCCGGTCAAGAACCAGGACCTGTGGCAGCGGCTGCACGCCGCGGCCCAGCGCCACGAGATCGACTGGCGCTGGGTGAAGGGCCACAACGGCGATCCCGACAACGAGCGCGTGGACGTGCTCGCCCGCGACGAAGCCGTGCGCCAGCGCGCGGCGGCACTGGTGCGTTGACTCATGGCAGACGGCAACCGACTCCGCATGCGACAGATCGTTCTCGATACCGAAACCACCGGCCTGGAATGGCGCAAGGGCAACCGCGTCGTCGAAATCGGCTGCGTCGAGCTGGTGGAGCGGCGACCGACCGGGCGCACCTTCCACCGTTATCTCAACCCGCAGCGCGAGTTCGAGATGGGCGCGCAGGAGGTCACCGGGCTGACGGTCGAGTTCCTCGCCGACAAGCCGCTGTTCGCCGATGTCGTCGCAGAGTTCATCGAGTTCGTCGACGGCGCCGAGCTGGTGATCCATAACGCCGCCTTCGACATGGGCTTCCTGGAAGCGGAGTTCGCCCGCTGCGAGGGCGTCGGCAAGCTGGGCGACCGGGTACGCGTGCTCGATTCGCTGGAGATGGCGCGCCAGCGCTATCCCGGCCAGCGCAACTCGCTGGACGCGTTGTGCCGGCGGCTGGGTGTCGACAACGCCCATCGCCAGCTCCACGGCGCGCTGCTCGATGCCCAGTTGCTGGCGGAGGTCTACCTCGCGCTGACCGCGGGGCAGGGCGAGATCGGCTTCGGCCAGGTGGACGAGGCGGAAGCCGCGAGTGCCGCGATCGCGCTGGCCGGGCTGCGGCTGGGGCCGCGCCCGCGCGTGGTGGTGCCGGAGGCCGAACTGCTTGCGCACGTGGCACGGCTGGATGCGATCCGCAAGCGCGCCGGTGGCAGGACGGTGTGGGAGACGGTGCAGGCGTCGCCGGCCAGCCTGGAAACCCCTGCCTGAGGGCCGGGGTCGGCGCGGACCTTCGCGGATGGTTCCGGATACTGCTTGCCCGGTCGCTGCCGGGCCGGGCGCTTACTGGCTGCGCACCAGCACCACGGTGACGTTGTCCGAGCCGCCGTTGTCGAGCGCGGCGGCGACCAGGCCGTCCGCACACTCCTGGGCACTGCATTCGTCATGCGCCAGCACCCGCGCGATGCCGCGGTCGTCGACTTCCTCGGTGAGCCCGTCGCTGCACAGCAGCAGCTGCATGCCGGACTGCAGTTCCCCTGACAGCGTCTCCACTTTCAGGGCCTCCGGCTCGGTAACGCCCAGGGCCTGGGTGACCACGTTCCGGTGCGGGTGGTGGCGGGCCTGGTCGATGCTGATCGCGCCCTGGGAGATCAGTTCCTGCACATAGCTGTGGTCCTGCGACAGCTGCACCAGCTTGCCGTCGCGCCACAGGTAGGCGCGGCTGTCGCCGACCCAGGCCACCTGGAAGCGCTGGCCCTCGACCCGCGCCGCGACCACCGTGGTGCCCATCGGCAACGCATCGTGTCGCCGGCGCGATGCGCGGATGATCTCCTCGTCGGCGATGCGGATCGCCTGCGCCAGCGGCGTGCCCTGGCGGACCTCGCGCACGATGGTCTCGCGCGCCAGCGCACTGGCGACTTCGCCGTACTCGTGGCCGCCCATGCCGTCGGCCACCAGCCACAGGCCGAGTTCGGCATCGCCGTAATAGGTGTCTTCGTTCAGTTCGCGCCGCAGGCCGGCGTGGGTGAGATGCCCGAACTCGATCATGCGTGGTCCGCGATTGCCGGTGGGGCCGAAGGGAACAACGGCGGTCCGGGCGGGGTAGGGTCAGCGGGCATGCGGTCCGTCGGGGCGCGTATGGCGTGGCGCGATGATGGCATTGACGGGCGGATACGCAAAACGCCTCGCGGACGTGGTGTCCGGGCGGGGGATTGCGCGGCCGTTGGCCGCGCGCCCTGCGGCGCTGCGCGCCTTCGGGTCGAACCCGGGGGTTCGACCCAAAGTCCCCCTCTCCGCCAGATACGCAAAACGCCCCTTGCGGGGCGTTTGCGTATCTGGCGGAGAGGGGGTCCGCCCAACCGTAGTCCCATGATGTGCCGCCCTGTTCCAAGGGACTCTACTTTTCAGCACTCTACTGCGGACTTTATCGCTGAGTCGTCCCGTCCCGTCCCTTGACGTCCCACTCAATCCCCTGTCCAATGTAGGGAACAGGGGAGGGAACATGGCCCGTTCGATCAACAAGCTGTCAGCGCTCAAGGTCCGCCAGCTCTCGGAAGCGGGTCGCTACGGCGACGGCGACGGCCTCTACCTCTACATTTCCAAGCTCGGCACAAAGTCCTGGGTCTTCCGCTATCGCGACCGAGCGACGGGCAAGCATCGCGACAAGGGGCTCGGGCCATTGCGGGACATCTCGCTCGAGCAAGCCAGACAGGCCGCGCGCGACGCGCGAATGGTGCTGCGGGCCGGCATGGATCCGATCGACCGTCGCCGGCAGGAACGCAGCGAGAGCGCCCGGGAGCGGGCCAGCGCGGTGACGTTCGGCTACTGCGCTGATCGCTACATCGCGGCGCATGCCGCGTCCTGGCGGAACGAGAAGCACGGCAAGCAGTGGCGCGCCACGCTCGACACCTACGCCGCGCCGCTGCTTCCGATGCCGGTGGCGAGCATCGAGACGCCTGACGTGCTGCGCGTGCTGGAGCCGATTTGGTCGACGAAGACGGAAACCGCCACGCGCGTGCGGCAACGGATCGAGGCCGTGCTCGACTGGGCAGCGGCTCGCAAGTACCGCCACACGGAAAACCCGGCGCGGTGGCGGGGCCACCTGGACAAGCTGCTGCCGCAGCCGACCAAGCTCAAGAAGGTCACGCCACGCGCCGCGCTGCCGTACGCCGAGCTCGCGGAGTTCATGAGCGAGCTGCGCGCCCGCGGGGGGCTGTCGGCCCGCGCGTTGGAGCTCCAGATCCTGACCGCCACGCGCCCGAGCGAGGTGGCCGGCGCGCGCTGGGAGGAGTTCGACCTGGCCGCTGGGACGTGGACCATCCCCGGGGAGCGCATGAAAGCTGGCAAGCCGCATCGCGTGCCGCTGTCGCCCGCTGCCCTCACGTTGCTGCGCGCGCTGCCGCGGCTCCACGGGGAGGACCACGCCTACCTGTTTCCGGGCTCTGGGAAGAACCCGACGATGACGACCGCGGCGCCGTTGAAGCTGCTGAAGGAGATGCGCCCGAACGTGGTCTCGCACGGCTTCCGATCCACCTTCCGCGATTGGGCGGCCGACATGACCGCATACCCGCGGGAGATCGCTGAGGAGGCGCTGGCACACGCGCTCTCCGACAAGACCGAGGCCGCCTACCGCCGTACGGACCTGTTCACCAAGCGCGCCTCGCTGATGGCGGACTGGGCGCGCTACTGCGAGACCGTCCCGGGTGAGGTGGCCCACATTGGTCAGGCTCGCAAGGCCCGGCACACAGCGTCGGCATAGCCGGCAAAGCGGCGGAACCGGGTGTTAGAGGCACCCGGCCCGCCTTCCACAACCGTTCGATAGGAGAACGATCATGGCAACTGAAAGTGTAGCGAAGCACGCAATCTCCACTGGAGACATCGAAAGGATCCGCTGGCTGTTGCTGGACGGGATCAAGGCAAACAGCGAACTGCAGAGGTTGAAGGAGAACGTCGCGTCTGCAGCGGCCGCTGGCTGGCAGGCGAGTGCTCTACTGTCTTTCCAGCCACACCCGATAGACTTCGACCTGACCGAAGCGGCGGAGATGATTCAGGTCCTCAGCGTCCTCGAACCGGTCGAAGAAGGGGGGGCGTAGTCATGGCACTCAAGCCCGAAGAGCTGAAGGCGATCGCCTTGGCAAGTGAAACGGTAATGGCGTACGGCGAGCACGGGCTTGAGCCCACTGCGGCGAGCGACGTCGTGGAGATCTCGTCCCCTCCCCTTGGCGCCGGCAACCTGGTCATCCCGGCGACGCATCGCTGGATGCGCCGCCGACCCGGCGAGGGTGTGCCGACCCGGATTCGCCGCGTCCTGCGCCCCGGCACGCGTTTGAACCGCGGCGCGTACCCGTACATCGAGTTCGACTGCACGCCGTTCGAGCGCGGCATGACGGACGCCGGCCCGATCATGGGCGATTGGTCCGGGTGCAGCTTGCGCGGGCGCGTCGACGCTGACGATCCGCTCTGGGCCGCATTGCCAACGCGGGATCGTGCACGCCTCTACGCTGCCGTGGAGGCCTGAGCCATGGCACTTAGTCCTGAGGAATTAAAGGCGCTCGCTATCGAGCTCGCTGCGGCAATGCCGCCAATTTCCACCCCAGACCGACGAGAGTCGGGCCAAGACATGGATTCGGCGCCTCGCGAGACGGTAGGGGCGTTTCTGCAAATCCTGGAGGCGCTCGATTCCGGAAAGGCGACGGCGGATCAACTGCGCCGACGGGCGATGAACCTGCCGGGCGGCGGCGGTCTGTGCGCACTTCCATGGATCGACCTGGCTGACGACATTCACCGAAGCGCGTCGCCCGTGGGTGAGTCCCGCATGGAGGAACCCGTCTTTCGGCGAGGAACCGGCATGGCGCCGGTGGCTTGGGCCGACTGTCTGTGGCAGCCCGCTATCGCCGCCGGCGGTGACGCACCTAGTCGACATGCAGGAGGGAAATGACATGCACATCGACGCAAATCGAACGCCTGAGAAGTCACGCGACACTTTGTACGCGCTCCCCAGCGGGGAGATCGTCGGTCCTGGCTGTTCCGAGCACGAGGCATTGGAACTCATGAGTGGCATGTCGCTCTCGGACCAGCGCCGGTTCCTGCATCTCATGCAGATGGTCGTGGCGGGCGAGTTCGACATCTTGCAGACGCTCGAATGGAGCGATGAGCGCAAGAGGGAGTTCGTGCGTTCTCTTCCGGAGTAATTCAGAGCGTACACCTATGGCAAAGCTACCCGACTTCAGTGATGACGACAGGGCCAGGCTGAAGGAGCTCGGTGTTGGCGACGAGCAGATCACTCGCCTGCGTTACGCGATCCCCATTGTCGAGATGATTGCCAACCCCGCAAACTACGCGCCAAAAGCCGACGTGATGTCGATCTTGGACGAAATTTCCAACTTGTCCGGCAAGCTATCGAAGAAGCTCGAGGCCCTCGTTGTTCCCAAACGGGATGCGGCCCATGGCGTAGCGTATGGCTTGGTCGAGGAGGGTTACTGGCAAGGGGACCGATGGGCTGATTCGGGCCCGTCCGTGGCTGCACATCTCGTGCCCCGCCTGCAAGCGCTGAGGAACTCGGCGGTGGCAGCTAAGGCCCGTTTACCCCAAGGCCCGTCGCGAAGGAGAACTGCGGATCCGAGGGCCGTGCGTCACATTCACGAAGCCTTGCGCCAAGGCTGGCGTGACGCACAACGTCGTGCACCGGAGCGGAGCGAAGAGGCAGCTCGGCACGTGTCAACGCGGCTTCAGCCGTATCCAAAGGGATTGGTGCCAAGCAAGGCTGAGAATAGCCCTTTTCGGGAGATAGTCGGCCTCTGCTATCGGAAGGTGGGCGCCACGGCTGACCCACGTGCAGCCATTGAGAACTACCTCAGTGAGGAGCGGAAGATCCGAGCAGATTTACGCAACGCGTTAGACGAAGGGCTGCGCGTGACGGAGCGGAGCCCCAGAGGCAGAAAGCCCGGGCAGTAAGCAGTCAGCCATAGAACGTCCATTTATTCCTGACGTTCTATGGCTGATGCGGCCCCTAGTGACGCATAGCTTAGGCATCGCTGCATCCCGCAGCGGCCCCTGTCATCCGGCAGCGGCCAGTAAACAGGGAGGCAACGATGTCCCACACGTCAAGCGACGCTGCGAGCGCGCTCACTCTCGAACGATTGCCGGCGGTCAAAGCCCGGACTGGTCTCTCCCGGACCGAGATCTACCGGAAGATCGCGAACGGCCAGTTCCCGGCTCCTGTGAAGCTCGGCGAGCGTGCGAGCGCTTGGAGCGCTGCAGAGGTCGACGGCTGGATCCGCGAGCGCTTGGCCATTCGAAAGGCGGTGCACTCGTGAACGCCCCTGTCGCCCTGCTCAAGGCGCTCTACGCCCCCGCGCCCGTGCCGACCGTTCCGAACCTGCACGAGCTTGCTGACTCGCTGCAGCGCCAGCTCATCGCGCTCTCCGACGACCCATCGCCGCAGCAGTGCGAAGCCGTCGCGGGCAACCTGGACGGCGCGCGGCGCGCAGTGCTTCGGATCCGGGAGCAGCTCATGGCGCGGGGGGGCAGCCATGGATGAGCGAAGCCTGGAAAAACAAAGTCCGCCGGACGGGGCGGACTTTGAGGGTGCATTCGCGACCAGCGGGATGCATGCCAATCATACCGAGTCCAGCGCGCGCGACAACGCCATGCGTCGGGCTGAAGGACGCCGTAAGCGTGGCATCGACGCCGCGCTGGCACGTGCCGACGAACTGTCCCCGGGCTGGTCGACCCACGCCCTCCATTTGCTCGCAGCCTTCGCCGCGGAGCAGGCGATCCCGTGGACGTGCGAACGCTACCGCGAGTGGGCCCATGAGGCAGGACTGCAGGTGCACCCGGAGCAGCGAGCGTTCGGCGCCATCATCCGCGCCGGCCTGCGGGATGGCTGGTTTGTCCGAGTCGGCTACGCACCGGCTGCGTCGAGCAACTGCGCCCCCAAACCGCTTTACCTGGGCGCCAACCGGGAGTGCGCATGAGCATGGCCTTCCATGTTGCTGATGCGACGGCCGAGCCACTCCTGCAGCGTCTGGACGGCCTGCAGCGCTCGGGCACTGGCTGGCGCGCACGCTGTCCCGCATGCAGTGGCCGGTCCCGAAAGCTCTCGGTCACCGAGCGCGATGGTCGCGTGCTGGTGCATTGCTTCGGTGGTTGCCCTGCAGAGGAGGTGCTCACCGCTGTTGGGCTGACGTGGGCGGACATCATGCCTCCACGCCACTGGCCCGAGTCCGAGGAAGAGCGCCGCGTCGCGCGTCGCGCGATTCGTGAGGCGGGCTGGGCCGCTGCTCTCACTGTGTTGGCGGTGGAGGCGAAGGTCGTGCTCATCGCTTCCCATGAGCTCGTAGCCGCACGCCCGCTTCCCGCGGAAGACCAGGAGCGGCTGGCCCAAGCCGTGGCTCGCATTGACCACGCGGCGGCGGTGCTCACCCAGCCACGCCCGGTGCGAACGGGGGTGCCTGCATGAGCGCGCCGACCGTGGCCCATCGGCCCAGCCTTGAGCAGCGAGCACTGCAGGCTGTCGATGCGGACGAGCTGGCGCGGATGGAGCAGTTGGCCGACTGGCCCCAGTCCGATCACCGCCACGTGGCGACGACTGGGGCGGATGCCTTGGCGGAGGCGTCATCGTTCGCCGAACGCTTCGCGGAGCGTCTGACCGGCTTCAGCGAAGAGGAGCTCGAGGCGGCGAAGGAGCCGCACCCGCACGCGTTCCAGCACGAGGAGTGCGGCCTGTTCCCCATCGGCGAGGTGTCCGTCATCGCGGCCCCGGGTCGCGAGGGCAAGACGTTTGCCACCATCGCGCTGGCGGTGTCCTACGTGCTCGGCACCAAGGTCGTCGGCCTCAAGCCGCAGCCGGATCGCTGCGTGCTCGTGTACTCGGCAGAGGACGACCGGCCGCAGTACGCCCGCAAGGTGCTCGCCCGCTGCAGCCAGCTTGGGCAGGAGGACGCGGCGCGGGTCCGTGCGCGGATCGTGGTGCCTGACCTGCAGGTGCCCGGGATGGAGGCGTTCCAGACCATCGTTGCAGTCCATGAGCGGGCGCCTGTGGAGTCGTTCGCGGTCGACGCCGTGATCGAAGCGCTGCGAAGCCGCATGGACGACCCGGTCCCACCCGGGCTTGTTGTGTTCGAGACCGCGTCCACCCTGAGCGAAGCTGAGGAAGACAACCGCTCGTTCAAGATCCTGATTCGGGCGCTGCGCCGGATCGCGCGCTCGCTCCAGGTCGCCGTGGTCCTGGTGCACCACACCTCACAAGCGGCCTCGAGCAACCTCCCGGACCTCAACCTGTCTGTGGCGGACATCCGCGGCGCCACCGCGCTGGCTTACAACAGCCGCCAGAACCTCCTGTTGGTCAATCTGGGCAGTGCGGAGGAACCCTTCCCGGACAACGACGCCCGGAGCGTCCTGCGGTCCATGGTGGCTCCCCGCGCCGGCGGTCGCGTCTCCGCGCTCGTGCCGCTCGACAGCTCCAAGGCGATCGACCCGCCACCGGTGTTCTTCCAGTGGCAGGGGACGCCGTTCGGGGCTGCCTTGGCCACGGTGCCGGTGCCTCCCAGCCTCGAGGGCGCTCGCTGGCGAAAGCTCAGGCAGTTGATGCAGGGCCAGCGGACCGAACAGCGCCAGGCCGCCAAGGACGACGCGCAGATGGCCAAGGTCGAGGAGGTCGTCGCGCTCGTCCGGGACCTCTGCAACGCCGGCAAACAGGCCACTGCAAAGCAGGTCTCGATCGCCGCTGGCCGCAACAACGGCTGGGCTGCGCCCTACCTCCAGATAGCCGTGCGGGAAGGCCTTCTGACCGTCCGTGACGAGCCAATCCTGCGGGCCAAGGGCCTGTTTCCCGTCTATCGCCCGGTGACTGGTTGAGGTGTTCGCCATGAATCAACTAGTGGCAGCAGAAAACGGCGTTGTTACGCGCTCCCGACTGGTTGGCGACTGGTTGAACCAGACCAACCAGTCCGAATCGAGACGGGGGACCGCCGCTAGGCGCGGCTCCCGTCCGTTTCGGTCCTGGTCCTGTGCGACTAGTGACTGGTTGATCTACTTAGGGGTGTGGGGGATCAACCAGTCCAGTCAGAACCCGATTTCTGACCGCTTCGCGTGTGATCGCGAGAGACAGGCCCCGCCCAGCCCGGTCCCACGTGCGCGTCCGTCCGAAGCGCGTGTCCGCCAAGCCCTCACGGCGCCGGCGCAATTCAAACCCTGCTCCCCACCCCGACGGGCCGACGTGCCCAGGAGACACCCATGATCGATGCCCTCGTCTCCGGCCGACTCGCGGCCGACCCCAAGACCGGCACCAGCCGCAACGGAAGCGCCTACGTCACAGCGCGTGTCCTGGTGACCACCGCGGACGAGGAACGGCTGAGCGTGTCCGTCATCGCCTTCAGCGCGCGCGTGGTGGACGGGCTCATGGCCATGGGAGCCGGTGAGCCAGTCACCTTGTCTGGCGAGCTCACGCCGAAGGTCTGGACCGATCGGGAAGGAAACGCCCAGCCCACGGCGGACCTCAAGGCGCATGCCTTCCTGACCCCGTATCACGTGAGTCGGCGCCGCAAGACGGTGCAGCAAGGCGAGTCCGAGCCGGGCGAGGGGGATTGAGCGATGGACAGTGCGGACCTGACTGGACGCATCGCGCGCAGGCGCACGCGCGTGAATGAGTCCCGCGGCAGCAGCGTCAAGGCTGTCGACCGGGTGGTGTGCGGCGCCAAGCGTCACCGCGACGGCCAACCTTGCGAGGCGCTCAGCGTGCCGGGCAAGCGCCGTTGCCGATTCCACGGCGGGATGAGCACGGGCCCGCGCACGCCGGAAGGCAAGCGCCGCGCTGAGGCCAACCTGCGTGCGAGGAGGACGACCGATGGCTGACGTGATGACCGCAGAGCAGGAGTTCGAACTGCGGCAGGCAATCGCCAACCAGGCGCTCGGCGAGGAGGCCACGGGGTGGTGGCTGGAGCACGAGGATCACTGCGCCGTCCAGCACGATGCCCCGTGCTCGTGTGCGCCCGTCCTCTGGTTCTCGGCGAGCCGGCGCGTCGCGCGCGTCGACTTCGAGCTGACCCCGCAACTCCTTCCACGCCACTGAGGCCGCATGGATCCCCGAGACCTCAATTGCTGGTCGCGGCGCCACCTCTGGCGGGAAGCAGCAGCGCTGGCCTTCATGCGCCAGGGCCGCCACGACATCCGACCCGCGCTCCTGCTGTTGTTCCACGCCGGCGACGCGCACCAGTTCGAGGCGATCCATCGGCACGGGCGGCTCTACCTGTCCGCCTACTGCATCCGCAACGGACTGCCGGCGACCACAGAAGCCTGCGAGCTGGCTGCCGGCGATGCCCTGGCAGTCATGTGGGCACGCCGGGCGCCGCAACCGGTGTCGGCGCGCTCCCGGGCGCTGCGGATGCGCAACAGCGTGTATTTCGAGCTGCGGACCGTGGCGCTGGTGATGTTCCAGACCCGGCTACATGAGGCGCGCGTCCGCTTCGCGTCGGGAACGATTCACACCCGCCAATCGCTATCCTCGAAAGAGAGGGACAGTAGGCAGGATGACCTGTGCGCCGGCGCCGAGCCGATGCAACAGGCCTTTGTCTTCGAACCTCTGCCGGCCTGGTCTGGCCGCCCATCCTCGACGTCTCCGGAACTCCGCCCGACGTGATCGTGATCGACAACTTTCTCCCGCCTGCGGTGCGGGACGCAGCCCTGTGCGCGCCCTTCGTGGATTGGTCCGCACCGGACGGCGAGGTCTACAAGCGCGTGGCGTTGGTCGACGTTCCTGGCCTGCAGCAGGCGATCGAGAACGTCATGGGGCCGGTGGACATGCTCGGCATGGGTTACCGCCTGAACTACGGCGGCGAGCTCCCGAACGCGGCGGTGCACAGCGATATCGGCTGGGGCACGCACGCTGCAGTCGTCTACCTGTCCGATGGCCCCGGCGGCACGGCCTTCTGGCGACATCGGGCCACTGGCGCGGAAGCCATCGATGTGGGCGACGACGCCCTGTGGGTGGCAGTCCGCGATGACTGGAACGACGAGGCCTCGTGGGAGATGACGCAACTCGCCGAGATGAAGCTTGGCCGCGGCGTCATCTACGAATCCCGCCTGTTCCACAGCCGCTACCCGTTCCCGGCGTTCGGCGCCGGCCCCAGCGACGGGCGCCTGGTGGCGGTCGCCTTCTTCACTCCCAAGGAGTCCTGATGCGAGTTCGACAAGCAACGCTGGCCGACGTGCCGGCGGTCGTCGCCATGTCCGAGCGTTTCTACGCGACGACCAGCTATGCCACCTGGGCGGATTTCAGCCCCTCCACCGTCGAGGCATTGGCGACCAACCTCGCACAGAACCACGTGCTCCTCATGGCCGAGGACGACGCCGGCGTCTGCGGAATGGTGGGGCTCTTCGTGGCGCCCTTCATGTTCAACGCAGCCAAGACCGGAGCCTACGAAGTCGTGTGGTGGGTGAACCCCGAAGCTCAGGGCCACGGCACCGGGAAAGCGTTGCTCGCAGCGATCGAACCCGCCTGCAAGGCACGAGGCGTCGACACGATCCAGATGGTGCATCTCGCATCCAGCCCTCCGCAGGCCGCGGAGATCTACGCGCGCATGGGCTACGCGCAAACCGAATCTTCTTGGACAAAGGTGGTCTGACATGGCAGCAGTGACGGGTACGGTCGTTGCGGGCGCGCTCACGGCGTACGGAGCGAGCCAGCAAGCGGGAGCAGCGAAGGACGCGGCAAAAGCGCAGAGCGGGGCAGCACAGGCCGGCATTGCCGAACAGCAGCGCCAGTTCGACATGATCCAACGGAACCTGCAGCCCTACATGGGCGCCGGCACCAACGCGCTGGCCGGGCTCACTGCCATGGCCGGGGGCGACTACAGCGCATTCGAGAACGCGCCGGACTACCAGTTCGCAATGTCGCAGGGGCTCCAGGCGCGCGACAGGTCCGCGGCAGCCCGCGGCGGGCTCTACAGCGGCGGTGCCGATGCAGACCGCATGGCGTACGCGGCCGGATTGGCCAGCCAGAACCTCGGCAACCACCGCAATCACCTGATGGACATGGCGAGGATGGGGCAGAACTCCGCGGCCGGTGTCGGCGCGGCAGGCCAGAACGCCGCGAACGCCATGGGCAACCTGTACGCGGCGCAGGGGAACGCGCAGGCCGGCGCAGCCGTTGGCAGCGCAAACGCTTGGACCAACGCACTGGCCGGGATCGCTGGAGGAATTGGCCAGTACACCGCCGGCACCGGGCGATCGTCCGCATACAGCACCCCGAATCAACTGGGCGCGTTCGCGCCCAACGTCTCCGGCTGGCAGGCCGGCCAATCAACGGGCACCGCTTGGAACGGCAACTCAGCCTTCGGAGCTTGGGGCCAAGGCTGGAGGGCCTGACCATGGCGAACCTCATGTACCCCGACATCATGGGCAACTTCCAGCGCGGGCAGCAGCTCGGCATGCAGAACCGCCAGATCCGGCAACAGGAGGAAAGCCGCAACAGGCTGGCCGACATCGCGTCGCAGGCGTTCGGTGCGTCCGGTGATCAGCAGCAGGGCCTCATCCAGCAGGCCATCGCCACGGACCCGGCTGCAGGCTTCGCGCTCGGCGAGAACCTCGGCGCCGTGGAGGACCGCCGCACTCGCACGCTGGTGAACATGTCGAAGATGCTGACCTCGGCGCCCGAACAGGCTCGCCCCGGCCTCTACCGCCAGATGGTGCCGACGCTGCAGAAGTTCGGCCTGTCGGAGCTGCCGCCGGAGTACAACGAGGTGGTGGGCCAGACGGCGCAGTCGATCATTCAGGCCTACGGCACGCCGAACGGCGCCACCGGCGTGCAGTCCACCTACGTCGACGAGGCCGGCAACCGGGTGGCGATCATGCGCGACGGCTCGACGCAGGTCCTGGGTCGCAACAACGCCACGATCCGGATCATGGAGCAGGAAGGTCGGCTTCCGTATGGCGTTGTCAGCAGCGGCGGTCCGACCGGCCAGGTGGTGCCGCTGGGGCAGGGCATGGGCGCGGGCGGACAGCAGCAGGCGCCGGCACCGCAGCGCCAGAGCGCGCCGGTGCTGCAGCAGGGTCAGGGGCAGCAGCTCATGGACCAGATCGCCGCAAGCGCCAACCAGATGATCGCCGCCGGCATCCCGGCCGATCAGGTCGACGCGTGGGCCGCGCAGCAGATGGGCGGCGGCACGATCCGCGAGGGCGGCGGCAATCAACTGCAGACGACGCAGGCGGTGGTGCCGATGCAGTCGGCCGCTGCGCCGCTTCCGCCCGCGCTCGACTATGCCAATGGCGGCAGCGTGGGGCCGGTGCGGGTTCCGACATCGGCAGAGAGGGCCGCGGCCGAGACCGCGGCGCGGCAGGCGACGGAGCTGTCGTTCCTTCCGCAGCGCCAGGCCATCGAAACGCAGGGCGCCATCGAACGGGAGCGCGGCGTCGGGCAGGCGAAGATCGACGTGGAGCGCGAGCAGCAGGCGCCCAAGCGGGTCGCGTCCTACCGCCAGGCGTTGACCGCGGCAGGGAACGTGCAGGAGTCGATCGACAACGCGCTCGGCATGCTGGGTCCGATGTCGACCGGCTTCATCGGTGCGCGCAGCCGAGGCATCGAAGGATCCCCAGCGTTCAACCTCGCGTCCGAGATCGAGACCGTGAAAGCGAACCTCGGCTTCGATCGGCTGCAGCAGATGCGCGACAACTCGCCCACCGGCGGCGCACTGGGACAGGTGGCAGTGCAGGAGCTGATCGCATTGCAGTCCACCGTGGCCAACCTCGACCCGAACCAGAGCGAGGCGCAGATCCGCGCCAACCTCAATCGGGTGAAGGAGCACTACGAAGGCTGGACGTCGGCAGTGCGGCAGGCGCTCGCCGACGAGGAGCGGCGTATCGGCCAGCGCGGTCAGACCGGAGCGCCGTCGTCCGCCTTGGGCGGTGTGAGCGACGACGAGCTCCTCCGCATGCTCAGTGGAGGTCAGTGATGGCGAGCCGGATTGAACTGCTGCAAGAAGCTCAGCGCCGCGGGCTGCCCATCCCTGACCGGGACCGGGAGTTGCTCGAGGAGGCACAGCGCCGCGGTCTCGTCCCAGCGTCCGCACCGGCCAACTTCAGCCAGGTGACCGGGTCGGCGACCAGCACCGAAGCGCCACCGGCCCAGCCTGGACGGATGCAGGCCGAGCTGCGCGGCGTTGGCCTCAGCGCGCGTTCGGCGCTGCAGGGCGTCGGCGGCATGATCGGTGCCATCGGTGGCGACGCCTTCAACAAGGTGCTACCCGGCGACCAGCCGTCCTATCGTGACGCCGCCGGCATGCTGGCCGACCGCATCGGCCTACCGGCGCCGCAGTCGGGCCGTGAGCGCGTCCTGGGCGACGTAGGAGAGGCTCTGGCGGGTACGGCAACCACGATGGGCGCTGGGGCGGGTCTGAACGCCCTCGCGCGCCTGGGGGGCGCTGGCGCGGTTTCAGGCGCAGGGCAGGGCGTAGTGCGCAATCGTCTCGCCGACTTCCTGACCTCGGCACCCGGTGCTCAGGCGGCCGGCGCCGCGGCTGGCGCCGGTGCATCCAGCGTGGCCCGGGAGAGTGGCGCCTCGCCCCTGACCCAGATTGGCGTCGGCTTGGCGGCGGGTCTGGCGCCTGGTGTCGTGCCAGCGGCAGCGCAGGCGGGGGTGCGGGGCATGGTCCGCGGCGCGTCGCCCGACCGGGTGCGCCAGAACCTCAATGCGTTCGAGTCGATCGGCACGACGCCCACGGTGGGCCAGGCAACGGAGAGCTGGGGCGCGCGCGGCTTCGAGACGATGCTCGGTCGTTCGCCCGGCGGCGCCGGCGTCATGGCGCGCAAGGGCACGGCGCAAGCGGAGGAGATCGGCGAGGCGGCGGAGGGTGTCGCCAATCGACTCGCTCAGCGATCCGACCCCGAGCGTGCCGGCCGCGCCATCGAGCGCGGGGTGGAGACCTTCGCGAACAACACGAAGGCGATGCGCCGCGCCCTGTATTGGCAGGCCGACCAGTTCATCCCTGCCGGGACGGCCATGCCACTGTCCAACACACAGCGCGCGTTGGCTGACCTGACGTCGGCGACCCCCGGCGCGGTGGCCACGTCGCAGCGACTGATCAACCCGCAGATCCGCGCGATGGCCCAGGACGTGGCGACGGATCTTTCAGCGGGCAGCGGGTCAATGCCGTACGCGGCGGTGCGGCAGCTCAGGGAGAGGATCGGCGCGGAACTATCGGACTTCACCCTTTCCCCGGACCGACCGGTGCGTGAGTACCGCCGCCTCTATGCGGCCCTGTCGCAGGACCTCGAGGAAGCGGCCCGAGGAATGGGTCCGGAGGCAGAGCGCGCGGCGCGTCGGGCGAACAACTACACCCGCGTGTCCGCCGACCGCCTCGAACAGGTCCAGCGTGTGGTCAGTCGCCAAGGCGGACCGGAGGCCGTGTACAACGCCGCGCTCTCCGGGTCGCGGCATGGCGGCACTACGCTGCGCGCGGTTATGCAGTCGCTGCCGCGCGAGGGCCAGGAGATGGTGTCCTCCGCGGTTATCCGCCGCATGGGCCTTGCGACGCCCGGCGTGCAGGACGCGGCGGGCGAGGCGTTCTCGCCCCAGACCTTCCTGACGAACTGGAACCGCATGAGCCCTGAGGCGAAGCGCGCCCTGTTCGACCGCTATGGGAAGGGCTTCAGTGACGACGTCGATCGGATTGCGCGCGTGGCGCAGAACCTCCGGGAAGGCTCGCAGGTGCTCGCCAACCCGTCTGGCAGCGGTGGCGCGATCTCGCAGTGGCTCAGCGCCGGTGGCGCGGTCGTGGCGCTGCTGACGGGGCAGTGGGGCGTCGCCGGCGGAATCGGTGCAGTGGCCGCAGCCTCCAACGGTGCGGCGCGCCTCATGCAGAGCCCGGCGGCGGTGCGCTGGCTTGCACGCACGACGGAGCTACCCGTGGGCGCGCTCCCGGCCCAGCTCACGACGCTGAGCAAGATCGCGGAGGAAGAGGGCGACGAGGCGCTGGGGGAGCTGGTCGACCTGATCAGCCAGGAAGTGGGCGCCGGCCCCGGGCTTGGCATTGGCCCGGTCCGCCGGCAGGCGCCGGCGTCACGCCACGCGGTCAATACGCTGCCGCAGTGACCCGCTGCAGTTGGCCGAGGGTCTCGATCCGCTTCAGCACATGGAACCGGAGGTCGAACAGCTCATCGCGAACGCTCAGCAGCGCCTCAATGGCCTCTGAGCTTCGCGCGATGTTCTGGCGGTTTCGTTCACCTCGCCAAGCAAACAGGCTATGGAGCTCGGCCCGATTCTCCGCGAGGTTGCGGTGCGCTATCGCCAAGTGGTGCGCGAGGTCGAACAGCTTCTTGTCGACGGTGTTCAGCAGGTCGACCGCGTCACGACCTTCAACGAGCCATTCGCGATAGATCTCGATCGCGCTGTCGTAGTCAGTTCTCACGTCCATGATGTTGCTCCTTGGGTCACGCACCCATCGTGCGCTCGTGGTGCAGTCCACATTGGGCCTGCCAGCCGACCTTGGCCCATGCGACTCTCCGGGCGACCTGCGTGGCGGGCGCCACGACTGCGCGCTGCTCGCCCATTATGCGACCCTCCGCACATCTGCACGGGCAGCGAGCCTGCGGTGACATTTTCAACGTTGGTTTTTACACAAGGTGCTGGCGGCTGGAGCGAGCTGTTAGTGGGAGCGGGCACGATAGGCGCGGTTCTTCTGGCGCTCGGAATAGCCCTGCGCGACTCACGCTGGCGACGTAGGGATGCCGACGCCCGCGCTTTTGCGGTCGCCCTGTCCATTCGAGCTGATTTGGAGGAATGGGAGCGGCGGTCGAGGCAGGTGCTTGAGTGGCATCGAAAGCGACGTAGTCAAGCACTGAGCGAGCTCCTGACCGACCGGGACGATGTTCGGAACCCTATGCTGATACCAGCGAACATCGAGGCACAGCGGCTACGGATCAGCGACCTCGGTGAAACGGCAATGCCGCTGAGCAGAGCAATCGTGGAGATCGAGGCAGCCCGCATCCTCGCGCCAACGTATGTCATCGCATATCGATCCCAAGCCGAGTGGGACCGTCTCGCGGATGTGCGGGAGCGTTTCGGAGGACACTTGGAGCGCGCTCACGCTCACATCGACAAAGCCTGGAAACAGGTGGAAGCCCTGCTCAGCCGAGGATAGGCGCGACTCCCTCCTGATGTGTCGTGAGGGGTAGCCAGCGGCACCTTCCTTGTGGCGCCCGCACGGTTGGAGTACTGCGGTTCCGGCAGCGATGACGTGTCCGCCCAGGGGAGGGTTCCGGGACCGTAGATCGCCGGCTCTCCGTCTGCCGTAGTGCCGTGCATTGGCGGGCGTAGTGTCAGGCGACGAGCTGGTCAGGTCTGTCAGCCACGTTCCACCCTGCGTGTAGGGCTTGTCTCACACCGGGTTGGCCGATTGGGTCAGCCTCGCGCGTTGATGCGGACAGGAGAGCCACCGGGGACGGAGATGGCGGGTCGCGCAGGGAGCGCCCAAGGTATTGGGTTGGTGCTGTTGCTTGCGATCGCGTGGATCGTTGGCCGTTGCTCGGGCGGAGCCGACGAGCCGCACGCGGTGGCAAGCCAGACTGCGCCCACTCCTGCGGCGACTGCGCTGTCTTCGACGGCACCGGTGCCACGCGAGACGCGTTACGTGGACGCGTCGACGCTCAACCTCCGCGATCGCCCCGAAGGGTCCGTGCTGGGCAAGGCAGCCCGGGGCACAGAGCTCGCCGTCCAGGAGCGGCGGGAGGGCTGGATCCGAGTCGTCGCCGATGGGGAGGAAGGATGGGTCGCCGAGCGCTACACCTGCGGCAGTCCCGGTTGCGCGAGACGTGCCGCGCCGCCTGTGTCGCAGACCCGGGCAGTCCCCTCTCAGTCGTGGACTGGGGGGTGCCCGTGCTCCGGGTCGTACAACTGCACGGGCCCGCGGGGCGGGCAGTACTGCATCACGTCTGGCGGCAATAAGCGTTATCGGTGAGCCAGGTTTATTGAAGCCGTCTAACGCAAGAGCCCCTCTTCTGAGGGGCTCGTTGGTGGTCAACCGCAAGCTGCGCGCCGTGCTGGCTCGACACCCTCATCGGGCTCTGCGGCACTGCCTGCCTTCTCGCTGAAGCTCACAAGTTCCTCATGAGCGCGAGAGCGGAACTCGGCTGCAGCGAAACGCATAAGCACGCGCCTTATGAGCGGCTGATAGCCAAGGCCCTCATCTCCAGCGATCAGCTTCAGATCATCGATCAACCGCTTCGGCAGGCGGATCGAGATCAGTTGCAAACCCAACGCGTCATCCACGGCGACCGCATGCTCCTTGGTCGTTGGCCGCGCGTGCTCCACCGAAAGGCCAAGCTCGCCCGTATCCCACGGGCACGCCTTATCCCCAGTTGGCTCGGTGATGCTCGTCATTGCTTACTCCTCATTAGGCGCCGTGTGCGGCGCACATCTCTTCGTACTTGTCGATCCAAGTGCGATTCGCCTCATAGGCGGACTTGATCGCAAAGAAGCCTGGATACTCGATATAGACGATCTTCAGGAGGCGTCGGGTGTCAGTTTCTGCGATGAACCACTGTGTCATCGGATCAGTATCGTGCTCTGCGCGTTCGTCTCTGAAGGCAGGGCCATCTCGGTTGGCGAAGCATTCGATCACCTCCTGAGGTGTAACGTTGTGCTTCTCATCCGCTAGCTTCGCCCTTACCCGGGGCGAGATCTTGAAGTTCACGCGCGGCATCCTTGTCGGGTCGCGAATTGTATATACGCGTACTCTGTATATACAAGGTCAAAGCGAGGAGAGTCGTAACCGTCTACTCAGCTTTGTCACGGTCTCTCAAATCCGTGATACGTGGCTGTCATGCGGCGTCCCGGTGCTCATAGTAGGGCCGCTGTTTGTCGTCGAAGATTGCGTAGAGCGCTTCCGTGCTCGCCCGATCCGGATTGAGCCATGCGTCCATGTGCTCGGGCTTGATGTTGATGATCGTCCGGTCGTGGCCAGCCGCGGCCACCTCAGGCTCGGGGTCATCCGTGACCGCGGCGAATGAGAGCAGCTCGGGCTCGGCACCCTGCGGGTCAGACCACCGGGACCACACGCACGCCACCAGCATCGGCTCGCCGGTGCGCGGGACGAATTCCAGGATCTTGTTTTCGCCGTCGACCTCGACGTGCTCATAGAAGCGGTACGCGATCATGACGCCGTGCTGCCGACCGAACAGGTCGCCCCAGAAGCCCTCGAGGTTGTCGCGCCTGGCGTTGTAGGTGCCGGGGAACTTGCGATCGTAGAAGGCCGGCTTCCCGGCGGGGCGGCACTGGTAGCGCATGAGCTTCACCACGAGCTCGCCACCCTCCGACACCAGCACTGGGCAGTAGGTGCCTGGATAGATGCGGTGGTCCTGGTCACTCGGCAGGCCCTTGAGCACGTCCAGGCGCCGCTGCGCGGCTTCTACCTTGTTGGTGCCGATCCGCACGTCCTCGCGGGCCTTCTTCGTGTCCTTGGCCTGCAGTGCGCGCTGGGCGTCCGCTACGCGCCGGCGCTGGGCGAAGAGCTCCTGCGTGAGCTTGTCCGTCTCCCAGGCGTCCCAGCGGCGGATGAGGTCGGCCAGCTCGGCAGGGCCGTGCTCGAGGATGTCGCGTTCAAGCGCACGCGGCACCTTTTCACGGCGTGGGTCCTTGCCCTCCTGCCACCAGAAGATGCGGATGTAGCTGTCGAGGTCCATGTCCGCGCCGGTCTCCCGGCGGAACTTGGAGTACTCGGCTTGGACCTGGGCGGAGTAGCACATGGGCGGAGCGTAACCCCGGCCGCGTGCCCGGCGCATGAGTCGCGTGTAGGCTGGCCAAGCCTCGGCGCCCCGCCGTCATCCGCCGGTGCATGCGCCGCCGGACCGGTCTAGAACGGGGCACCCGGGGCGCTCCTGACGCTTCAGCGCCGGATGAGGCGCACGGGAATAGGGTCGGCGCCGCGCCGCATGACAACGTCGACGACTGACCCTGGCTCTCCTGCCAATTGCACGGACACGGCCCGGTAGTCGCCATCGGCGAGCACGCCATCGACTTGCACCACCCGATCCCCGGGCTGGACCCCGGCGTCAGCGGCAGCAGAACCCGGCGCGACCGCCAACACGGTGCGGCCGTCCTCTGTGCTCAACACGATCCCGGTCTTCCCTTTCCCCGAAAGCAGCGCTTTGAGATCCGCCACTGCAGCGGGATCGGCGCCGCGGGTTGGCGCTGGCGTGGTGGGACGGCGCGCATTCGCCATCATCCAAAGGACGACGCCGGAGAGGAAAACCAAAGCCCCAACCGCCAGCAAGTTTCCTTGGCGGGAGAGGAGGCCGATGTTGTGAACGCGGCTGGCGCCGGCCGCGACCGTGGTGTCCATAAGGAGCCCCGGCAGCGCGATGAGCGCGCCGATAGCCAGTAGCGCAGTTGCAAGTCCCTTCATGCCAATCCCCCTTGCCGCGATCCTACGCCACGGCGCCCGGGCGCGTCGCGGCCGGTGCGACGAGCCTGCATAGGCTGGCACGCATGCCACTACCTTCGACCTGCCGCTGGGTGCCATCCGACGACGGTGCTGTCCTGCACTGCCACTACGTGTGCATCGCCGCCTGCTACGCGGACGGGCGCCTCTGGCTCGCGCGCTGGGGCGAGGACGGCCGGCTCGAGGCACGCGCTGCGAGCCAGCGCCAGGGGATGCGCTACGTCGAGCGCATGATCGAAGTGCGAGGGATCCCGTGGACGCCGCGGTCCCGGCACGGGCGCCGAGGGGACCGCTCGCGCATCCCAGCCAACGCCGCCCCCCAGGTCACCGTGAGGCTCGACACCGCCGCCGATTGGGCCGAATGGATTGCTGAGGTGTGGCAGGCGTCGACGCCGTTCGCGGACATCGTCGCGCGGTGGGAACGGAGTAGGTAACAAAAAGGCCACTCCGAAGAATGGCCTTTCGATTCAACGACTTGCGCTGATAACTGGCGGAGAGGGGGGGATTCGAACCCCCGAGGCGCTATAAACGCCTGCCTGATTTCGAGTCAGGTACATTCAACCACTCTGCCACCTCTCCGGTGGCCCGGGGCATGCGCCGCGGGCCGCACATCATACGGGTGCGTCCTGCGGCCGACAAGCGAATCCGCTGGCCCCGCTGAGCGACGCGCTACACTGGCGTCCGCTGCCTTTATTGCACGTGCCGATGTCCGAAATCCTCGTCCCCGTCTCGTTCGGCGAACTGCTCGACAAGATCGCCATCCTGCAGATCAAGGCCGAGCGGATCTCCGATCCCGCCAAGCTGGCCAACGTGCGCCAGGAACTGTCCGCGCTCGAGCGCACGTGGATGGCGCATCCCGCCCCCGCGCGCACCCCCGGCTTCGAGGCGGGCGCCGCCGGCCTGCCGGCGCTGCGTGCGGAGCTCAAGGCGGTCAACGAGCGCCTGTGGGACATCGAGGACGCGATCCGCCTCAAGGATCGCGCAGGCGAGTTCGACGCGGAATTCGTCCGCCTTGCGCGCAGTGTGTATCTCGAGAACGACGAGCGGGCGCGGGTGAAGAAGGAGATCAACCTGCTGCTCGGCTCGGGCTACGTCGAGGAGAAGTCCTACCGCGATTACCGCGGCGGGGCACGCGGCGCGGGCTGAGGCCACGCCGCGGCACGCTTCAGCGCTGGCGGGCGCGCCAGCCGCGCACGGCGACCAGCGCGATCCACAGCAACAGGCTGGCCGGCAGCAGCCACAGCGGCAGGAACATCAGCAGCAGCCCGTCCTGGGCGTCCTGCGGAAACCAGCGCACGCGGATGCGGGCGCCGAGGTCCAGCCCGGACATCGCCAGCGCCGCCAGCAGGGCCACCCATGCCGGCCCGGTACGTGTCGCCAGCGCGAGCACGCCGTAGGGCAGGAACGCGAACACCGCCAGCCCGGACAGGAACAGCCACTGGCCGAGATCGGCATCGGGACGGTCCATGTCCGCGATCGCGAACGTGGCCAACGCGACCGCAAAGCCGGCAGCGAGGATCAAGCGGCGTGCAAGGCCCGGGCGGATCATCGCGCCGCGGCTCCCGTTCGCCCGGCATCGCGATCGGCCACATAGCGTTCGAACGCGGCGATGGCGTCGTCAACCGTGACCAGGTCCATCACTCCCTCGCGCTCGATCTTGCTGCCCCACCTCAACGCATCGGCGGGCTTGCCGAGGAAACGCCGCGCGGCATCGTCGTAGCGATCCACGCAGTAGCGCCGGTCGGAGTACGGCCCGCTGCGCGCCGGGTTGCTGGCGGCGTGCAGGCCCAGCACCTTCGCGCCCATCGCGTTGGCGATATGCATCGGGCCGGAATCAGGGGTCATCACCAGCGCAGCGCGAGCCAGCAGCGCCGGCAACTGCTTGAGGGTGTCCTTGCCGACGAGATCGAGTGCGGGCCCATGCATCGCGGCGAGGATGGCGTCGGCGGTGTCGCGCTCCAGCGCGCTGCGTCCACCGCACAGCACCACCCGCCAGCCCCGCGCGAGCGCGTGGTCGGCCACCGCGGCGTAGCGCTCGGCGCGCCAGTTGCGCAGCACGTGGCTGGAGCATGGCGAGATCAGCAGCGCCGGGCGGCCGTCGTCGGGCCATTGCGCCGCCGCCCATGCGTGCGCCTCGGCAGGCACCGGCATATTCCAGACGACCTCACCCTGCTGCAGCCCCAGCGGCTCGCAGAAGCTGCCGATCGCGTCGAGCACGTGGATGCCGGGGCGGTCGGGAATGCGCTCGTTGACGAACAGGCCATGCAGATCCTTCGAGCGGGTACGGTCGTAGCCGATGCGGCGCCTGGCCGGAATGAACGCCGACAGCAGATTCGCGCGCGCGGCAACCTGCATCTGCAACAGCACGTCGAAGCGCGGGCCGCCGAAGCCGCGGCGCAATTCACGCATGCCGGCGAGGCCGCTCTTCTTGTCGTAGACGTGGAAGGTGACGCCAGGCAGGCCGTCGAGCAGCTTCTGTTCACCGCGGCCGACGACCCAGTCCAGCGGCACGTGCGGCCATGCGCTGCGCAGCGTATGCAGCAACGGCAGCACATGGGTGACATCGCCAAGCGCGGACAGCCGCAGCAGGCAGATCGAGGCGGGCGCGTGCAGCGGCACGCTGGAGGAGGGCGGCATTGCGGACTCGCTGGATGGCACAGGCGGCGAGTGTATTCGCTGCCGGCCGCGTCGCCGCGAGCGCTACACTCGCGGCATGGTGCGATTCGATGCGAACGAGGACCTGGTTCCGTTCGAGGACGCTGCCGGCGGGCGTGGCGCGATCCTCGGTGATTCCGGGTGGATCCGCGAGGCCGAGCCCGGCTGGTTCGACCCCGCGTGGTGGGGTGAACGCGCGCGCCCGGTCGACAGTGGCGGGCGCGGCGGTGCGTGGTTCGTGCGCGGTCCGTTCGGCGACGCGGTGTTGCGGCTGTACCTGCGGGGCGGGCTGGCTGCGCAGTTCAGCCGCGACCGCTACTGGTGGCGCAGTGCCGCGGCCACGCGCAGCTTCGCGGAGTTCCGCCTGACACGCGACCTGCGGCTGCAGTCGCTGCCGGCGCCGGAGCCGATCGCCGCGCGCTATGTGCGCCGTGGCCCGACCTATCGCGCGGCGATCCTGGTGCGGCGGATCGACGGCGTGCGTTCGCTGGCCGACCGCATGGCGGTCGCCGGCGCCGATGCACCGTGGGAAGAAACCGGGCGGCTGGTTGCGAAGTTCCATCGCGCAGGGCTCGACCACGCCGACCTCAACGCCCACAACGTGCTGTTCGATGCCACCGGACAGGGCTGGCTGATCGACTTCGACCGCGGAAGGATCCGCGTGCCGGAAACGCGCTGGCGCGCGCGCAACCTCGCACGCCTTGAGCGTTCCCTGCTCAAGCTGCGCGGCGAGCGCACGGAGACCGACGTGCGGGCCGACTTCGCGCGGCTGCGGGCCGCCTACGACGCCCGTTGGGCGACGGGTGTGTGATGGGCTGGAGCCTGCGTTTCCACGGGGTCGGCAATGCATCCGCGATCGAGCTCGGCTCGTCGATGGCGACCATCGAACGCGATGGCCAGCCATGGTTGACCATCGATTGCGGCGGCGAGGGGCTGAGCGCATGCCTTGCGCATTACGGCCGCCCGCCGCGCGCGCTGTTCATCACCCACACCCACCTCGACCATGTGGCCGGTCTCGAGCGGCTGTTCGTGTCGGAATATTTCGATGTCGCACGGCGCGGGGCGATGCCGGTGTACGTGCCGGCGCCGGTGGTGCCGCTGCTGCACCAGCGCGTGGGCGATTACCCGAACGTGCTCGCCGAGGGCGGCGCCAATTTCTGGGATGCGTTCCGGCTGGTGCCGGTCGGCAACGCGTTCTGGCATGACGGCGTGCGCCTGGAGGCGTTCGCCGTTCGTCATCATTGGCCCGGCACGGCATTCGGGCTGCGGCTGCCCGGCAGCCTGGTCTGGACCGGCGACACCCGGCCGATTCCCGAGCTGCTGGCGCACCATGCCACGGAGGGCGAGCTGATCGCCCACGACTGCGGCCTGCATGGCAACCCGTCGCACAGCGGGATCGATGATCTGGTGCGCGAGTATCCGCCCGACCTGCTGGCGCGCTGCGTGCTCTACCACTATGCAAGCGCCGCCGATGGCGAGGCGTTGCGCGCGCTGGGCCATCGCGTGGCCCGCCAGGGCGACGTGCTGGCACTGGCCGGCCCGTTCCCCGGAGCGCTGGTCGGGTGAGCATGCCGCAGCCCGCGCCCATGCAGCCGACCGACCGCCTGGGCCGGCCGCTGCATGATCTGCGGCTGTCGGTGATCGAGGCCTGCAACTTCCGCTGCGGCTACTGCATGCCGGCCGACCGGGTGCCCGCCGGCCACGGCTTCGACGCCGCCGGGCGGATGGATTTCGACGAGATCGAGACACTGGTGCGCGCCTTTGCGCGGCTGGGCCTGCGCAAGCTGCGCCTGACCGGTGGCGAGCCGCTGCTGCGTCGCGACCTCCCGTTGCTGGTGGCGCGACTGGCGCGCATCCCCGGCATCGTGGAGCTCGCCCTGACCACCAACGGCAGCCTGCTCGGGCGCCATGCACGGGCATTGCGTGATGCCGGGCTGCATCGTCTCACCGTCAGCCTGGATGCGCTCGAGCCGGCGCGCTTCCGTGCACTGTCCGGCGGGCGCGGGGATGTCGCCGATGTGCTGGCCGGTATCGAGGCGGCGCAGGCGGCAGGGTTCGAACGACTGAAGCTCAACTGCGTCGTGCAGCGTGGCGTCAACGAAGACCAGGTGCTGCTTCTGGTCGAGCGCTTCCGCCGCAGCGGCCACGTGCTGCGTTTCATCGAGTATATGGATGTCGGCACCTGCAACGGCTGGCGCAAGGACCGCGTGGTGCCGTCGGCGGAACTGCGCGCGCGCATCCACGCACGCTGGCCGTTGCATGCGCTGGACCGGCATTACCGCGGCGAGGTCGCCGAGCGCCATGCGTTTGCCGACGGCGCCGGCGAGATCGGCTTCGTCAGTTCGGTCAGCGCGCCGTTCTGTGGAGATTGCCACCGCGCGCGGGTGGCCGCCGATGGCGCGTTCTACAGCTGCCTGTTCGCGGGTGCCGGTCGCCCGTTGCGGCCGCTGATCGCCCAGGGCGAAGACCGCGTCGTCGAGGAACTGATGATGCTGTGGACACGGCGCGCCGACCGCTACAGCGAACTGCGTGGCGCCGCGCCGCAGGCGCCACGGCAGCGCGTCGAGATGTTCCTGGTCGGCGGCTGAGCGCGGCTACCGTTACCATCGGCCGCGGTTCCGATCGAGTCCGTCATGGTCGCTCCAAGATCCCGCAGCACGTCGCGCACCCCGGCGCCGACGCTCACCCATGTCGACGCCGAGGGACGTCCGGGGATGGTCGATGTGTCGGCCAAGCCGGCGACCGCACGCAGCGCGACCGCGCGCTGCGACGTGCGCTTTCCCGCCGCGGTGGCCACCCAGCTGCGCGCCAGCGGCCTGCGCAGTGCCAAGGGCGCCATCGTCGATACCGCGGTGATCGCCGGCACCATGGCGGTCAAGCGCACCCACGAACTGATCCCGTTCTGCCATCCGCTACCGATCGACGGCATCCGCATCGCGATCGACTGGCAGGGCGAACGCGCGTTGCGCATCGAGTGCACGGTGCGCACCGTGCACCGGACCGGCGTCGAGATGGAGGCGCTCACCGGTGCCACCGTGGCCGCGCTCACGATCTACGACATGTGCAAGGCGCTGTCGCACGCGATCGTCATCGGGCCCGCGCGGCTGGTGGCCAAGCGCGGCGGACGGCGTGACGTGGGAGCGGCCGGATGACCCGGTTGACGGTGCTGTACTTCGCCAGCCTGCGTGATGCCGCCGGCACCGCGCAGGAAACCGTCGACACCATCGCGGCGGACCTGGGCACGCTGTACGAGGCGCTCCGCGCCCGCCACGGGTTCACACTGTCGCGCGAACGGCTGCGGGTCGCGGTGGACGGCGCGTTCGCACGCTGGGAAGACGCACCCCGCGCAGGTACCGAGGTCGCGTTCATCCCGCCGGTGAGCGGGGGTTGAGCGTGCACGACACCACCGGTTTCCGGCTTTCGGCGGACGCAATCGACACGTCCGCGCTGCATGCCGGGCTGGAGGATCCCGCCGCGGGTGCCTGCGTGGTCTTCGAGGGTCGCGTGCGCAACCACCACGGTGGCCGTGCCGTGCTGGGACTGGCCTACGAGGCGTATGTGGAACTGGCGGAAGCCGAAGGCCGGCGCATCGTCACGGCCATCCGTGAACGCCACGGCCTGCACCGCGCGCTGTGCGTACACCGGGTTGGCGCGCTCGCGATCGGCGACGTCGCGGTCTGGGTCGGCGTATCGGCATCGCATCGTGACGCCGCGTTCGTGGGCTGCCGGGCGATCATCGACGCCATCAAGCAGGATGTCCCGATCTGGAAGCACGAGCGCTACGCGGACGGCGACGTCGCATGGTTGCATCCCGAAGAAGGCACAGGAGGTCGGTGATGGGCAGGACACTGGTTCTGGCGTTTGCGCTGCTGGCGGCGATGACGGCAGCAGCGGGCGAATTGCTGGTCGGCAACAAGTCCGCCGACACCGTGTGGCGGCTCTCGCTCGAGGATGGCGCGCGGCATGCGGAAATCGCCACCGGTGCGGCGCCGCACGAGATCGCGGTGGCGCCGGACGGCCGCACCGCGGTGGTCACCAACTACGGGCACCAGGCACCCGGCAACAGCCTGACCGTGATCGGTCGTGACGCGGCACAGGTGCGCACGTTCGATCTCGGCACGCATGCGCGGCCACACGGGGTGCGCTACATGCCCGACGGGCGCCGCCTGCTGGTGACCACCGAGGGCAGCGGGTCGCTGCTGATGCTGGACGCAGCCACGGGCGCGGTCGAGCGTGCAATCGACATCGGCGATGGCGTCGGCCACATGGTGGCGCTGTCGCGCGGCGGCGACGTGGCCTACGTCAGCAAGATCCGCGCGGGCTCGGTGGTGCGCATCGACCTTGCGACCGGCGAAACGCTCGAGCGTCCCGCAGGCGCGGGCGCGGAAGGCATCGAGGTCGCGCCCGACGGCAGCGTGTGGGTGACCAACCGCGAGGCCGACACGGTCACCGTGCACGACCCGCACTCGCTGGCGATCCGCGCGACGCTCGAAAGCGCCGGCTTCCCGATCCGCGTGGCGTTCACCGCGGACGGCCGGCATGCGCTGGTCACCAACGCCCGTGCGGCGACGCTGTCGGTGTTCGATGTGGCGAGCCATGGGCCCGTGGCGACCGTGGCGCTGGCCGAAGCCGGTCGCGACTACCGGCAGACCCTGCTGGGCGAGGCGGCGCTTCCGATCGGCGTGATCGCGGATCCGCGCCGGCCGCGCGTCTATGTGGCGATCAGCGGCGGCAACGAGGTCGCGGTCGTCGACACCGCCCGCTGGGACGTGGTCGATCGCTGGTCCACCGGCAACGAACCCGATGCACTGGCGATCATGCCGCCGGCCGTTGACTGAAAAGGCGATGGCCCCGCCGACTTACCTCGTCGCCCGCATCAACCGATACCGTTGCTGCCTTCCGGCCCTGGCGGGATTTTCGATCTAGCGTCGCGAGGGGCCGACGGGGCCACCATGGAGACTTGCACCTGCCGTTGCAGCAGGCAGAACTGGCGGAGAGAGGGGGATTCGAACCCCCGAAGCGCGGTTTAGACGCTTACACACTTTCCAGGCGTGCTCCTTCAACCACTCGGACACCTCTCCGCACCTGACCCGTACACCTTGCCTGCCCTGGCGCGGCCACACGGGGGCCGTGATTCTAGCGTTCGCCCGCGGCGCCCACAAGGAACATCTTGCAGGTCGCTGGCGGACGATGCGCCCGGTACAGGCGGGTGCGGCACCGGCGGCCATGCCGACCGGCATGGCAGAATGGCGGCATGTCGTATCTCGTCCTCGCCCGCAAGTGGCGCCCCAAGCGTTTCGCCGAACTGGTCGGGCAGGAACACGTGGTCCGCGCGCTCACCAATGCGCTGGAATCCGGGCGCGTGCATCACGCCTTCCTGTTCACCGGCACCCGCGGCGTGGGCAAGACCACCATCGCGCGGATCTTCGCCAAGAGCCTGAACTGCGAGTCGGGCACCTCGTCCGACCCCTGCGGCGAATGCGAAACCTGCCGTTCCATCGACGCCGGCCGCTTCATCGACCTGCTCGAGATCGACGCCGCCAGCAACACCGGTGTCGACGACGTGCGCGAGCTGATCGACAACGCGCAGTACATGCCCTCGCGCGGACGGGTGAAGGTGTACCTCATCGACGAGGTCCACATGCTGTCGAAGTCGGCCTTCAACGCGCTGCTGAAGACGCTCGAGGAACCGCCGGGGCATGTGAAGTTCCTGCTCGCGACCACCGATCCACAGAAGCTGCCGGTGACCGTGCTCTCGCGCTGCCTGCAGTTCAACCTCAAGCGGCTGGACCTGGCGCAGATCGAAGGCCAGATCGGCCGCATCCTCGCCGCCGAGGAGATCACCTTCGACGAGGGCGCGGTGCGCCAGATCGCGCGCGCGGCCGATGGCAGCCTGCGTGACGGGCTGTCGCTGCTCGACCAGGCCATCGCCTACACCGGTGGGCGGCTCGAGGATGCCGGCGTGGCCGCGATGCTGGGCACGGTCGACCGCACCCGCGTCGGCGCGCTGCTGGACGCGCTGGCGTGCGCCGATGGCGAACGGCTGCTGGCCGAGGTCGGCACGCTGGCCGAGTTCTCCCCCGACTGGGGCAGCGTGCTCGATGCGCTGGCCGAGGCGTTGCACCGCATCCAGGTGAGGCAGCTGGTCCCGGGCGCGGGGGTCGACGGCGAGGGCATCGACCTCGACGCGCTGGCCGCGGCGATACGCCCGGAACTCGTGCAGCTCTGGTACCAGATGGCGCTCGACGGCCGCCGCGAACTGCAGCACGCACCAAGCCCGCGTACCGGTTTCGAGATGAGCCTGTTGCGGATGCTGGCATTCCGCCCGCTCGATGGTGCCACGACCGACGCCGGTGATTCCGGCAGCGCCGCGCCTGCGCGCGAACAGGGCGGTGCTGTGCCGACCCGGGGTGGCCGCGACGCCGCGGCTGCCGCACGCGCCGCGCTGGAGGCCGACGAGGCCCCACGGCGCGCGGCTCCGGCGGCAAGCTCCGGGATCCGCGTCCCGGCGCCACCGACTGCTGCGCCCGCGGCAGCGCCGGTCCCGCCGCGCGCTGCCGTGGCTGCGGCGCCCGCTTCACCGATGCCCGGGCCGGCCATCCCCGACGAGGATCGCGCGCCCTGGGCCACCGACCCGCGGGAAGATGTGCGCGCGCAGCCTGCGGCACCCCGTGCGGTCGCCAGCGCTGCCGCGGCCGTCGCCGCCGCTGGCGTTGTCGCGCCCGCGCGCGCGCCGTTGCAGGTCGATGCCGACGCCTGGCCGGACCTGGTCGTGGGTCTCGGCCTGCGCGGACCGGTCCGCGAGCTTGCCGCACATACCGCCTTCCTCGGTTACGCCGATGGCGTGCTGCGCCTGTCGCTGCCCGCCAGCGACGACCACCTGCAGACCCCGCTGCTGGTGGGGCAGTTCGCCGCGGCCCTCGCGCCGCAGCTCGGTGGTACGCCGACCATCCGCTTCGAGGTGGCCGCGGGTGGCGAAACCCTGCACGAGCGCCACGCGCGCGAGCGCGATGCCCGCCAGCAGGCCGCCGAACGCGCGTTCCTCGACGATCCCGACGTCAGTCGGATGATGTCGCAGCACGGCGCACGGCTCGTGCCCGATTCGATCCGCCCGGTCGACGACCGCTGAATCTTTCACCGCGCCCGAGCCGGCGCGGCCCCCACAGGAGAACCGACATGCGTGGAAACATCGCCCAGCTGATGCAGCAGGCCCAGAAGATGCAGGAGAACATGCAGCGCGCACAGGAAGAGCTCGCGGGGCTGGAAGTCACCGGCAGTGCCGGCGGCGGCATGGTCAGCGTCACCCTCACCGGGCGCATGGAGTGCCGCAAGGTGCGCATCGATCCGAGCGTGATCACCGATGCGGAAATGACCGAGGACCTGGTCGCTGCGGCCATCAATGACGCGGTCAACAAGGTCAACACCGAGTCGCAGGCGCGGATGTCCGCCGCCACCGCCGGCATGCCGGTGCCTCCGGGCATGAAGCTGCCGTTCTGAGCGCGGCTCCGCAGCCCCTCCGCGACCGCATGCATCCCGCCAGGCTTCCATGTCAGCGCTACTCGAACAACTGATCGACGCCCTGCGGGTGCTGCCGGGCGTGGGCCAGAAGTCGGCGCAGCGCATGGCCTACCACCTGCTCGAGCGCCAGCGCGACGGCGGCCGGCGGCTGTCGGAGGCGCTGGAAGCGGCGATGTCGCGGATCGGCAACTGCGGGCGGTGCCGCGATTTCAGCGAGACCCCGGTGTGTCCGGTCTGCGCCAGCACCTCGCGCGACGGGCACGTGCTGTGCGTGGTGGAGACGCCGGCCGACCGCCTGGCGATCGAGCAGGCCACCGATTTCCGCGGCCTGTATTTCGTGCTGCACGGCCGCCTGAGCCCCCTCGACGGCATCGGTCCGCGTGAACTCGGGCTCGACGGGCTCGGCACGCGGCTGGCGGAGGGCGAGGTGCGCGAGCTGATCGTCGCCACCAACCCGACGGTCGAAGGCGAGGCCACCGCGCATTACCTGGCGCAGCTGGCGCGCCAGCACGGCGTGCGGCCCAGCCGCCCCGCGCACGGGCTGCCGCTGGGCGGCGAACTCGAATACGTCGACCGCGGCACGCTCTCGCACGCATTCGGCAGCCGCAGCGACATCGCCGGCTGAGGAACCCCCGCCCGCCGGCACCGCGGGGCTAAGCTGACGCGTACATCAACCGCCCGGTCGCGCCATGCCCACCATCTTCCACAAGATCATCCGCCGCGAGATTCCCGCCGAGATCGTCCACGAGGACGAGCACCTGATCGGTTTCCGCGACATCGCGCCGCAGGCGCCGGTGCACGTGCTGTTCGTGCCGAAGGAGACGATACCGACGCTGGACGCGGCGACTCCGTCGCAGGCCGAGGTCATCGGCCGGCTGGCGCTGGCGGCGGCCGATTACGCGCGCCGGGAGGGCTTTGCCGCCGACGGCTACCGCATCGTCATGAACTGCAACGACCACGGCGGGCAGACCGTCTACCAGATGCACCTGCATCTGCTGGCGGGCGCGCCGCTCGGGCGCTTCGGTACGCCCTGAACTCCGGCTACCACCACCAGCCCGGGCCCCAGCCCCACGGATACGGCTCGTAGCGGATCACCTGCACGTCGGCGCGCTCGGGCCACAGGTAGACCACGTCGGCGTCCACCCGCGGCAGGCGGTAGTCGTACTCGCCGATCTGGACCTGCTCGGTCGCGGCAATCCGCCCGGTGAAGGTGACTTCGCGGTCGGCGGTGAACAGTGCGGGGTCGTAGAAGCCGGTGCGACAGGCGATGAAGCGGCCGCCGGCCTGGTTGCCGCTGAAACTGGGCCGGCCGTTGGCATCCAGCGGTGCCGAGAGCATCTGGAAGCAGGTGCGGTCGGGCTGCGGGGTGACCTCGACGATGCGCCCGCCCCAGCGCACCGCGGTGCCGATGGTGGACGCCGCCGTCGTGGCCTGGTCGGGCGACACTTCGGCGAAGGTGCCCTGCAGCGGCGTGGGCGCGGTGGCGCATGCGGCCAGCAGCGTGCAGGCGATCGCCACGGTCAGTGCGGCGGGCAGGTGGGCGCGATTCATCGGGGCGTCTCCGCGGGTCGGTGCCGGTGCAGGTCGCGGGCCAGCGCGCGTGCGGCCCCCGGTCCGGCGGGGTGGGGAGCGTAGCGCCAGTCGGAGAAACGCGCGCTGAGCGTGGCCAGCGCGGCGTCGTGCGGCCGCGCCGCCAGCACGCGCGCGGCCCAGGCGCTGGCCGGTTCGTGCGGTGCCGGTGCGAACCCGTGCCGGGCATAGCGTGCGCCCAGCGCATGCCAGGCCCGCAGCACCGGGTCGCGTTCGCGCTCGCTGCGCCCGACCAGCCACAGCATCCAGGCCAGTGCCATGCCGCCCAGCGCCGCGAACAGCACCACCAGCTGCTGCATCTCGAGGTCGCGGATGCCCAGCGGGCTCAGCAGCTGGCGCTGGCGGGTGGCGTCGAAGCCGAGCACGAAGTCGTTCCACCCCCGGCGCATCCAGTCGCCGACGTCCCACATCCCGGCCAGCGCGTCGCGGGCGGCGCCGCCGTCCTCGGACAGGTTGGCGATGGTGTCGTAGATGCGCTCCGGGGCCACCGCGGCGGTGGGGTCGGCGCGCACCCAGCCGCGCCCTTCCAGCCACACCTCGGCCCAGGCGTGGGCGTCCTCGCGGCGCACCAGCCAGTAGTCGCCGAAGCGGTTGTAGTAGCCGCCGACATAGCCGGTCACCACCCGCGCGGGGATGCCCGCGGCACGCATGAACACCACGAAGGCTCCGGCGTAGTGTTCGCAGAAGCCTTCCTGCTCGTCGAACAGGAATTCGTCGATCGCATGGCGGCCGGGCAGGCCGGTGGCCAGGGTGTAGGCGAAGTCGCTGCGTACCCAGTCGAGGAAGCGCTGCACCAGCGCTTCGTCGGCGGCCATGCCGTCACCGGCTTCGGCGCGCCACTGCCGGGCCAGCGCGATGGTGCGCGGGTTGAAGGCCTCGGGCAGGCGCAGCGCCATCGTGCGCAGCATCGGCCGCAGTTCGGCCTCGTAGGCAACCGGTGGCGCCGACTGCAGCCGCCAGCGGCGCAACGAACTCAGCGGACGCCAGGACGTGGTGCTGTGGTCGTGGCCGAGGCGGGTGCCTTCGGGCTCGGCCAGCGGCAGGTCCAGGGTCACGGCGAAGCGGCGGTCGGTGGGCTCGAGTTCGAGTTCGTAGTCCCATACCGGGCCGTCATGGCGCACCTCCGCGGGTGGCAGGCCCTGCGCCCATTCGGCCCGGGACCAGCGGCGGCCGTCGTAATCGGTGAGCACCGGGCCGCGCCAGTAGAGCTCGGTGCGATCCGGAACGGGGCCGAAGAAACGCGCGCGCAGGGCCGGTGAATCGTCACCCATCAGGTCGAGCCAGTCGCCCGGGCCCATCTCACCCGACAGCCCCGGCTTGGCGATCGCACGTTCCGGCACGCCCCACAGCGGTGAGGCCATGCGCGGAAACAGCCAGAACGCCGCCAGTGCCAGCGGAAGCCCGACCATCGCCAGACGCCCGACCCGCCACAGGCGCCGGCCCACCGCCCGTGCCGGCGGCAGCGGCTCGGTGGGCACCTCGGCGTCGAGTTCCGCCAGCCGCCACAGTGCGGCCAGCGCCACCAGGGCCCCGCCCAGCCCGAGCAGCAGCGACAGCGGCCCCTGGTCGAGCAGGAAGGTCGCGAACGGCGCGAACAGCGCGAAGCCCAGCAGGCTGCGCGCATCGCGCCAGGTGAACAGCTCCACCGGCTTGATCGCCAGCATCGCGGCGAGCAGCGCGCAGCCGGTGTCGCGACCGAAGGAAAAGCCGCTGCCGGCCAGCACCAGGCCGACCGCCGCCAGCGCCAGCAGCGCGCGCAGCAGCGACGGCAGGCGGCGCTTCCAGGAGATCGCCGCCACCGCGACGGCGAGGGCGCCGATCGCCAGCCCCAGCCATCCCGGCAGCTGCAGCAGCAACGGCAACTGGCACGCGAACGAGGCCGCCAGGGACCACGCGCGGGCGGCGTCGGGCAGGTTGCGTCGATCGGCCACCGCGGCGGGAGCCGCAGGCGACAGGCCCGGCAATGTCGCGATGCCCTCAGCCATGCCCGGCCTCCGGCAGCAGTGCCAGCGCGCGCAGGCAGGCATGGCGATGCAGCGCGCCACGCGCGGGACCGACCGCGGGCTGTCCCGGCAGGCGCAGCACGTAGCGGCGCTGGTCGCGTTCGGCCTCGTCCACCCAGCGCGCAAGCCGACGGATGCGCGCCTCGTAGGGCAGTTCCACGGTGCCGCGCCAGTCGATGACGACGTCGGCGCCCTGCGGCTGCTCGTACTCGCGGACCAGCAGCTGGCCGCGGCGCGCCGAAGGCTTCCAGGCGATCGCACGACGCGAATCGCCACGCCGCCAGTTGCGCAGGTGGTGGACATCGTCGCCGGACGCGTGCAGCCGCGCCTGTGCGTTGTCGCCGGCGCCTTCGGGCAGCGGCGGGCCGTGCGTCTCCGGGGCCGGGTAGACCAGCATCGGTGCTTCCGGCCAGACCCACGACCAGGCCCGCGCCAACCCCAGCGGGCGCGTGGTGGAGATCCGCAGGCGGCCGACGTCGAGCCAGCCGCGCTGCATGGTCGGCAGTTCGATGACCGCTTCGCCGGCGCCGTCGTCGAGGTGCAGGGCGGCGGCGGTGTCACCTGCGCGAACCTCGAGCCCGCGCCGGGGGCGGCCGGGATCGGCGCGCACATGCACGCGCAGCGCGAGCGGACGCCCCGCGGCCACGGCCTCCGCGTCGACCGCCTGGACAGCGAGTCCGCTCAATTGCAGGTGCGCGTGCAGCAGGCTCGCCAGCGCGGTGCCGGCCAGCAGCAGGCACAGCAGCAGCGCGGGGTTGTTGTTGTAGTTGAGCGCGCCCACGCCCATCGTCAGCAACAGCGCGAAGAAGAACAGCCCGAAGGCGGTTGGCAGCACGTAGATGCGGCGGCGGTCCAGCCGCGCCGGCAGCGTTTCGGGCGCACGCGGCCGTGCAAGGCCCTGCAGGCGCTGGAACATGCGTGACGGTGCGCGGGCGCTCGCGGCCATCAGGAACTCAGTCCACCGCCACCGCGTGCAGGATGGCCTTGGCCAGCGCCGTCGCATCGCCGCCATCACTGGCGGGCACCAGACGGTGGCCGGCCACGGCGACGAACAGTGCCTGCACGTCTTCGGGGACGACATGGCGGTGGCCCAGCAACAGCGCGTAGGCACGCGCGGCGCGCAGCAGGGCGATGCCGGCGCGCGGCGACAGGCCGATGCGCACGCCGCCGTGGTGGCGGCTGCGCGCGACCAGCGCCTGCACGTAATCGATCAGCGCATCGCTTGCGTGCACGCGCTGGACGGCGTCGCGCAGCTTCAGCACGTCGTCGGCACCGAGCACCGGCAGCGCCTGCGCGATCAGGTCGCGGCGGTCGCTGCCGGCCAGCAGCGCGCGTTCGGCTTCCGCACCGGGATAGCCCAGGCTCAGGCGCATCAGGAAGCGGTCGAGCTGCGAATCCGGCAGCGGGTAGGTGCCGGCGAGGTCGAGCGGGTTCTGCGTCGCGATGACGAAGAACGGGTCCGGCAGCGCGTGGGTGACGCCGTCGATGCTGACCTGGCGCTCGGCCATCGCCTCCAGCAGCGCACTCTGCGTGCGTGGCGGTGCGCGGTTGATCTCGTCGGCCAGCAGCACCTGGGTGAACACCGGCCCGGGATGGAATTCGAAGCTGCGCGCCTGTGCGTCATAGACCGAGACGCCGACGATGTCCGACGGCAACAGGTCGGACGTGAACTGCAGGCGCTGGAACTCCAGGCCGAGGGTCGCCGCCAGCGCATGCGCGAGCGTGGTCTTGCCCAGCCCGGGTAGATCCTCGATCAGCAGGTGGCCGCCCGACAGCAGCGCGACGAACGCCAGCCGTACCTCGTGGGCCTTGCCCAGCACCAACGAATTCACCTGCTCCTGAGCCGCGCCCAGCGATCGTGAAAGCGCGTCGGGTAGCATGTCGGCGTGGGTGGGCGTATCGGCCATGCGGGTCTCCGGAAAACGGGGCGTGCGGTGATGTCGCCATGGCCCGCGTCTCCCCGTTGCCGCGGGCGCCAACTTCATCAATCGAGTGTAACTGGGTCGCATACGGATGCCGACAGACATCGGAATGCGCGGGGCCGGCGTGCGCGCCTGGCATCCGCGCCATGTATTCATCGCCCTCTGGGGGGTGGTGACGCTGGTCAAGATCGTGCTTGCCACGCGGCTGCCGCTGTTCGTCGACGAAGCCTTCTACTGGCAGGAAGGCCAGCACCCGGCGTGGGCGTATTCGGACCTGCCCGGGTTGACCGCGTGGCTGATCCGCGTGGGCGTGGAGATCGGCGGGCACCATGTGCTGGCGGTGCGCGCGCCGTTCCTGCTGATGGCCGCGCTGCTGCCGTGGTGGATGGTGGCGCTGGTGCGCCGCGAGGTGGACGAGCGCAGCGCGTGGCTGGCCGGCATCGCGGTGCTGCTGCTGCCGCTGGCGGGCACCCTGGGCCTGCTGGCGCTGCCCGACGTGGCGATGGCGCTGGCGACGCTTGCATGCGTGGACGCCGCTACCCGGCTGGTACGCAGGGTGGATGCCGGCAGCGCCAGCCTGCTCGCCTTCGGGCTGGCGGTGGGCGCGCTCAGCCACTACCGCTTCGCGGCGGTGGTCGGGGTGGGATTCGTCGCGCTGCTGTGCCTGGAAGGTGGCCGGCGCGCGTTGCGCGATCCGCGCGCCTGGATCGCGATCGCCTTCGGTGCCGCAGCGTGGGCGCCATTGCTGGCCTGGAATTTCGACAACGCCGAGGCCGGCTTGCGCTTCCAGCTGGTCGACCGCCACCCGTGGGCGCTGCATGGCGAAGGCCTGCTGTTCCTGCCGGTGCAGGCCGGGGTGGTGACGCCATTGCTGTTCGTCGCGCTGCTGGCGGCGGCGTGGCACGGTGCGCGCAGCCGCGAGCCGGTGCACCGGCTGTTGGCGCTACTGGGCGGGCTGCTGGTGGCCGGCTTCTTCGTGCTGGGCTTCTTCGCCGATGTCGAGCGGGTGAGCTTCCACTGGCCGTTGCCGGGCTATATCGCGCTGATCGCGCTGCTGCCTGCATTGCTGGACACCTGGCCGCGCTGGCTGCGCACCGCCACCTGGTCGCTGGCGGCAGCCGGGCTGGTGGCGTTCCTGGGCTACTACGCCGCGGTCTCGTCGCCCTTGGTGCGCGAGCAGGCCGCGTCGGCGAAGTGGTACCCGTCCAACTTCGCCGGCTGGGACGAACTGGCCGCCGCGGTGGCCAAGGCACGCGCGCAGATGCCCGCCGGCACGCAGATCGTGGCCGACAACTTCAAGATCGGCGCCGAACTCGGTTTCGCACTCGGCGATCCGCGTATCGCGGTGCTCGACCATCCGCTCAACCGCGACCATGGCCGTGCCCCGCAGCTGCGGCTGTGGGGTCTGGAAGCGCAAGGCGCGCGCGAGTTGGCCCCGGGGCCGGTGCTGCTGGTGGTCGGCACCACCGACGTCAAGTTCAGCGAGCTTCTCGCCCATTACCAGAGCCTGTGCCAGCGCTTCGGCCACCTGCCGCACCCCGAGGCGGTCAACATCGACCATGGCGGCCGGCGATTCCTGCTGCTGCGTTTCGACGGCACTGCGCCGGAGCAAAGCGGTACGTGCGCGACGCCCGCGGTCGCGCATCTGCAGGAACCTGCAGCCGGCGCCACCGTCGAGCGGGAGTTCCGCGTCTACGGCTGGGCAGTGAAGGATGGCGTGGGTGTGCGCGAGGTCCGCCTGACGCTCGACGGCGAGGTGGTCGCCACCGCCGACTACGGGCAGGAGAACCGCTGGGTGGGCGAGTTCCTGCAGGGTCGTTCCAACGATCCCGGGCAACCGGCGGTGGCGTTCTCCGCGCAGGTCGATGCCTCCGCGCTGCCGGCGGGCGACTACTGGCTGGGGATGGAGATCGAAGGCGCCGACGGCAGCGTCGAGACCTGGAGCGAACGGCGCATCCGCCTGCGCTGAACGCGCGCAGCTTCAAGGCAGCACGAACCCGGCGTCGCGCAACAGGCGTGCGGTGGCGATCAGCGGCAGGCCGATCAGCGCGGTCGGGTCTCGCGTGTCGATGGCGTCGAACAGCGCGATGCCGAGTCCCTCGCTCTTGAAGCTGCCGGCGCAGTCGAGCGGCTGCTCGGCGTCGACGTAGCGTTCGATCTCCGCCCGCTGCAGGCACCGGAACGTCACCGTGGTGGTGTCGAGTGCCTCCCCGGCCAGTGCGTCGCCACGGCACAGCGCGACCGCGGTCAGGAACTGCACGCTGGAGCCCGACGTCGATTGCAGCTGGACGATCGCGGCATCGCGGATGCCGGGCTTGCCGAGCGCGTGGCCATCGAAGCCTGCGACCTGGTCGGAGCCGATCACCCAGGCGCCCGGGTGCCGGCGCACAACCTCGCGTGCCTTCGCCACCGCCAGCCTGGACGCCAGCGCCGCCGGTGCCTCCCCAGGCAGCGGGGTCTCGTCGACCTCGGGCCGTTCGGTGGTGAACGGAAGCCGCAGGCGCCCGAGCAGTTCCCGCCGGTAGCGCGAGGTCGAGGCGAGGATCAGCGCGCCGGTCACGACAGCGGCGCCCGCGCCTGTTCGATGCGGTCGAGCTGCTGCTCGATGCGCGCGCGCGCGGTGTCGATCGAATCGCGGACCTGGTCGAGCTGGCCGGTGGTTGCCGCATGGCCGTGCTGCTGCAGCCACAGGCGCTGGCGCAGCATCTCCTGCATGGCCTCGCGCACCGGGTTGTGGTCGCTGCCGGCCACCGCCTCGATCTCGGCCCGTGCCACCCGCAGACGGTCCTCGAAGGCATCCGCGGCATCCAGCACCGCCGACAGCGCCTGCTGGCGGCGGCTGCCGCGGCGACGCAACTGCCACCAGCAGGCAGCGCATACAATGACCACGGCGAACAGGGTTGCGGTCGGAATCAAGGCCGTCGGCGCCCGGAAGGGGAGGGGCAGTCTGCCGCGGGCGGTGGCAGGCGGCAAATCCACGGGGCAGCTGGATTTTTCCGCGCGGCTCCAATTTGACAGCGCACTTTGCGAAGCCCTAACATTCCGCCTCTTATGTCCGCCGATCTTCCCGAAACCGTCGACGTCTGGCGCCTTGTCGTCGCACGGCGGGTGTTCGAAGGACGCTTGCCGCTGTCGGCAATGCCCCGCCTTGGCGAGGTACTGCAGGCGACGCAAGGCGATGCGGATTACGTCATGGAATTCGGGCGTGACGCGTTCCAGGTGCCGTTCGTTGCGTTGCGGGTCGAAGCCGGGCTGCCGTTGCAGTGCCAGCGCACCCTGCAGGCGTTCAACGAGCCGGTGCAGCTGGAGCAGCGTTTCGGCCTGATCCGCGACGAGGCCGACGAGGCCGCGCTTCCGCCCGGATACGAAGCCCTGCTGGTGCCGGAAGATGGCACGCTGCGGCCCGCGGACCTGGTCGAGGACGAACTTCTGCTCGCCGTGCCGCTGGTGCCGGTGGCGCCGGGTTCGGAAGCGGTGGAGCGCGACTGGCCGGTGTCCGCCGACGAGGAGGCGCGCGCCAATCCGTTCGCCGCGCTGCAGGCGCTGAAAAAGAACACCTGAGTCGCCCACGGGCGGCCCAACTCCCAAAGATCGTAGAACTGTTTGCTGGAGCAATCCCATGGCTGTGCAGAAATCCCGAGTCACCCCGTCCCGCCGCGGCATGCGTCGCGCGCACGACAAGCTGCAGGCCAAGCAGCTGTCGACCGACCCGACCACCGGCGAGACCCATATCCGCCACCACATCACCGCCGACGGCTACTACCGTGGTCGCCAGGTGATCCAGCCGAAGGTCAAGATCGCCGACGAAGATTGACGGCGAGTGCCGTCGCGCCCACGGGCGTGGCGGTTTCCAGCGCCTCGCGGCCGCAGGGCTCACCCCGTCGCGTGGCGCGTCCTGCCGCCCGCCTGAGGGTGGCGGTTGCGAGGATGACGGCACACGATGACTGACACGGGCGCGATGCCCCGCGTGTATGCGCGGATTGCCGGGACCGGCAGCTACCTGCCGGCAAACGCCGTCAGCAACGACGAGCTTGCCAGGCGGGTCGACACCAGCGACGAGTGGATCGCGTCGCGTACCGGGATCCGCAACCGGCACATCGCCGCCGAAGGCGAGACCACCTGCGATCTGGCGTACCACGCGTCGGTGCGTGCGCTCGAAGCTGCGGGGGTCGATGCGTCCGAGCTCGATCTGATCATCCTCGGCACCACCACGCCGGATCTCATTTTCCCGTCCACGGCCTGCCTGCTGCAGCACCGCCTCGGCGTTGCCGGCTGCGGCGCGTTCGACGTCAATGCGGCGTGCTCGGGCTTCGTGTACGCGCTGTCGATCGCCGACAAGTTCATCCGTTCCGGTGCCGCGCGCACCGTGCTGGTGGTCGGCGCCGAGACGCTGACCCGCATGATCGACTGGAACGACCGCGCCACCTGCGTGCTGTTCGGCGACGGTGCCGGTGCGGTCGTGCTCAAGGCCGATAGCGGGACCGGCATCCTCAGCACCCACCTGCATGCCGATGGCGGCAAGAAGGAGCTGCTGTGGAACCCGGTGGGCGTGTCGGTGGGCTTCGACGAGAACGCCCCCAATGCCGGCGTGCGCATCAACATGACCGGCAACGAGGTCTTCAAGCACGCGGTCAAGGCGCTTGACTCGGTGGTCGAGGAAACCCTCGCCGCCAATGGCCTGGATCGTCACGACATCGACTGGCTGATCCCGCACCAGGCCAACCTGCGCATCATCGAGGCCACCGCCAAGCGGCTGGACATGCCGATGGAACGCGTGGTGGTCACCGTCGACCAGCACGGCAACACCTCGTCGGGTTCGGTGCCGCTGGCGCTGGACGTCGCAGTGCGCTCCGGCCGCGTCGAGCGCGGCCAGCTGCTGCTGCTGGAAGCCTTCGGTGGGGGCTTCACCTGGGGCTCCGCGCTGCTGCGCTACTGAGCCGGGCGCAGGCCCGGACGCCCGCCTCATTCGCGCGACGCCCCGGACATCCCGGGGCGTCGTCGTATCGGGCGAACGTCGCCGATCCTGTGACATACGCGGTCGTACAGACGTCCCGACGGCGCAGCCCGTATCATGCCGCGCTTGTTTTCCCAGCCGGACCCGCGCGTGACCGATTCCCAGCTCGCTTTCGTTTTCCCCGGCCAGGGCTCGCAGTCGCTGGGCATGCTCGCCGAGCTCGCGCAGCGGCATGCGTCGATCCGCGACACCTTCGCCGAGGCGTCCGAAGGTGCGGGCGTCGACCTGTGGGTGGTGAGCCAGGACGGCCCGGAAGAGCAGCTCAACACCACCGAGTTCACGCAGCCGGCGCTGCTGGCGGCGAGCGTGGCGGTGTGGCGGCTGTGGCAGGCGGAAGGCGTTGCGCGCCCGGTGGCGCTGGCCGGCCACAGCCTCGGCGAATACAGCGCGCTGGTCGCGGCAGGCGCCATCGACCTGGCCGATGCCGCGCGCCTGGTGCGCCTGCGCGGGCAGCTCATGCAGGCGGCGGTGCCGGCGGGCAAGGGCGCCATGGCGGCGATCCTGGGCGCCGAGGATGCGCTGGTGGAAGAGGCCTGCCGCGAGCTGTCCAGCGACTTCGTGGTGGTGCCGGCGAACTACAACTCGCCCGGGCAGATCGTGATCGGCGGTGAAGCCGAAGGCGTCGACCGCGCGCTGGGCCTGCTGTCGGAGCGTGGCGTGCGCAAGGCGGTGAAGCTTGCGGTGAGCGTGCCGTCGCACACGCCGCTGATGCGCGAGGCGGCCAACCGTCTCGGCGAGGCGATGGCCGGCACCGACTGGCGCGAACCCGCGCTGCCGGTGGTGCAGAACGTCGACGGCGAAGTGCACGAGGGCATCCAGTCGATCCGTGACGCGCTGGTGCGCCAGCTGTACCTGCCCGTGCGCTGGACCTCGTGCATGCAGGCGCTGGGCGGGCGCGGTGTCACCCGTTTCGCCGAGTGTGGGCCGGGCAAGGTGCTGACCGGGCTGGCGAAACGCATCGACAAGGCGTTCGAGGCGCGCGCGCTGGGCACGCCGGCCGACTTCGACGCCGCGCTGGCCGAATGGAAGGCATGATCCATCCACGCCTGCCCGCGGGACACCGCGGATAGTCGGCCTCATCGAGATCCGCCGCGATCGCCGGGTCCGGCGTCGTCGGTTTGTTGGTTTATCCGCCTGCATCCGCGAGAATCCGCGGCGAAGCACGCTGTACGGAGCAACTGAGCAATGAATCCACCACTGCAGGGCGAGATCGCACTCGTCACCGGCGCCAGCCGCGGCATCGGCGCGGCCATTGCCGACACGCTGGCCGCGCAGGGCGCGACCGTGATCGGCACCGCGACCAGCGAGGCCGGCGCGCAGGCGATCGGCACGCGCCTGCAGGCCCACGGCGGCCACGGTCGCGTGCTCGACGTGGCAGATGCGGCCTCGGTCGAGTCGCTGGTCGATGCGGTCACGAAGGAATTCGGCGCGGTGTCGATCCTGGTCAACAATGCCGGCATCACCCGCGACAACCTGCTGATGCGCATGAAGGACGAGGACTGGCAGGCCATCCTCGACACCAACCTCAGCAGCGTCTACCGGATGTCGAAGGCGGTGATGCGCGGCATGATGAAGGCGCGCAAGGGCCGCATCATCAACATCGCCTCGGTGATCGGCGTCACCGGCAATGCCGGCCAGGCGAACTACGCCGCCGCCAAGGCCGGCGTGATCGGCTTCTCGAAATCGTTGGCCAAGGAGATCGGCTCGCGCGGGGTGACGGTGAACGTCGTGGCACCCGGGTTCATCGACACCGACATGACCCGTTCGTTGCCCGAGGACGCGAAGACCGCGCTGCTGGGCCAGATCGCACTGGGCCGCCTCGGCGAGCCCGCCGACATCGCCAATGCCGTGGCCTTCCTGGCCGGGCCGCACGCGGCCTACATCACCGGCGAGACCCTGCACATCAACGGCGGCATGTACATGCCGTGACACCGGACCGGGGGACACTCCCCCAGCTTCACGGTTGCCGGCGCGCATCGCTGCCCGGCGGCCTTTCCCTTACACTACCGGCCGAATCAGGGCCCTGAGCGGAGCACATCCATGAGCACCATCGAAGAGCGCGTCAAGAAGATCGTCGTCGAGCAACTCGGCGTGAAGGAAGAGGAAGTCAACCCGAGCGCTTCGTTCGTGGACGACCTGGGCGCGGACTCGCTCGACACCGTCGAGCTGGTGATGGCGCTGGAAGAAGAGTTCGAGTGCGAGATCCCCGACGAGGACGCCGAGAAGATCACCTCGGTCCAGCAGGCGATCGACTACGTCAAGGCGCACGTCAAGAGCTGACGCGCCCGGCGGCCGGGGCCTTCGTGCGCCCGGCCGTTGCATGACCTGCCCGGGGCCGCGCATGCGGCCTCGTGCGTTTGCGGCCTGCACTGTGGCGCCGCGATCCAGAACCGATTGAGGAGCATTCCATGTCCAAGCGTCGCGTGGTGATCACCGGGATGGGCATCCTGTCGCCGGTCGGCAACGACCTCGCCTCGAACTGGGAAGCGATCGTCGCGGGTCGTTCGGGCATCGCCCCGATCACCCATTTCGATGCGTCCGCATTCCCGACCCGCATCGCCGGCCAGGTCAAGGGCTTCGACGCCAGCCGCTGGATCGCACCGAAGGACATCAAGAAGATGGACACCTTCGTGCACTACGGCGTGGCCGCCTCGATGATGGCGGTCGAGGATTCGGGCCTCGACGTGGCCGCCGACGGCGAGCGCGTCGGCGTGGCGATCGGTGCCGGCATCGGTGGCCTGAAGGGCATCGAGGACACCACCATCAAGTACCACGAGGGCGGCCCGCGCAAGGTGTCGCCGTTCTACGTGCCCAGCACGATCATCAACATGATCGCGGGCCAGGTGTCGATCATGACCGGTGCCAAGGGGCCCAACGTGGCCGCGGTCACCGCGTGCACGACGGCCACCCACAACATCGGCCTGGCGATGCGCATGATCCAGTACGGCGATGCCGACGCGATGATCGCCGGCGGCGCCGAATACGCGACCACGCCGACCTCGCTGGGCGGCTTCTGCGCGATGAAGGCGCTGTCCACCCACAACGAGGAGCCGACGCGTGCGTCGCGCCCGTGGGACGAGGGCCGCGACGGCTTTGTCATGGGTGACGGTGCCGGCATCCTGATCCTCGAGGAATACGAGCGCGCCAGGGCGCGTGGGGCGCGCATCTACGCCGAGCTGATCGGCTTCGGCATGAGCGGCGATGCGTTCCACATGACCGCGCCGAGTGAGAACGGCGAGGGCGCGGCACGCTGCATGCGCAACGCGATCAACGACGCCGGCATCGACGTTGCCCGCATCGGCTACATCAATGCGCACGGCACCTCGACGCCGGCTGGCGATCTCGCCGAGACGATGGCGGTCAAGCAGGCGCTGGGCGACCACGCGCGTTCGGTCATGGTCAGCTCCACCAAGTCGATGACCGGGCACCTGCTGGGCGCGGCCGGCGGCATCGAGGCCGTGTACTCGGCGATGGCGATCCACACTGGCGTGCTGCCGCCCACGATCAACCTCGTGAATCCGTCGGAAGGCTGCGACCTCGACTACATCCCCAATACCGCGCGCGACGCGCAGGTCGAGGTGGCGATGTCGAATTCGTTCGGCTTCGGCGGCACCAACGGCACGCTGGTGTTCGCGAAGGTGTAAGCCGCAGAGGCCTCCATGCGATGCGTGATGCCGCGCCGGCCGATGGTGCCGGCATCTCCGGCGGGTGCATGCGTGCGCTCGACGCCGACGGTCGTCTGCGGCTGCCGGCGGCGTGGAAGACCGCGCGTCGCATCACGTTGCCGCCTTCCACCTGGACACCGCCGTGCTGATCACCCGCCAACTCGCTCCGGATACCGACCTGCTCGCGCTGCACCGGCGGGCGCCGCAGCGCTATCCGGTGCTGCTGGAATCGGTGGCGCACGGCACCGCGCAGGCGCGATGGGACCTGCTGCTGGTCACCGACGGCGATTGCTTCTCGCTCGACACGGATGGCGTCGTGCGCGACACGCGCGGCAACGCACTGGAAGGCGGCTTCCTCGACGTGCTCGATCGCCACTGGCAGACGCTGCGACAGCCGCGCGAGGAACTGCGCTGGCCGTTCCGTGGTGGCTGGGCGCTGTTCCTGGGCTACGAGCTGGGTGCGCAGATCGAGCCGGTGCTGCGCCTGCCGCTGCCCGCCGACGGGTTGCCGGTGGCGCAGGCGCTGCGTTGCCCGGCAGCGCTGCTGCGTGACCATGCCACCGGGGAGTGCATCGCGGTGGCCGAAACCGCGCACGGCGGGCTGCTGGATATCATCGAAGCGGACCTGTCGCGCGCAGCGCTGCCGGCACTCCCGGCCTGGGTGGCGCCCGCAACGCTCGACGAGGACGCGCCCGGCGCATTCCTCGATGGCGTGCGCCGCATCCTCGACTACCTTGCCGCCGGCGACGTGTTCCAGGTCAACCTGTCGCGCGGCTGGCAGGCCCGCTTCGACGCGCCGCTGGATCCCGCGCTGCTGTACGCCCGCCTGCGCACGATGAGCCCGGCGCCGTTTTCCGGGCTGTTCGCAACGGCAGGCGGCACCGTGGTCAGCGCCTCGCCGGAACGGCTGGTCAACGTGCGCGGCGATGTCGTGCAGACCCGTCCGATCGCCGGCACCCGGCCACGCCTGCCGGGCGATGACGACGCCGCGCGCGTGCGCGAACTGGTCGGGCATGCCAAGGAACGCGCCGAGCACGTGATGCTGGTCGACCTCGAACGCAATGACCTCGGCCGCGTGTGTACCCCGGGTAGCGTCGAGGTGGACGAGCTGATGACGGTGGAGAGCTATGCCCATGTCCACCACATCGTCAGCAATGTGCGCGGCCTGCTGCGCGCCGACGCCAAGCCCGGCGAGGTCATCGCCGCGGTCCATCCCGGCGGCACCATCACCGGCTGCCCGAAGGTGCGCTGCATGCAGGTGATCGCCGAGCTCGAGGCGGTCGGCCGCGGCGCCTACACCGGCGCGATGGGCTGGCTCAACCGCGACGGCGACATGGACCTCAACATCCTCATCCGCAGTGCCGAGGTGGCCGGGGAGCGGGTGCGCTTCCGCACCGGCGCCGGGATCGTCGCCGACTCCGATCCGCAGCGCGAGCTCGACGAGACGCGCGCGAAGGCGCGCGGCATGCTGCACGCACTCGCGGCGGACGCCGAGCCGACGCAGAGCCGGGGCACCCACGCTATCCTTGCGCGATGACCTGCCCCCCACCCCGCACACGGCGTGCGCTGATGGCCACCTCCCGACGCTGGCGCGGCATCGGCGCCTTTCTTGCCCTGTTCGCACTGCTCGCCGGTGGCGCGGCGTACTGGGCGTGGGACCGCTGGCAGGATTTCCGGCACGAACCGCTGGCAGGCATCGATGCCGGCGACGGCTATGTGGTGGAACGCGGCGATTCCTTCGCCCGCGTGCTGCAGAAGATCCGCGAGGCCGGCGTGCGCGAAGGCAGCGACCTCGAATGGCAGCTCCTGGCCCGCCAGCTCGGCGCCGCCGGGCGGCTGCAGGTGGGCGAGTACGCGCTCGAGCCCGGCATGAGCGCCCGCGACGTGCTGGCCAACATGCGCGACGGCCGGGTCGTGCGGCACCGCTTCACCATCGTCGAAGGCTGGAACATCCGCGAACTGCGTGCAGCGCTCGCGCGCGCTGAACATCTCCAATCCGACAGCGCCGCGCTCGACGACGCCGCGCTGATGGCGGCCATCGACCGGCCGGGCGTGCACCCGGAGGGCCGCTTCCTTCCGGAGACCTATCTCTATACCCGTGGCGACAGCGATCTCGACGTGCTGCGTCGTGCAAACCGCGCGCTGGAACGCGCGCTCGACGAGGCCTGGGCCCAGCGTGCCGACGACCTGCCGCTGCAGACGGCGGAGGAGGCGCTGGTGCTGGCCTCGATCGTGGAGAAGGAAACCGGCATCGCCGAGGAACGGCCGCAGATTGCCGGGGTGTTCGTGCGCCGTTTGCAGATCGGCATGCGCCTGCAGACCGATCCCACCGTCATCTACGGCATCGGCGCGGACTTCGACGGCAACATCCGCCGCCGCGACCTGCAGACCGACACCCCCTACAACACCTACACCCGCGACGGGCTGCCGCCGACGCCGATCGCGATGCCCGGCGTGGCCGCGCTTCGCGCGACCACGCAACCCGCCGACGGCGATGCGCTGTACTTCGTCGCCATCGGTGACGGCAGTGGACGGCACGTGTTCTCGCGCACCTATGCCGAACACAACGTGGCGGTGCGCGAGTACGTGCGCCGCTACCGCGCGCGCGTGGCGCAGTGATGGGCGGTTCGACGCCAGCCGCCGGGTCGCCGGCATCCGGGGCGAGCGTGCCCGGCGCGATGGCCACGCATCCGCGCTTCGTCTCGCTGGAAGGCGGCGAGGGCGCTGGCAAGACCACCGTGCTCACCGCGTTGCGTACCGCCCTGGCCGAGGACGGGGCCGAGGTGCTGGTCACCCGCGAACCCGGCGGCACGCCGCTGGCGGAGCGTATCCGCGAACTCGTGCTCGATCCCGGCGGCGCCCCGGCGGTCGCCGAAGCCGAACTGCTGCTGGTGTTCGCCGCGCGGGTGCAGCACGTGCGCGAACTGATCGAGCCGGCACTCGCGCGCGGCGCATGGGTGCTGTGCGACCGCTACACCGATTCCAGCTATGCCTACCAGGGCGGTGGCCGCGGTCTCGACGCCGCGCGCATCGAGCTGCTCGAGCACGGCTTCGTCGGCCTGCGCCCGGGCCTCACCCTGCTGCTCGACATCGATGTCGCCCGCGGCCGCGAACGCACCCGTGGCCGCGACCTCGTGCCCGACCGCATCGAAGGCGAGCGCGACGAGTTCTTCGAGCGCGTGCGCGCCGCCTATCTCGCCCGTGCCCACGCCGAGCCCGGCCGCTTCCGCATCATCGATGCGGCGCCGCCGGCGGACGAGGTGGCAGCGGCCGCGGTGGCTGCGCTGCATGGTTGGAGGACGCGGGCGTGAATCCCTCACCGGCGCTTGCGCCGTGGCAGCGGCGCGTCTTCGACCGCGCCGTGGATGCACTCGACGGCGGCCGCATGGGCCATGCGATGCTGCTGTGCGGGCCGGCCCGGCTGGGCAAGCGGGTGGTGGCCGACCGGCTGGCATCGCACCTGCTCGGCGCAGGCCACGATGCGCGCGCGGCCAGCCTGATCGCCGCCGGCACCCATCCCGATCTGCTTGCAGTGGGCCTCGAGCCGAACCGCGAAGGCACGCGCATGCGCACCGAGATCGTCATCGAACAGATCCGCGCGCTCACCGGCAAGCTGTCGCTCACCGCGCAGTACGGGCAGGCACGGGTGGCGATCGTCGACCCGGCCGATGCGATCAACCATGCCGCGGCCAATGCGCTGCTGAAGACGCTCGAGGAGCCGCAACCCGGCCGCTATCTGTGGCTGGTGGCCGCGGAGCCGATGCGGCTGCCGGCGACCATCCGCAGCCGCTGCCAGCGCCTGGAGTTCCGCCTTCCGCCGCGCGACGAGGCACTGGCCTGGCTGCAGTCGCAGGGCCATGCGGGCAAGGCCGCGGCCGAGGCGCTGGATGCCGCCCGCGGACATCCCGGCATCGCGGAGCACTGGCTGCGCGAGGGTGGCATGGCGTTGCGTGCCGGCGTCGCCACGGATCTGGATGCGCTGGCCGCGGGCACGCTGGCGCCGTCGGAAGTCGCCAGGCGCTGGACCGGCGACGAGGATGCCGACGCGCGCCTGCGCCATGCCGCCGACCTCGCGGCGACGCGTGCGGCCGGCTTGACCGACCCCGTGCGAACCCGCAGGCTCACGGCCTGGTTCGCGCATGCCAACCGCACCCGCGACCTGCTGCGCACCACCGTGCGGGCGGACCTGGCGGTGGGCGAGCTGCTGCTGGCCTGGCGCGAGGCCATGGGCGAGAGCGGACACAGCAGGAGCGCCGGCGGGCGCGGTACGAGGAGATAGCGAATGGCGGCAACCGGTGGCGGCGCGCGACAGGGCATCCTGTCGTTGACGGTGAAGGACAAGGCCCAGCTCTACAGCGCCTACATGCCGTACCTGAAGCAGGGCGGCATCTTCGTGCCGACCGCCAAGCGCTATTTCATTGGCGACGAGGTGTTCGTGCTGCTGGTGCTGCCGGAGTCCAACGAGCGCCTGCCGGTCGCCGGCAAGGTGATCTGGGTGACGCCGCCGGGCGCGCAGGGCAACCGCATGGCCGGCATCGGCGTGCAGTTCGCCGATACCCAGGAAGGCGAGAACGTGCGTGGCAGGATCGAGACCCTGCTGGCCGGCACCGCCAATTCAGAGAAGCCCACGCACACGATGTGAGCCGGGCGCGTTACGGGACGCGGCGTGCGCCGCGCCCCGCAGGTGTCCGCGGTCAGGCGCCGCGCAATGCCGGGTTGTCCCAGCCCGGGCGTGGCGCAAAGCGGTCCCCATGCCGCGCCTGCAGGACCTTGAGCCGGGCCAGCACGGCGTCGACACCGGTCTCGCGCACGTACTGGATCGGACCGCCGCGGAACGGCGCGAAGCCGGTGCCGAAGATCACTCCCGCATCCAGCAGGTCGGCATCCGCCACCACGCCATCGTGCAGTGCCGCCACCGCCTCGTTGATCAGCGGCAGCACCAGGCGGTCCTCGAGGTCGTCGGGCGCCTTGTAGTCCTTCGGCAGTTCCGGCTTCTTCGCCTTGCCGTCTTCCCAGGCATACAACCCCTGACCGTCCTTCTTGCCGCGTCGGCCCATTTCCGGCGGGGTGGCCAGCGTGGCGGGGATCTGCAGGCCGAGGTAGGGCGCGAGCTCGCGGCCGACCCCGGAGGCGACATCGAGGCCCACGGTGTCGATCAGTTCGATCGGCCCCATCGGCATGCCGAACCGGACCGCGGCACGGTCGATCGCCGGCCCCGGGATGCCCTCGGCATACGCGGTCGCCGCTTCGAGCATGTACGGAAACAGCAGCCGGTTGACCAGGAAGCCGGGGGTGCCGGCGACCGGCACCGGCAGCTTGTCGATCGCCTTGCAGAACGCCGCCAGCCGCTGCTGCGTGGCCTCGTCCATGCCCGGGTGGCGCACGATCTCCACCAGCGGCATCAGCGCCACCGGGTTGAAGTAGTGCAGGCCGGCGAACTGCGCCGGACGTGCCAGGCCCTGCGCAAGCCCGTCGATCGGGATCGACGAGGTGTTGGTCGCCAGCAGCGCATCCGCCTTGAGCCGCGGCTCCACCTGCGTATACAGGCCGCGCTTGGCATCGGTGTCCTCGATGATCGCCTCGATCACCAGGTCGGCCCGTCCCACACCCTCGCCCAGGAGGTCGGACTTCAGCCGCGCGGCGACATCGGGGCGCTTGGCGTCGTCCTTGACCTTCTTCTGGAACAGCTCCTGCGCGCGCGCAAGCGCCTTGTCGATATATGGCTGCTCGCGGTCCTGCAAGGTCACCTCGAAGCCCTTGTAGGCGGACCAGGCGGCGATGTCGCCGCCCATGACGCCCGCACCGACCACGTGCACATGGCCGATGCCGTGGTGCCTGCCGCCGAGCGCCTTCAGGCGCTCCTGCAGGAAGAACACCCGGGTCAGGTTGCGCGCGGTCGGCGTGCCCGCCAACCGGACCACCGATTTGCGCTCGGCCGCCAGCCGCTGTGCGGTGGATCCGCCGGTGCGGCGCCAGGTCTCGATCAGCACGTACGGTGCCGGGTAATGCTCCTTGCGTGCCTTGCGCGACACCTGCTTGACCATCTGCGGCGCCAGCAACTGGCGCGCGGGCCAGGTGTTGGTCGCCCAGCCGAGTGCGCGCTGCCTGAGTGGCCGTTGCGCACCCTTGAGCGCGAGCGTCGCCGCGGCGTCCAGCAGCAGCGCGGGCTCGACGACCCTGTCGACCAGGCCGATGCCACGCGCGGCCTTGGCCGACAGCGTGCGGCCGGTCAGCATCATGTCGAACGCCGCCGGCGCGCCGACCAGACGCGGCAGGCGCACGCTGCCGCCCCATCCCGGATAGATGCCGAGCTTCACTTCCGGCAGGCCGATGCGGGTGGAGCCGTCATTGCTGGCGACGCGGTAATCACAGGCCAGCGCGATCTCGGTGCCGCCGCCCATGCAGAAGCCGTGGATGGCGGCGACCGTCGGGCACGGCAGATCGGCCAGGCGCTGGAACACCTGCTGGCCGCGACGGATCGAATCACCGATCGTGCCCTTCGCGTCGAACTCCGCGAACTCGCGGATGTCGGCGCCGGCAATGAAGCCCTTTTCCTTGGCCGAGGTCACCACCACCGCTTTCGGCGGCTCGAGCGCCAGCCGCTCGAGCACGGCGTCGAGTTCGATCAGCACGTCCTGCGCGAACGTGTTGACCGATTCGCCCGCGCGGTCGAAGGCCAGCACGAGCACGCCATCCTCGCGTTGCGCGGCTTTCCAATGACTGAGGCGCAGTCCGTCGAGGCCTGCAAACATGCGGCACCATCCGATAGGGTACGGGAAAGGCCCTTATGATCCAGAGGTTGTTTCGCCTGCGTCAAATCCGCCGGCCCGTCGAAGGCCGTTTCGCCGCGCGCTGACGCCGTGTTCCGGCGCCGGCTTGTGGGACGGCACGGCAACCCCCAGATGCTCCACAGGGTTCAGACCACGGAACTTCCTGCCCGTATGCGGGTCACGCCGCCCAGCCAGTCCGGCCGGGCCACAGGAGCTGCCGGCCGATGGCCGATATCGATACCGAACAGCTGGACCAGGAACTCGTCCGCCGCGTGCAGCGCGGCGACACCGCTGCGTTCGACCTGCTGGTGCGCAAGTACCAGCACCGCATCGCGGCGCTGATCGGCCGCTACATCGCCGACTGGAGCGAAGTGCAGGACGTGGCGCAGGAAACCTTCATCCGTGCCTACCGCGCGATGGGCAACTTCCGCGGCGATGCGCAGTTCTACACCTGGCTGCATCGCATCGCCGTCAACACCGCGAAGAACCACCTCGTTGCACACAGGCGGCGGCCGCCCACCGATGACATCGATGTCTCCGACGCCGAACAGTTCGATTCCGGCATCCGCCTGCGCGACAGCGACACCCCCGAACGTGAACTGATGCGACAACAGATGGAACAAACGGTCATGCGCGCGGTCGAAGCACTGCCCGAGGAGCTCCGGGTCGCGATCACGCTGCGCGAGGTCGACGGCCTGAGCTATGAGGACATCGCCACCCGCATGGGCTGTCCGATCGGTACCGTCCGTTCGCGCATCTTCCGGGCCCGCGAGGCGATCGACCAGGAACTCAAGCCCCTGATGGACAATGACACACCCGTGGAGCGCGCGATCCGATGATGCTTCCAGACGACAGCGACGCGCTGCAGCTGCAGCCCGATCCCGACAAGCTCTACCGCTATCACCGCCAGCAGCTGTCGGCGATGCTGGATGGCGAACTGTCGCCGGACCAGGCGCGCTTCATGCTGCGCCGACTCGAGCACGATGCCGAACTGGCCGGCTGCTGGGAGCGCTGGCAGGTCTGCGGGGACGTGCTGCGTGGCCGCCACGAGGCGCCGCTGCCAGCCGATTTTGCCGCCGGCATCGCGCTGGCGATCAATGCGGGCGCCAGGCTGCCCGAGGACACGGTGACCGTGCAGGCCGCGCCGGTCGCGCGCCGCGCCGGGCTGATGCGCTGGGGCGGCGGCGCGGCGCTTGCGGCATCGGTGGCGATGGCGGCGCTGTTCGTCGGCCGGCAGATGCAGCCGCCAGTGGAGACGGAGCTGCCGTCGCGCGTCGCCGCGGGCAACGCCGCACCGGCCAGCGGGGCGGTGGTGCCCGGAATGGCGCCGGAGGCCGAGGCCATGGACGCGAGCACCCTTGCACTGGCCAGCGCCGCCGCGCTGGCGGCCGTGGACGTGCCGCGTCGCAGCGAGCGCCAGGCGCGCGGCAGCGGTGTCACGGCCACGCCGGCAGCCGCCGGGCGTTCGCAGCAGACCCAGGTCGCGGTGGCCGCGCAGCCACGCCGGCAGGCCGCGGAGCCGATGGAGCCGTCGATGCCAGCGTCGCGTCCGATGGTTGCGGCGGTGGAGTCCGTGGTGGCCGTGGACGCACCGGCCGCCCGCCCATGGCCGCGCGCCGGGGTCGGCAATCCGTTTGCCGCCGGGTACGGGCCCGACACCATGCAGGTGCGGACCTACCATCCGTTCGAGCCGCAGATCGATGCGCGGCCCCGTCCGACGCTGGTCTGGCCGATGCCGGTCGGCAGTCTCGGGGCCGGAGCGTCCGTCGATACCGCCGATACACCGACGACACCCGGCGTCCAATGACCCCCGCACGCGATGTCCATCGCGTGCACACCCCACACAGAAACCGGTCGAGGATCCTTCCCCGATGAAGAAAGCGCTGCCCATCGTTGCCGTGGTCGCCATGACCGCCGCAGCCACCACCGCCATCGTGCTCCCGGTCGCCACCGCCGAACCGCAGGCCGCGGCCACCGCGCCCGCACAGTCCGCGCCCGCCGCTCCGCAGCTGGTCACCGGGCTGCCCGACTTCACCCGGCTGGTGGAGCAGGTCGCCCCCGGCGTGGTCAGTATCGAGGTGCTGGTGGGTGCGCCTGCGGCACGCAACCAGCCAGGTGGGCAGATGCCCGACGACGAGATGCTGCCCGAGATCTTCCGGCGCTTCTTCGGCCCGGGTTTCCGGTTGCCGGGTGCGCCCGGTGGCGCGGACCCGGGCATGCCGCGCGGCACCTCCACCGGCACCGGCTTCGTGATCTCGGCCGACGGTTACGTGCTCACCAACCACCACGTGGTCGAGAATGCACAGACTGTCAGCGTGCGCCTGCAGGACCGCCGCCAGTTCGAGGCGGAGATCGTCGGCAGCGACCAGGAATCCGACGTTGCCCTGCTGAAGATCGATGCCAACGGCCTGACCGCGCTGCGCGCCGGCGACGCCACCCTGGTCAAGCCGGGGCAGTGGGCGGTGGCGATCGGTTCGCCGTTCGGGCTCGAGCAGTCGGTGACCGCCGGCATCGTCAGTGCGACCGGCCGCTCCAATCCCTATGCCAACCAGCAGTACGTGCCGTTCATCCAGACCGACGTGGCGATCAACCGCGGCAACTCGGGTGGTCCGCTGCTCAATACGCGCGGCGAGGTGATCGGCATCAATTCGCAGATCTTCTCCAACACCGGTGGCTTCCAGGGCGTGAGCTTCGCGATCCCGATCGACATGGCGATGAACGTCGCCGAGCAGATCAAGGACACCGGCTCGGTACAACGCGGCCAGGTGGGCGTGCTCTTCAACTCGATCCCGATGACCCAGGAACAGGCGCGCGGCTTCGGCCTGCCCGACACCCTGGGCGCGCTGGTCAACGAGGTGGTGCCCGACAGCCCTGCGGAAAAGGCCGGCATCGAGCCGGGCGACGTGATCCGCGCGGTCGACGGCACCCGCATCTACCAGCCCAGCGAGCTGCCGCCGCTGATCGGCAACAAGGCGCCGGGCACCCGGGTGAAGCTCACCGTGTTCCGCGAGGGCCGCGAGCGCGACTACACACTGACGCTCGCGCCGCTCGACCGCAGCCTGGTGGCCGGCCGCGCCGGCAGTGGCGCGCCGCAACCGGGCGCCGCGCCGTCGGCATCGTCGAACCCGCTGGGCCTGGTCGGCCAGCCGCTGGCCGACGCCGAGCGTCGCCAGCTCGGCGTGGAGGCCGGCAAGGGCGTGCGCATCGGTCGCGTCGAGGGCGTGGCCGCGCGCCGTGCCGGCATCCAGCCCGGCGATGTCGTGCTGCGCGTGGGCCGCGACGAGGTCAATTCACCGGCGGAACTCGATCGCGCGCTGCGCGACGCCAGGACGGGCGACACCGTGATGCTGCTGGTGCGCAACGCCCGCGGCAGCCAGTTCATCGCGGTCACCCCGCGCGCCGAGTCGGAATAACCCGCCTCCCGGAACCCTGCGGTCCCTGCTGCGTCGCCCCGCGAGGGGCGACGTGCATTGCGCGGACGCCATCGCCAGGAGCGCTGGCGACCGTGCGCCCTGTGCGACAATGGCGCGTTTTTCGCCCCCTGACGCCGACGCGCCACCCCCCATGACCCATTCGATGCGGAATATCCGCAACTTCTCCATCATCGCCCACGTCGACCACGGCAAGTCGACGCTCGCCGATCGCATCATCCAGCTGTGCGGTGGCCTCACCGCGCGCGAGATGGAAGCGCAGGTCCTCGACAACAACCCGATCGAGCGCGAACGCGGCATCACCATCAAGTCGCAATCGGTCTCGGTGCCGTACACGGCGCGCAACGGCGAGACCTACTTCCTCAATTTCATCGACACCCCGGGCCACGTCGACTTCTCCTATGAAGTCAGCCGTTCGCTGGCCGCCTGCGAAGGCGCGCTGCTCGTGGTGGATGCCGCGCAGGGCGTGGAAGCGCAGTCGGTGGCCAACTGCTACACCGCCATCGAGCAGGGCCTGGAAGTGGTGCCGGTGCTCAACAAGATCGACCTGCCCACCGCCGACATCGACCGCGCCAAGGGCGAGATCGAGGCGGTGATCGGCATCGATGCAAGCGACGCGGTGGCGGTGTCGGCCAAGACCGGCCTGAACATGGAAGAGGTGCTGGAGGCGATCGTGCATCGCATCCCGCCGCCGGCCGACCGCGGCAGCAACAAGCTGCAGGCGCTGATCATCGACTCGTGGTTCGACAACTACCTCGGCGTGGTGTCGCTGGTGCGCGTGATGCAGGGCGAGATCAAGGCCGGCGACAAGATCCAGGTGATGTCCACCGGCCGCTGGCACCAGGTCGACAAGGTCGGCGTGTTCACGCCGAAGCGCAAGGAAATGCCGTCGCTGCGTGCGGGCGAGGTGGGCTGGATCAACGCCAGCATCAAGGACGTGCACGGTGCGCCGGTCGGCGACACCCTGACGCTGATGGCCGACCCCGCCTCCGAGCCGCTGCCGGGCTTCCAGGAGATGCAGCCGCGCGTGTTCGCGGGCCTGTTCCCAGTGGATGCCGAGGACTATCCGGACCTGCGCGAAGCGCTCGACAAGCTGCGCCTCAACGACGCCGCGCTGCGCTTCGAGCCGGAGAGCTCCGAGGCGATGGGCTTCGGCTTCCGCTGCGGCTTCCTCGGCATGCTGCACATGGAGATCGTGCAGGAGCGCCTGGAGCGCGAGTACGACCTCAACCTGATCAGCACCGCGCCCACGGTCATCTACGAAATCCTCAAGACGGACGGCGGGATCATGCCGCTGGACAATCCGGCACAGCTGCCGCCGGTGAACCAGATCGAGGAGATCCGCGAGCCGATCATCCGCGCCAACATCCTCACCCCGCCGGACTACGTGGGCGCGGTGATCACCCTGTGCGAGGAGAAGCGTGGCAGCCAGGTCGGCATCACCTACATGGGCAGCCAGGTGCAGGTCGCCTACGAACTGCCGATGGCCGAGGTGGTGCTGGACTTCTTCGACAAGCTGAAGTCGGTCAGCCGCGGCTATGCCTCGCTGGATTACAGCTTCGTGCGTTTCGACGCCGGCCCGTTCGTGCGCGTGGACATCCTGATCAATGGCGACAAGGTCGATGCGCTGTCGGTGATCGTGCACCGCAGCCATGCCGACCGTCGTGGCCGCGAGCTCACCGAGAAGATGAAGGACCTGATCCCGCGGCAGCAGTTCGACGTCGCCATCCAGGCCGCGATCGGCTCGCAGATCATCGCCCGCACCACGGTCAAGGCGCTGCGCAAGAACGTGCTGGCCAAGTGCTATGGTGGCGACATCTCGCGCAAGAAGAAGCTCCTGGAAAAGCAGAAGGAAGGCAAGAAGCGCATGAAGCAGGTCGGACGCGTCGAGATCCCCCAGGAAGCCTTCCTCGCCGTGCTGAATACCAGTCGCGATTCGTGATCACCGTGGTGCACGCCCGGTCGCCGGTACGCGCAGCGCGCGCGTGTGCGGCGCCTGCGTGCGCCTGCCGTCGCACTGCGCGGCCGCAAAGGAGCGCCAATGAAGTGGTTTGAAATCGGACTGGTCAGCCTGACCTTCCTGAGCGGCCTGATCTGGCTGCTCGACCGCCTGGTCTTCGCGAAGGGCCGTGCACGCCGCGGTGGCCTGCTCGGGTCGGACGAACCGGTGATCGTCGACTACGCGCGCAGCTTCTTCCCGATCCTGGCGGCGGTGCTGATCCTGCGCAGCTTCATCGCCGAGCCGTTCCGCATCCCGTCGAGCTCGATGATGCCGACGCTGCTGATCGGCGACTTCATCCTGGTCAACAAGTTCTCCTACGGCCTGCGGCTGCCGATCAACAACCGCAAGGTCATCGAGATCGGCGAGCCCGAGCGCGGCGACGTCGTGGTGTTCCGCCCGCCGCACCATCCCGACCAGGACTGGATCAAGCGCGTCATCGGCCTGCCCGGCGACACCATCGCCTACCGCGACAACACCGTGTACGTGAACGGCGAAGCCTTCGACTACATCGATGGCGGCGCCTACGAGGGTCGTGGCCGTGGCCAGGAGATGACCGGCGCCACGCTGCTGCGCGAGGAGATGCCCGGGCGCAGCCATGAAGTTCTCGAGATCACCGGGCTGCCGTTCCGTGATCCGGGCGAGGGCGAGTGGACGGTGCGGCCGGGACACTACTTCGTCATGGGCGACAACCGCGACCGCAGCGACGACAGCCGCTTCTGGGGCGAACTGCCCGAGAGCCAGCTGCGCGGCAAGGCGTTCCTGATCTGGATGAACTGGGACGGTGCCGCCGGCGGTGTCGGCTTCGACCGCATCGGCCGCAGCATCCGTTGAATCACCGCGGCCCGGCCCTGTCCAAGGGCCCGGCCTGCCGCTAGCATCGCAGCCGGACATGCACCTTTCGGGGAGAAGGGCAATGAAGCAGAAGCAGAAGGGGATGACCCTGCTGGGGTTCGTCATCGTGCTGTCGGTGGTGGGGTTCGCCGCCTACATCCTGATGAAACTGTTCCCGATGTACTCGGAGTACTACAGCGTGCGCCAGGCGATGAAGGGGCTGTCGCAGGAGCCCGGCATCGCCACCCAGGATCCCGCGCGCATCCAGGACCTGTTCTTCCGCCGGCTGTACATCAGCTACTCGGAGAACGTGAAGAAGGAGCACGTCAAGCTGCGCCGGATCGACAACGGCTGGCAGATGGACGTGAACTACGAGATCCGTCGCCCGCTGGTCGGCAACCTCGACGTGGTCGGCAAGTTCAATGCCTCGCAGGCGCTGACCCGTTCGGGTGCCGGCGAATAATGCCGATGCGTGTGCGCGATGGCCGGCAGTGATCCGTTCGGCCACCGGTTCGGCGACCAGGGCCTGCTCGCGCAGGCGCTGACCCATCGCAGTGCCGGCGCGCCGCACAACGAGCGGCTGGAATTCCTCGGCGACGCGCTGCTCGGCCTGATCGCCGGGGAGGCGCTGTACCAGCGCTTCCCGCGTGCCGACGAAGGCGCGCTCACCCGCGCGCGCGCCGAGCTGGTGCGCGAATCGACGCTTGCGCGCATCGCCCGGCGGCTCGACGTGGGGCCGCGGCTGATGCTGGGGCCCGGTGAGATGAAGTCGGGCGGGCATCGCCGCGACTCCATCCTCTCGGATGCACTGGAGGCGGTGATCGCCGCGATCTACCTCGATGCCGGCTTCGACGCCTGCCGCAGCGCGGTACTGGCCTGGCTTGCGCCGGAGCTCGAGGGTTTCGAGATCAACAAGGTCGGCAAGGATGCCAAGACCCGGCTGCAGGAATGGCTGCAGGGCCGACAGCGTGCGTTGCCGCAGTACGAGCTGCTGGCCGAGAGCGGCGACGAACACGCGCGCACCTTCGTGGTCGCCTGCCGGATCCTCGAGCCGGAGCTGGCCAGCGAGGGCGAGGGCGGTTCCCGGCGTGCCGCCGAGCAGGCCGCGGCCGCGGCGATCCTCGAGCAGCTCGAAGCGCCGCGCTGACGGCGAGCCCAGGGTTCTTGCTGCGGATCGCGCGGATCAGCGCCGATCACGCAGGACGCGTGCCTCCGCGTGGACCCGTGCCGGGAACAGCCCGCGCTCGCCGGGCGGACCGCCATCTTCGCCCGCCGCAGCCGCGGCGACGCATACAATGCGCGGATGACTGAGAACACCTCCTACCGCGCCGGCCATGTCGCCGTGATCGGTCGCCCCAACGTGGGCAAATCCACCCTGATCAACGCCCTGGTGGGCGCCAAGGTCAGCATCGTCTCGAACCGGCCGCAGACCACGCGTCATCGCCTGCTTGGCGTTGCGACCTTGCCCGGGGGGCAACTGGCGCTCGTCGATACCCCCGGCCTGCACCGCGAACAGGGCAAGTCCAGCGCCACCGCGATGCACCGCTGGATGAACCGCGCAGCGCGCGGGGCCGTCGAGGGCGTGGATGCGGCGTTCCTGGTGGTCGAGGCCGGGCGCTGGGAGGACGAGGACAGCGCCGCCTATGACCTGCTGCACGGCAGTGGCGTGCCGGTGCTGCTGGTGGTCAACCAGGTCGACCGCATCAAGGACAAGGGGTCGCTGCTGCCGTACCTGGCCAGGGTGTCGGACGGCCGCGAGTTCGCAAGCGTGCATCCGGTCTCCGCGCTCAAGCGCAAGGGCCTGGACGGCCTGGTGGCGGCGGTGCTGCCGTTGCTGCCACAGCAGGCCGCGCTGTACGAGGAGGATGCGATCACCGACCGCAGCGAACGCTTCCTCGCCGCCGAACTGCTGCGTGAGCAGCTGATGCGCCAGCTCGGCGCGGAGCTGCCGTACGCCACCACCGTCGAGATCGAGCAGTTCGTCGACGATGCCGGCATGGCGCGCATTTCCGCGGTGATCTGGGTCGAGCGCGAAGGCCAGAAGGCCATCGTGATCGGCAAGGGCGGCACGCGGCTGAAGGAGATCGGCGGCAAGGCGCGACTGGGCATGGAGCGCCTGTTCGACCGCAAGGTGTTCCTCGAGACCTGGGTGCGCGTGCGCGAGGGCTGGTCCGACGACGAGGCCGCGCTGCGTGCGTTCGGCTACGAGGACCCGGGCCGCCCGGACCGCTGATCGCCGGCGCCGAGCGCTTCCGGACCCCGCGCCATGCGCTACACCGGTGAACCGGCATTCGTCCTGCATGCGCGCCGCTGGCGCGAGACCAGCCTGCTGGTGGAAGTGCTGAGCCTGTCGCACGGTCGGCTCGGCCTGCTGGCGCGCGGCGTGCAATCGCCTCGCCGCCACGCCCTGCGCGCCGCGCTGCAGCCGCTGCAGCAGATCCGCTTCGATGCCGTGCAGCGTGGCGAACTGGCGACGCTGGCCGGCGCCGAAGCGGTCGACCGCGCGCCATCTCTGACCGGTGACGCGGTACTGGCCGGCTTCTACGTCAACGAACTGATGCTGCGGCTGGCACCCCGCCAGGATCCGCATGCCGAACTGTTCGAACTCTATGCGACGGTGCGCCAGCGGCTTGCGGCGCCGGGGCTTGCCTGGACGCTGCGGCGCTTCGAGCGCGACCTGCTCGACGCCCTCGGCTTCGGCCTGGCGTGGGACAGCGCCAGCGACGGCACGCCGATCGACCCGGCGGCGCGCTACCGGATCGATCCCGAGCAGGGCGCGCGCCGGGTGCTCAGCGAGCGCGACGGCGAGCGCAGCCGCGCCGCGACCGGTCGTGCGCTGCTGGCGCTGGCCGCAGACCGGACGCCTGATGCCGAAGACCTGCCAGGGCTGCGCCGCGTGCTGCGCGATGTGCTCGCCCACCACCTGGGATCGCGCGGGCTGAAGTCGTGGGAGCTGATGGCCGACCTCGGCCGGCTCGCCGGTGCCGCGCCGAGGCCCGCACCGACCGGCGACTGACGCATGCCGCGGGCGGTCGCCGGCGGCGGTCGCTCCGGCCGGGCTCAGGCGGTCTGTACCGTCTGTGGCGTTGCAAAGGTCTGGTCGGTGGCGTCGACGAAGCCCTGCAACGCGGCCGCGTCATCGGGCATCGCCTGCAGCGCCTGCACCGCGTGATCGACCCGGGCGGCGCCGACGAAGCCGGCACTCGCGCGCAGCTTGTGCAGCGCACCGCGCAGGCGGTCGTGATCGTGCACGCGCGCCGCGGCCAGCACCTGCTCGCGGGCCATCGGCAATTCGGCGAGGAACAGGTCGCGCAGGGCGGTCACGTGGGTGGGGTTGCCGCCGAGTGCACGGGTGGCGGCCTGGTCATCCCACACCGGGGCGGCACCTGCGGGCGCGTGCGATGCGTCCACCTCCGCCGGCGCGGCACGGCCATCCAGTGCGGCGCGGATCGCGTCCTGCCACGCGGCAGCGCTGAGCGGCTTGATCGCGACGTCGATGAAGCCGTCCGCCAGTAGCCGCTGGCGTTCGCTGTCGTCGCAGGCGGCGGTGTGGGCAATGGCCGGTGTGTCGAGGCCGTGTTCGCGCAGGCGGCGCAGCAGGGCGCCACCGTCGCCGTCGGGCAGGTTGGCGTCGACCATCCACAGGGCGTAATCGTTGTTCTTCGCCAGCGCGTAGGCCTCGGACAGGCGGTCGGCGGTATCGACCTGCGCCGGCAGCGCGGCGGCCGCGGCCTGCAGGAACAGCCGGCTTGCCGGTTCGTCCTCGACCAGCAGCAGGCGGGGCGTGCTCGGGCCGCTACGGTCCATGGGTATCCTTCCTGGATGGGTCGCCTCCTCATCCTACTCCTGGTCGCCGCGGGCTGCGCACTGCCCGCATCCGTGGCGGCGCGCACGGCGGAAGCGACGATCCAGCGGGTGGAGACCGCGGTGGCGCAACTGCACGGCGTGCGCGTGCAGCTGCACTGGCCGCAAGGGGCGGAGGCCGGCGAGCTGCGCCTGCAGGCCGAACGCGTGGAATCGCCGACGCTGGGCTACGTTTTCCGCGACCTCGACTGGCGCTGCCCGCTGCGGCGGCCCGGGACCGGGGCCTGGGGCTGCGACGGCCCGTTGCGTGCCGGCAACGGTTCTCCGGTGGCACTCGCAGTGGCCCTGGATGCATCGGTGGTGTCGGCCGGGCTCAGGCAGGGTGCCGCGACCCTGGCACTGCATCGCGACGCCACCTCTCCCGACCTCGTGCGCATCGACCTCACGCGGGTGCCGCTGGCATGGGCTACGGCCCTGATCCAGCAGGCGGCGCCGACCCTGCAACCGGGGCGCGGCACGCTCGACGGCCGCGTCGACGTGCATGTCGCCACCGCGGCGCCATTGCGCATCGGGGCTACGTTGCACGGTCGCGGACTCGCCTTCGACTCCGACGACGGCGCATTCGCCGGAGAGGGCATCGACCTGGCCGTGGACGTCGACTACCGCCAGCCGGGCGCGGCCCACGCACTCGCACTGCGCGGCACGCTGCGCGGCGCCAACCTGCTGCTGGGCGCGGCCTATCTCGAACTGCCGTCGGCGCCGATCGCGCTGACCGTGGATGCGGTGCGCGAACAGCCGGATGCGGGCTGGCGGTTCACGCACCTGCGCTGGGACGACGGCGCAGCCCTGCGCGCCGAGGGCGCGGTGGCGCTGGGTGCGGATGCCTCGCTGCGCGCCATGGACCTGCGGCTGCACAGCGACGATGCATCGTTGCTACCGCCGCGCTACCTGTCGGGCTGGCTGGGCGTGGCCGGGCTGCCCGGGCTGACCCTGGCCGGCACCGTGGACGCGCACGTGCGGATGGTCGACGGCGCGCTTGCAGGTATCGATGCCGGCCTGCGCGGGGTCGACATCGCCGATGGTCGCGGCCGCTTCGCCTTCGCCGGGCTGGATGGCGACCTGCGCATCTCCGAAGGCGCGCCCGTGGACAGCGCGCTGTCGTGGCGCGGTGGGCGCCTGCAGGCGGTGGAATTCGGGCCTGCGACGCTGCCGTTCCGCAGCGTCGCCGGACGCCTGGACCTGCGCGGGGACGTGGCCGTCGGGATGCTCGACGGCCAGCTGCGGTTTTCCGACCTGTCGTTGCTGCTGCCGGCGCAGGGGCAGGGCATGCGGATCGAGTCGGGGCTCGCGGTCGAGGCGTTGCGCCTGGACGAACTGGCTTCGGCGTTCGGCTGGCCGGCGTTCGCCGGCACCCTGAGCGGCGAAATTCCGCGCATGCGCTATGCCGACCAGCGACTGGACTTCGACGGCGGGCTGGCGATGCACGTGTTCGACGGCGAGGTGCGCTTCGGCTCGCTGGCGCTGGAGCGGCCGTTCGGGGTGGCGCCCTCGCTGTCGGCCGACATCGAGCTGGAGGACCTCGACCTCACCATGCTCACCGGGGTGTTCGACATCGGCCAGATCGACGGCCGCCTGCATGGCCGCTTCGATGGCCTGCGGCTGGTGGACTGGCAGCTCGCCGCATTCGATGGCGAGCTGCACACCGAGCGGCGCCGTGGCGTACGCCAGCGCATCAGCCAGCGTGCGGTGCAGGACATCTCCAGCGTCGGCGATGCGTCGTTCGCGGGTTCGCTGCAGGCGCAGCTCATCGGCCTGTTCGACGACTTCCGCTATCGCCGCATCGGCATCAGCTGCCGCCTGCGCAACGAGGTCTGCGAGATGGGCGGACTGCGTTCAGCGGGCAACACCTTTACTATCGTCGAGGGCTCCGGCCTGCCGCGGCTGGATGTCGTCGGCCACAACCGCAACGTCGACTGGCCCACCCTGGTGGAGCGCGTCGCGGCGGCGGTCGGTGGCGATGTCGCACCGGTGGTGGAGTGACCGCCGCCCTTTCCTGTCAGGAGACGTCCATGATCCGCTGGTTCGCCATGTTCGCCACCGCGCTGGTGCTGACCGCCTGCGTCACCATCAACGTGTATTTCCCCGCCGCCGAGGCCCGCGAGGCCGCGCGCGAATTCGTCGACGACGTGATCGGCCGCGAGGCGGCACCCGCGAGCACCACGCCCCCGGGCGGCATGGCACGTGGCGGCAGCTTCCACCCGCTGATGCTGCTGGGCATCTCCACCGCGCACGCGCAGAGCCCGGACATCACCATCCGCACACCGGCGATCGAGGCGATCCGCTCGCGCATGGCCGAGCGTTTCCGCGGCACGTTGTCTGCGCATTTCGATTCCGGCGCGCTGGGCTTCACCAGCAATGGCGAAGTCTCGGTGCGCGATGCCGGCAGCATTCCGATGGCACAGCGGGCGCAGGTCAACCAGGCGGTCGCCGAGCAGAACCGCGATGCGCGCGCGGTCTACCGCGAGATCGCGGTGGCCAACGGCCAGCCCGACTGGGAGCCGCGCATCCGCCAGGTGTTCGCCGAGCAGTGGGTGCAGCGCGCCAAGGGCGGCTGGTGGTACCAGGACGCAGGCGGCAGCTGGCGCCAGAAGTAACGGCTGAGCCCGCTGCGCAGAGCCCGCGCGCGACCCGTCGCTGACCGGGCCGACTGCACATCGCGGCTGAAGCCCCAGTGTGTGGCGTGGGGGCGCGCTGGCGCGATGCCCGCAGGCCGGAGCATCGCCACCGCCGGGGGCGCCCCACCTGTGCAGGGGCCATGGACGATCTCTGCGACAATGGACGGCTTCCGCAGCTACCGCTCCGCCACGTGGCCCGACTCGACCAGACCCCGTTCCCGCTCGACATCCTCGACCTCAGCCATGACGGCCGCGGCGTTGCCCGCCGCGAGGGCGGCAAGACCGTGTTCGTCACCGGCGCACTGCCCGGTGAGCGCGTCGTCGTGCGCCAGACCGCACGCTCGCGCAGCTTCGACGAGGCGGTCACGCTGGAGGTCGAGCGCGCCTCGCCGGATCGCGTCGAGCCGCGCTGTCCGCATTTCGGCGTGTGCAGCGGCTGCGTGCTGCAGCACCTGGATGAATCCAAGCAGATCGTCGCCAAGCAGCGCGTACTGCTCGACAACTTCACCCGCATCGGCCATGTGACCCCGGACGAGGTGCTGCCGCCACTGACCGACCGCCAGTGGGGCTACCGCCGCAAGGGCCGGTTCTCGGTGCGCCGGGTGGAGAAGAAGGGCAAGACCGTGGTCGGCTTCCGCGAGCTCGATCCACGTTTCGTCGCCGACCTGTCGATCTGCTACACCGCGATCCCGGCGATCGGCGAGCGCGTCGAGGCGCTGTCGGCGCTGGTCGATTCGATGGACGCGCGCCGCGAGATTCCGCAGATCGAGTTCATCGCCGGCGACGACACCGTCGCGCTGGTGTTCCGCCACCTCGCGCCGCTCTCGGACGACGACCGCGGGCGCCTGCTCGCATTCGCGCAGGAGCACGGGTTCGCGATCTTCCTGCAGCCGGGTGGCATCGATTCGGTGCATGCGCTGTGGCCGCAGGATCCGCCACTGGCGTTCCGCCTGCCGCAGTGGGACGTGACGCTTAAGTTCCGCCCGCTCGACTTCATCCAGGTCAACAGGGGCCTCAACGAGAAGATGATCGCGTGCGCCATCGAACTGCTCGATGCGCAGCCCGGCGAGCGCGTGCTCGACCTGTTCTGCGGGCTGGGCAACTTCACCCTGCCGCTGGCGCGCGGCAGCGCGCAGGTGGTGGGCGTGGAGGGCGATGCCGGGCTGGTGGCACGTGCGCGCGAGAACGCCGCGCTCAACGCGCTTGGCAACGCCGAGTTCCATGCCGCCGACCTGACCCAGCCGCTCGATGGCAAACCGTGGGCGCGGCAGGGCTTCGACCGGCTGCTGCTGGATCCGCCGCGCTCGGGCGCCGATGCGGTGCTCAGGCAGCTGTCGCTCAAGGGGCTCAAGCGCATCGTCTACGTCAGCTGCCATCCCGGCTCGCTGGCGCGCGATGCCGGCTACCTGGTCAACGAGCGCGGCTGGAAGCTGCGCGCCGCGGGGGTGATGGACATGTTCCCGCACACCGCGCACGTGGAATCGATCGCGCTGTTCGAACCGTGAGCGCAGCACTGGAGGTGATGCATGGGCGTTGAGATCGAACGCAAGTTCCTGCTTCGCGACGGGTGCTGGCGCGATGCGGTCGAGCGCACCGTGGTGATGGCGCAGGGCTATCTCAACGATGCCTCCTCGCTCGACAGTGGCGCGCAGCGCGCTTCGGTGCGGGTGCGGCTGCAGGACGACCTGGCCTTCCTCAACATCAAGTCGCGCGAAGTCGGGCTGCGCCGCCAGGAATTCGAATACCCGCTGCCGGTCGACGATGCGCGCGCGCTGCTGGCGCTGTGCGTGGGCGGCCGGATCGAAAAGCGCCGCCACCTGGTGCGCCACGGCGCGCATCTGTGGGAGATCGACGAGTTCGACGGCGACAACGCAGGGCTGGTGGTCGCCGAGATCGAACTCGCCGACGAGCACGAAGCCTTCGAACGACCGGACTGGCTGGGCGACGAGGTCACCGATCTGCAGCGCTACTACAACCTCGCATTGGCGGATCGTCCGTACCGCGAATGGAGCGGGGACGAACGCTCCGGTCGTTGAGCGGCCACGCCGGGTTTGACGGAATCCCGGGATGTGATTGCCGAACGCTGTAGCGCCGCGCAGCGGGCGCACCCGCAAGCCGCGGTGCGGTTCTGCGACAATGCCGGGCAGGCACGACCTGTGCCGATGGAGACCCCCGCATGCTCGTGATCGGCGTCGCCGGCACCGAACTCACCGCCCAGGAACGCGACTGGCTGCAGCATGATGCCTGCGCCGGCGTGATCCTGTTCACCCGCAACTTCGCCTCGCGCGCGCAGGTGTCGGAGCTGTCGCAGGCGATCCGCGAAGCCGCGCCGCGGCCGCAGCTGGTCTGCGTGGACCAGGAAGGGGGTCGCGTCCAGCGCTTCCGCGACGGCTATGCCGCGCTGCCGCCGCTGGAAACCTTCGGTGCGCGCTACCGCGATGACCGCGAGGGCGCACTGGCCGCCGCGCGCGAGCACGCCTGGTTGATGGCCACCGAGGTGCGCGCCACCGGCGTCGACCTGAGCTTCGCCCCCGTGGTGGACCTGCACCGTGGCAACCTCGCCATCGGCGACCGTGCCTTTGATGCCGATCCGGAGGTCGTCGCCGCGCTCACCCGCGCCTACGTCGAAGGCATGCACGATGCCGGCATGGCCGCCACCCTCAAGCACTTCCCCGGGCACGGTTCGGTGCGCGAGGACACCCATTTCGACAACGCCGTCGACGACCGCGCGCTCGACGAGATCCGTGCGCATGACCTCGTGCCGTTCGTTGCCGGCATCGATGCCGGCGCCGACGCGGTGATGCTGGCGCACGTGGTGTATCCGCAGGTGGCCCCGGAGCCGGCCGGCTATTCCAGCCGCTGGATCAACGGGATCCTGCGCGAAGAGATGGGCTTCCGCGGCGTGGTGTTCTCCGACGACATCGGCATGGCCGCGGCGCACGGCGTGGGTGGTGTCAGGGCGCGGATCGATGCGCACCTCGATGCCGGTTGCGACGTGGTGCTGGTCTGCCATCCGGAGCTGGTGGCCGAGTCGCTTGCGGCGGTGGAAGGCCGTGCGCTCAACACGATGGCGCTGACCGGCCTGATCGGCCGCGGCGCGCTCGGCTGGGATGGCCTGCTCGCCGACCAGCGCTACAACGCCGCGCGCGGCGCCATCCCGGGAGGCTTCATCGCATGACGCCCAGACTTGCCGACGCGCTCGTGGGCGCGGAGTGCCTGCACGACCGCGCCACGCTCGATGCCGCGATCGCGCGCATGGCCGATGCCATCCACGCCGATTACGCCGCGGACGCGGTGCCGCCGCTGTTCGTCACCATCATGCATGGCGGCATGCCGTTCGCGACCCAGCTTGCCTTCGCGCTCGGCGAACGCGGGCTGGACGTCGAGTTCGAATACCTGCACGCCACCCGCTATCGCGGCCAGACCCGCGGTTCGGGGCTGGCATGGCTGCACCGGCCGGCGACCCCGATGCGCGACCGCCGCGTGCTGCTGGTCGACGACATCCTCGACGAGGGCCACACGCTGCATGCGGTCACCCGCTGGTGCGAGGACCAGAACGCCACCGACGTGCGCGTGGCGGTGCTGGCCGACAAGCAGCACGACCGTCGCGTCGAGGGCATCGTCGCCGACTACATCGGCGTCGAGGTGCCGGACCGTTACGTGTTCGGCTATGGCATGGATTTCCACGAGCAGGGCCGCAACCTGCCGGCGATCTACGCGCTCGCCGAGTGATCCCCGGCATGTCTTGAACCTGGCACGTCCACAGGAACCGCGATGATCAACATCGACCTGGCCGTCATCGGCGGCACCGGCCTCTACCGCATCGCCGAACTCGACAACGTGGATACCCACCAGCCGCCGACGCGCTATGGCGCGCTGTCGGGGCCGGTGCGCGTCGGCACGCTGGAAGGCCTGCGTGTCGCCTTCCTGGCGCGCCACGGCGAAGGCCACTCGGTGCCACCGCACCGCATCAACTACCGCGCCAACCTCGCCGCGCTGCAGGCGCTCGGCGCGCGCCGGGTGATCGCGCTCAATACCGTGGGCGGCATCACCGGACGCTTCGGCCCGCGCGTGCTCGCCTGCCCGGACCAGCTCATCGATTACACCTGGGGGCGGGTTTCCACCTTCTGCGAGGAGGAGGGCACCGACGTCCTGCACGTGGATTTCGGCGATCCCTACACCCCGACACTGCGCACGCAGTTGCTGGATGCCGCGCGTGCGGCCGGCGTCGACGTCGTCGATGGCGGCTGCTACGGCGCCACCCAGGGTCCACGGCTGGAAACGAAGGCGGAGATCGCGCGCCTGCGCCGCGACGGTTGCGACCTGGTCGGCATGACCGGCATGCCGGAGGCGGCGCTGGCACGCGAACTCGGGCTGGAATACGCATGCCTGGCGATCGTCGCCAACTGGGCCGCGGGCTGCGCGGATGCGGAGGAGATCACGTTCCAGGAAGTGCTGGACAACGTTGCCGCGGTGTCCGCGTCCATACCCGCCATCCTGCGTCGCTTCCTGACGTCCTGAGATTGCAAACCGCGACCGTTTGCTTCGATACTCGGCCCCGTGCGCCGATTGGCGTGCGCTATCGAATCCAGACGAAGGTGGAAGGGTTATGCAATACGGCACAGTGAAGTGGTTCAACGACGCCAAGGGTTTCGGCTTCATCGCCCCGGAAGACGGCGGTTCGGACGTATTCGTCCATTATTCGGCCATCGATTCGAAGGGCTTCCGTAGCCTGCAGGAAGGCCAGCGCGTGAGCTACGAAGTGACCCAGGGCCCCAAGGGCGCCCAGGCGACGGGCGTGGCCCCGGTCGCGTGAGCCACGGACCACGGTGACCTCGAAGCCCCGCCCGGTGCGGGGCTTTTTTGTGATGGCCGGCTCTGGACGTTCCCTTGGGGCCACGGCGGGCCGCCCGGACCCACTGGCGGCGATCTCGATGGGAAGAGATCCGTTCCCGCCTTCCCACAGGGCGCTGCCATGAACGTCGATGCCCCGCGGTCGCGTTGCTGCGCCGCGGGTGAACGGTTACAGCCAGTCCTGCAGCGAGATGCCCAGGCCGATGTAGGTGGCCTTGTGGTTGTAGTCGATCAGGCTTTCGCCATAGCCGTGGAACACCTGCAGGTGGCCGCGGAAATTGCGGAAGTCCGGGTGGATCGGGAAGCCCCAGTCGACCTGCAGCGCACCGCGCGACTCGTCGCCGCCGCGCAGCGAATGGCGGCCCATCACCGTGAAGCGATGGTCGCCGCGCACGTGCATCAGGGTGAGGTCGCCGCGGCCCATGTAGTCGGCGATGTCGGGGTTGTCGTCGTCGCTGCCGTCCTTGAGGTGCACCCACGGCCGCGCCACCAGCGCCCAGTTCTCACGGTCGAAGCCGAAGTTGAACATCAGCCGGTTCCAGCTGCGCGACAGCGGATCGCCACGGCCGTTGGACTGGTGGTTGATGCCGATCGCGCTCATCCGCCCGTGCCAGCCGCCCGGCAGGCTGTAGCCGTTGCGGAAGACCAGCAGCACTTCCGGCTCGTAGTTGGTCTCGCGGAACGGACGCGACTCGTCGGTGTTGTAGATCTGCCAGCGCGAGCTCTGGGTATAGCCCATCCACACGTCGCCGTTGTCGCCGAACAGGTTCTCGAGCGCCTTGGTCTTGAAGCTGATCTGGAACTTGGCCTCCAGGCTGTCGAGCGACTGCGGCGTGTCGACGATGTTGTCCGGATTGGGCGAGGACGGCATGTTGTTGATGTCGCTGGTCCAGAATGCCGGCAGCAGGTAGAGCGGCTTGTAGACGCGGAAGTTGAACAGCCCGAGCTTGGAGTCGCGCGCCAGCTCCCAGCGCGTATCCAGCAGCGAGCCCTTGCCGACGTTGGCGATGGCATCCAGGCGCTGGCTGTCCGCCCCGACCCGGAACATCTCGCCGGCGGGCTGCACCGCATCGAGTGCTTCGGCATCGACCCCGGCATCGGCCTCGACGCTGGCACGGGCGACGGCGGCCGCGACGTCGGCCTGCTGCGGACCCTGCTGCATGCGGCCGGCGGCGGTGTCATAGCACTGCAGGCGCTGCGCGTCGTTTTCCAGCCCCACGCACGCGCTGGTGTCGGCTGGCTGGAGGACCTGCTGGGCGAGGGCAACGGGTGCGAACGCGAGCGCAATGGCGGCGGCGAGCAGGCTCGGCGCGAGGGATCGGGGCATATGGATCTCGTGGGGGTTGGATAAAGCGGAGGATTGGACCGTGCGCGATGTCGTCAGCGCGTGGTCCACCAGGACAGCGCGAACACGCCGATCATTGCGAAGGCCAGCATCAGTTTCAACGCGACCGCGACCACCACGCCGACCCATGTGCCGACGCCGACCCGGGTGGCGGCCCCGAGGTCGGTCGCACCGATCCGGCGGCGATGCCAGAGCTCACCCGCCATCGCGCCGGCGAACGGGCCGACGAAGATGCCCGGGATACCGAAGAAGATGCCGACGAAGGTGCCGACGACCGCGCCGGCCAGGGCCTTGCGACTGGCACCCACGCGCCTGGCGCCCATCGCGGTGGCCCAGAAGTCCACCAGCAGCGACAGCACCGTCAGAAGCGCGAGCAGCCCCAGCGTCAGCCCGCCGACATGCACGAAGCCATCGGCCCAGGCCGCGAGCAGCATGCCGGCGAAGATCAGAGGGATGCCGGGGATGGCCGGCAGCACGGTCCCCAGCAGGCCGACCACGACGAGCAGGATGGCAAGGGCGTAGAACAACGGTTCGGTCTGCATGGCAGGTCCGGAAAAGGGAGGCGGAGGGTGCGCGGGACGGGCCCGGGAAGCGGATTGCATTCTCCCTGAACCCGCGATAAGTTGGCCGCGCTGTGTTTGTCAAGGTCACCGTGAAACGTGGCCCGGATGCAGTCGATTCGTGTTGGATGCACCCGCGTGGTTCCACCGGTCCGCTACATCGAACGCTCTGCGCTTCCCCCTTGCAACCAGCCGCCGGCGACGGCGTACCCATCAATGAGGTCCAGGCAGTCCGTTCGAGGGAGCAAGCGTAATGGCAGATCGTGAGACGGGTACCGTGAAGTGGTTCAACGACGCGAAGGGGTTCGGCTTCATCAGTCGCGAGAGTGGCGAGGACGTGTTCGTGCACTTCCGCGCGATCCAGATGCAGGGGTTCAAGAGCCTCAAGGAAGGCCAGCGGGTGAGCTTCACCGTCGTCCAGGGCCAGAAGGGCCTGCAGGCGGATGCGGTGCAGGAAGCCTGAGCGGCCAACTGAGTGACAAGAAAAACCCGGCCATTGGCCGGGTTTTTCTATGGGTGCCTGAGGAACTTACAGCGCCCAGGCACGTCCGTCGCGGACCTGCACGGACGAACCTTCCCGCAGCCCGCTGACATCCTCCTGCACCATCACCACGGTGCGGCCGTCGTTGAGGCGCACGTGGACGTCGTAGAAGTTGCCGCTGCCGGTGCGGTTCTGGATCGCGTTGCCGGCAACGGCACCCGCCACCGCGCCTGCGCCGGTGGCCACGTTGCGGCGGCCGTCACTGTCGCTGTTGCGTCGTGCGATCTCGCGCCCGGCGGCAGCGCCGACGATGCCGCCGATCAGCGGGCCGGCGACGTTGGGGCTGCTGTCGGGACGGCGTTCGATCCGCGTCACGGTGCCGCAGTCGCGGCAGTTGGCGCTGTTGTAGCCGCCGTAGCTGCTGCCCGAGCCGTACCCGCCGGAGCCGTAGCCCGGTGAGGTGGCGCAGCCCGCGAGGGCCAGGGCGGCGGCTGCGGCAGTGGTGAGGAGCAACGGGGTCTTCATGGCATCTCTCCGCTTCGGAAGGTGATGCGCGACAGGGCGCGCACGCAGCGAAAGTAGAAGTGCCGCCGTGAACAGGCCGACAACCCGCATGGGCCGGAGCGTCCCGGTCGTCGACCACCGGGCCAGGGTTCATCCGCGCGTGGCGGTCAGCCGCGGAAATCCTGGTGGCAGGCGCGGCAGGTGTTGCCGATGTCGCGCGTCGCGGTGCCCAGCGTGCCGCAATTGATCGGTGGCGACGCCAGGCTGGCATCGAGGGTGCGGCGCATCTGGCTGGCGGCCGCGGAGAAGCGCCTGTCGTCGCGCAGGTCCGCGAAGGCGGGCTCGAGGTCGTCCGCCATCACCCGCAACGTGCGCAGGTGGGGCAGGGTGTCCGTGGCCTCGCAGCGGTTCTGTTCGACCTTGGTGCGCAGCTGGTCGAGATGCCACTGCTGCACGTGCATCACGCTCGACGGGAAGTGGTCGGCGCGTGCCTGCAACGCGCGCATCAGCATGACCGTGGCCACCACGCCCACCACCAGGCCCAGCACGAACAGGAACAGGTAGCGCTGCGCGGCGGAGACCCGCGCGGACGGCTGGCGGGGCGCGGGCTTGTCGGCTGGCGTGGACATCGCGGTCTCCGTGGCGGGGCGGGCGGACCATAGCACGCGCCCGTGCCGGCGCAGCGTGGCGGGCGCACTAGAATATCGGCCATGGACAGCACCTGGACCGACCGTTTCCGCGGCATCGACCGCCTCTATGGCGAGGGCGCGCTCGCCACGCTCGCGCGTACGCACGTGGCCGTGATCGGCCTCGGCGGGGTCGGCTCGTGGACCGTCGAAGCGCTGGCGCGCAGCGGCGTGGGCAGGCTGACGCTGATCGACGCGGACGACCTGTGCGTGTCCAACACCAACCGCCAGCTGCCGGCGATCGCGGGCCAGTACGGCCGCGGCAAGGCCGAGGCGATGGCCGAGCGCTGCCGTGCGATCAACCCGGCGATCGAGGTGGCCGCGGTCGCCAGCTACCTCACCCCCGGCAACCTCGACGCACTGCTCGGCCCCGGCTATGACCTGGTGGTGGATGCGTTCGACAGCTTCCGCGCCAAGGTCGAAGCGATCGCCTGGTGCCGGCGCCGCAAGCAGCCGATCCTGACGGTCGGCTCGGCCGGCGGCCGCATCGATCCCACGCTGGTACGCATCCGCGACCTGTCGCGCACCGAGCACGATGCGATGCTCGCGCTGGTGCGCAAGAAGCTGCGTGGCGAGTTCAACTTCCCGAAGGGGCCGAAGCGCTACTTCGGGGTGCCGGCGGTGTACTCGCTGGAGAACGTGCGCTATCCGCAGGCCGACGGCAGTGTCTGCGGGCTGCGCCCCAAGGTCGATGGCGAAGCGTCGCTGAAGCTCGATTGCGGGGCCGGTCTCGGCGCCGCCACCCACATCACCGGCACGTTCGCGTTCGCCGCCGCAGGCAAGGCGATCGCGATGCTGCTGGCGCGTGCGGAAAAGGCGCGCGACGCGGCCTGAGGCCGGGCAGGTCGCCGCCTGCAGTTATTGCGGCAGGCCGAACAGCCTGCAGGCATTGCGGGTGGTCGCTTCCGCCAGATCCCCGGGTGACATCCCGCGCAGTCCGGCCACCACGTCGCAGACGCGGGTCAGGCGCGCCGGCTCGTTGCGCTGGCCGCGGTGGCCGCTGTCGGGCTGGTCCGGCGCATCGGTTTCCAGCAGCAGCTGCTCCAGCGGCACTGCAGCCACCACCCGGTGCATGCGTTTGGCGCGCTCGTAGGTGACCGGTCCGCCGATTCCGATCAGGAAACCCAGCTGGTGCAGCTGGCGCGCCTGTTCCTCGCTGCCGGCAAAGCTGTGCACCACCCCATGCACCTTGCCGACGCGCCGGATCGACTGGATCACCGCATCCACCGCGCGCCGCGCATGCACGATCAGCGGCAGGCCGGTCGCGCGCGCGAGTTCCAGATGGCCGTCGAACCAGCGCTGCTGGGCCTCCAGGTCGAGGCCTTCGACGTAGTAGTCGAGACCGCATTCGCCGATCGCCACCGGTCGTTCGCGGCGCACCCATTCGTCGAGCAGGTCGAGATGCGCGTCGTCGTGGTGCTCGAGGAAGGTGGGATGCATTCCGTAGGCCGCGTACAGGCCCGGGTCGAGCCGGCAGGCGTCACGCAGCAGCGTCCACTCGTCGGCGTGGGTGCCCGGCAGGATCTGACGGGTCACCCCGGCCTCGCGGGCACGGGCGATGACGGCCTCGCGGTCGCCGTCGAACTCGCTGGCATCCAGGTGGCAGTGGGTGTCGACCAGCATCACGCGAACGTGCTCAGCGCTGGCGACGTGCCTGGCCGTCGATCGGCGGCCGGCCATCGGATGCCGGGGCATCGTTGCGCTTCACCCGCGCCAGCAACAGCGTGCCGAGGCCGAGCAGCAGTTCGTCCACCAGCGGGATCGGGTCGGGCACCACCAGGGTCAATGCGAACAGCGCGGCGGTGACCGCGAACAGGCGTGGATAGCTCAGGCGTCCGAGCCAGCGCAGCATCGGGCCGAGCAGCAGGTAGCGCATTGGAGGACTCCGTGTGGCGGGTCTGGGCGGCTCGTCGTCACGCTAGCACGCACGGTTCAACGCGGCGTTCAGGCGTTGACAGGAGTAAGCGTTTTCTCCGCGGCATCCATTCAGGAAGGAAATGCTCGAATCCGGCTCAACGCTTCGCGACACCTCGCGACATGCGAGCAAGGAGAGAGACCCATGAAGAACAACACCCTCGCCATCGCCCTGGCATCGCTGCTGGTCGGCGGTGTCGCTGTCGCAGCCTTCCAGAGCAACCGCGACGAGGTGCCGGCCACCGGTACGTCGTCGGGCGTGTTCGAGGCGGTCGAAGGCGAGCAGCCGCTGGCCGATGACGCCATCCCGGTGGGCGGCCGCGTCGAATACGCGGACGTGGTGCAAGTGGAGCCGATCACCGAACGCCGCGACCTCTACGCAAGCGTGATCGGCAGCGCGCCGATCCACGAGACCACCACCAGCACCACGCCGCGCGAGGTGTGCGAGGAGGTGGTGGTACAGGAGCGCCTGCCCGAGCGCGACGGCAACGTCGGCGGTACCGTCGCGGGCGCGGTGATCGGTGGCCTGGTCGGCAACCAGGTCGGCGGCGGCAACGGCCGCAAGCTGGCCACCGCCGCCGGTGCGACCGCAGGTGGCTTCATCGGCAACCGGGTCGACCGCAACCACGTCGGTGGCCGCGTGGTGGAACGCGTGGACCGCCAGTGCCGCACCGTGCAGGACTCCTCGCAGTCGTCGCGGGTGGTCGCCTATGACGTGACCTACCGCAACCCGGACGGCAGCACCGGCACGCTGCGCACCGACAGCAAGCCTGGCGAGCGCATCCGCTTGGGCGCCGAGGACGTGCCGGTGGCGTACGACGTGACCTACCGCTTCGACGGGCGCGAGCGCACCGTGCGCATGGAGCAGCGTCCCGCAGGCGAGCGCCTGCCGGTACTCGATGGCCAGGTGGTGACCCAGACCGCCGCTGTCGACGACGACGCGCGGCTGCAGTAACCAGGCGCCGGGCGCGTGCCCGGTTGCCTGAAGTGACGTCAAAGGGTCGGACCATGTCCGGCCCTTTTTCCTGCGTCGAACTCGACGGCAACGGCGCGAGCTGACTGTTTTTGCGCCTGTAAGCTGCTTCCTGGTGACTCCGCGTTGCCCGTCGCGCACACGGGGGGTGTGCTGCCCCGGCCGGAGTCCGCGTCCAGCTGCCACGGCCGGCCGCCGGCCATCCATGGCCGGCTGTGCGCACACCCCCCGGTGCACGCGACGGGCTTCGACGTTCGTCGGCTTCGGCGACGGAGAGCCGAAGCCGACGAAGTCTGCAACCGACCACTCTCGTGCGTCCGTCCGTTCGGGCACGGAGATCGACAGTGGCTCAGCCGAAGCCCTTTATTGCCATGACTGTCTGACGATCCTCGCTCTTGATCTTCTCCCGGACGCGGTGACGGCTCGGGGCCCGCCGCGGACGCAGGGGGATGTCCAGAGCCGGCCATGGATGGCCGGCGGCCGGATGTGTTAGCAGGACGCGGAGATATCCGGCTGGGCATCCCCCTGTGGCCGTGGCGGGCCACGCGTGCCAGCCAACGCCTTCGTGCCTTTCAGGTGATTCGTCTGTCGACGCGTGCGTAATCCACCTGATGCGCCCGCAATGCGTCCGACGGCTCCAGGCTCCGACCGCGCAAGCCCCCGGGGGAAGAGGATCCCCCCGTTGGCATGTGCAGCCTTCCGCCGACGAAGGATCCGGCACAGGTCAGCAGGCCATGGCCCCGCGCAGCCGGGGCGATACAATCGCGGCTTTCCGCACGCGCGAACGCCATGGCCCTCAATCCCTACGATCTCTACGACATCCGCTCGCTCCTGACCGAGGAGGAACAGGCCGTCCAGGACGCCGTGGCGCGCTTCACCGACGAGCGCGTGCTGCCGATCATCGGCGAGTGCTTCGACGAAGGCCGCTTCCCGAAGGAGCTGATCCCGGAGATCGCCGGCCTCGGCCTGCTGGGCGCGACCCTTCCCAGCCAGTACGGCGGCGCGGAACTCAACTACGTCGGCTACGGGCTGATCTGCCAGGAGCTCGAACGCGGCGATTCCGGCCTGCGCAGCTTCGCCAGCGTGCAGTCCTCGCTGTGCATGTACCCGATCTACGCCTACGGCACCGAAGAGCAGAAGATGCGCTGGCTGCCGTCGATGGCGCGCGGCGAGACCATCGGCTGCTTCGGCCTGACCGAGCCGCACGGCGGCTCCGACCCGGCCAACATGAAGACCCATGCGAAGAAGGACGGCGCGGACTGGGTGATCAACGGCTCGAAGATGTGGATCACCAACGGCAACCTCGCCGACATCGCCATCGTCTGGGCGCAGACGGATGACGGCATCCAGGGCTTCGTGGTGGAGAAGGATTTCGCCGGCTTCACCGCGCAGGAGGTCAAGCACAAGATGAGCCTGCGCGCCTCGGTGACCAGCGCGCTGTTCTTCGACAACGTGCGCGTGCCGGACGCCAACCGCCTGCCGAACGTCAAGGGCCTCAAGGGTCCGCTCGGCTGCCTGACCCAGGCGCGTTACGGCATCACCTGGGGCCCGATCGGCGCGGCGATTGCCTGCCTCGACGAGGCACTGAACTATTCCAAGGAGCGGATGCTGTTCGGCCGCCCGGTCGCGGCCACCCAGAGCGCGCAGATCAAGATGGCCGACTGGGCGCGGCGCATCACCAGCGCACAGCTCCTGAGCCTGCAGCTCGGTCGCCTCAAGGATGCCGGGAAGATGCAGCCGACCCAGGTGTCGCTTGCGAAGTGGAACAACTGCCGCATGGCCATCGACATCGCCCGCGAAGCGCGCGACCTGCTCGGCGGCGCCGGCATCACCACCGAGCATTCGCCGATCCGCCACGCGCTCAACCTCGAGTCGGTGATCACCTACGAGGGCACCGAGACCGTGCACCAGCTGGTGGTGGGCCGCGAGCTGACCGGCATCAACGCGTTCTGACTTCCCGGGCTCCGGTGCGAGCCGGGGCCCGCGATCCGCTTTATTCGCGGGATTTCGCCTCGTTGCAATCGAGCCCTGGGGGACCTGGCATGTCGCTTCCGGATATCCGCATCGAAACCGAGCGCCTGGTCCTGCGCCTGCCGCAGGCGGGGGATTTCGAGCGCTTCGCCGAGCTGATCGGCGACGAGGACGCGGCGCGCTGGATCGGCGGCCACATGCCGCGTGCCGCGGCGTGGCGCAAGTTCCTGCAGCAACCGGGCGCGTGGATGATCCAGGGCTTCGGCATGTTCTCCATCATCGACCGCGACAGCGGGCAGTGGCTGGGGCAGGGCGGGCCGTGGAAGCCCGATGGCTGGCCCGGCAACGAGATCGGCTACATGCTCCACCGCGATGCATGGGGCCGCGGCTACGCCACCGAAGCACTGACGGCGGCCATCGACTGGGCGCTGGACGAACTCGGCTGGGACGACTTCGTCCACTGCTTCGCGCCGGAGAACGTCGCCTCGAAGAAGGTCGCGTCGAGGCTCGGTTCCACGTTTATCGGCATGGCCACGTTGCCACCGCCCTACCAGGATTCACCGTGCGAGGTCTGGGGACAGACCCGTGCGCAGTGGCAGGACACCCGCAGGCGCCGCGGCTGACCGCGTCGCTTTCGCAACCACCCGACCAGGCATTCCATCGACATGTTCGCAGCCGTACCCAGTCCGATCCCCGCCCGCATGAAGGGGCTCAACCGCGCGGAAATCTGCGACGTCAACTTCCAGGAGTCCGTGCGTGGCTGGGACGGCCGTGCCGACGCCCGCCCGGCCGCTGACGAAGCCATCCTCGACGGCAGCGCGCTGGACGCGCGCGGTTTTCGCGAACTGTTCGAGTCGCAGCTGATCAGCCGCCATCTCGACCTGATGGCGCGCGTGCTGCGCGTGCAGAACAAGGTCTTCTACACCATCGGCAGCTCGGGCCACGAAGGCAACGCGATGGTCGCCCGGCTCACCCGGCATACCGATCCCGCGTTCCTGCATTACCGCTCGGGCGGCTTCATGGCCGAGCGCTTCCGCAAGCTGCCGGGGATGGATCCGGTGATGGATTCGGCGCTGTCGTTCGCCGCTTCCAAGGACGACCCGGCATCGGGCGGCCGCCACAAGGTGTGGGGCAGCAAGCCGTTGTGGGTGCTGCCGCAGACCTCCACCATCGCCTCGCACCTGCCCAAGGCGCTGGGCACCGCGATCGCGATCGAGCACGGGCGCCGCATCGGCCATGCGCTGCCGGTGCCCGACGACAGCATCGTCGTGTGCTCGTTCGGCGATGCGTCGAGCAACCACGCCACCGCGCAGACCGCGTTCAACGCCGCGGCCTGGACGGCCTACCAGAAGCTGCCGGCGCCGGTGCTGTTCGTCTGCGAGGACAACGGCATCGGCATCTCGGTGAAGACCCCGGACGGCTGGATCGCACGCAATTTCGCCAACCGCACCGACCTGGATTATTTCGCCGCCGATGGCCTCGACCTCGCCGCCGGCTACGGTGAGGTGCAGCGTGCGGTCGAGCATTGCCGCCGCACCCGCCGGCCGACCTTCCTGCACCTGCGCACGACGCGGATCATGGGCCACGCCGGCACCGACTTCGAGATCGAATGGCGCTCGATCGAGGAGCTGTGCGCGGTGGAGGCGACCGACCCGCTGCTGCGCTCGGCGTCGATCGCGCTCGAGTCCGGGCTGATGTCGAAAGACGAGGTGCTTGCGCTGTACGAGGCCACGCGCGAGCGCTGCTTCGCTGCGGCCGAGGACGCGGACAGCCGCCCGCGCCTGTCGACGCTGGAAGACGTGGTCGCGCCGCTGGCGCCGTACACGCCCGACGCCGTGGCCGCCGAAGCCGCCCGCGCGGATTTTGACGAACGCCGCCTGCAGGCGTTCGGTGGCGAGGCGAAGTTGCCGGAAAACGCCGGGCCCAAGCACCTGGCGATCCAGATCAACGCCGCGCTGCACGACCTGTTCGCCAAGTACCCGGAAGTCCTGCTGTTCGGCGAGGACGTGGCGCAGAAGGGCGGTGTCTACACCGTCACCAAGGGGCTGCAGAAGGCGTTCGGCGCGCGCCGCGTGTTCAACACGCTGCTCGACGAAACCACGATCCTCGGCATGGCGCAGGGCTACGCCAACATGGGCCTGCTGCCGCTGCCGGAGATCCAGTACCTGGCGTACTTCCACAACGCATGCGACCAGATCCGCGGCGAGGCGGCGACCCTGCAGTTCTTCTCCAACAACCAGTACCGCAATCCGATGGTCATGCGCATCGCCTCGCTGGGTTACCAGCGCGGGTTCGGTGGGCATTTCCACAACGACAACTCGATCACCGCACTGCGCGACATCCCCGGGCTGGTCATTGGTTGCCCGAGCCGCGGCGACGATGCCGCCACCATGCTGCGCACGCTGGTGGCACTGGCAAAGGTGGATGGGCGCGTGTGCGCGCTGCTGGAGCCGATCGCGCTGTACATGGCCAAGGACCTGCACGAGCCGGGCGACGGCGGCTGGCTGACGACGTACCCGTCACCGGACGAGGCGATGCCGCTCGGCGAGGAGCGCGTGTACGACGCCGATGCCCGTGACCTGGTGATCTTCACCTTCGGCAACGGCGTGCCGATGAGCCTGCGCGCCGCGCGTGCCATCGAGGCCGCGCACGGCTGGAAGGTGCGCGTGGTGGACCTGCGCTGGCTGCTGCCCTTGAACGAGGCCGCGATCGCCCGTCATGCCGGCGAGTGCGCGCGCATCCTGGTGGTCGACGAGGGCCGCCGCAGCGCCGGGGTGGGCGAGGGCATCATCACCGCGATCAGCGAAGCCGGGCTGGGCCACAAGCCACTGCGGCGCGTGGTCGGCGCGGATACCTTCACTCCGCTTGCGGGCGCCGCGTTCCTCGTGATTCCGTCGGACGAGGACATCGTCGCGGCGGCGGCGGAACTGGCGCAGGGCTGAGCCGTTCGAGGCGGCCCGCGCCTGCGTGGTGCTGACCCTCTCCCCGCGCGGGGAGAGGGCCCGGTCCAGCTCAATCCGCGAACTGCACCCGCACTTCCACGCGGCGGTTCGGCGCCAGGCAGTCGCGCAGCGCGTCGCCGCGCATGCCTTCGCAGTCCTCCACCGGCTCCACGCTGCCGCGGCCCACGGCGGTGATGCGCTCGGCGGGTACGCCGCGGTCGATCAGGTAGTCGCGTACCGCATTGGCACGCTGCTCGGACAGGCGCAGGTTGGCGCGGTCATTGCCGATGCGGTCGCTGTGGCCGATCACGTGCACGATCTCGAGCGGGCGCGACGACAGGCGCGTTGCCAGGTCGTCGAGCGCGGTGCGGCCCTCGACGCTGAAGTCCTCGATGCTGGCACTGCCGAACGCGAACAGACCGTCCGCGGACAGCCGCTCGAGGAACGTCGAGGGCAGCTGCGGAACCGGTTCGGGCGCCGGCTCGGGGGCGGGTGCCTGGCTGGCGCAGGCGGCAAGCAACAGCGTGGAAAGCGCCGCGGCGGCGGCGGTCGGTGCGAAGCGCATGGTGGTTCCCCTTCCTCTGGAGGCGGTATCAATACATCGACTGCGTGAAAGCGGTATGGCGTCCTGCCCGATGCGTCCGCGGTCCGGGCGCCACAACGATGACCGTGCGCGAATATGGGCCGCGCGCCGCCCTGGATCAAGCGCGCAATCAGCGCGCCAGGCCGTCCAGCAACGGCAGGGCTCGGGCGGCGGTGCCACCCACCTGCAGGTCGACCGGCGCGGGATCCAGAGGCAGTACCGCAAGCGCCTCGTCACCCTGACTGCAGACGATGCGGCCGCTGCCGCTCGCTGCGGTCACCTCGTCGCCGGCCGACACCGTCGCCGATCCGGTGTGCAGCCTCGCGAGGCCCCGCTTCACCTGGCCGAGGAAATGCGTGCGCGCGACGATTTCCTGCCCCGGGTAGCAACCCTTCTTCACGCTGAAGGCGCGCAGGCGGTCAAGCGACAGCTGCTGCGGCGTCCATTGCTCCAGCTGCGACGGCTCCAGCCGCGGCAGGCCATGCGCGAGATCCAGTGCACGCCAGCGGCCGTGGGCGACCGGGTCGATGGTCGCCGGGCCGGCGCCGATGCGCAGGGTGCGGGGCTCGTCCACGCCGCCGAGATCGAGCTCGGTCGCGCCATCATCGTTGACCGAAGCCTGCGCGCCACGGGCGCTGCCCGGCGCGGCGAATGCCCCCGCAACCGCCACGTCGGCCTCGGGCGCCAGCGTGACCTTGCTGCGGAACACGAAGCGCTGCAGGCGCTCCACGAACCCCGCCGGGTCGGCGTCGAGCAGCAGCAGGCGCAGGGTCTCGCCATCCACGCGCAGCACCGCGAACAGCGCCACCACGCGGCCCTTCGGCGTCAGCCAGCCGTTCCACTGCCACTGGCCGTCGGCCAGGGCAGCAACATCGTTCATGAACTGCGCCTGCGCGAACGCGATCGCGTCGCGCCCCTGCATGCGGATCACGTGGATGTCGGGGATGGCGAAAAAATCGCCGGGAAGGGCGTCCGACTTGTCGTGCATGGGCGTGGGAACTAGAATCCGTGCGGTGAAGAACCCGGCCATGATAGGCGAAAGCGTCCCGACTCCGGATCCGGATCAGGCGGCCACGCCCGCCACGGATCCGACGCCCAGGCCGGTGGAAATCGGCGGACGCGACGGCCCCGAACCCACCCGATACGGCGACTGGGAAAAGAACGGCCGCTGTATCGACTTCTGATTCCAGCCACGCGGCACCGCCGCCAGCGAGGAGATTGCCAGCGATGGCGAATCGCGAACGCCCTTTGTCACCCTTCATGCTCGGACAGACGTACAGGTTCCAGCTGACGTCGCTGTTGTCCATCCTGTTCCGCATCGCCGGCATCGGCATCACCGTGGGCGCCTTCGTGTTCGCGTGGTGGCTGCTGGCCGTGGCGCAGGGCGGTGACGCCTACGAGCGCGCCGCCGCGTGCCTGGCCTCGCCGGTCGGCATGGTCGCGCTGTTCCTGTTCTCGCTGGGCATGGTCTACCACCTGCTCGCCGGCATTCGCCACCTGCTGTGGGATGCGGGCTGGGGCTTCGAGCTTCCCGAGGTGTACCGGTCCGGCTATGCCGTGGTCGGCCTGACGCTGGTGTTGACGTCGGCGATCTGGTTCGTCGCGCTGCGGGGTGGTGCATGAGCGACGTCAAGGCGAACGCGAACGGCGCACCGGTGCGCCGCGACCTCCGCACCCCGCTGGCGCGCGCGCGCGGCCTGGGTTCGGGCAAGTCGGGCACCTCGCACTTCTGGTGGATCCGGGTGACTGCGGTGGTGCTGGCGCTGCTGGTGCCGTGGCTGGTGGGCCTCTTGGTGTCGATGATCGGCGCCGACCTCGACAGCGTGCGCGAGACCATCGCGCGGCCGTGGAACGCGATCCTGCTGACCCTGTTCGCGGTGTCGATGTTCTGGCACACGCGGATGGGCCTGCAGACCATCATCGAGGACTACATCCACGCCCGTTCGCTCGAGATCGCCCTGCAGTTCCTGGCGATCGTCGCCTGCACGCTCGGCGCGCTGGCCTCGCTGTACGCGATCGCCCGCATCGCGCTCCTGTAATTCCGCAGTGTCCGAGACCCCGGAGTGATCCGGGCGAGGGTGCCGCCGAAGCGGCTCCCGCCGGCACTTTCGCCCCTCTTCCGCGTGCGGAAGGGGGGATGGGGTCAGGGCCCAGGCCTCCCGCCGCCTCCCCCGCGCAACCAGAGACCCACGATGACCTCGACCTACAAGATCACCGAACACAAGTACGACATGGTCGTCGTCGGCGCCGGCGGCGCCGGCCTGCGCGCCACCTTCGGCCTTGCCGCCAAGGGCCTGCAGACCGCCTGTCTGACCAAGGTGTTCCCCACGCGCTCGCACACCGTGGCGGCGCAGGGCGGTATCTCCGCCGCGCTGGGCAACATGGGCGAGGACGACTGGCGCTTCCACTTCTACGACACCATCAAGGGCTCGGACTGGCTGGGCGACCAGGACGCCATCCAGTACATGTGCCGCGAGGCGATCCCCGCGATCATCGAGCTCGAGCACCAGGGCGTGCCGTTCTCGCGCACCGAGGAAGGCAAGATCTACCAGCGCCCGTTCGGTGGCATGACCACGCACTACGGCAAGGGCATCGCCCAGCGCACCTGCGCCGCGGCCGACCGCACCGGCCACGCGATGCTGCACACGCTGTACCAGCAGTCGCTCAAGCATGACGCGCGCTTCTTCATCGAGTACTTCGCGCTCGACCTGATCATGGACGAGGACGGCGCCTGCCGCGGCGTGCTCGCGCTCGACATGGCCGAGGGCACGCTGCACCTGTTCCGCTCCCATGGCGTGGTGCTGGCCACCGGCGGCTATGGCCGCGCGTACTTCTCCGCGACCTCCGCCCACACCTGCACCGGCGACGGCGGCGGCATGGCGCTGCGCGCCGGGCTCGGCCTGCAGGACATGGAGTTCGTGCAGTTCCACCCCACCGGCATCTACGGCGCCGGCTGCCTGATCACCGAGGGCGTGCGCGGCGAGGGCGGCATCCTGCGCAACGCCCAGGGCGAGCGCTTCATGGAGCGCTACGCGCCCAACGCCAAGGACCTCGCCTCGCGCGACGTGGTGAGCCGCTCGATGACCATCGAGATCCGCGAAGGCCGCGGCGTCGGTACCGACAAGGACCACATCCACCTCGACCTCACCCACCTCGATCCCAACGACATCCACGAGAAGCTGCCCGGCATCGCCGAGAGCGCGCGGATCTTCGCCGGCGTCGACGTGACCAAGCAGCCGATCCCGGTCATCCCCACCGTCCACTACAACATGGGCGGCATCCCCACCAATTACCGCGGCGAAGTCGTCCAGCTCAGGGACGGCAACCCGGATGCGGTGGTGCCGGGCCTGTACGCGATCGGCGAGGCCGCCTGCGTCTCGGTGCATGGCGCCAACCGCCTGGGCTCGAACTCGCTGCTCGACCTGGTGGTGTTCGGCCGCGCGGTGGCCAACCGCTGCGCCGAGACCATCAAGAGCGGCGCCCCGCACAAGCGCCTTGCCGAGGATGCCTGCGACCGGTCTCTGGCCAACCTCGACGCGCTGCGCCACGCCACCGGCAGCACCTCGACCGCCGAGATCCGCGACCGGATGCAGCGCACGATGCAGATCGACGCCGCGGTGTTCCGCACCGGCGAGACGCTGGCCGACGGCGTGCAGAAGATCCGCGAGATCCACGCGTCGTTCGCCGACGTCAAGGTCAGCGACCGTTCGCTGGTGTGGAACTCCGACCTGATCGAGACCTTCGAGCTGCAGAACCTGCTCGGCCAGGCGCTGGCGACGATCGTGTCGGCGGAGAACCGCAAGGAATCGCGCGGCGCCCATGCCCGCGAGGACTTCCCCGACCGCAACGACACCGAGTGGCAGAAGCACACCCTGTGCTGGGTGGACGAGGCCGGCAACACCCGCATCGACTACCGCCCGGTGCACATGTACACGCTCGACGACGAGGTCCAGGTCGTCCCCCCCGTCGCCCGCGTCTACTGACCGGGTGACCGAACGAGGAGCGAGTCCGGTATGGTCTTCAGCCATCAGTTCATGATGCTCTGGGCGCTCGGCGTCATCGCCGCGGCGCTGGTCCTGCGCATGCTCTACGTGCGCAATGCGCATCTCGCGCAGGTCATGTTCTGGGTGCTGCTGACGATCTTCGCGACCCCGCTGGGCGCGCTGGTCGTCTATCTGCTGCTCCGTACCGTCCGTGTCCCACAGCTGGCGCCGAAATCGCCTGCCAATACCGAGATTTGACCGTGGCCGCATTCTCCCTTCCGCAGAACTCGAAGATCCAGGCGGGTCGCCACTTCCCGGCGGCCGGCGCCACGCGCGTGCGGACCTTCAAGGTCTACCGCTGGAACCCGGACGACGGGCGCAACCCGAGCGTCGACACCTACGAGGTCGATCTCGACAGGTGCGGCCCGATGGTTCTCGACGCGCTGATCAAGATCAAGAACGAAGTCGACCCGACGCTCACCTTCCGCCGTTCGTGCCGCGAGGGCATCTGCGGCTCCTGCGCGATGAACATCGACGGTACCAACACGCTGGCCTGCACCAAGGCCATCGAGGACTGCGGCAAGGGCAACGGCGACGTGCCGATCTACCCGCTGCCGCACATGCCGGTGGTCAAGGACCTGGTGCCCGACCTCACGCATTTCTACGCCCAGTACGCCTCGATCAAGCCGTGGCTGCGCACGCAGAGCGCGCCGCCGCCGGACCGCGAGCGCCTGCAGTCGAAGGAGGACCGCGCCAAGCTCGACGGCCTCTACGAGTGCATCCTGTGCGCCTGCTGCAGCACCGCGTGCCCCAGCTACTGGTGGAACGGCGACCGCTACCTCGGCCCGGCGATCCTGCTGCAGGCCTACCGCTGGATCATCGACAGCCGCGACGAGGACACCGGCGCGCGCCTGGACGACCTGGAAGATCCGTTCAAGCTCTACCGCTGCCACACCATCATGAACTGCACGCGGACCTGCCCGAAGGGCCTGAACCCCGCCAAGGCCATCGGCCAGATCAAGCAGATGATGCTGGCGCGCCACGGTTGATCATCCCGCGCCGGCACCCGCCGGCGCGATTCGTTCGGGGGCAGTGATGGTGACCAGCAATCCGATCCTGTGGCCCGGCCTGGCGCTGGTCGCACTGACCTTCGTGGTGGCCGGCGTGATGTACCGCCGGCGCATCGGCGAGATGGTGCGCGAGCGCATCCACCCGCAGTCGGTGGCGCTTTCCGGGCAACTGGCGCAGCGGCTCAGCGACAGCCGCGCGTCGGACAACTACCGCAACCTGTTCGAACTGCCGGTGCTGTTCTACTTCGGCGTTGCGGTGGCGCTGGCGGTCGGCGTGCGCGACCCGTGGGTGGTCGCCCTTGCATGGGGTTTCGTGGCCCTGCGCATCGCCCACAGCGCCATCCAGTGCGGCTACAACAAGGTGATGCACCGCTTCCGCGTGTTCCTGCTCGGGGTTGCGGTGCTGCTGCTGTTCTGGATCCGTCTCGGCTGGCTGCTGGCGCAGGCATGAGCACGCACGACGACGCCGAACTCAAGCGCCTGCGCTGGCGCTGCCGCCGCGGCATGCGCGAACTCGACGTGCTGTTCAACGCGTATCTCGACCGTGCATGGCCAACCGCGTCCGACGCGGAACGCGGGGTATTCCTACAGCTGATGGATTGCGAGGACGATAGGCTCTGGCGCTGGTTCATGGGCTACGAGGACGTCCCCGATGCCAGCCTCAGAGGTCTTGTCGAACGCATGCGTTCGCTCCAGGAACAGCGCTGACGGCGGCACCGTCGCCTGGAATCCTTCGCGCTGGCTGCTGGCCGCGCTGCTGTTGATGACCGCGTTGGCGCCGGTGGCGATCCTCGCCTCCGAGATGCCGCGCATTGCCGCATGGCCGCTCACGCTGCTGGCCTGCGCCTACGGCATTTCCGTCGTACGCCGCGAGGCACGCCGGGCGCCACGCACGCTGCATTTCCCCGGCAATGGCCGCGTCGAGGTGGACGGGCAGGGCGTGGACGGCTTCGAACTCGCGTGGCGCGGGCCACTGGCGTTCGCGCGCTGGCGCGATGCGCACGGGCGCGCGCAGCGCATCGCCTGGTGGCCCGATACCCTGCTGCCGGCCGCACGCCGTGAACTCCGACTGGCCGCGCCCACCACGCACACTGCGCGCAGGGCACCGTCGATGGCACCATAAGGCTCTTGTGCCGGTGCAGACCGCCGGCGTCCCTCGCGAGCCCCGATGTTCAGACCCCTGTCCGCCTCCATTGGCCTGCGCTACCTGCGCGCCAAGCGACGCAACGGCTTCATCTCCTTTATCTCGCTCGCCTCCATCCTCGGCATCGCCATCGGCGTCGCCGCGCTGATCACCACGCTGGCGGTGATGACCGGTTTCCAGCGCGAGATCCGCGACCGTCTGCTGCAGATGTCCGCGCATGCCACGGTGAGTGCCGACAGCGGCGCGATGGAGAACTGGCGCTACGCGGTCGACATCGCCGGGCGCGATGCACGCGTGGCCGGCGCCGCGCCGTATGTGCAGAGCGAGGCGCTGATCGCCGGGCCCAACCGTCAGCCCGCGCTGCTGCAGGGCGTGCTGCCGGAACAGGAGAAGAACGTCTCGGTGATCGCCGAGCGGATGGTGGAAGGCGCGTTCGACTCGCTGGAAGCCGGCAGCTTCAACATCATCCTCGGCCGCGAGCTCGCGCTGTGGCTGGGCGTGCGCGTCGGCGACCGCGTGGTGGTCACCACCGATTTCCAGACCACGCCGATGGGCGCGGTGCCGCAGCTCAAGCGCTACACCGTCAGCGGCCTGTTCGAGGCCGGCCACCAGCAGTTCGACCGCAACCTCGCGCTGGTCAACATGGCCGACCTGCAGCGCGTGCAGCGCCTCGGCGAGGGCGTGACCGGCGTGCGCCTGCGCCTGCACGACATGAACCAGGCCTGGGATGTCGCACGCGATCTCGCCATCGCGCTGCAGGGCCCGTACCGGGTGAGCGACTGGAGCCGGGAGAACGCCAACATGTTCCGCGCGCTCAGGCTGGAAAAGACCATGATCGCGATCCTGCTGTCGCTGATCATCGCGATGGGCGCGTTCAACCTGGTGTCGTCGCAGGTGATGCTGGTCACCGACAAGCAGGCCGACATCGCCATCATGCGCACGCTGGGCATGCCGCCCGGCGGCATCCTGCGGGTGTTCATCGTGCAGGGCACGCTGATCGGCGTCATCGGCACCGTGCTCGGCGTGGTCGGCGGCGTGCTGCTCACGCTCAACCTCGAACACATCCTGCGTGCGATCGAAGCCGCGTTCGACGTGGTGCTGATCCCGCCCGACGTCTACTACATCACCGGCCTGCCCACCGAACTGCGCGCCGACGACGTCACCATCATCGCGCTGGTGGCGCTGGCGATGGCCTTCCTTGCCACGATCTACCCGGCATGGCGTGCATCGCGCACCGCCCCGGCGGAGGCGCTGCGTTATGAGTGAGCATCACGACCCCGTGCCGACCACGCTGCTGCCGCGCGAAGGCGAGCCGACCGCCACGCCGGGCATGCCGGTCATCCGCGCCGAAGCGCTCGGCAAGACCTACCGCGAAGGCAAGCTCAACACCCCGGTGTTCGACGGCCTCGACCTCGACGTGTACCCCGGCGAGACGGTGGCGATCATCGGTGCCTCCGGTGCCGGCAAGAGCACGCTGCTGCACCTGCTGGGCGGGCTGGACGTACCCACCGCCGGCGAGGTGTATGTCGACGGCCACCGCATGAGCAGGCTGTCCGATCGCGCGCGCGGCGCGCTGCGCAACCGCGCGCTCGGCTTCGTCTACCAGTTCCACCACCTGCTGCCCGAGTTCACCGCGCTGGAGAACGTGATGCTGCCGGCGCTGCTCACCGGGCAGGCGGTGGATGGCGAGAAGCGCGGCAAGCCGCCGGCGATCGCCGAGGTGGAGCCCAAGGCACGCGAACTGCTGGAGTCGGTCGGTCTCGGCCATCGCCTGCAGCACAAGCCCGGCGAACTCTCCGGCGGCGAACGCCAGCGTGCCGCCGTGGCGCGTGCACTGGTCAACCGCCCCGCCTGCGTGCTCGGCGACGAGCCCACCGGCAATCTCGACGACCGCACCGCGGCCACCGTGTTCGACCTGATGCTCGACCTCAACCGCGCGCAGCGCACCAGCCTGGTGCTGGTCACCCACGACCGCAGCCTCGCCCGCCGCCTGGACCGCGTGCTGGAACTGCACGAAGGCAAGCTGCGCGAAGTGGCGCCGTCGACGGTGTAACAAGGCTCGCCGCGCTTGATGTTGACTTCCCTCTCCCGTCTGCGCGAGGGGCTGGGGTGAACCAGGAGCGGCGGTTCGCCGCCTCCACTCATGAACGTCACCGGCAGCAGGACTGCCTGCTGGCTCGAGTCACACATCGACGGCCTCGGCACCGCGTCCGCGGAGCCTGCAGGTCATGCCGATCGAACCCGGCGAAGGATGGCTGCCGCCCGGGCGTCGGCCACAAAGAAGCGGCGCCGTTGCCGGCGCCGCCTGTTCAACTCACCCGGTAGCGGGCGTCGGCTACATCACGCTTCCGCCGTCGCTTCCAGCTCCGCCTTCGGGCCCGGGAGGCGGCCTTCGAGGACTTCCTCGGCGGTGGCGCGGTGGTTGGTGACCGAGCTGGTCCACTGGCCCCAGACTTCCGGGTCGATGGGGTCGTTGTTGTTGCCGAGGTTCTTCAGGCGCTGCTGGTCCTCGTCGGTCAGCACCTGGCCCTTCAACGGCTCGAGGTGGCGGACGTCGTCCACGCGCATGCCCAGCTTCTCGGCCACCCCCTGGCCGTACTGGTCGTGCACCAGGAAGAAGTGCCACAGCATGCGCTCCTGCACGTCGCGCTCGCAGGCCGACAGCAGGGTGCCCATGTTGTCGATCAGGTCCTGGCGCTCCCAGTCCTGCATGGTGTTGAAGCGGGCGCGCGCCTGCACGTAGTCGTTGCGGCGCTCGATCACGCTGCGGGTCAGCGCGCCGCGGATCTCCGGCGCGTTGTTCGGGCCCATGTCCGGCGCTTCCTGCAGGCCGTTGTGGATGGACGGCTCGAAGTTGATGTGCGGGTTCTGTCCCGGGGCGAGGTCCACGCCGTAGGACATCTGGCCGCCCCTGAGGTTGGTCTGCACCCGCTGCACGCCCTTGGGCTGGTTCACCGGCAGCTGCAGGTAGTTCGATCCAACCCGGTAGCGTTGGGTGTCGGAGTACGAGAACGTGCGGCCCACCAGCATCTTGTCGTCGGAGAAGTCCAGGCCGTCGACCAGCACGCCGGTGCCCATCGCGATCTGCTCGTTCTCGTTGTGGTGGTCCTCGACGTTGCGGTTGAGCGTCATCACGCCCACGTGGCGCAGCGGGAAGTCCTTCTCCGGCCAGATCTTGGTGTCGTCCAGCGGGTCCCAGTCGAGCTCGGGATGGTCATGGTCCTCCATGATCTGCACGTACATGTCCCACTGCGGGAATTCGCCGCGCTCGATGGATTCGAACAGGTCCTTCGAGGCCGAGCCGAGGTCCTGGCCCTGTACCTTGGCGGCTTCCGCCGCGGTCAGGCTGGCCACGCCGCAGCGGGGGTGGAAGTGGTACTTCACCAGCACGGTCTGGCCTTCGGCGTTGACCATCTTGTAGGTGTTCACGCCGAAGCCTTCCATGTGCCGGTAGCTGGCCGGAATGCCGCGTGGGCTGAAGAGATGCGTGAGCATGTGCATCGACTCCGGCGTCTGGCTCATGAAGTCGAAGATGCGGTTCGGTTCCTGGCGGAAGGTCACCGGGTCGGGTTTCAGCGAGTGGATCACGTCGGGGAACTTGATCGCGTCGCGGATGAAGAAGATCGCGAGGTTGTTGCCGACGAGATCCCAGTTGCCGTCCTCGGTATAGAACTTCACCGCGAAGCCGCGTGGATCGCGCGCGGTTTCCGAGGAATCGCGCCCGCCGATGACCGTCGAGAAGCGGATCGCCAGCGGCGTCTTCTTGCCGGCCTGCGAGAAGATCTTCGCGCGGGTGTACTTCGCGGCAGGCTCATCGCCGATGTTGCCGGTGGCCTCGAACTCGCCGTAGCAGACGAAGCCGCGCGCGTGCACCACGCGCTCGGGGATGCGCTCGCGGTCGAAGTGGCTGATCTTCTCCAGGAACTGGTAGTTCTCGAGCGTCGCCGGGCCGCGGCTGCCCACGGTGCGCTGCGACTGGTTGTTGCAGATGGGATGGCCCTGGCGGTTGGTCAGGCTGCGGTCGCCGGAATTCCCTTGGTTGTTGTCGTCTTTCATAGATGCATCCTCGCTGGATGGCTGGGATCGATAGGATCGGTCATTCGACGCCCGGTTTGGGCGTTCGGGGGATTGAACTTTCCGATGGATGTGATAGGCGCTGTACCGCACGCTCCGCGCCCATGCCGCGGGCGAGATCAAGCGCGGTGGCGCCATCGGCACCGGCGTGCTCCGGGTTGGCGCCATGCGCAAGCAGCAGTTCGATGATTTCCACGCGGTCGAACATCGCTGCAAGCATCAGCGCGGTGCGGCCGCCGTCAGGTTGGTCGTCGACCGGCGCGCCGCCTTCGATCAGTGCGCGCACCACGTCGATGTCGCCCTTGAACGCGGCAGTGCCGAGCGGGGTCTGGGCGCGGTCGTTGGCGAGCGACGCATCGGCGCCGTGCTGCAGCAGCACGCGCACCGCATCGGCGTGGCCGTGGTAGGCGGCCAGCATCAACAGGCTGTCGCCCTTGCCGTCGCGCAGGTTGGGCACCAGGCCCATGCCGAGCAGGCGGGCGAGGGTGGCGGCATCGCCGGCGCGCACCAGCGCGAACAGCTCCTGCACGCGGGCGTGGGTGTCGGCGTCGAGTTCGGGACGGTCGGGTGCGGTCATCGCCTGGTCCTTGTGGCAGGAGGCGATGGTGGCCCGACCGGGGTATGGGGGGCGTGACGCGGCAGTGAAGCGCACGCCTCAGCCGGCCTGCGGCCCCTCGGCAAACAACGCGTCGTAGCGGCGCTGCATCTCCTCGGGGCTGACGTCCTCGATGCTGTGGCCGATCAGCCAGCGGTGACCGAACGGGTCGATCACGCTGCCGCCGCGCTCGCCATAGAAGGCATCGCTGGCCGCGCGCTCCAGGGTGGCACCGGCCTTGACCGCGCGGGCGATGGCGGCGTCGGCATCGTCCACATGCAGGTGCAGGGTGACCGCGGTCGGGGCGCCGGGTTGCGGTGCGTGGATGCCGTACTCGGGAAAGGCATCGCACAGCATCAGGGTGTGGCCGTCGAGATCGATCTCGGCATGGCCGATGCGGCCACCGGGTTCGGTGAGGCGGAACGTCTCGGTGGCACCGAAGGCGCGGGCGTAGAAGCCGATCGCGGCATCGGTATCGGCAACGCAGAGGTAGGCGTAGAGCTCGTGGATCGTCATGGCGCGGCTCCGTGTGGGTGGTGCGGAAATGCTGCGGCTCAGCGGCGGCCGGGGTCTTGTATGGAATCGACGTCGCCGCCTTTCGCACGCGGCCAGGCATCCACCGGCACATGGTGGGCCGCGACCGGCGCGATGCGGCGGTAGTCCTGCGGGCGCACGCCCGTCAGTGCCACGAAGTCGCGCACCAGGTGCGGCTGGTCGCTGTACCCGGCGTCGTGTGCGGCCATGGCCCACGGCAGTGCCGGGTCGCGGCGGTGGGCGGCCAGCACATGCTGGAAACGCAGCACGCGCCGGAAGCGTTGCGGGGTGAGCCCCACCGCGCCGGCGAACAGCGCGCCGAAGTGGCGATGGCTGTAGCCGCTGCGTTGCACGGCGGCTGCCACCGCGTGGCCGTGGCCGAACAGCGCCAGCGCTTCCGCAACCGCCGGATGCAGGCCGCGCGCACGCGGCAGCCGGGTGGCGAGGAAGGCTTCCAGCAGGTCGATGCGTCGGACGGGCAGTGCCTCCTGCAGCAGGCGTTCGCGCAGGGTGGCCACGCCATCGCCGAGCAGCGCGGCAAGTGCGACATGCCGGTGCGCCAGCACATCGGCAGGCACTCCGAACAATGCCTGCGACGCGCCCGGGCGCAACTGCGCGCCGACGCTGGCCGAGGGCGCCGTCATGTCCTTAACGTAGTAACGGTCGCGCGCGCCGCCGACCACGGTGTCTTCGAAACTGGTGGACGTGCCGGTGCCGGCATCGAACACCCGCAACGGCGCATCGCCCAGGCGGATCGCCAGGTGCATCTGTCCGGTCGGCAGTACGTGCTCGCAGGCCGCGCTCACCCGCGCGTCTCCCGACGACGCCCACAGGGTGGCGACGAAGGGACGCAGGGCGGGCATCGGCAGGCGCTGCACGGGGCGGCCTCGAGCGGGCGACGGGGCCGACTATAGCCCCGCCGCCTGCGCGCGCACCCGTGGTCCTAGCCCTGCGCCAGCTGCGCCATCAGGCCGCGCGCGGCGTTGAGGCGGTCGGCGGCCTCGGGCAGTGGCAGCTTGATGCGCAGCCTGTCGGGGCCGTCCATCGCGTACAGCTTGGGCTGCTTCTGGATCAGCTGGATCAGCGCCATCGGGTCGATGCGCGGGGTGGCCTCGAACACGATGCGGCCGCCGTTCTCGCCGAGGTCGATCTTGCGGATGCCCATGGCGGTGGCCTGCAGCTTCATCTCCGCCACCGCGAACAGCTGCTTGGCGGCATCGGGCAGCAGGCCGAAGCGGTCGATCATCTCCACCTGCAGCTCGCGCAGGCCGTCCGCATTGCCGGCGGCGCTGATGCGCTTGTACAGCGTCAGGCGGGTGTGCACGTCGGGCAGGTAGTCGTCCGGGATCAGTGCGGGGGCATGCAGTTCCACCTCGGCACCGCGCGATTCCGGTTCGTCGGCATCGGGCAGCTTGCCCTGGCGGATCGAACGCACCGCGCGTTCCAGCAGCTCGGTGTACAGGCTGAAGCCGACCTCGGCCATCTGCCCGCTCTGCTCCTCGCCCAGCAGTTCGCCGGCGCCGCGGATCTCGAGGTCGTGGGTGGCCAGGGTGAAGCCGGCACCGAGCTCGTCCATCGAGGCGATGGCATCAAGGCGCTTCTGCGCATCGGCGGTGATCGAGCGCTTGTCCGGCACCACCAGGTAGGCGTAGGCGCGATGGTGCGAACGCCCGACGCGCCCACGCAGCTGGTGCAGCTGGGCGAGGCCGAAGCGGTCGGCGCGGTTGATGACGATGGTGTTGGCGTTGGGGATGTCGATGCCGGATTCGATGATCGTGGTCGACAGCAGCACGTTGAAGCGCTGCTTCTGGAAATCGACCATCACCTTTTCCAGCTCGCGCTCGGGCATCTGCCCGTGGGCGATGCCGATGCGCGCTTCCGGCACCAGTTCCTGCAGCTCGCGCTGCATGCGGCCGATCGACTCGACGTCGTTGTGCAGGAAGTACAGCTGGCCGCCGCGCGCGAGCTCGCGCTGGAAGGCTTCGCGCAGCAGCGAGTCGTCCCATTCGCTGACAAAGGTCTGCACGGCGAGCCGGTGTGCCGGCGGGGTGGCGATGATCGACAGGTCGCGGATGCCTGCCATCGCCATGTTGAGCGTGCGCGGGATCGGCGTGGCGGTGAGCGTCAACAGGTGCACGTTGGCGCGCAGTGCCTTCAGCGCTTCCTTCTGGCGCACGCCGAAACGCTGTTCCTCGTCGACGATGACCAGGCCCAGGTCCTTGAACTTCACGTCGGGCTGCAGCAGGCGGTGGGTGCCGACGATCACGTCGATCTCGCCACGGGCGACCTTCTCCAGTTCCGCCTTGATCTCCTTCGTCGATTTGAAGCGCGACAGCACCTCGACCCGGATCGGCCAGTCGGCAAAGCGGTCACTGAAATTACGGAAATGCTGTTCGGCCAGCAGCGTGGTCGGCACCAGCAGCGCCACCTGCTTGCCGGCCGCCGCGGCAACGAACGCCGCGCGCACGGCGACCTCGGTCTTGCCGAAGCCCACATCGCCGCAGACCACCCGGTCCATCGGCTGGCTGGAAGAGAGATCGCGGATGACCGCCTCGATCGCCGAATGCTGGTCCGGGGTTTCCTCGAACGGGAACGCCGCGGCGAACGGCTCGTACATCGCGCGGTCGATGTCGATCGCAAGACCGGCGCGTGCGGCGCGCTTGGCCTGGATCTCCAGCAGCTCGGCGGCGACGTCGCGCACCTTCTCGGCGGCGCGCTTCTTGGCCCTGGTCCACGCTTCGCCGCCCAGCGAATGCAGCGGCGCGGTTTCCGGCGAGGCGCCGGAATAGCGGTTGATCAGGTGCAGCTGCGCGACCGGCACGTACAGGCGGTCGCCCTTGGCGTATTCGATCTCGAGGTATTCGGCCGGCTGGCCGCCGGCTTCCAGCACCACCAGCCCGCGGTAGCGGCCGACGCCGTGGTCCTCGTGGACGATCGGCGCGCCTTCGGTGAGCTCGCCGAGGTCGCGGATGATCGCTTCCGGCTCGCGCCCGGCACGGCGCGCGCGGCGCGGCTGGGTGGCGCGCTCGGGAAACAGCTGGCGCTCGGTGAGGATGGTGACCTGCGGGGCGTCCAGCGCAAAGCCGTTGTCGAGCGGGGCGACGGCCACGGCGAAGCGGGCATCGTTTTCCGCGGCGATGAAGCCGGCGAAATCCGCCACCACCTGCGGCTTGAGGCCGGTGGGCGCGAGCAGGTCGATCAGCGCCTCGCGGCGGCCGGCGCTGTCGGCGGCCAGCAGCACGCGGCCGGGGTAGCTGCCGAGGAAGGACTTCAGCGCCGCGGCGGAATCGACCTCGCGCGTGGACACCGGCAGGTCCGGCGCCGGCTGGTCGCCCAGCGCGACGGCCTGGGTGACCTGGGCGTGGCTGTCGTCGGCGACGTCCACGCGCTCGCCGCGGTTGAGGCATTCGCGCAGGGTGTCGGGCGGTAGCCACAGTTCGGCCGGCGGCAGCAGCGGGCGCTCGATGTCGTGGCGACGCTGCTCGTAGCGGTCGCCGATCTGCGCCCAGGCATGGTCGGCCGCGGCCAGGGCGCCCGGCGCCAGCACCGGCAGCGCGCCGTCGGGCAGGTAGTCGAACAGCGTGGCGGTGGCGTCGCCGGCATCGCGCTCGCCGAAGCGCCCGCGCGGGGGTTCGAAGAACAGCGGGAGGTAGTACTCGACGCCCGACGGCGACAGCCCGGACTTCAGGTCCTGGTAGAGCGAGCTGCGGCGCTGGTCGATGTCGAAGCGTTCGCCGAGCGCTTCCATCGCGCGTTCGCGCGCGGCCTCGTCCAGCGGCACTTCGCGGCCGGGCAGCATGCGGATCGCCTCGACCTTGTCGAGCGAGCGCTGCGATTCCGGGTCGAAGCTGCGGATCGATTCGATGTCCTGGTCGAACAGTTCGACCCGGAACGGTGCATCGGCGCCCATCGGGTAGACGTCGAGCAGGCCGCCGCGGACGGCGAAATCGCCGGGGTCCAGCACCTGTGGCACGTTGCGGTAGCCGGCGGCTTCCAGGCGGCGCTTTTCAGCGTCGAGGTCGAAGCGCTGGCCGACCTGCAGGTCGAAGGTCTGGCCGGCGATCCACGCCAGCGGCGGCAGCCGCTGCATCAGCGTCTGCACCGGCACCACCACCAGCCCGCGGGTGAGTTGCGGCAACCGGTTCAGCGTGGACAACCGCTGCGAGACGATGTCCGGGTGCGGGCTGAAGTGGTCGTAGGGCAGGGTTTCCCAGTCCGGGAACACCAGCATCGGCACGTCGCCGTGGCCGCCCGACAGCGTCTGCAGGTCGGACTCCAGCTGGTGCGCGTGGTGGTTGTCGCGGGCGACGACCAGCAGCAGGCGGCCATGCACGGCGGCTGCGCGCAGCAGCGACCAGGCCAGTGCCGAGGTGGAGGCGGGCGCACGCCAGAACGCGCGCTGCTGGCCGCGGCGGGGCAGCGGCGGAACGGAAGAGTCGGGTGTTTTCATCGAACCGCGCATTGTACGGGCCGCGGTTGCAGGCGATGAGAACGCGGCCTCAGAGCTCGAGGATGACCCGGATCGTGCCGGGGTTGTCCGACGGTTCCTGGCGGAAGCCCAGCGACTGGGCGAGTGCCAGCATCGGCTGGTTGTCTTCCTGCACCTCGCCGATCAGGCGCTGCAGCTTCTTGCCCTTGGCCCAGCGCACCAGCCGGCGCATCAGCTGGCGGCCCGCACCCAGGCCGGCGATGTAGCTGCTGATCAGGATCATGAACTGGCCGTCGCGGGTGCCGGGCACCATCGCCACCCGCGCCACGCCGCCGACCACCGCATCGCCGGGCGGCAGCGGCTCGGCGGCGACCAGGGCGAATTCGGTCCTCGGGTCCGGCCGGGTCAGGCGGTTGGCCATCTCGGCGCTGAGTTCGGGGAGCGGCGCAACCAGGCGCTGGCGGATTTCCTCCGGGCCCAGCAACGCAAAGCCCGCACGCAGCGGTTCGGCATCGTCGGGGCGTACCGGACGGATGAGGATTTCGCGGCCATTGGCCAGACGGATCTGGTCATGCCACGGCGGGAGTCGGTTGCGGGCGGCCATGACGGCGGATGCTGCCACGCGGCGGGTGAAGTTCCTTTGCAGAAGCTGAATGGGCGAACGGGCGTGAACGTGACGCGAACTCGCCGTGACGGGCCCGATTCAGTCTGCAGTGCGCAGCCATTCCAGCCGGGTGGGGTCCGCCATCGGCACTTCGGGGAGCAACCCGCCCAGCGCCTTCAGGGCGGCGCCGAGCCTGCGGTCGAGCCCCCATGGCGGATTGACCAGCAGCATGCCGCTGCCATTCATCCGCAAGGGCGAGTCGTCCGGGCGTACCAGCAGCTCGCAGGCCAGCACGCCGCCCGTGGCTTCCAGGGCCGCCGCGCTGCGGAAGATGCGCTGCAGCACCCGGCGCTGCTTGATCGGATACCACAGCGCGTAGCTCGCCTGCGGCCAGCGCTGCAGGCCCTCGCGAATGGCGCCGAGTGCGGGTGCGAATTCCTCCAGCTGCAGCTCGTAGGGCGGATCGACCAGCACCAGGCCGCGGGCGATGCGGGTGGCGCCATCGCGCGGCGGCAGCAGGGCGCGCACCGCGCCATAGCCGTCGCGCGCGTGCACGGCCACGCGCGCGTCGCCGGCGAAGTTGGCCTTCAGCGCGGCGGCTTCCTCCGGCTGCAGTTCGCAGCAGGCGATGCGGTCCTGTTCGCGCAGTGCATGGGCGAGCAGCCACGGCGAGCCGGGGTAGGCGTCGGCACCGGCCTGCGCGCGGCAGGCATCGACCGCATCGAGATAGCGGCGCAGCAGCGGTTCGGCGACGGCCGCCGCGCGCAACCGGCCGATGCCGCTGTCGGCCTCGCCGGTTTGCCGCGCGGCGTAGTCGCCAAGCCCGTACAGGCCGCGGCCGGCGTGGGTATCGAGGGCGAAGCAGGCGGCGGGCTTGGCGGTGAGTGCATCGCACAGGGCCAGCAGCACGACGTGTTTGAGCACGTCGGCATGGTTGCCGGCGTGGAAGGCATGGCGGTAATTCATCCGCGCAGTGTATGCCGCGCCGCCACGCTCTATGCTGCGCGGCATGCCGGAACCCGCGCGCATCCTCGTCGTCGAGGACGAACAGGCCATCGCCGATACCCTGCTGTACGCGCTCGGCAGCGAGGGCTACGCGGTGCGCCACTGCCTGCTCGGCCGCGATGCGCTCGCGGCCCTGCGCGACCCCGGCGCGGAGCTGGTGGTGCTGGATGTCGGGCTGCCGGATCTCAACGGCTTCGAGGTGTGCCGGCAGCTGCGCGGCTTCAGCCAGGTGCCGGTGATCTTCCTCACCGCGCGCAATGACGAGGTCGACCGCGTGCTGGGCCTGGAACTGGGGGCCGACGACTACATGGCCAAGCCGTTCTCGCCGCGCGAACTGGTGGCACGCGTGCGTGCGCGGTTGCGCCGGAGTGTGCCGGCGGTTGCCGCGGGCGATGACGGCTGGCGCACCCACGGTGCGTTCGCCATCGACCACGACGGCCGCCGCATCCGCTATCGCGACGCGCTGCTGGAGCTCACCCGCTACGAGTACGCGCTGCTGGCCGCGTTGCTGCAGCGCCCCGGCGCCATCCTCAGCCGCGCGCAGCTGATGGACCGCGGCTGGGACGATGGCGCCGACAGCGGCGACCGCACCGTCGATACCCACGTCAAGACGCTGCGCGCCAAGCTGCGCGCGGCCGGTGCCACCCGCGATCCGATCCGCACCCATCGCGGCATCGGCTACGCCCTGGACGCCTGAGCATGCGCATCGGGTTGCGGCTGTTCCTGGCGTTCTTCCTGATCGTCGGGGTCGCGGCGTTCTTCGTGATGCGGGTGTTCGTCGACGAGGTGAAGCCCGGCGTGCGCCAGGCGCTGGAGGCCACGCTGGTCGACTCGGCCAACACGCTGGCCGAACTCGCCGCCGATGACCTCAAGGCCGGGCGCATTGCCGATGGCCGCTTCGCGCAGCGGGTGGCGCAGGCGCATGCGCGCGACCCCGGGGCACGGGTGTGGGAGTTCGCGAAGACCAGCGTCGACCAGGAGATCGTGATCACCGATGCGCAGGGGGTGGTGGTGTACGCCTCCACCGGGCGCGACATCGGCCGCGACAACTCGCGCTGGAACGATGTCTACCGCACCCTGCGCGGCGAATACGGCGCGCGCTCGACGCCGCGCGTGCCCGGCGCCGACGATGACAGCGTGATGCACGTGGCCGCACCGGTACGCGATCCCGACGATCCCTCGCGGCTGCTCGGCGTGCTGACGCTGTCGCAGCCCAACCGGAGCGTGGAGCCTTTCATCGTCGCCAGCCAGCGCAGCATCCTCGCGCGCGGTGCGTGGCTGATCGGCATCGCGGCGCTGATCGGCATCGCCATGACCTGGTGGCTGGTGCGTGGCATCGGCGGCCTCAACCGTTATGCGCAGGCCGTGGCGCGTGGCGAGCCGGTGCCGCCGCCGCGACCGCGCCGCGACGAGATCGGCGACCTCGGCCAGGCGCTGGAGGCGATGCGGCGCAGGCTCGAGGGGAAGGCCTATGTCGAGCAGTACGTGCAGTCGCTGACGCACGAGATGAAGAGCCCGCTGGCGGCCATCGGCGCCTCCGCGGAACTGCTGCAGGAGCCGCTGCCGGATGAGGAGCGCGCGCGCTTCGCCGGCAATATCCTCGCCCAGCAGCGGCGGCTCACCGAGACCATCGACAAGCTGCTGGTGCTGGCCGAGGTCGAGCAGCACGGCTGGCTGCAGAAGCGCGAACCGATCGACGTTGCCGCACTGCTGCAGCAGGCGGCCGAGGCGGTGGTCGCGGATGGCCGCGACGTGCGCGTGCGCTGCGATGCTGCCGCCGGTGTGCAGGTCAGTGGCGATCCCTTCCTGCTGCGGCAGGCGCTGCGCAACCTGGTGGACAACGCGCTGGCGTTCTCCCCTGCCGGTGGCGAGGTGCGGGTGGACGCGGTGGTGGATGCCGGCCGTGTGCGCATCCGCGTCGCAGACCGCGGGCCCGGCGTGCCGGACTACGCACGCGAACGGGTGTTCGAGCGCTTCTATTCGCTGCCGCGCCCGGATGGCACGCCACGCAGTTCCGGCCTGGGCCTGCCGTTCGTGCGCGAGGTCGCGCGCCTGCATGGCGGCGACGTGCGTCTGGAGAATCGCGACGGCGGCGGCGCCATCGCCATGCTGTCGCTGCCGCTGGCCTGACCACTTCACATTCGCTTCAAACCCGCTTCGAATCCTGCCCATGCACGCCGCGCACCCTGCGGGCCGGTTCCTGGTGAGGGTGCGAGATGAAATCGATGAAGCTGGTGCTGCGGTTCGCGGTGATCGGTGCGCTGGTGCTGGCACTACTGGTGCCGCTGGCGATGATCCGTGGCGTGGTGCATGAGCGGCAGCAGTACCGCGCGCAGGCGGTGGAACGGGTGGCGCAGGGCCGGGCGGGCGAGCAGCGCCTGGTCGGGCCGTTGCGGGTGCTGCCGTGGACGGAGGAACATGAGGTCGCCGAGCGCGCGGCCGACGGCAGCCAGCGCGTGGTGCTGCGCACCGTCACCGGGCATCTGCTGCAGGCGCCGACGCGGCTGGAGATTGACGGCGGGCTGCAGCCCTCCGAACGGCGCGTGGGCCTGTTCCGCATCCCGGTCTACAGCTGGCAGGCAAGCGCGGCTGCGCAATTCGCGCCCATGGCCTACCCCGTCGCGCCCGGGCGTGTGTACGGGCGGCCGTATCTCGCGGTGGGCATTGCCGACGTGCGTGGACTGGTCGGCACGCCGCAGCTGCGCGTCGACGGGCAGGCGCTGGCGCTGGCGGCGGGCACGCGGGAGCTCGCGGCGCTCACCGGCGGCGTGCACGCGGAACTCGAGCCGCTCGCGAGCACCGGTGCCGGCACGCTGCCGGCACTGCGCGAGGTGCGGCTGGCGGCGACCATCGACGGCACCCGTTCGCTCGCCATCGTGCCGGTGGCCGACGACAACCGCATCGACATCGCATCGCCGTGGCCGCATCCATCGTTCGAAGGCCGCTTCCTGCCGACCCGTCGCGATATCGATGCCGATGGCTTCCGCGCGCACTGGGCGCTGTCGTCACTGGCCAGCGATGCGCAGGCACAGCTGCACAAGGGCGAAGCGCATGCGCTGGACACCCTGCAGGTGAGCCTGGTGGATCCGGTGGACGTCTACACCCGGGTCGACCGCGCCACCAAGTACGGGCTGCTGTTCGTGCTGCTGACCTTCGTCGCGTTCGGCCTGTTCGAGCTGATCAGACGCCTGCAGATCCACCCGCTGCAGTACCTGCTGGTCGGCCTGGCGCTGGCGATCTTCTTCCTGCTGCTGCTGGGCCTGTCCGAGCACATCGCGTTCCACTGGGCGTACCTCGCATCGGCCGCGGCCTGCATCGGCGTGCAGGCGATGTACCTCTCCGGCGTGCTGCGCAGCTGGCCGCGGGCGCTGGGCTTCGCGGCGATGCTCACCGCGCTCTATGGCGCGCTGTACTGCCTGCTGGTGTCGGAGGACAACGCGTTGCTGATGGGCTCGCTGCTGCTGTTCGCCATCCTCGCCACGATCATGTGGATCACCCGCAAGGTGGACTGGTACGCGCTGGGCAACGACCTGCGCTAGCCACCGGCGAGGGGGCAACACTGCGTCCCGCTGCCGACCGGCGGCGGGGCGCAACGGGCCGATAGAATCCGCGCCATGACCGCATCCGCCCCCGACGTGCGCCGCGTATCCGGCGCGGACCTGCAGGCGCGCCTCGACGACGTGGCCCGCCTGCGCGTCGCGGTGTTCCGCGACTGGCCCTATCTCTACGCCGGCGACATGGACTACGAACGCGGCTATCTCGCGGCCTACGCCGCATCCGCCGACAGCGTGTTCGTGCTGGCGTTCGATGGCGACAGCGTGGTCGGCGCCTCCACCGGCATTCCGCTGGCCGACGACGACGATGCCTTCCAGGCACCGTTCCGCGCGCGGGGGCACGGTGTCGACGACGTGTTCTATTTCGGCGAATCGGTGCTGCTGCCCGCCTACCGCGGCCGCGGGGTGGGGCATGCGTTCTTCGATGCGCGCGAGGCGCATGCACGCGCGCTGGGCCGCTTCCGCATGACGGCGTTCTGTGCGGTGGACCGGGAACAGGACGATCCGCGCCGGCCCGCCGGGCACCGCGACAACGACGCGTTCTGGAGCCGTCGCGGCTATGTGCGGCGGCCGGAGCTGCGCATGCAACTGCCCTGGGACGAACTCGGGCGCGGCGAATGCGAGCACACGCTGACGTTCTGGACGCGTGCGCTGGAGCATTCCGCATGAAGATCGCTGTTGCCCGCTACCCGGTCGGCCGGCCAGGCAGCTTCGCGGAATTCGCCGAAACCCAGCGCCAATGGATCGAAGAGGCGGCGCAGGCGGGTGCCGGCATCGCGCTGTTGCCGGAGTACCTGTCGCTGGAGCTCGCGGCGGTGTTCGACGATGCCGTGCGCGACGACCTGCATGCGTCACTCGCTTCACTGCAGGCGCTGCGGCAGGACTGGATCGATCTGTACCGCGGGCTCGCCGCGGACAGCGGCATGCTGCTGGTGCCCGGTACCTTCCTGCTCGATGTCGGCAACGGGCGCTATCGCAACCGCGCCGACGTGTTCACTCCCGATGGCGGCCACGACTGGCAGGACAAGCTGCAGCTCACCGGGTTCGAGAAAGCCACCGGAGTGATCGACGGTGGCGATGCGCTGCGGGTGTTCGAGTACCGCGGCCTGCGCTTCGGCATCGCGGTCTGCTACGACATCGAGTTCCCGCTGCCGGTGCGTGCGCAGGTGGAGGCGGGCGCGCGGCTGATCCTTGCGCCGAGCTGCACCGACACCGCTGCCGGCGCCACCCGCGTGCGCGTGGGCTGCCTGGCACGCGCGCTGGAGAACCGCTGCTTCATCACCCAGGCGGTGACCGCAGGCGACGCGCCATGGAGCCCCGCGCTCGACGTCAACACCGGCGAGGCCGCGGTGTATGCGCCGATGGATGTCGGGTTTCCCGCCGATGGTGTGCTGGCTTCCAGCGATGGCCGCGACGGCTGGACGCTGGCGGACGTCGATTTCGACGCACTGCAGGCCAGCCGCGCGCATGCGCAGGTGGCCAACGACCGCGACTGGCCGCAGCAGTTGCTGCCGCCCCTGCGTGCGGCACGGGTGACCGCGCTCGGCTGAGGGCGCGGCGCCTGCAGCAGTGCGACGCGGCGCTCAGCCGATGACTGCGGCGACCAGCGCCGGCCCACCGAGGATCGAGAGCCCGGCCAGCACACCGCCGATGGCCACGGCCGCGAGCACATCGCTCGGGTAGTGCAGGCCGAGCACCACCCGCGAGGCGGCAACGGCAGAGGCGAACGGCACCAGCAACCAGGCCAGCGCCGGGTAGTGCCAGACGGCAACGCTGCTGAAGGCGACCGCGTGCAGGGTGTGGCCGGAAGGAAAGCTGTATTCGTCCAGCGGTGCCACCCAGGCGCGGATGCGCGCATCCGCCGCAAAGGGTCGCGGCCGGCGGGTATGTCGCTTGAGCGAGCGGTACAGCGTGAGCGCGATGACGCCGGTGGCGGCCATGTGCACGCTGGCATGCAGGCCGTGCCAGCCGTCGGCGACGATCAATGCGGCCATCAGCAGGTACCACGACACGCCATCGCCTAGGCGGCTGATGCAGGCGAACAGCGCGAACACCGGGCCGCGCTCGCACCAGCGATTGGTGCGCAGACACCAGCCGGCATCGCGGGTGGTCCAGTCAGGCGGTGGCGAGTGCGGCAGTGGCATGCGGCTGGCCCAGGCTGGAGAGGATGCGGTCGAAGTCGGCGCACACCGCGGCCGGCGACAGGGGCTCGGTCGCCCTGCGTGCGGCCACGCCCATTGCCCGGCGCATTTCGGCGTCGCCGGCCAACGTGCGTGCGGCATGGATGAAACCGGCGTCGCTGGTGACGCGGCGGCCATGCACGCCGTCGCGCAGGTGTTCGCGCGCGGCGCCGTTGTCGAAGGCGATCACCGGCACGCCGCTGGCCATCGCTTCGAGCACCACGTTGCCGAAGGTCTCGGTACGGCTGGGAAACAGGAACAGGTCGGCGGACGCCACGTGCCCGGCGAGCGCGCGCCCGGTCTGCGTGCCGCAGAACACGAAATCGGGATGCTCGCGCTGCAGGGTGGCGCGCAGGGGACCGTCGCCGACCAGCACGAAGCGCGCGCGGGGATGGCTGCGCTGCAGATGGCGGAACGCCGCGATCGCCAACGGCAGGTTCTTCTCCGCGGCCAGTCGCCCGACGCAGGTCACCACCAGGTCGTCGTCGTGCATGCCCCAGCGCGCCCGCAACGCGGCATCGCGGCGCCATGGTGCGAAGCGCAGGGTGTCGACTGCGCGCGGCAGGTGCCGCAGGGTGCGGAAGCCGCGGCCTGCGAGTTCGTCGCGCAGGACCTGCGTCGGCACCAGCGTGGTCGCGGCGGAATTGTGGAAGCGGCGCATCCAGCCCAGCGCCAGCGGCGCCAGCATCCCGATGCCGTAGTCGTGCATGTACAGGTCGAAGCGGGTATGCAGGCCGGTGGCGACCGGAATACCGACGTTGCGCGCTGCGCGCAGTGCCGACCAGCCGAGCGGGCCTTCGGTGGCGATATAGATCGCATCCGGGCGATGCAGGTGCCAGCGGGCCTCCAGCAACCGCTGTGCGGGAAGCCCGAAACGCAGGGTGTTGTAGCCGGGGAGGCGAGCCCCCGGCACCAGCAGTTCCTGAGCCACCGGTTCCACGTCATCGTGCTGGCGCGGGCGGATCACGTCGGTGAGATGGCCGCGTTGCCAGAGGCCGCGGGCGAGGTCGCGCACCGTCAGTGCGACCCCGTTGATCTCCGGCGGCCAGGTCTCGGTCACGAGCGCGTAGTGCATGGGCGTCCTCCCGGGTTGCAGCCAGCGTGCCGGGCGCATGTGCCGGGGCGGTGTCGCGGCGATGTCGGTTGTGTTGCAACAGCGCGGCGAGCGCTGTTCGAGGTCATGGTGTCGACGTGCGACCCGCGCCGGGGGCATCGCCGTGGTGCAGCCGGCTCCAGCCGGCCGGGCCCGGCTGGAAACCCGCCGCCTGCAGCCATGCCTGGGCGGGCGCATCGGGGGTGCCGGCAACGCGCATCTCCGCGTCCCATGCGCCGTCGCCGTGCACGCGCAGGGTCGCGGAGAAACCCTCGAGCGCTCCATGGCCGGTGACCGGGGCCATCTCGATCACCGCAGTGCGCCCGGCGCAGGCCGCGTCGCCAGCGAGCTCCGCGCGCGGCGCGGCGTCGCCCGCGGCGAGGATTGCCGCGCGCAGCTGGCCGTCGGCGCCGATGCAGCGGTCGCCATCGAACAGGATCCGCAGGTCCGTGGCATGCAGCAGCAGGTCCAGACCGGCCAGCGCGGGCACCTGCCGCAGTTCGAACGCCCCGGTGACGCCATCGATACCGCTGCGACGGCCATGCAGCACACGGCCACGCACTGTCGCGACATCCACCCGGACTGCACGCACTCCCGCCAGCCATGGCCACGGCTGCAGGCGTACACGGAGATCTCCCAACGGATGGCTGTGCAGTTGCGCGTCCCGCAGCCGTCCGTGCCAGATGCTGCCGGCCACCTCCGTCGCGGAGAGCCCCCATTGCTGCGCGCCGGCCAGACGCAATGCGAAGCCGACGGGAAACGTGGCCAGTCCCGCCACCGGCAATGCCAGTGCGAACACCAGCACGAGGGTGCGCGTCTTGAGCGCGGTCATGGCGGGGGGAACCGGAGCGAACCGCGCAACCTGCCGTCGCGCCGTTCGATCCGCACGGCGAACGGCGCGACGCGGTGCTCGAGGCGCAGGGTGTCGAGCCACGCGAACAGGGTGCCGGTGTCGCTGGCGTCGAAGTCGATCTCGAGGCCGCCGCCACTGTCGGGCGACTGGTGCTCGACGCCGACACCGGCGACGGCTGCGGTATCGGTGATCAGCGCGAAATGGGCCGCCGGGGTCAACCCGGATTGCACCCCCTCCGGCGGCAGGGACGCGAGGGCGGCCTCGACCTCGGCTGCGCTACGCGTTGCCGCGGCAAGGCGTGCGCCGCCGCGCTCGAGCGCAGACTCGAGCGGGGTCAGCACCGCGAACCAGGCGAGGAACACGGCGATCGATCCGGCCATCGCGGCCAGCATCCAGCGCTCGCGCGGGGCGCGCGCGTTCCACCAGTCGCGGCCGGCGTCGATGGACCCGGGGCCACGTGCGGGGCGGGTCATGGCGCGGCTCCCTGCAGTTCCACTTCGGACATCAGCCGGCCGTCGGCGGCGCGGCTTCCGGCGACGGTCAGCCGCAACCCATGGCCGGTGGCGATGGTGGCCAAGGTCTCGAGGTCCGCCGCATCGCGATGGGCGACGCCGGCACGCAGGCCGCTGGCGGCGTCCCAGTCGAGACGCTCGACGTTGGCGCCATCGAGTGCCTCGACGCCCGCGAACAGAGCCCGGGTGGCATGCGCGAACCCATGCCGGGCGCCGGTCCGCGTGCGGACCTCGTGCACAACGGCGTCCGCGGAGAGCGCGGGGGCCCCGGGCAGTGCCGCGGCGATGCGCGCCGCGGTGCGGTCCTCGATGGCACGGCTCAGGCCGGCGTAGCGCGCGAGTGCAGCGGCGGACACCAGCGGCACCGAGCACAACAGTGCCGCGGCCAGCAGCGCGCTGCGGCGCCACGCACGCTGGTCTGGCGCGCGCGCATGCTCGGGTGCGTAGCGTTCCTGCAACAGGTCGAGTGGCGCATCGAGGGCGCCGCGTGCCAGCAGCGCTTCGATGCGATCCATGTCGCTCACGGCAGGCGGCGGTGCGATCGAAAGCGCGGACGCCAGTTCGGCCTCGATGCGGTAGGCCCCGGTCGGGGTGCGCACCAGCCAGTCTCCGCCGAGCGCCACCACCGTGGCGGTGGTCCCGGCAGGGTCGGCGTCGGTACCGGTGGCAGGCGGCGGGGGCAGCGCGAGATGGTCGGGAACCATCGCATCCGGGCGCAGCCCCAGCGCCGCGGCCTGGCGCAGCCATTCATCCATCGCAGCGCTGGCCACGACGACGACCGGCGCCGGACCGGCGTCCTGCATCCGGGCGACGGCGATGTGCACCGCGCCCATGTCACCGGCCACGCGCTCGCGCAGCTGGATGCGTGCGGCTGCGCGTGCCTGCGCGATGGAGCCGGCCGGAAGCTCCAGCCACTGCGCGGGCGCCGCGGTGCCGGGAACCAGCAGGATCGTCCGCACGGCGGTCGCGCTGGCGGCAGGCGAGGCGGCCTCCAGGATGTCGCGCTGGAGGATGTGCCCCCGGGCATCCACCCTCAACCGCACGGCGGCTGCGCCGGGGGTGGACGCGAGCCACACCACGTCGGTGACGGGGTCGGTGGTCGATCTCATCGTTCTGTACTCCAGTCACGGGAGAGGACGCGTGCCGGTGCGTCGGCTCCTTCCGCCTCGTGTTCGACCAGCGCGTTGAGCGTGACCTGCGCGGGGCCGCTGTCGACCTCCGCACGCACGCGGTAATAGCGGCTGCGAAGCCGCACCTGTTCGAAGGCCGCCTGCGGCGGCTCGGCCCCCTCCATGCCGGGGGCGTGCCAGAACGCGTTCGGATCGCGCCAGCCCTGCGGCGGGCGCGCGGCGATGACCCGCCGCGCCCGTGCAGCGTCGATCCGGCCTTCGGTGAGCATTGCCAGGATCGGCGCATCGGCCTCGCCCAGCATGTTCGGGTTGACCGGTGTCGGGGCGGTGGTGGGCAGCGCGCACACGTGCGGTCGCAGGCGCGCATAGAGCGCGGGCGTGTAGCCCTGGATCGCGCGCAGCTCGCTGGGATGGGCCAGCAGGGTGCCGCCGGTACGGTAGCCGTCGCGGCCGCGCATGTAGGCCGCATCCTCCTGGCCCAGGCCTTCGCGCTGCTGGTCGGCGTCGATCCAGTCGGCCAGCGCGTGTGCGAGCGACAGCGCCTGCGCGGAGCCGAGATCGAGCGCATCGAGCAACGCCACGTACTGGGCGATGCCCTCTTCGCGGCGCATCAGCAGGTCGCCCGCGCCGTACACGACGCTGTTGAGGTTGAAGCAGGCGGTGGCGTCGGCGACGCTGGCGCGGATCACGCCGTCGTCGATCGGGAACAGGAATGCACGGCCGTTCCAGCCACCGGCGAGCGTCGTCACTCCGGGGTCGCGCCGCGCCAGGCGCTCGATCTGGGTGAGCGCCATCTGCTCGGCACCCAGCGCATGCCAGCGCGCCTGCGCCAGCGCCTGCGCGTTCCCGGCGCGGCGCAGCGCGAAACGGATGTCGTCGAGCATCACGGTCACCAGCACTGTCATCACCGCCACCAGCAGCAGCACGGTGAGCAGCGCCACCCCGCGCTGGCTGCGGGCCGCGGTCACGTGGGCTGTCCGGGCATGAGGAACCACTGTTCGACCACGCCGAAGCCGTCGAGCTCCAGCGTCAGCCGCACGGCCTCGGGCACGCGGTCGACCCCGCCCGGCCACCCGTCCAGCCATTGGCCCTGGTAGCGGTACAGCATCCGCGCGGCATGGACGCCATCGATCAGCGTCTGCGGAGGATCGAGGCGGCTGCCGTCGAGCATCGGCCGCGTGCTGCGCTGCAGGTTGCCGTCGCGCAGGCGGTACTCGACGTACTGCAGCGAGGAGCGCGGTGCGCCATGCGGATTGTCGTGGCCGGCCCGCACGAACGCGAACAGCACGGCCGCATGCGGATCCGCGCTGCCGGTGAATGCCTGTACGGCCGGCTGGCCGGCGTTGTTGCGGGTGCGGCGAACCGCCGCCTGTCCGAGATCGGCCTCCAGCAGCGCGCGCATGCGTTGCAGGTCGGCGACCCGCGCCATGCGTGCCTGCGCGATGCCCTGGCTGCCGGTGGCGTAGGCCATCACCGAAACCCCGGCCGCGGCCAGCAGGGCGAACACCGCCAGCGCCACCAGCATCTCCACCAGGGTGAAGCCCTTCATGCGCATCAGCGGGCGGCCCTGAAGGCGACCAGCTCGGCAGCAATGCGGTCGCTGCCGGCCGGATGCACGTCGATCGCGATGCGCAACAGCGCCGGGTCATCGGTGGGCGCAAGCCGGCGCGTCCACCGCCATTCGCGACCGCCCAGCTGTTCCACGCCCGTCGTGTGCGCGGCCAGGCTCGCCGCGGGTTCGATCGCGGCCTCGACGGCCCGGTTGCCGGCGACGATTGCCGCCAGCACCCGTTCCTCCACCACCGCCGCGGTGCGGGTGCTCTCGCCGGCGAGGTTGAGCAGCGCCAGCACCACCAGCGCGAACACCGCCACCGCGATCAGCATCTCCAGCAGGGTGAAACCCGCATGCGGATGGCGCCTGCACGGGTGCATCTCAACGCGTCCCGCTCACGTGCACGCGGCCGTCGGGGCCGACCGACAGGTGCGCCACGTCGCGTCCGTCGCTCAGCGCCAGCTCCGTCGGCTGGGCCGCGCCCAGGGGGTCGAAGGCGATGGACAGTGTCTGCGCGTCGCGTGGCAGGGCAGGGGAGATTCCCGACGTCCAGGCCTCCGGGGCGAAACCCGCGGCCGTCAGTGGCTGCCAGCCATCGCGGCGCGTGATCGCGAAACGGTATCCCTGCGCGTCGATGTCCGCGCGCACTGTGCGGGTGGACAGGATGGCCTCGTCGCGCGCCCGCGCCAGCTGCGCCGCCAGCGCATCGGTATCGCGTCGCAGGCCCGAGCCCGCGGTCGGCGCGGTGAGCAGCACGACGCTGCCGAGCAGTCCGACGATCACCACCACCACCATCAGTTCCACGAGGGTGAAGCCTCCCTGTGCATGTGCCTGCGCGCGCCGCCCGCGTGCATCGCGGCAACCCCGGGGTACGTGCGGCGCCTGCGGCCGGTCCACGGTGCGGCCCGTTTCCGGGTCAGTTCCAGTTGCCGATGTCGGCGGCGTCGCCCTCGCCACCCTCGCGCCCGTCCGCACCCAGCGAATAGACGTCGAAGCTGCCGTGCACGCCCGGATGGCGGTACTGGTACGGGTTGCCCCACGGGTCTTCGGGCAGCCGGCGGATGTAGCCGCCCTGGCGGTAACGCTCCGGTCGGACGAGACCCGCCGGCGCCCGCAACAGCGCCTGCAGCCCATCGGTGGTCGGCGGATAGCTCAGGTTCTCCAGGCGGTAGGTTTCCACCGCCTGCTCCAGCACGGCGATGTCGGCACGTGCCTTCTCCACCATCGCACGGTCCTGGCTGGGCATCACGTTGATCATCACCACCGTGGCCAGCAGGCCGATGATCACGATCACCACCATCAGTTCCACCAGGGTGAAGCCCCCCTGGAGAACGGCGGCCGCAGGCCGTCCTCCGATGCCCCTCTCCCGCAGGGCGGGAGAGGGGAGTCCGCTTGTCTCGTCGCGTTCTGCCGGAGCAGGGAGCCCGTGGGCGCCTGGGCGCCGTGGCTGGAGGTGGACGCGCGTCGCGCGCGCGGGGCAAGCGGGTTGGCGATACGACATGGAACGCTCCGGAAACGAAGTGGGATCAGCCGACAACCAGGGAGTTGAACTGCAGGATCGGCAGCAGGATCGAGAGCACGATGACCGCCACCGCCGCCCCCATGACGATGATGATCGCCGGCTCCAGCAGGCTCATGGCGGCGGAGGTAAAGGTGTTGAATTCGCGCTCGAGATAGTCGGCGGCGCGCTCGAGCATCGGCGCCAGGCGGCCGCTGTCCTCGCCGCTCGCGGCCATGTACAGCAGCGTGGGCGGGAACACCCCGGCGCGGCGCATCGCGGTCGACAGGCTGGCACCCTCGCGGATCGCATCGGCCATCCCGTCGGTGGCGTCACGCAGCACGCGGTTGCCCACGGTGCGCGCGGTGATGCGCAGGCCCTCCATCAGCGGCAGCCCGCCGGCGAGCATGATCGCCAGGGTGCGCGACAGGCGTGCGGCATGCAGGTCGCGCAGCATCCGCCCCAGGATCGGCGTGCGCAGCAGGGCGCCGTCGAAGCGCAGCCGCGGGCCCGGCCTGCGCAGAACGTGCAGTGCGGCGACGCCGGCCAACAGCAGCACGGCTGCGAACACGACGCCCCACGTGGTCATCGCGTCCGACACCGCGATCACCGCGCGGGTCAGCCAGGGCAGCGCACGGCCCATCGAGTCGAACTGCTCGACCACGCGCGGTACCACGAAGGTCATCAGCGCGATCACCACCGCCACCGCGGTGACTGCCAGCACCATCGGGTACACCAGCGTCGCGACCAGTCTGCCGCGGACTTCCTGCTGCCGTTCCAGCAGGTCGGCCAGCCGCTCCAGGATGTCGGGCAGCGCACCGGTGCTCTCGCCCGCCGCGACCATCGCCCGGTACAGCGGCGGGAACGCCTTGCCCTGGCGTGCCATCGCTTCCGAGAGCCGGAAGCCTTCGACCACCGCGGCCTGGGTGGACAGCAGGACCCGGCGCGTACCCGGTCGCTCGGACTGGGTGCCGATGGTGCGCAGGGCCTCCTCCATCGGCGCAACCGCCGCCAGGGTCGCCAGCTGGCGGGTGGCCAGTGCCAGCTCGCGGGCGCCGAAACGGCCGCGCAGCCTGGCGGTCGGCGTGGCCGCCGGCGACAGCCGCAGTGGCCACAGACGGCGCCGCACCAGGTGCTCGCGTGCCTCGCGTTCGCTGGCGGCGGCGAGCGTGCCGTTGCGCGGTCGACCGCGGTCGTCGAGTGCCTCGTACTCCCAGGCGCTCACGCCGGCACGCTCCGCTCATCCTGGCGCACCACGCGCAGCGCTTCCTCCGGGGTGGTGGTGCCGGCGGAAACGCAGGCGCGCGCCGAATCCGCAAGCCAGTCTCCGGACACGGCAGCCGCCCGGGCCAACGCGTCCTCATCGGCGCCAGCGCCGATCAGCGCACGCAGGCGCTCGTCGATGGTCACCGCCTCGTACACGCCGATGCGCCCGGCGTAGCCCGACTGCTGGCATTGCGCGCAGCCCGCCGCCGCGAACAGCGCGCCGTCATAGCCCGGGCCCATCAACCTCGCGCTCAGCGCGTCGGGCGCACGCGGCTGCCGGCAATGCGGGCACAGCCGGCGGATCAGGCGCTGCGCGAGTACCAGGCGCACGGTGCTCGCGAGCAGGAACGATTCGATCCCCATGTCGCGCAGGCGGGTGATCGCACCCAGCGCATCGTTGGTATGCACGGTCGACAGCACCAGGTGACCGGTGAGGCTGGCCTGCACCGCGATCTGCGCGGTTTCCGGATCGCGGATTTCGCCGATCATCACCACGTCCGGGTCCTGGCGCAGGATCGCGCGCAGCCCGGCGGCGAACGACATCCCGACGCGCGCGTTGACCTGGGTCTGGCCGATCCCGTCCACCGCGTATTCGACCGGATCCTCCACGGTGAGGATGTTGCGACTGCCGTCGTTGAGCGCCTGCAGCCCCGCGTAGAGCGTGGTGGTCTTGCCGGAACCGGTAGGCCCGGTCACCAGCACGATGCCGTTGGGTTGCGCCAGTGCCGTGCGCAACGCGGCAAGCACCGGTGCCGGCATGCCCAGCGCCTCCAGCGGGCGGACGCCCGCACCCTTGTCCAGGATGCGCATGACCACCCGCTCGCCATTGCGCGCCGGCAGCGTGGAGACGCGCACATCCAGCGCCTTGGTGCCCATCGCCAGCGAGATGCGGCCATCCTGCGGCACCCGGCGTTCGGCGATATCGAGGCGTGCCATGACCTTGACCCGCGAGACCAGCATCGGCGCCAGCCGCGGCGGCAGCGTGAGGGCTTCGCGCATCACGCCGTCGATCCGGAAGCGCACCAGAAGCGCGCTCTCGAACGGCTCGATGTGCACGTCGGAGGCGCCGCTGCGTGCGGCCTCGGCGATCAGCCCGTTGATGAGGCGGATGACCGGGGCATCGTCCTGCGCATCGAGCAGATCGGCCGTTGCCGGCAGGTCGTCGGCAAGCGCGTCGAGGTCGTCGCCCTGCCCGATGCCTTCCGCGCCCGCGAGGCCATTGCCCGCATAGGCTTCGGACAGGCGGCGATCGAACTCGTCGCGGGGCAATACCTGGACGTCGAGCGGCCGGTCGAGGGCACGCCGCACTTCGACCAGGCCGGCGGGCGACGCGCCTTCGCGCATGCCCACGCGCGCCGGGCCGTCACCCAGCGCCAGCAGCAGCAGCCCGTGCTGGCGTGCGAACGCGTAGGCCAGCGCTGGCGCGGCTTCACTCACGGCTGCGCGTCATCGGTGGTGGCGGGAACGGGCGCCAGCGCGGGCGGCGGCATCACCGGCGGGGTGGTGCCGAAATAGTCGCGGACCAGCGTGTCGAGCATCGTGCGGCCGTCGGCGCTGGTGCCGCCGCTGTCGAGCTGGCGCGCACGCATGTAGTCGTAACGGGGCGCCGTGACCGCCTGCGCCTGCGCCGCGTCGCGCACGATCGTGGGGCGGATGAAGACCATTAGATTGGTCTTGTTGCGCTCGCGGGCGGTGCTGCGGAACAGCGCGCCCAGGCCGGGGATGTCGCCGAGCACCGGCACCTTGTTGACGGTGTTGCGGTCGTTCTGGTCGAGCAGGCCGCCGAGCACGACGATCGCGCCGTCGTCGGCGAGCACGCGGGTCTCGATCTCGCGCTTGCTCAGCACCAGTTCGTTGAACGTCTCGCTCACCGGGCCGGCGACCGAGGAGACTTCCTGCCGCAACGCCAGGGTGATGCCGCCGCCGGCGTTGATCTGCGGCCGCACCACCAGCTGGATGCCGACGTCCTGGCGCTGGATCGTTCGGAACGGATTGGTGTTGGCGTCGCCCAGCACTTCGCCCGTGGTCACCGGTATCTCCTGGCCGACGAGGATCCGGGCCTCCTCGTTGTCCAGCGTCAGGATGGATGGCGTGGACAGCAGGTTCGACGAGGTGTCGCTGCGCACCGCGTCGATGATCAGCCCGAACATCGCGCTGCCGGTGTTTCCGGCCAGGCCCATCAGCCCGCCGTTGTATCCGAGCAGCGAGTTCACCGCGTTGCGGACGACCGGCGAGTCGGTGTCGCCCTCGCGCACCCGCGCCGCCGCTGCGGCCAGCGCGCCGATGCTCGGCGCGCCACCGGGGAAGTTGGTGTAGCCCAGTGGAATGTTGCCGTCGCGGCCGGCCACCAGCAGCTGCGCGCCCAGCCGCCGTGCCGCCTCGTCCGAGATCTCCACCACCAGCGCCTCCACGAGCACCTGCTCGCGGCGGACGTCGAGCTGGGTGATCACGTCGACCAGCATCCGCTGGGTTTCCGGATCGGCGTTGATGATGATCGCGTTGGCGCCCGGATAGCGGGCGATGGTCGCGCGCCGGCCCGGTGCCACCATCACCGACGCCGCAAGCGGCGCGGCGGCGCCGTCGGCGACAGGCGCGGAGAAGGCGGCACCTCCGGCCAGGCTTCCCACGTCGGCGGCGGGCGTCGACAGGCGCTGCTGCAGCGCGCCTGCCGTGCCGCCGGCCTGCCTCGCGTTGCCGGCATCGGGTGTCCCGACCACCTGTTGCAGCACCGGCAGCAGGTCTTCGGCATTGGCATGCTGCAGGCGGATGACCCGCACGTCGCCGCTGTTCTCGGCGCGCCGGTCGAGGTCCTCGACCACGCGGCGCACGGTCTGCACCAGTGCGGCATCCCCGCGCAACAGCACCGCGTTGCTGCTTTCGACCGGCACCACCGTGAGCACGCCGCCGCGGCGCTGGCCGCCATAGAGGTTGTCGACGACCTGGGCGATCTCGCGTGCGGAACTGTTGCGCAGGCTCACCGCCTCAACCTGCGCGCGGTCCTGGTCGATCTGCGCGATCAGCCCGCGCAGGCGGCGCAGGTTGTCGGTGTAGTCGGCGACGAGCAGGTTGTTTCCCTGGGGGGTGGCCAGCACCACGCCGCCACGCCCGACCAGCGGGCGTACGGTTTCCACCGCCGCCTGCGCATCGACGTGGCGCAGCTGGAATACCTGGGTGGAGAACCCGCCGGCGCCGCCGGCCGCGACGGCACCGGGCTGCTGCGCGGCGGTGTCGTCCGGGACCACCCGGTACACACCGGATCCGCTGGGCACCGCGATCAGGCCGTTCGCGCGCAGCGTGGCCACCAGGATTCCCAGCAGCTCGGGCTCCGTCAGCGGTTCCTCGTTGGACAGGGTGATGGTGCCCTGCACGGCGGGATCCACCAGGAACGTCGTGCCGGTGGCACGCGCGACGTCCTGGATGAAGGCGCGGATGTCGGCGTTCTGCACGTGCAGCGCCGGCGCGCGCGTGGCGCCGTCCTGCGCGGCCAGGGGAAGGGCCGTGGCCAGGGCGAGCGCGACGGCAAGGGAGACGGAGTGGAGTCGGTAGGTCAAGGCAAGGCCGTCCGCAAGGTGAGTGTGCGCGTCTGTCCGCCACGCTGGACGGTGAGCCTGGCCTCCCCGCGTGCAAGTTCGGGTTCCAGTTCCGCGATCCGCTCGGGCGTCAGCGGGTTGCCGTTGAGCGCCAGCAGCACGTCGCCCGCTTCCAGGCCCGCCTGGCGCAGCACCGTGCCGTCGCCGCGCGGGATCAGGGTGTACCCGGTGATCTTTCCGTTCTCCACCCGCGCGCTGAAGCCGGCCTGGGCGACCAGCGCAGCGGGGTCGATGGGTGCCCCAGACGGGGCCGCCGTCGTGCCGACGGTGCGCGTGGGCGCGACCGCGGTCGCGGTCGATGCGGGTGCGGCTTCCAGCGCGAGGCGACGTTCGCCCGCGCCGGTGCGCAGGATCACGTGATCGGATGCGACCGCATGAAGAACGACCCCGGGCGCGACGCTGTCGCCGGTGCGGAATGCCGCCTGCGGTGCGTCGGCGGACGAGAGGATCGCGGAGCTCCCGGTCCCCGCCATCCGCACGCCGTGCAGACGCAGCCCGGAGACATCCGCGGCTGCGACGCCGTGACGACCGGCGGCGGGATGGAAGGGATCGGATGACAGCGCCAGTGCAGGCGGCACCGGGGCGGGCGCTGCCACGACACTGTCATCGGCAACCAGCGGCCCCGCTGGCGCCAGCAGCAGCCAGCCCAGGCGTGCGGCCTGCAGCGCAAGCAGCGCGACCAACAACAGTTCCACGCCCGCGCGCAATGTCGCGCCGGACGCGGGAGAGCCGCCGGAACGTGCGCCGTTGCGGAAGGAGCGCAACAGGGGGCGTCGAAGCGCGTTATGCACGGACTGTGACGGTCTGGCGGGGATACGGCCAGTTTGAGACCGATTTGTGACAGTCAGGCTTCAGCTGCCATATTCGACGAGAGTCGTCTTCGTTGTCGCCTTCCTTGGGCTCCGGCTCGTCGCGGCAACGCTCCCCTGGAACGCAACCGGCCCCGCTCCCGCAGGCGGGAACGGGGCCGGAAACGAGCGCGTCGATCAGAAGGAAGCGGACAGGCTCAGTGTGTAGGACACGCCCGGGCTGTAGCGGTAGATGTCGATCCGCTCGCCGCCTTCCTGGTACTCGCGATGGTCGGCGTCGAGGATGTTGCGGGCGCTGAAGCCGAGCGTCATCTCGTTGTCGCCGAGGCTGAAGCCCTGGCGCAGCACCAGGTCGAGCGAAACACCCGGCTTCTCCATGTAGTCGGGCTGCCCCGGCCGGCCGCGCGCACTGACGCGCTCACCCACGTAGTTGGCGATGAGGGTGGCCCGCGTGCGGCTGCTCTCGCTCTCGACGCCCAGTTGCAGGTTGCCGATATGGTCCGACTGGCCCTGCATCACGCTACCGTCGCGGACGAACAGGGTGGCATCCTGCGGCGCCAGGAATCCGTACGGATGCACGGTATCGCCGGCCTCCACCTGCACTTCCGAATTCGACCAGGTGTAGTTGGCCGCCACGTACAGGCGCTTGTCGCCCCACCAGTTGGCGTCGATCGGCAGTTCCACGTACTTCTTCGCCTCGATCTCGGCCCCGTACAGCGTCGCCGAGGGTGCATTGAGGAAGCTTTGCAGGATGCCGCCGCCCGGCGCGTCGTTCACGTTGCTCTCGATCGGCTTGTCGATGTCCTTGTAGAACGCGCCGAGCGTGAAGTACTCGCCGGATCCGAAGAACCACTCGTAGCGTGCGTCGAGGTTCAGCAGTTCGCTGTCGACGAGGTACGGGTTGCCGTAGAAGATGCGGTCATTGTCCGGGTCGAGGTATTGCAACGGCGAGAGTTCGCGGAACTGCGGCCGGGCGATGGTCTTCGAGGCGCCGAAGCGGATCTGCTGGTTCTCCGAGAAGTTCCAGGTCACGGTGGCGGTGGGCAGGACGTAGCTGTTGCGCAGCGGGTCGACGCCGCCCTGGCGTTCGCCGCTGAAGATGTCGTAGGTATGGACCGCCTGCGTGGCGTCCTCGTAGCGCACGCCAGCGGTGGCACGCACGTGCGGGGTGAGCTCCGCCTCGGCCTGCAGGTAGCCCGCCATGACCTTGAGGGTCGCGTCGTACGCGGCGTCGCCGGAATTGCCGGTGACCTCGCGCAACCGCAGCAGGTCGTTGCTGAGGTTGTAGTCGGAGAACAGGTAGTCCACGCGCTGGTAGCGGTTGTAGTGCGGCAGCGGCCCATCCAGCGCCAGCAGGCGGAACTCGCGGTTCTCCGCATTGCGGTCGTTGTCGGAATAGGCCACGCCGCCGGATACGGTGATGTCACGCTCCACCGGCAGGCGCCAGCTCACGTCGACGCCACCGCTGGCGACCTCGTCCTCGACGTTGCTGAAGCGCAGGTGGTTCTGCACGCGGGTGCCGTCATGCGACCAGTAGCCATCGACGAGCTCGTAGCGGATGCCGGTCTCGTAGGGGGCATCGCGGGTGGCACGGGCGATGGCACCACGCCATTCGATCTTCAGGTCGTCGTATTCGCCGAAGGTATGGGTGCCGGTGATCTGGTTGTTGATGAGCTCGCGCTCGAACCACTCGGTGTAATCGTCGCGGACCTGGAACCCGGCAAGGTTGTCGAAGCCGGAGCGCGAGCGCGCTTCCTTGAGCGTGTCGTGCACGTACAGCGTGGTCAGCCCGATCCTGTGGCCTCCGTTCTCCCAGCCCGCGCCGAGCAGGACGTTGACCTTGGCGTTGTTGGTGGTGGAGAGGAAGTCGTAGTCCGAGTTGTACTGCACGGCGTCGTCGACGAACACCGGGTCGCGCTGCACGCCGAAGCGGGTCCGCCACTGGTTGTCGAAACCGGCGACCGCGACGAAGCCGAGCCTGCCGTCGTCGCCCATGTCGAGCGAATAGCCGGCGCTGCCGCCGAAGCTCAGGTCCGGATCGATGCTGTCCTTTTCCTGCAGCAGGCGGACGTTGGCGTTCTGCAGGCTGCGGCCGATGCGGCGGATGTCCTCGCGCTCGAACGAGCCGAGGTCGACGCGACGTCCGGTGCCGATGGCTTCGCTCAGCGCGCTCGGCATCTTGCGGGTGCCGTCGTCGTATCCCCAGAAGTCGTCGTCGGAGCCGAAGTAGGTCAGGCCCTTTTCGAAGGTGGTGACGCTGTTGCCGCCGCTGCCGATCGACAGGTTGAGGAAAGGCTCGTCGGGCACGGTCAGCGACTGCAGGTCGATGACGCCGCCGCCGAACTCACCCGGATAGCGCGCCGAATAGGTCTTCTGCACGGTGACGCTCTGGAGCACCTCGCTCGGGAACAGGTCCAGCGGCACCACGCGCTGCAGCGGCTCCGGGCTCGGCAACGGCGAGCCGTTGAACAATGCGGACGAGTAACGCTCGCCGAGGCCGCGCACGTAGACGAACTTGCCGCGTACCAGGCTCAGGCCGGTCACCCGGGTCAGCGCGGCTGCGGCATCGCTGTCGCCGGTGCGCTCGAAATCCTCGCGGGTGATGAACGAGGCGACTTCGGACGTCTGGAGCATCGGCTCCGGGATGTATTCGCCACGCACCTGGACGGCGTCGAGCTGGGTGGGCGAGGCCGGCGGGGCATCCTGGGCATGCGCGGCCCACGGTGCCAGCAGGGCCGAGATGGCCAGCGGCAGATGCCGTCGGACCAGGCGGTTTCGGGTCGGAATGTGTTTCATGGGAAAACCTTGGCTGCGGACAGGGGGGATTTCCGGATCACGATTGCAGCGGGGCGGCGTTTCCGCCGCCCCGCTACGTTTCTGCGTGGTCCGATCAGCAGGACGGGGAGTCCGCCGTCAGGCCGCAGGTCCAGCCCCTCCACCAGTTGTCGTTGGCGTCACGCACGCCACCGATGTAGTCCACCTGGCGGAAGAAGGGATGCACCTGCGCCAGTCCCTGGTACGCCGGCACCGCGCGTTCCTGCGGTCCGTTGATGAAGACGCCGGTCAGGCTCGAGGTGCCGACGACATTGTTCGTGCCCGCCTCGAATGCGGTCTGTGCGCGGGCGTCCTCGAACGCGACCGGGCAGGAGAAGTGCACCGAGTGGAACGTGCCCGTGGTGTTGGCATCGCGGATCTCGAGGCAGCGCTCGGCGGAGCCCGAACCACCCGCCGGACGGGTCACCACGCTGTTGTAGAACGAGGCCTGGGTGCCCTGGTTGAGATGGATCGCGGCACCACCGCCGGCTCGGCCGACGTAGGTGATGTTGGCCACGCGCGGCTGCGAGTAGGGCTGGCGGTTGATGCTGCTCCACTCGTTCATGCGGTCGCCACCGCCCGGGCGCTGGATCACGATGCCGAACTGGATGGCGCCGTTCCAGCCGGTGTCGGTGTCGATGGAGTCGTCGTCGGCACCGGTCACCACCAGGTAGCGGGCGTTCATCGTGCCGCCGAAGATCTCGATGCCGTCGTCCGAGCTGTTGTGGATGTGGAAGTACTCCAGCACGGTGCCGCTGCCGGCGCCGGCGGCGGTGATGCCCTGCAGTTCGTTGTTCGGCGAGATCTCGAAGCCCGAGTACTTGACCTGCACGTAGCGGATGCGGCCGCTGCTGTCGGCCGGGGCGTTGCCGCCGTAGAACGCGTTGGTGCCCTCGACCTGGCTCTGGCACTGCGGCGTGCCGGAGGTGGTACCACCCGGGCACGCGTTGATCGGCGCGCGGCCGGCGAGGATCAGGCCGCCCCACAGGCCCATGGTGTCGGCGCTGGTCTGGCCTTCGAGGTCCTGGCGCGCGGTGAAGATGATCGGCTGGTCGACCGTGCCGTCGGCGTAGAGCTCCGAGCCGCGGTTGACCAGCAGGTAGTCGTTGCCCGAGGACGCGTAGAGGGTGACGCCAGGTTCGATGGTGAGAACACCACGGGGGACCGGATGCGGATTGGCCGCATCGCCACCCTGGTCCTGGCCGACGCTGACGCGGCCCGAGATGGCGTAGACGGTACCGTCGCGCTTGGGAACGACGACGTTGCCGGTGATCAGCTGCGGCAGACGGCAGGCGCGCAGGGTGTTGTTGGCGACGGTGCCCACGTCGGTGAAGCCCGACGGACAGTCCGCGGCGGGGCCACCGGTCGGCGGCGGCGGTGTGGTCGGGGGCGGGGTGGTCGGCGGAGGCGTGGTCGGCGGCGGGGCCGGCGGGAACGCGCCTTCGCCGGGGGATGCCACGCGATCGGCGCCATTGCCGCAGCCGCCAAGCGCGAGGACCGCGCCGAAGGCCAGCGCCAGAGTCCGGTAATTGTTCGCAGCCATTTGCAACTCTCTCCGAGAAGTTAGACAGGGGTGTCGACGCAGGAGTAGGGGCGCTGCCATCGGCCGCGGCCCCCGTTCCCCGGTGAAGATCGGAGAAAAGTTATAGATGCGTTGTGTGACGCTTTTCTTGCGTTATTGCGATGGGTCGTGCCGGGCGAGGGGCCCCTCGTCGCCAGCCCGGTCCCCCGATCTTTTTTTCTTCGTACCGTCATGGACGCAGTGCAGGCTTGCGCGACGCGCATGCTGTCCGTGCGGCCGCGATGGCAACCGGAGATCGATCCCATGGACCTGCACCACACCGGCCCCGAGCTCGACGACTGGATCCTCGCGCAGGTGGGTGCGGGCCAGTCTCCCGAAGCCGTGGTCGCGGCACTGATGACCCGCGGCTGGGAGGAGCAGGTGGCGATCGACGCCATCGACAGCGCGGTGCGCCACCACCTCGCCAGGCATGCACGTGACGCCGGGCTTCCCGCGCCTGCGCGCGTGCCTGCGCCGGTGGCGTGGAATGGCGCGTCGCAGATCGATGCCGGCGACCGCTGCGTGCAGGTACTCGCCCACCTCGTACATCCGCACGTGGTGGTGTTCGGCGGGCTGCTCTCCGACGGCGAGTGCGATGCCCTGATCGAACTCGCGCGCGGCCGCGTGCAGCGTTCGCCCACGCTCGACCCCGAGACCGGGCGCGACCAGGTCCATCCGGACCGCACCAGCCGGGGTCTGTTCCTGCAACGCGGAGAGAACGCGTTGCTGCGCACGATCGAAGCGCGGATCGCCGCGCTCACCGAATGGCCGCTGGAGCACGGCGAGGGCATCCAGCTACTGAATTACGGCGTGGGCGCGGAGTACAAGCCGCACTACGACTATTTCGATCCGGACCGCCCGGGCAACCGGTCCACGCTGGCACGGGGCGGCCAGCGCGTGGCGACCCTTGTGATGTACCTCAACACCCCGGCGCGGGGCGGCGCCACCACATTTCCCGATGTCCAGTTCGAAGTCGCGGCGATCCGGGGCAATGCGGTCTTCTTCAGTTACGACCGTCCGCATCCCATGACGCGCAGCCTGCACGGCGGTGCGCCGGTGCTGGGCGGGGAAAAGTGGGTGGCGACCAAGTGGTTGCGCGAGAGCCGGCACGTCTGAGGCGTTCCGGACCATCGGACCCCTGCAGCCGCGTGGTCCGCGCAGTCGCACCTCACTGCTGCAAGGCAACAAGACCGGAAAGGTCTGCACGGATTTCCGACCGCCTGTCAGCAGAATTCGACCACTGGTCGGACCCGTCCGGGTGTGTCATTGCATTGTCATCATTGCGGCCGCTGGCGTGGTGTGACATGTCCCTGTCACACACTCGAGGGGCTGAAATGAAGAATTCCTTGCTCGGATTCGCCGGCGTTCTGGCGTTGGGCGCTGCGACGCAGGCGGTGGTCGCCACGGAACGGGACGCCTGGAGCGAACAGCAGGTCCATACCTATGCGGTGCAGCTCGATGCCGACGGCCGGGTGCAGGAGGTCGTGCCGGTCGGCGCCGGTGGCGACGCCCTCGGCGCGGAGTTCGCCGACCGGATCAAAACCTGGCTGTTCACCACCGACAGCCGTTCCGGGAATGGGCAGGACAGCAGCGTGCGTACCTATCTGCGCCTGGTCGTTTCGCCCGGAGCGAACGGTCCGGAACTGGTCTCGGCGACCACAGGTCCGGCGCCGCAGCGTCTCACGCAACCGGAGTATCCGGTGCGCGAGCAGCGTGAGGGTCGCCAGGGAGCGGTGGTGTTGAGGCTCAACATCGGCGCCGACGGCCACGTGCGCTCCTCCGAGGTGGACAGCGTGCATGGAAACGTCAGCCGCAGGATGGCTGCTGCAGCGCGCAGCGCCGCGACCGAGTGGCGCTTCTCGCCGGAACTGGTCGACGCCCGCCCGGTGGAGGGCACCGTGCTGTGGCCGGTCTGCTTCCTCGGTGCGGGTTCCACCGCGACCCATTGCGCGTGGAGCGGCCCCGAGGCACGGCTGTATTCGAGCAAGACGGTGCTGCCGCTGGACCCGGTTGCGCGCCCGGTGACGCCTCTGGCGTTCGACGCACGCTGAGCATCGCCGGGGTCATGGGGTACACCCTTCTGGCGTACGGTCAGAGGAGCGTCTTGTCGGGGTAGCGGCAGAGATCGCGGATCACGCAGGCCGGGCATTCCGGCCTGCGTGCCTTGCAGACGTAGCGGCCGTGCAGGATCAGCCAGTGGTGGGCGTCGTGCAGGAACTGCTTCGGGATGCGCTTGAGCAACCCGTCCTCGACCTCACGTACGTTCTTTCCTGGCGCCAGGCCCGTGCGGTTGGAGACCCGGAAGATATGCGTGTCGACCGCCATGGTCGGCTCGCCGAAGGCGGTGTTGAGTACGACGTTGGCGGTCTTGCGGCCCACCCCCGGCAGCGCCTCCAGCGATGCGCGATCACGCGGTACCTCGCCGCCGTGCTGCTCCACGAGCATCCGGCAGGCGGCGATCACGTTCTTCGCCTTGGCGTTGTAGAGACCGATGGTGGAGATGTAGCGCTTCAGCCCGTCCTCGCCCAGCGCCAGGATCGCCGCCGGGGTATTGGCGACAGGGAACAGCCGGCGCGTGGCCTTGTTGACGCCGACGTCGGTGGACTGTGCCGACAGCGTCACCGCCACCAGCAGCTCGAACGGCGAGCTGTATTCGAGCTCGGTGGTCGGCTTCGGATTCAGTGCAGACAGCCGCTCGAACATCTCGTGGATCTCGGCGCGGGTCAGCGTGCGGCCGCGGCGCCGCGGTGAATTGCGTTCGGGCATATGGATCAGGAGTCGGCGGGGCGCTGCGCACGGCTGCGCGCACGGGCCAGTGCGGCCGCGGCGGCGGCCGGCAGGGCGGGCCGCGCGCTCGGCGTGGCGGCTTTTGGCGGCGCCAGCGCGGCCTGGCGCCGTGCCTCGCGTTCGGCGGCGCGGCGCGCCAGGCGTTCGTTGCGCGCGCGATAGCGTTCGCGCGCGGCCCAGGCCGCGTGCAGGCGGTCGCGCGCCTCGCGCAGCCGGGCCGCGTCCGCCGCTGCCAGCCCGGCGAGCCCGGCATCGGCCAGCTCTGAATCGGTCAGCTCGGCCAGGCCCGCCTCGATGGCCGCGTCGACGTCGTCGGTGGCCAGCAGCGCGAGCAGTCGGTGCGGGTCGGGCGCGTGCATGGCTTTCAGCGCCCGCTGAAGTCCGGCTTGCGGCGCTCGAGGAAGGCGCGGGTGCCTTCGCGCATGTCCTCGGTGGCGAACATCAGCCCGAACTGCGCGGTCTCGTACTCGAGGCCTTCGCTCATCGCGCACTCGCCGCCGACGTGCACGCAGTCGAGGATCGCGCGCAGCGCCAGCGGCGCCGCCGCGGCCAGCTGCGCCGCCAGCGTGCGGGTGGCGGCGGCCAATTCATCCGCCGGCACCACGCGGGTGAGGATGCCCAGTGCCTGCGCGCGCGCGGCATCGATCGGTGTGCCGGTCAGGCACAGCTCGAGGGTCGCAGCACGGCCGGCGAGGCGCAGCAGACGCTGGGTGCCGCCGAAACCCGGCACCAGGCCAAGGTTGATCTCGGGCTGGCCGACCTTCGCGGTGTCGGCACCGATGCGCAGGTGGCAGGCCATCGCCAGCTCCAGCCCGCCGCCCAGCGCGAAGCCGTTGACCATCGCCACGACCGGCTTGGGGAAGGTCTCGATACGCCGCATCAGGCGCTGGCCGCGCTGCGAGAAATCGCGCCCGGCAACCGGCGGCAGGTCGGCCATCTCGGCGATGTCGGCCCCGGCGACGAACGCCTTGGGCCCGGCGCCGGTCAGCACCACAGTGCGCACCGCGGGGTTCTCGGCAGCATCCTCGAAGGCGACCAGCAGGGCGTCGAGAGTGGCGGCGTTGAGCGCGTTGAGCTTGTCCGGCCGGTTGATGGTCAGGGTGCGCACGGCGCCGTCGTCGGCAACCAGGAGCAGGGATTCGGTCATGCGATTCGTTTCCGGAGGTCGAAATGTGGTGTCATGCGTGAACGGCTCCGCGCCTCCGGGGAACTCACCACCCGGGGGGCTTGTCGGAGGGACGCCGTCAGTGGCAGTTAAGCCCGGCGGTCGTTATCCTAACCCGTTCCTCCGCGCGCCCCCGGGGCGTGCCGTCGGGAACGACTCAAACCGGAAAAATTCTCGGAGATCCACCGAATGAAGTTGCGTTTGCTGGCCGCTTCCCTGGCGGCACTGACCCTGACCGCCGGCGCCGCCGTCGCCCAGGACACCTCGTCGGAGCAGGGACGGCTGAGCTACGCGCTCGGTTACGACCTGGGCCGCAACCTGATCGAGAGCGGCGAGCAGGTCAACGTCGATACCGTCATCAAGGCGCTGCAGGACGGCTACGCACGCCGCGATCCCACCGTGCCGGTCGACCAGCTGCGCAGTGCGGTCGAGAACATGCAGCAGCGCCAGCTGGCCAAGGCCCGCGCCGAGTTCGAGCGCGTCGCCGGCGAGAACAAGACCCGCAGCGATGCCTTCCTTGCGCAGAACCGCGCCAAGGCCGGCGTGCAGTCGCTGGCCGGCGGCGTGCAGTACCGCGTGATCGAGGCCGGCAGTGGCGCCAAGCCGACCCCGAACAGCGAAGTGTCGATCAACTACAAGGGCAGCCTGTCGACCGGCCAGACCTTCGTCGACACTTCGGTCGCCCAGGAAGGCCAGCAGGCCGGCCCGGTGAGCGTGCGCATGGACCAGATCCCGCTCGTGGGCCTGCGCGAGGCACTGGCGCAGATGCCGACCGGCGCGCGCTGGGAAATCGTGATGCCGCCGGAGAAGGCCTACGGCAACTCGCCGCAGTCGCCGATCGGCCCGAACCAGGCAGTCGTGTTCGACGTCAAGCTGGTGAGCATCAACTGATCGTCGTCCGCACCACGCAATAGCAGCACGCCGCCTCAACAGCACGCCGCCTCCGGGCGGCGTTTCTGTTGGTGACGCGGATGCGCCGCGAACGCTGCAGCCCTGTATCCAGGCGCCTGCGGATTCACCGTCGCGCCAATACAATGTCCGGCATGACCGCCTACATGCCATTGCGCCCGGTGCTCACGCCCTGTATCGGCGTGTGCACGCTCGACGCTGCCGGTCTGTGCGACGGCTGCCATCGCAGCATCGACGAGATCACCCGCTGGGCGCAGATGGGCGAGGCCGAGCGCCAGCACTTCATGGACGTGGTGCTGCCCGAGCGCGAGGCGCAGCGGACGTGACCATGGCGGGCCCGACGCTGGAGGGAATCGCGCGGGTGCTGCACCCGCTGCGGCACCCGCCCACCGGCGAGGGCTGGAATCTCGACGAACTGCACGATCTGCTGCCGGACGCGCGCGTGCACGCCCAGGCCGGCGTGCTGGTGGGCCTGGTGGGCCGCGACGATGGGTTGCGCGTGGTGCTGACGCTGCGCAACGAGAACCTGCGCCACCACCCCGGCCAGGTGAGCTTTCCCGGCGGCCGCGTCGAGCCCGCGGACGCCGATTCACTGGCCGCGGCGCTGCGCGAGGCGGCCGAGGAGATCGGCCTTGCCGCCAGCCAGGTCGAACCGCTGGGCTTCCTCGACCCGCTGCTGACGGTCAGCGGCTTCCGCGTGCTGCCGGCGGTGGCGCGCATCAGCCCGGATTTCATCGCACGGCCCGATCCGGGCGAGGTCGCCGAGGTGTTCGAAGTGCCGCTGGCCTGGCTGCTGGCCGAGACCAGCCTCGAGCGCATCGCCATCGAGTACCGCGGCCGCGAACGGCAGGTGCTGCAGTTCCGCAGCGACCCGCTGTGCACGCCGCACCGCATCTGGGGCGCGACCGCATCGATCCTGTTCAACCTGCGCGAGCGGCTGGCAGCGCTGCGGGAGGCCGCGGCATGAGTACGCCGGTGTGGACCACGCTGGTGGATTGCGAGGAGCTGCATACGGCCCTTGGCCGGCCCGAGGTGGTGGTCGTGGATTGCCGCTTCGCGCTCCCGGATCCGGACGCGGGCGAAGCCGCGTGGCAGCGCAGCCACGTGCCCGGTGCGCGATATGCGCATCTCGACCGCGACCTGTCCGGGCCGCACGCCCCCGGGAAAGGCCGGCATCCGTGGCCATCGGCATCGGCGTTCGCGGACACGCTCGCCGGCTGGGGCGTCGATGCCGACCATCAGGTGGTCGCCTACGACGATGGCGACGGCGCCTTCGCCGCGCGGCTGTGGTGCCTGCTGCGTGCCGCGGGCTTCGCTCGGGTGGCGGTGCTGGATGGCGGCTGGGCACGCTGGCAGGCACTGGGATTGCCGGTCACGGGCGATCAACCGGTACCGGCGCCGGTCGTCGTCCGGTCGCTGTCCTGGCGGATGCCCCCGCTCGAAGCTGCGGGCGTGCAGGCGCATCTCGCGTCGGGTGGCCTGCTGGTGGATGCACGCGCGGGCGAACGCTTCCGCGGCGAGGTCGAACCGATCGATCGCGTCGCCGGCCACGTGCCCGGCGCGGTCAACCGCCCCTACGCGCAGAACCTGCGCGATGGCCGCTTCAAGCCGGCTGCGGAACTGCGCCGGGAGTTCGAATCACTGCTCGGCGCACGCGGTGCCGGGGAGATGGTGGCGATGTGCGGCTCCGGGGTGACCGCCTGCCATCACCTGCTGGCGATGGCGCATGCCGGCCTCGAGGGCGCGCGCCTGTACGGCGGCTCATGGAGTGGCTGGATCGAGGATCCTGCGCGGCCGGTTGCCACCGGCGCCTGACCGCCATTGCGCGCGGCATCCGCGCTGCGCCCTGCTGCTGCGGGGACCCCGGGCGCCGCGAACGTGGTTGACGACGCCCGCAGTCGAAGGACTTCGGGTCAGCGCTTGCCCAGCCGCGCCACCAGCGCATGCAGCGCCGCCTGCGGATCCGGGTCGAACCAGGCGTCGATCATCGCGTCGAGTTCCAGCGCCGCGGGCGACATCGCCTCGACGAGATCGGCACGGGTGAGCGCACGCGTCGCCAGCATCGGCGTGCGCGGCAAGGCAGCCAGCGCCTGCAGCCGGATGACCGCGCGGGTCACGACCTCGTCGACCCCGACGACCTCGTCGACCAGGCCGATGGCCAGCGCCTGCTCGGCGTCCAGCATCAGCCCGGGCACCACCAGGCGCTCGGCCTGGCGCTGGCCCACGGTGCGCTGCATCAGCCGCAGCACGCCGACCGGCATGCGCAGGCCGACCTGGGTCTCGTTGAGACCGATCGAATAGGGGCCGGCGGCCATGATCCGCGCGTCGCAGCACAGGGCGAGCACGCAGCCACCGGCCGGGGCATGGCCACCGATCGCGGCGATCACCGGGACCGGGCAGGCCGCCAGCGCATAGGCGGCATTGAAGAAGCTGTCCCAGGCGGCGCGCAGCACGTGGCGGTCGTCCTGCACCGAGAGCAGGTAGGGCACGTCGAGGCCGGCGGAGAACACCTTCGGCCCGCCGGACAGCACCAGGCCGTCGGCGCCATCGGCCACCGCGGTCTCGATCGCGAGCACCAGTTCATCGCACAGCAAGGGATCGAGCGCATTGACCGGCGGGCGCGCCAGGCGCAGTTCGCGGATGCGGTCGTGGGCGATGGTCTCGATCAGGGGCATGGCGGCTCGGTGCGAGGGCGGGGTGGTCATCATACGGCGCCGCCGGCCAGCCCCAGTCAGTGTGCGGCGTGGCCCGCGGCGACCGCCGGCGCCGCTGTCCGCGTATCCGGGTGTCCTGCTGGCAGCGGCCTGCGCGCTGGAGCGCCCGTTGCTATTCGCGGCTCAGGGCCTGCGCGCCGCGCAGCAGCATGCGGATCATCTGCGCCAGTTCCTCCACCAGCACCTCGTCCTGCGCCGGTGGCGAATCCAGCGCGGTGCCGCCCATGGCGAACACCAGCCGGGTGATCGCCCGGGCGACGAGGTCCGGGCGGTGGAAGCGCGCCCCCTGCGCGGCGGCGATGCGGACCAGATCGGCCTGCAGTTCCTCGGCGAAGAAGTGCAGCTGGCGGTCCACCGCACGCTTGTAGGCATCCGAGCCGACCGTGCCCTCGCGCAGCAGCGCATGCAGCAGCTTGTCGTCGGCGCGCAGCCGCTCCATGAAGATTTCCAGCGACCCGCGCACGATGCTGCGCCCTGACACGGCGCGCTTGCGCGCATCACCGATGATCCGGCGCAGCGATTCACCGGCCACGTCGATCAGCGCCACGGCCAGTTCGTCCATGTCGTGGAACTGGCGGTAGAAGCTGTTGGGGGCGATTCCGGCCTCGCGGGCGATCTCGCGCAGGCTCAGCGTCGACACGCTGCGGTGCGGACCGAGCAGGCGCAGGGCGGCGGCGATGAGATCATCGCGGGTGATGGTCGGCTTGCGGCCGGGGCCGTCGGGGGCGGCGGCCTCGACGCCTGCAGGCGCTGGAGTGCTCACGGACACGGGCTGCCAGGGTGACGGACGAGGCGTGAGCATAGCAGTGCCTCACCGTATGGTCCGACGCCGGGCATGCAGCAGCCCGTGACAACGCGCGATCACCTGCCTGAATCCCGGTTGTGACCCTCCCCGCATTTAATGCACACGTGTATACACGCCTGTAAGGATGCGTGTACATTCGCTCCCATGTCAGCCCTCCTCAGCCAGAAAGCCCGCCGCAGTCGCCTGACCCAGGTGGCCGGTGCCTTCATGCCACCGCCGGTGTTCGATTTCTGGGCCCAGCGCCTGCATCCGACCTGGACCTGGGAGCGCCCGCTGGCACGTATCGTCGGCCATGCGCCCGCGGCTGCCGGCGCGGTGACCCTGGTGCTCAAGCCGAACCGCCACTGGGCGGGCGCACTGCCGGGCCAGCACGTCAACCTGACGGCCGTCATCGATGGCATCCGCGTGACCCGCAGCTACAGCCTGGATGCGCCGGTGCATGCCGATGGCCGCATCAGCGTGACGGTAAAGGGCGTGGAGGGCGGCCGGATGAGTCGCCACCTGCTGAATCCGGCGCGGATCGGTGATGTGCTCGACATCGGGCCGGGCTTTGGCGAGCTGCTGGTGCCGGCCAACACCACCACGCCGTGGTTGCTGCTTGCCGCCGGCAGCGGCATCACCCCGCTGATGGCGCTGGTACGCCAGCTGGCCGCGCAGGGCATGCCCGCCCCGGTGACCCTGCTGTACTGGGCGCGTACCCGCGCCGAGTTCTGCTTTGCCGACGAACTGCGTGCACTGGCCGCCCGCCATGCCGGCTTCGACGTGCGTTTCGTGCTCACCGGTGAAATGCCGGCGGCCGGCGACGAGGCCGGCGGGCGCATCGACGCCGCGCTGCTGGACGCCGTGGTGGCCGACCATGCCGGCCGCCAGACCTACGCCTGCGGCCCCGGCGGTTTCATCGCCACCGTGGAGACGCTGCTGGACGGCCGCGTGCCGCTGCTGCGCACCGAGGCGTTTACGCCCCTGCCGCGCCCGCCTGCCGACGATACCGGCACGGTGTCGGTGCGCCTGGCGCGCAGCGGGCGCGAACTGCAGCTGCCGCGTGGCGTGGCCCTGCTCGACGCGCTGGAAGCCGAAGGCCTCAAGCCACGCTCCGGCTGCCGGATGGGCATCTGCAACACCTGCGCCTGCGGCAAGTCCGCCGGCGCCGTGCGCGACCTGCGCACCGGCAGCGCCGGCGAAGAGCCGACGCACGCGCTGAAGCTGTGCGTGAACAGTGCGCTGACCGACCTCGTCCTCGATCTCTGAAATGCGGAACGACATGTCCAAGACCAAAGCAGTACGCCTCAGCGAACAGCAGCTCGACGCCTTCGGTGCCGAGCTCGACGCGCTCCATACCCGCACCATGGCCGACGTCGGCAAGGTGGACGCCGACTACATCCGCAAGGTGGTGCGCTGGGTGCGCTACACCGGCTTCGGTGGTCGCGCGCTGCTGATGGTGGGTGCGATAGGCGGGGCGTTCGTGCCGTGGCTGCTGTGGCCGGCGTGCATCGTCGGCGTGCTGCTGCTGGCGCTGTCGAAGATCATGGAGAACATGGAAGTCGGCCACAACGTGATCCACGGCCAGTACGACTTCATGAACGACCCGCAGTTCGACAGCCGCACCTACGAGTGGGACATCGTGGCGACGTCGGACAACTGGCGGCATTCGCACAACTACCGCCACCACACCTATACCAACGTGCGCGGCATGGACGACGACATCGGCTACGGCCTGCTGCGCGTGTTCCCGGAACAGCGCTGGAAGCCGTACCACCTGTTCCAGCCGCTGATCGTTCCGGTGTTCGCGCTGCTGTTCCAGTGGGGCGTTGCGATCCAGGAGCTCAAGGTCGGCCGCCTGTTCGGCGGCAAGGGCGCGCGCGCCAAGATCCGGCGCGAATTCAAGCCGGTCGGCCGCAAGATGGGCCGCCAGCTGCTCAAGGACTACGTGCTGTTCCCGGCGCTGGCCGGTCCGTTCTTCCTGCCGGTGCTGCTGGGCAACCTGGTCGCCAACGGCATCCGCAACGTGTGGACCTTCGTGGTGATCTTCTGCGGCCATTTCACCGCCGACATGGAGACCTTCCCCAAGCAGGTGCTGCGCAACGAATCGCGTGGCCACTGGTACCTGCGCCAGCTGCGCGGTTCGTCGAACATCGGCGGCGGCCCGGTGATGAACCTGCTGACCGGCAACCTCAGCCACCAGATCGAGCATCACTTCTACCCGGACGTGCCCGCGCACCGCTATCGCGAGATGTCCAAGGAAGTGCGCGAAATCTGCAAGCGCTATGGCCAGCCCTACGACGTCGGTTCGCTGCCGCGGCAATTCGGCGAGGTGCTGTGGCGGATCACCCGCCATGCGTTCCCGAGCCGGCCGAAGCGTGCGTCCTCGCCGCAGGGCATGCCGCAGAGCGCCTGACCCCATCAGGCGGGTTGAACGACCGGAGCCGCCGCAAGGCGGCTTCGTCGTTTCTGACGGTGGCTTTCGACCGGCGCGTGGCGTTCCGGCCGCGTGCGGTTCCCATGGCGCGCGGTGATGGCGGCATGCGGCTTTGACAGTGCGTGCCCGCTCTGGTCCCATCGCGGGCCCCCTCTGCGTGGTGCCGTGATGTCGACCATTTCCCCCGAATTGCAGGCGCTTGCGCCCGAGATGGCGCAGTGGCGCCAGCGTATCCATGCCTGGCCGGAGCTCGGCTTCGAGGAGGCGCGCACCTCGGCGCTGGTGGCCGAAGTGCTGGAATCGCTTGGCCTCGAGGTGCATCGCGGCCTCGGGGGTACCGGCATGGTGGCGGTGATCGACAGCGGCGTGCCCGGGCCATCGATCGGCCTGCGCGCGGACATGGATGCGCTGCCGATGGACGAGCAGAACGATCTTCCGTTCCGCTCGCAGCGGCCCGGCGTCGCCCACACCTGCGGGCACGACGGCCACACCGCGGCGCTGCTGGGCACCGCGCGCCACCTGGTCGCGCATCCGCCGAAGACCGGGCGCGTGGTGCTGGTGTTCCAGCCGGCGGAAGAAGGCGGCCGTGGCGCGATCCGGATGATCGACGACGGCCTGTTCGGGCGCTTCCACTGCGACGAGGTCTACGCCTTCCACAACATGCCGCTGCTGGGCTTCGGCGAGGGCAGCGTGCGCACGGGCGCGACCCTGCAGTCGCTGGGGGTGTTCGAGATCGCGATCGAGGGCGTGGGCGGGCACGCCGCGGCACCGCACAGGGCGACCGATCCGTTGCAGGTGGCAGCGCGGCTGGCGGTGGAGATCTCCGGCATCGTCGGCCGCCACATCGACCCGATGGAAGCGGCGCTGATCAACGTCGGCATGCTGCAGGCCGGCACCACCCACAACATCATCCCCGCCAGCGCCTCGCTTGCCGGCACCATCCGCGCGCTGTCGACCGGGGTGCACGACCAGCTGCTCGCGCGGCTGCGTACGCTGTGCGAGGGCTTCGCGGCGATGTCCGGCTGCACCATCGACCTGCAGCTGCCGCATTACTGCCCGCCGTGCGTCAACGCGCAGGAGCAGGCCGCGCTTGCCGCCGAGGCGATGGGCGAGGTGCTCGGCGCCGACAACGTGAAAACCGACCTGCGCGCGTTCCCGTTCTCCGACGACTTCAGCTACATGCTCGAACGCTGGCCGGGCGCGTACCTGTTCCTCGGGATGGAAAGCGCGATGTGCCACCACCCGACCTACCGCTTCGACGACAACCTGCTGCCGGTGGCCGCGGCGGTGTTCGACCGCATCGTGCGCAAGCGGCTGGGCTGAGGCTTACAGCAGCCCGGGTGCGGGCCGTCGCCGACCGCGGCGGTGCCCGCCGAAGCGAGCGGGTGGCCCTGCATGCGCCGATCGCGGTTGTGGCGCGCGGGCGCCGGCAGGCTGCGGCATCTGCGGCCGGCGATCTCATCGACTGAGACGCCGGCACCGCAGAATCCGGCGCATGTCACGACGTACCGGCAGCGCCGATCTTCCGCTCCACGGCGGGCGTGTGCCCGCGTGGCTGGGTCAGCGGATGACGCGGCTGGGCGCGGTGTTGTGCGAGGCCATCGTCATCGAGTACGGCCGCGACGAGCTGCTGCGCAGGCTCGCCCATCCGTTCTGGTTCCAGAGCTTCGGCGCGGTGATGGGCATGGACTGGCATTCGTCCGGCATCACCACCAGCGTGATCGGCGCGCTCAAGCGTGGGTTGGCGCCGCTGTCGGGCGAGCTCGGCATCCACGTGTGCGGCGGCCGTGGCCGTCATTCGCGCAGCACCCCTGCCGAACTGATGGCGGTGGGCGAGCGCACCGGCGTCGATGGTGCCGCACTGGCGCGCACGAGCCGGCTGGTGGCCAAGGTGGACAGCGCCGCGGTGCAGGACGGCTTCGACCTCTACCTGCACGGTTTCATCGTCGCCGACGACGGCAGGTGGGTGGTGGTGCAGCAGGGCATGCACGGCGGGCGTGGACAGGCGCGGCGTTACCACTGGCTGTCGGAAGGACTGGAGAGCTTCGTCGATGCGCCGCATGCGGCGATCGACGGTCCCGGGCAGGGGCGGATCGTCAATCTCGCCGATCGCCGTGCGGCCGCCTCGCGCGAGGCGCAGGTCACGCTGCTGGCGGCGATGGGGCCGGATGCGATCGCCCGCGAGTTCGCCCGTCTGGGTGTGGACGCGGCGACCGTCGCTCCGGTTGCTGCGCAGGAACATTCCTCGCCGCGGACTGCCTCGTCCGCTGCCGGGCCGGTGCGCCGGCGGCGCCGCACGGATGTCGTCACCGGCGACCTGTTCGGCGACACCACCCCCGCGGCACCGGCCCCCGCATCACCGCCTGCCGGCCTGCCGCACCTGTCGCTGCCCGACCACCACGAGGTGCGCGCCAGCGATCTCGTGCTGCGGCGCCTGCACGGCAATCTGGCCGCGGCTGCCGAGGCCGGCCCGCGCGACTTCACCGGACTGCTGCAGGTGCCCGGCGTGGGGGCGCGCACGGTGCGTGCGCTGGCGCTGGTGGCCGAGGTGGTGCATGGCATTCCATGCCGGTTCACCGATCCGGCGCGGTTCTCGCTGGCGCATGGCGGCAAGGACCGGCATCCGTTCCCGGTGCCGACGAAGGTGTTCGACCACACCATCGAGGTGATGAAGCAGGCGGTCGGCCAGGCGAAGCTTGGCAACGAGGAGCGGCTGGCGGCGATCCGCAGGCTGGATGCGCAGTCGCGCACGCTGGAAGCGACCGCCACCGGGCCGACGCTGGATGCTTTCCTCGCCGACGAGCGCGCGCAGTCGCACCGCTACGGCGGGCGGAGCGTGTTCGGCTGGGAACCGGCACCGGCCGCGCCGGCGGCCCCGCGTCGTCGCGGTACCGGCTGATGGATCCGGTCGATGCCGGTCCGGGCGCCGGCGTCGATGCCGGCGTGCCGATCGACGGCCGCTGCTTCGCCTATGTGTTCCCGTGCCGCTGGGAGGACCACTGCAAGATCGGCTTCTCGCGTGATCCGCTCGGGCGTATCGCCGCGTTGCATCCGCGCTGGTTCGACTTCTTCGACCTCGAACGCGGCGTGCTGGTGGAGGCCGAATCGGTGCGCGATGCGCGCGATCTCGAACTGCTGCTGCGCGCACCGTTGCGTGACCACAACGCACCGGCGCCATTGTCGGTGCGGGTGGAGGCCGGTGGCGGCACCGAATGGTTCCGCGGCGTCGAAACGCTGCTCGATGCGGCGGTGCGTGACCTCGCCCTGCAGGGTTACCGCGTGCGGCCATTGCAGGCGTGGCTGCGCGCTGCACTCTCGGCCCGGCGCGATGGCCTGCACGAATGGACGCTGTTGCAGCTGTCGGTCGACGAACTCGACGGCCTGGTTGGCGACACGCCGGCGCAGCGTCGCCTGCGCGACCAGCTCGATGCCTTCGACGCTCTGTCGATCGACATCGACGACGTGCTTCCCGCAGTTGTGCGCGACTGGTACCGCCGCTGACCTTGCGACCTGCTTCACGCCGCGGTTGCTACATCGAACGCTCCACGCCACCGGAGCACCCGTCATGCCGGAACAGAAGACCCGCAAGGCCGCCAAGCAGGCCAAGCGCGATGGCAAGTCCGCCAACACCCAGGCCGGCGAATACGTGAAGGAAGAAATCGAGCACGTGCGCGAAGGCAAGCACGGCGCGAAGAACACCAAGCAGGCGATCGCGATCGGCCTGTCCAAGGCACGCCGGGACGGGGTCAAGGCCAAGCCGTCGAAGACCGCGTCGAAGGCGACGAAGAAGAAGGCGGCGCAGGACACGAAGGCTTCGAAGACGACGAAGAAGACCTCGGCCAAGCGTTCCACCGCGGCGAAGAAGGCGCTCAAGACCGCCAGCAAAAAAACCACCGCGAAGAAGGTCGCCGGCAAGAAGGCGCTGTCGACGCAGGCGAAGAAGGCCGCCTCGAAACGCACCGCCGCGGACCGTTCCGCCGCAGCCAGGAAGGCGGCGAAGACCAAGGGCTCGGCAGGTCGCAAGGCCGCGGCAAAGAAGGCCGCGCGTACGCGCAGGAAGTCGGACTGACAGCGCTGGCCGGCAGCGGTCCGCGCGTCTGCGCCCGTCGGTCGCCGACGGGAGCTTCGACCCGGGGTTGACGTGCGTGCCGCTGGGTCCTGGCAGGCGGCGCCCCGTTTCGTTGAGCCGGGGCGTCGCGGCCGGCATCACCGGGCGGCGGCGCAGCCAGTCGGCGAACCCGGCTTCGTCGAGGCTGCCTTCCAAGTCAGGCAGGGGCGGGTGTACATCTGTACACTCGGGTTCCGCTTTCAGCCCTCCTGCCGATGTCCTCGCCATTGTCTCCACGCCGTGCCGCCATCCTTGCCTTCCTGCGTGAGCGGGCCGCCGAGGGCCGGCCGCCGAGCCTGGCCGAGATCGCCGCGCAGTTCGGCTTCGCCTCGCGCAGTGCCGCGCAGAAGCACGTGCATGCGCTGGCCGAAGCGGGGCTGATCGAACACGCCGCCGGCCATGCCCGCGGCATCCGCCTGGCCACCAACGAGCGCCCGGACCTGCTGGCCCTGCCGGTGCTGGGCCGGGTGGCGGCCGGCCAGCCGATCGGCGCCGATATCGGCCTGGACCAGCAGCTGTGGCTGGACCGCGGGCTGTTCGCGCTGCGCCCGGACTACCTGCTGCGGGTGCAGGGCGATTCGATGATCGACGACGGCATCCTCGATGGCGACCTGGTTGGCGTGCACCGCAGTGCCGATGCCCGCGATGGCCAGACCGTGGTCGCCCGGCTCGATGGCGAGATCACCATCAAGCGGCTGGAGAAGCGGCGCGACCGCCTGCGCCTGCTGCCACGCAATCCGGCGCATGCGCCGATCAACGTGCTGGCGGGTGTGGATTTCGCCATCGAAGGGCTGTTCTGCGGCCTGCTGCGGCAGGGTTGAGGCCATGGGCGAAGTACTGGCCCTGGATGCCTTGCTCGCCGCCCGCACCGTCTGGCCGGCGGGCAAGAGCGCGGTGCGCATGGTCGATGGCGAGTCCACCGGTCATGCCGCGCTCGATGCCGTGCTGCCGCAGGGCGGCTGGCCGCGGCGTGCGCTGAGCGAACTGCTGCTGCCGGCCGACGGCGTGGGCGAGCTGGAACTGCTGCTGCCGGCGCTGGCGCGCTTTACCGCGGCTGCCAGCCCGGTGGTGCTGGTGGCGCCGCCGTACGTGCCGTATGCGCCGGCCTGGCAGGCGGCAGGCGTCGATCTGGCCTGGTTGCACGTGGTGGAGGCCGAACCACGCGATGCGCTGTGGGCATTCGAACAGTGCCTGCGTTCGGGCGCCTGCGCGGCGGTGGTGGGCTGGCCGCGCAGCGCCGACGAGCGTGCGCTGCGCCGGCTGCAGGTGGCGGCCGACAGCGGCGATTGCTGTGCGTTCGCGGTGCGCGACCGCCGCCATGCCGGCAACCCGTCGCCGGCGGCGTTGCGGCTGGAATGGGTCGAGGGCGCCTGGCATGTACGCAAATGCCGCGGCGGGCAGCTGCCGTCCCAGCCCCTGCAACTGCAGTCGGCTCCACTGGCCGCGTTTCCGCATTGAGCCGCGATCATGCTCTGGGCCTGCATCCTCCTGCCGCAACTGGCGCTCGACGCCGTCCTTCGCCGTTGCCCTGATCCGGACGCACCGCTGGCGCTGGTCACCGGCCCGGCGCAGCTGCGCAGCCTGCATGCGGTGAATGCCACCGCGGCCGCTGCCGGCCTGCGTCCCGGCCAGCGGCTGGTCGCCGCGCAGGCGCTGTTGCCCGGCTTCGCCATGGTCGAGCACGCCCCCGCGCGCGAAGCCGCGGCGCAGCAGTTCCTGGCCGGCTGGGCCTATCGCCACAGCTCGCTGGTCAGCACCGCCTGGCCGGGAGCGATCGTGCTCGAGGCCCGCGCCAGCTTCCGCCTGTTCGGGCCGTGGCCGCGGTTCGAACGTCGCCTGCGCGAGGAACTCGTCGCGCTCGGCTTCCGCCACCGCATCGCCCTGGCACCCACGCCGCGTGCGGCGCGGGTGCTGGCCGGCCTGCGCGACGGATTCGCCGTCACCCATGCCGATGCGATGGCGCGCGTGCTCGACCCGGTGCCGGTACGGCGTGCGGCGCTGCCCGGCGATGATGGCGAACGCCTGCACCGGATGGGCGTGCGCACGCTGGGCACGCTGCGTGGCCTGCCCACCGACACCGTGCGCCGCCGCTTCGGTGCCGGCGTGCTCGACCATCTGCAGCGGTTGTATGGCGAGGCGGACGATCCGCTGCCCTGGTATGCGCCACCGGACCGCTTCGATGCCCGCATCGAGATGGGTTACGAGGTCGAAAACCACATGGCGTTGCTGTTCCCGCTGCGGCGGATGATCGGCGACCTGTGCACCGCGCTGTCGATCCGCGATGGCGGCGTGCAGCGGTTCGAGCTGCGGCTCGAGCACGAGCAGGGCCACACCACGGTGGACGTCGGCCTGCTCGCCCCCGAGCGCGATCCCGCGCTGCTGTTCGAGGTGGCGCGCAGCCGGCTGGAGCGGGTGGAGGTGACGCGCCCGGTGGTGGCACTGCGCCTGCACGCCGCGTCGCTGCCGCCGTTCGTACCCGCCAGCCGCGACCTGTTCGACCAGCGCCTGCAGCAGGGCACCCCGTGGCCGCAGTTGCGCGAGCGCCTGCGTGGCCGGCTGGGCGATGCCGCGGTGTACCGGCTCGCCCCTGCCGACGATCCACGTCCGGAACGCGCCTGGCGGCGGGTCGATGGCGAGGCGGACGCATCGCCCGCGGCGCCGCCGCGGCCGCCACGCCCGGGCTGGCTGCTGCCGCAGCCGCTGCCGCTGCGCGACAGCCGCATCGACATCCTGCACGGCCCGGAACGGCTGGAAAGCGGCTGGTGGGATGGCGACGACGTGCGTCGCGACTACTACGTGGTGCGGACGTCACTCGGCCAGCGCGCCTGGGCCTATACGCCCGCCGGCCAGCGTGACGGCTGGATGCTGCACGGGTGGTTCGGATGAAGGCGGCTGGCGATGACCGGTGATCTCTTCGACGGGCTCGGCCGCGACACACCCGGAGTGCAGATCCCGCGCGCCTGGGCGGTCGGCCAGCGCCTGCGCCAGGCCGCCAACGATGCGGTGGGCGAGGACGACAGGCTGCCGGCCTATGCGGAACTGCATTGCCTGTCGGACTTCTCGTTCCTGCGTGGTGCATCGAGTGCCGAGCAGCTGTTCGCGCGCGCCGCGCAGTGCGGCTACGAGGCACTCGCGATCACCGACGAATGTTCACTGGCCGGCATCGTGCGTGCGCTCGAAGCTTCCGAGGCGACCGGCATCAGGCTGGTCGTGGGCAGCGAGTTCAGGCTGCTCGACGGCCTGCGTTTCGTGCTGCTGGTGGAGGACGCGCAGGGCTACACGCAGCTGTGCAGGCTGATCACCACCGGCCGTCGCGCCGGCGGCAAGGGCACCTACCGGCTGACGCGCGCGGACGTGGAAACGCTGTTCGCCGACACGGCGCCGGGCGTGTTCGCGCTGTGGCTGCCGGGGGGCGAGCCGGACGCGGACGAGGGCCGCTGGCTGCAGCGGGTGTTCGGCGACGGACGCACGCACCTGGCGGTGGAGCTGCACCGCGAACGCGACGATGCACGGCGGCTGCAGGACCTGCTGGCAGTGTCGGATGCACTCGGCATGCCGGCACTGGCCAGCGGCGACGTGCACATGGCCACCCGCCGCGAACGCATCGTGCAGGACACGCTGACCGCAATCCGTCACAACCTGCCGCTGGCCGAGTGCGGTGCGCACCTGTTCCGAAACGGCGAACGCCACCTGCGTACGCGGCGCGCACTGGGCAATATCCATCCGCATCACCTGCTCGATTGCGCGGTCGCACTGGCCCGGCGCTGCAGCTTCGACCTGCGCACGCTGGCCTACCGGTACCCGAAGGAACTGGTGCCCGATGGCCACACCGCCACCACCTGGTTGCGCCAGCTGGTGGAAGAAGGCGCGCGCGAACGCTGGCCGGAAGGCACGCCGAAGAAGGTGTGGGCGACGATCGAGGAGGAACTGGAACTGATCGCGGGCCTCGGCTACGAGGCGTTCTTCCTCACCGTGCACGACGTGGTCCGCTTCGCGCGCGGCCGCGGGATCCTCTGCCAGGGCCGCGGCTCGTCGGCGAATTCGGCGGTCTGCTATGCGCTCGGCATCACCGCGGTCAATCCCGACGAGACCCGCCTGCTGATGGCGCGCTTCCTGTCGAAGGAGCGCAACGAGCCGCCGGATATCGACGTCGACTTCGAGCACGAGCGACGCGAGGAAGTCATCCAGTACGTGTACGCGAAGTACGGCCGTGAGCGCGCCGCGCTGGCGGCCACGGTGATCAGCTACCGGGGCAAGAGCGCGGTGCGCGACGTGGCCCGCGTGTTCGGCCTGCCGCCCGACCAGATCACCCTGCTGGCCAACTGCTACGGCTGGGGCAACGGGGCCACGCCGATGGAGCAGCGCATCACCGAAGCCGGCTTCGATCTCGCCAATCCGCTGATCCAGCGCGTGCTCTACGTCACCGAGCAGCTGCGCGACCATCCGCGGCACCTGTCGCAGCACGTGGGCGGTTTCGTCATCTCCGACGAGCCGTTGTGGAACCTGGTGCCGGTGGAGAACGCGGCGATGGCCGAGCGCACCATCATCCAGTGGGACAAGGACGACCTGGAGACGATGAAGCTGCTCAAGGTCGATTGCCTGGCGCTGGGCATGCTGACCTGCATCCGCAAAACGCTGGACCTGGTGCGCGGGCGTCGTGGCCGCGACTACGACATCGCCACGATTCCCGGCGATGACAAGGACACCTACGCGATGATCCAGATCGCCGATACGGTCGGCGTGTTCCAGATCGAATCGCGCGCGCAGATGGCGATGCTGCCGCGGCTCAAGCCTGCGCGTTTCTACGACCTGGTGATCGAGGTGGCGATCGTGCGGCCCGGGCCGATCCAGGGGCAGATGGTGCATCCCTACCTGCGCCGCCGGCAGGGCAAGGAGCCGATCCTGTACCCGTCGCCGGACGTGCAGGCGATCCTCGGCGAAACGCTCGGCGTGCCGCTGTTCCAGGAACAGGTGATGGAACTGGTGATCCTGGCCGGCTACACGCCCGAGGAGGCCGACCGCATGCGGCGCTCGATGGCGGCGTGGCGGCGTGGCGGCGACATGGAGCCGCACCGTGTGCGCATCCGCGAACTGATGGAAGGCAAAGGTTATGCGCCGGAGTTCATCGACCAGATCTTCGAACAGATCAAGGGCTTCGGTTCGTATGGTTTCCCCCAGAGCCATTCGGCCTCGTTCGCCAAGCTGGTCTATGCCAGCTGCTGGCTCAAGCGCCACGAGCCGGCGGCCTTCGCCTGCGGCCTGCTCAATTCGCAGCCGATGGGGTTCTACTCGCCCAGCCAGATCGTGCAGGACGCACGCCGAGGCAGCGCGGAACGTGAGGCGGTAGAAGTGCTGCCGGTGGACGTGATGCACAGCGACTGGGACAGCACCCTGGTCGGTGGACGGCCATGGCGCAACGAGGACGATCGCGGCGAGCAACCGGCGATCCGCCTCGGCCTGCGCCAGGTGGCCGGGCTGCCGGAAGCGGTGGCGCGGCGCATCGTCGAGGCGCGCGTGCAGCGGCCGTTTTTCGATATCGCCGATCTGTGCCTGCGCGCCGGGCTGGACGAGAAGGCGCGCACCGCGCTGGCCGAAGCCGATGCGCTGCGGTCGCTGTCGGGCCATCGCAATGCCGCGCGCTGGGCGGTGGCCGGCATCGAACGCCGCCTGCCATTGCTGCCGGGCAGCCCGGAAGAAGTGGCAGTGGAACTGCCGGCGCCGCGACGTGGCGAGGAACTGCTGGCCGACTATCACAGCGTCGGCCTGACCCTGCGCGAACATCCGATGGCCCTGCTGCGTGCGCAGATGACCCAGCGCCGCATCCTCGGTCTGCGTGCCCTGCGCGAGCGCCGTCATGGCAGCGGCGTGCACGTGGCCGGGCTGGTCACCCAGCGCCAGCGCCCGGGCACCGCCAAGGGCACGATCTTCGTCACCCTCGAGGACGAGGACGGGATGATCAACGTGATCGTCTGGCCGACGCTGGCGCTGCGCCGCCGTCGCGCGCTGCTGGAATCGCGCCTGCTGGCGGTGCGCGGTCGCTGGGAACGCGTGGATGGCGTGGAGCACCTGATCGCCGGCGATCTCGAGGACCTCAGCGGCCTGCTGGGCGGGCTGTCGCTGCCATCGCGCGATTTCCACTGACCCATGGACCTGTTTTCCCCGGTGCTGCAGCTGGTCGATGACGCCGAGGGCGGCATCCGCTACTGGCCGGATGTGATTCCGGCGGAGCTGGCGCAGGCGTGGTTCGAGGCGCTGCGCGATGGCATCGCCTGGCGGCAGATGTCACGGCCGATGTACGACCGGGTGGTGGAAGTGCCGCGGCTGCTGGCGTCGTGGCGGCTGGCATCGGCACCTGCAGGCCTGCCGTTGCCGGAACTGCTCGCCCATGTGCAGAGCGTGGCGCCGGCGCCCTACAACGCGGTCGGGCTGAACCTCTACCGCGATGGCCGCGACTCGGTGGCGATGCACAACGACAAGCTGCATACGCTCATCCCCGGGCATCCGATCACGCTGGTGTCCCTGGGCGCGCCGCGACAGATGAACATCCGCGCGCGCGCCGATGGCAGGCTGGTGCGTGTCGATCTGCAGCCGGGCAGCGTGTTGAGCATGAGCCATGCCTCGCAGCTCACCCACGAACACGGCATCCCCAAAACCAGGCGCGATCCGGGTCCACGCATGAGCGTGGTGTTCCGTGTACGGCCGGAGCTGGAGGAGTAGGGCGACCCTGCTCCGGTTGCGCAAGTCAAGCGTTCTTCGCGTCCGGATCTGCGGTTTCGATGCCGCGGCCGGGTGGCGAAGAATTGTCCAGAGGGCGCCGTGGAGTTATCCACCTGGCCTGTGGGCAAGTCTGTGGAAGCGCGCGGGACACCGGTCACCCGGCGGCATCGCACGGGGCGATTTCCCGATGTGGCGAAATTGTGACCACCGCTGCGGCCCCGCACGATATGGCGAAAATATCGCCACGTCGTGCGGGGGTGACGCTCAGCTGGAATGGCGGCGCACGAAGTCGAGGTAGGCGTCAAGCCAGCCGCGGATGAAGTCGCAGCTGCCGGCGGCGATGTCGCCGCCGTCCTCGAGGACCTTGTCCGCGGCAAGGAACATCTCGGGCTGGCCCAGCGTCGGCATGTCGAGGTAGGCGAGGATGGTGCGCAGGTGCTGTTGCGCGCACGCGGTGCCGATGGCGCCGATCGAGACGCCAAGGATGCCGGCGGGCTTGCCTGCGAACGCACTCTGGCCATAGGGGCGCGAGGCATGGTCGATCGCGTTCTTGAGCACGCCCGGCACCGAGCGGTTGTATTCCGGCGTCACGAACAGCACGCCGTCGGCGGAAGTGATCGCCTGTTTCAGGCGCGTCGCCGCTTCGGGCGGGTTGTCGTCGTCGTCCTGGTTGTAGAGCGGAAGGTCGTCGATGCGCTGGATGTCGAAGCGCACGCCGTCGGGCGCGAGTGCCGGCAATGCGTCGGCGAGCTTCCGGTTGAACGAGTCCTTGCGCAGGCTTCCGACGAGTACGGCAATGGCGAGGTCTGGCATGGCGGGGCTCCTGGTTTCGGGCCCTCCATGCTGTGCCCGCCGCTGTTAAACCGCCGTTGCCCGTTGGTGACGCCAGCTCCCCCGATAAAAAGGTTCAACTCGCGATTAGGGGTTTCCACCGAGCGCGGAGCTTCGCGCCCGGAAAGCCTGGGCCAGAGCCAGAGCACCGGCTGGGCGGGGCGCGGCAGCCCGCCACGGCCACAGGGGGATGCCCAGCCGGATATCTCCGCGTCCTGCTCCCACATCCGGCCGCCGGCCATCCATGGCCGGCTCTGGACATCCCCCTGCGTCCGCGGCGTGCACCGAGCTGTCGTCGCGTCTGGTCGAAGATCAAAGTCAAAGACAGGAACCAGCCCTTGGTCGGTGGCATTCGGCTCTCGCGGCACCGCTCCTGATCTCAGTGCCGAAGTCTGCAGATCGCCAACGGCACGCAAGAGCGGAGGCGCCCGCTGTTGCTCTCCGTGCCGACGCCCACGATTGGCCGGGCCCGTCGCGTGCACCGGGGTGTGTGCTCCCAGCCGGCCATGGATGGCCGGGGGCCGGCCGTGGTAGCTGGACGTGGACTCCGGCCGGGGGAGTACACACCCCGGTGCGCGCGACGGGCAGCGCGAAGCCCAACGAAGCACCTCAGCGACGTCTGCACTCCGGCGTGCCCCAAAGCGGCCGCGGAGCGAGACACCCGCGGTGTGCACGATGGGCAATGGCGCCCGAGCGCGGCCAGCGCCGACGCCCGTTCGCCGAGCGGGGCGAGCGTCCCACGGCGGCCAATGGGGCTACACGCGTACCGAGCCACTTCAGACCGACGACATCGTCCCGGAGTTGGAGGCGCCCAGGAAAACCCCCTCCCGGCGACGGGAGGGAGCCTGGTTCTACTACGATGCGCGGCGCGTCAGGCGTCGGCTTCCTCTTCCTTGTACGCCTCGATCGGGATGCACGAACACATCACGTTCTTGTCGCCGTGCACGTTGTCCACGCGTGCCACCGGCGGCCAGTACTTCTGCCGCCTCAACGTGGCCAGCGGGAACGCCGCCAGTTCGCGCGGGTAGGCGTGCGTCCATTCGCTGCCCGTCACCATGGAGGCGGTGTGCGGGGCGTTCTTCAGCGGGTTGTCCTCGCGCTCGAGCCGGCCTTCCTCGACCGCGCGGATCTCGTCGCGGATCTGGATCATCGCATCGATGAAGCGATCGAGCTCGTGCAGCGCCTCGCTCTCGGTCGGCTCCACCATCAGCGTGCCTGCAACCGGGAAGCTCAGCGTGGGGGCGTGGAAGCCGAAGTCGATCAGGCGCTTGGCGACGTCCTCGGCGCTGATGCCGGTGGCGTCCTTGATCGGCCGCAGGTCGAGGATGCACTCGTGCGCCACCAGCCCGTTGCGGCCGGTGTAAAGGGTGGGGTAGTGCGGCTCGAGACGCTTTGCCACGTAGTTGGCGTTGAGCAGCGCGACCTGGGTGGCGCGCTTCAGGCCGGAGGCGCCCATCATCACGATGTACATCCAGCTGATCGGCAGGATCGATGCCGAACCGTGGGTGGCCGCGGACACCATGCCGACCTCGCCCTCGCCGCCGAACGCGCGCGGCAGGAACGGCGCCAGGTGCGACTTCACCGCACACGGGCCGACACCCGGGCCGCCGCCGCCGTGCGGGATGCAGAAGGTCTTGTGCAGGTTGAGGTGGGAAACGTCCGAACCCCACTTGCCGGGGCGCGCCACGCCGACCAGCGCGTTCATGTTGGCGCCGTCGGTGTACACCTGACCGCCGTGCTGGTGGACGATCTCGCAGATCTCGACGATCGCCTCCTCGAACACGCCATGCGTGGACGGGTAGGTGACCATCAGCGCAGCGAGCTTTTCGCCGTGCTTCTCGGCCTGCGCGCGCAGGTCGTCGACGTCGACGTTGCCGTCGCGGTCGCACTTCACCACCACCACGCGCATGCCGACCATCTGCGCCGAGGCGGGGTTGGTGCCGTGCGCCGATTCCGGGATCAGGCAGACATCGCGATGGCCTTCACCGCGCGACTGGTGGTAGGCGCGGATCGCCAGCAGCCCGGCGAATTCACCCTGCGCACCGGAGTTCGGCTGGAAGCTCACCGCGTCGTAGCCGGTGATCTCGGCCAGCATCCGCTCCAGCCCGTCGATCAGTTCCTGGTAGCCCTGCGTCTGCTCTGCCGGTGCCAGCGGATGGATGTTGGCGAACTCCGGCCAGGTGATCGGGATCATCTCCGCGGTGGCGTTGAGCTTCATCGTGCACGAGCCCAGCGGGATCATCGTGCGGTCCATCGCCAGGTCCTTGTCGGCCAGCGCGCGCATGTAACGCAGCAGCTCGTGTTCGCTGTGATGGGTGTTGAACACCGGGTGCTGGAGATAGGCCGAGGTGCGCAACAGGCCGGCCGGCAGCGCGTCGGTGGCGGCGGCATCGAGCACGTCGATGTCGTCGATCGCGACGTCGAACAGCTTCGCAAGCGCGACGACGTCATCGCGGCTGGTGGTCTCGTCCAGGCTGATGCCGACGCTGTTGCTGTCGATCGTGCGCAGGTTGATGCCGGCCTCGCGTGCACGCGCGTGGATCGCATCGGCGTCGACATCGACCACGTGCAGGGTGTCGAAGAAGTCCGGGCCCACGGTGATGCCGGCCTTGCCCAGTGCAGTGGCAAGGATGGCCGCCAGGCGATGGGTGCGCAGGGCGATGCGCTTGAGCCCCTCGGGGCCGTGGTAGACCGCGTACATGCCGGCCATCACCGCCAGCAGCACCTGCGCCGTGCAGATGTTGGAGGTCGCCTTCTCGCGGCGGATGTGCTGCTCGCGGGTCTGCAGGGTCAGGCGGTAGGCATGGTTGCCTTCGGCGTCGACCGACACGCCGATCAGGCGGCCGGGCATCGAGCGCTTGTAGGCATCACGGCAGGCCATGTAGCCGGCATGCGGGCCGCCGAAGCCGAACGGCACGCCGAAGCGCTGGGTGTTGCCGACCACGATGTCCGCACCCCATTCGCCCGGTGCTTTGATCAGCGTCAGCGCCAGCAGGTCGGCGGCCACCGCCACCACCGCGCCGCGCGCGTGCACGGCATCGGCGAGCGCGGCGTGGTCATGCACCTGGCCGAAGGTATCGGGGTACTGCAGCAGCACGCCGAAGCTGTCGGCCTGCGCGGCCTCCGCATCGGGGCCCACGCGCAGTTCGATGCCGAGGCCATCGGCGCGGGTGTGCAGCACTTCGAGCGTCTGCGGATGCACGCGCTCGGACACGAAGAACACGTTGGACTTCGACTTCGCCGAGCGCTTGGCCAGGGTCATCGCCTCGGCCGCCGCGGTGCCCTCGTCGAGCAGCGATGCGTTGGCGATGTCCATGCCGGTGAGGTCGGACAGCATGGACTGGAAGTTGATCAGCGCTTCCATGCGGCCCTGCGAGATCTCCGCCTGGTAGGGCGTGTATGCGGTGTACCAGGCGGGGTTCTCGAGGATGTTGCGCAGGATGACGTTCGGCGTGCGGGTGCCGTAATAACCCTGGCCGATGAAGCTGCGGAACACCTGGTTCTTCTTCGCCAGGCCGCGGATCCTGGCCAGCGCCTCGTGCTCGTCGATCGGGGCGGGCAGGTCGAGCGGATCGGCGGAGCGGATGCTCGCCGGCACGATGGCATCGGTCATCGCATCCAGCGAAGGCTGGCCGATCACCTCGAGCATGTGGGCGATCTCGGCCTCGTTGGGGCCGATGTGGCGTTCCAGGAACGCGTCGTGGTGTTCGAGGGCGCGCAGGGAAGGGGCAGGCTGGGACATGACGGCATTCCGGCAGACGGGCGGAGGGGCATCGCTGTCGCCCGCGTGGCCGGCTGCGCCGGCGTCATACGGGAGCGACACGCCGGTCGTCCGGCGGTCGATGCGCCCCTCTGTCCTTTTGCCTGAGAGTTTGGAGCCGCGTGGTGCTGCGACTGGTGCCCCTTCGGCGCCGGAATGAACCGGTCTCTCCAGAGTTGTGCCGGCGATGGTTGGGGAGCCTGAGCGATTGCGGGCGGTTGCGCCTTCGGCAGCGGTTGCCTCGAAAGGACCGCTTCTCCCACCGTCGGTTGCTGCGGCCGATTATATCCCGCCACCACGGGCCCGACCGGGGTGCTGGCTTAACATGACGCGTTCCGTGGCCGCCAATCGGCACGCCGCCCCCATTCACCATCGTCCGGCAGCACCGTCGGGTTTCCCGACGTGCTGGTTCTGCCGGGCGCCGAGGTCCCACGAATGACTGCCCCCGCGTCTTCCGTGCCGTCCACCCGTCGCATCGCCCTGCTGCTGGCGGGGCTGGCGATGTTCGGCCCGTTCTCGATCGACACCATCTTCCCTGCGTTCGCGCAGATGGGCACCGAGTTCGGTGCCGACAAGCTGGCGATGCAGCAGACCATCGCCGTGTACCTCATCGCCTACGCCGTGATGAGCGTCGTGCACGGGCCGCTGTCGGATGCCCTGGGCCGGCGCAGGGTGATCCTGGCCGGGCTGGTGGTCTTCATCGTCGGTTCGATCGGCTGCGCGCTGTCGCGCGACCTGCCCACGCTGCTGGTGTTCCGCGCGTTGCAGGGGCTGTCGGCCGGCGTCGGGCTGGTCGTCGGGCGCGCGGTGATCCGCGACATGTTCGATGGCGACGATGCCCAGCGCCTGATGAGCCAGGTGTCGATGATCTTCGGCGTGGCGCCGGCGATCGCGCCGATCATCGGTGGCTGGATCCTCGGCTGGCAGCGCTGGCCGATGATCTTCTGGTTCCTCGTGGTGTTCTCGCTGCTGCTGCTGTTCGCGACCTGGCGCTGGCTGCCCGAAACCCATCCGCGCGAGGCGCGCGGGTCGCTGGTGCCCGCGTGCCTGGCGCGCGACTACAGGGCGATCCTGGTCAATCCGCGCTTCCAGCGGCTGGCGGCCGCTTCGGCATTCAACTTCTCGGCGCTGTTTCTCTATATCGCCTCGGCCCCGGCGTTCGTGATGGACATCCTCGGCCTCGACGAACGCCAGTTCGGCTGGTTCTTCGTGCCGATGATCAGCGGGATGATGGCGGGTGCGTGGGTGTCCGGGCGCGCGGCCGGGCGCATCAGCGGCAGGCGACTGGTGGACATCGGATTCGCCTGCAGCGGCGTGGCGATCGCCCTCAACATCGCCTACAACCTGTTCGTCGACCAGCCGCAGGTGCCGTGGGCGGTGCTGCCGATGGTGCTGAACTCGTTCGGCATCGCACTGGTGTTTCCGATCATCACGCTGTCGATCCTCGACATGTATCCGCGCCAGCGCGGCGCCGCATCCTCGCTGCAGGCGTTCACCAGCCTGGTCCTCAACGCGCTGATCGCCGGCCTGCTGTCACCGCTGCTCAGCCACTCCGCGCAGTCGCTCGCGCTTGGTGGGGCGGCCTTCCTCGCCATCGGCTGGGCGTTCTGGCGCTGGGAGCGCCGCCGTGACCGCACCCCGCCGCGCCCGGTGAGCGGCCCGCCGGTGATCGAGCCGGGGGAGCCGCTCTAGCAGGCCTGAATGCAGAAGGGCCCGGCAATGCGGGCCCTTCCCGTGTCGTACGGCTGTCAGGGCGCCGCGGCCGCTTCCGGCATCGCACCGGCGCTCCAGCCGCAGGCCTGGCCCTCGTTCTGGGCTTTCAGCCAGTCCTGCAGCGGCGCGAAGTACTCCAGTACCGCGGCGGCGTCCATGCGGTCGCTGCCGGCCATCTCCTGCAGCGTGGCCTGCCACGGCTGGCTGGAGCCACGGCCGAGCATGGTCCAGAACTTCTCGCCGGCCTGCGCATTGCCGTAGAAGCTGCAGTCGTAGAGGGCGCCATCGTGGCCGGCGGTCTCGCACAGTGCCTTGTAGAACTGGAACTGCAGGATGTGGGCGAGGAAGTAGCGGGTGTACGGGGTGTTGCCGGGCACGTGGTACTTCGCACCCGCATCGAAGAACTCCTCCCCGCGCGGGCTCACCGGCGCCACGCCCTGGTAGCGCGCCTTCAGCTCCCACCAGCTGCTGTTGTAGTTCTCCGGCGTGATCGAGCCGTCGAACACGCCCCAGCGCCAGCGGTCGATCATGAGCCCGAATGGCAGGAATGCGACCTTCGACAGCGCCATGCGCATCTGCGAGTTGATCAGCGCCGCCTGGCTTTGCTGCGGGGTGTCGACCAGCCCGATCGAGGCGAGGTAATCCGGGGTCATGGCCAGCACGATGGTGTCGCCGATGGCCTCGTGGAAGCCGTCGTGCGCGCCTTCCTGGAACAGCGGCGGCTGCGCCTTCTGCGCGAGGTAGTAATAGATGTGGCCGAGCTCGTGGTAGACGGTGGTGAAGTCCTCCTCGGTCGGCTTGATGCACATCTTGATGCGCACGTCGTCGTCGAGATCCATCGGCCAGGCGCTGGCATGGCAGACCACGTCGCGATCGCGCGGCTTGATCAGCTGGCTCTTCTGCCAGAACGCATCGGGCAGCTGCGGCATGCCCAGCGAGGTGTAGAAGTCCTCGGCGCGGCGGGTCATGGTGGTGGCGATCGCCAGCTGCGCGGCGCGTTCCTCTTCGGCCAGGGCGGTCGGGTCGGGCAGGGTGTCCATCGCCGCCAGCCGGCGGTCGTAGCCTTCGCGGTACTGGCGCTCCAGGGTGGCGCTGACATCCAGGCTGCCCGCGTTGGGGTATGGCGCGAGGATGTCCCAGAGGTTGCTCCAGTCCTGCTGCCACATGTTGCCCATCAGGTGCGCCGGCAGCATGCCGTTGACGTCGCCCTGGCCCGGATAGCGCGCCTGCAGCCGGGTGCGCGCGTAGCAGTGCAGCTGGTCGTACAGCGGCTTGACCTGGTTCCAGAGGCGGTCGGTCTCGGCCGACAGCTCCACCGGCGACATGTCATAGCCGGAGCGCCACATCTCGCCGGCGTCGGCATAGCCCATCTCGCGCGCGCCTTCGTTGACGAGATCGACGAAGCGCACATAGTCCTGGCGCATCGGGCTTGCCACGCCGTGCCAGCCCTGCCAGGCATCGAGCTGCTGGTCGTAGTCGCGGCTGCCGCGCAGCACGTCCTCCAGCTCACCCAGCTGGCGGCAGCTGCGCTGCGCGCCTTCGCCGCTGCAGTAGGTGCCGGCGCCGTAGGTGCCTTCCATGCGGGTGGCGATGCGGGTGAGCTCACCGAGTTTTTCCGGGTCGCGCGGGGCCGGCATCGCCGTCTTGAGCTTCAGCAGGTGGATCGCGCGCGCGGTTTCCGGCGACATCTCCTGCCCCTCGAACCTGCGCGCCTGCTCGATCCAGCCATTGAGTTTCGTCAGCCAGCGCTCGCTGGCCTTGGCCGCCAGCAGCTGGCTGTCGTCGCTGATATGGGTGGACGACAGCCACTGCGCGGCGGTGGTTTCCGGGTACAGCGCGCGGTACTCGTCGTTGACCCGGGCCACGAACTGGTCGGCGGTCTCGTTCTTGGGGATTTCCGGGTGCGCGGCCGTGTCGGGCGAGCGCTGGCAGGCCGACAGCGCCAGGCAGGCACCGGCAAGCAGGGTCAGGGTCAGGCGGTGGTTCACGGTGCACCCACGGGGCGGTATTGAACCCGGCAGGCTAGTGGCCGTCCGGCGCGCCCGCAAGGGGCGCATGGGCGCGGATGCGCGCGCGCAGGCGTTCGGCGCGGCGCGCGATCTTGCGGTGCATCAGGCGCCGCGACCAGCGCGAGATCGGCAGCACTTCCTTGCCGCCGAGCACCGACTTGACGTCGACGCAGACCAGCTCGGGGCGGCCGGCGTCCCCGGTCACAACGAGGTTGCCGCTGTTGAGGTCGAACAGCGGGATGGCGTTGGCATGCAGCCAGGCTTCGAAGCGGGTGACCGCATCGCACAGCGCGTCGGCGTGGTGGCGGCCGCGCTCGGCGCCGAACAGCAGCGCGTAGAGGCTGGGGGCCGGGCTGCCGTCGGTGCCGGTCACCAGTGCGCAGCGCAATGCACGGCCCGCGGGCGTGTCGACCAGCCCGACACAGGGTGCCACCTGGCCGTCGAGGCGGCCGCCCAGGCGCGCGTGCAACTGCCGCCACGCGCGGAGTTCGAGCGCATTGGCCTGCTTCGATGGCCAATGCGCGGCCCATGCATCGCGCACGCGGTGGCGCAGCGGACGGTGCAGGGCCGGGTCCGCCGGCAACGGGTACTTCAGGCAGTGGCCCGGCAGGTCCGGATCGACCACACACACACGGTTGGCGCCGCGTGCCACCACCTGCATGCCCTGCCAGAGCCGCCCATCCGCGGAGAAGCCCTGTGCGGATGCCCGGGGCAACGGGCTCGCAGGTGCGGGCGACATGGGCCGGTCAGCAGCCGGCCGGCAGCAGGTCGCGCGCCACCAGCCACTCGCGCGCATCGGCGGCATCGTGCTCGAACCACGCGCGCGCGGAGCCCAGCCGGAAGCTGTAGCCCCAGGCATCCATGTCCGCCATCAGACGGTCGCGGCCGACCCCCGGCAATGCATCGGCGAGCACGATCTGCAGGTAGCAGGTGGCGTCTTCCTCGGCCACCGAGTCGGTGGCGTCGGTGTGCACCGCGGCGCGGCGCTCGGGTGGCAGCACGATCAGGTGGCAGGCCTCGTGCAGCATCGAGTGCACCGGCGTATCGGCGCGCACGTACACGTTGGCGCCGATCACGCCGGCCTCGGGCGCGCCCCAGTACGAGCCGGGGATGTCCGCATCCGGCTCGACCAGATGCAGCGCCAGTCCGTGCGTGGCCAGCAGCGTCGACGCTGCCGGCAACGGCACGTCGGCAACCCGCAGCACGCTGTCCTCGCCGCCCGCCGCGGACGGTGGCGCAGGGAGCGGGGCGGCGGACATCTGCCTGCCGTGGTCCCGGTCAGGCCGGGCCGGGGCGCCCATCGGGCAGCGCGACCGAGATGTCGAGCACGTCGTGGTCGCCTTCCTTGGCCAGGTCCACCTTGACCGCATCGGCATCGATGCTGACGTACTTGCGGATCACCTCGAGCAGCTCGCGCTGCAGCAGCGGCAGGTAGTCGGGCGCGTCACGGCCGGTGCGTTCCTGCGCGACGATGATGCGCAGGCGCTCCTTGGCGATGTTGGCGGTGTTCTTCTTCGGCTTGAGGAAGTCGAGGATGCCCATCGTCAACCTCCGAACAACTTGCTGAAGAAGCCTTTCTTTTCGGCATGGGTGAAGCGCATCGGCCGGCTCTCGCCGAGGATGCGCGCCACCGCGTCGTCGTAGGCCTGGCCGGCGTTGGATTCCATGTCGAGGATCACCGGCTCGCCCTTGTTCGACGCGTTGAGCACGTCGCTGGATTCCGGGATCACGCCGATGGTCTTCAGGCCGAGCACTTCCTCGACGTCGCCGATCGACAGCATCTCGCCGGTTTCCACGCGCGAGGGGCTGTAGCGGGTCAGCAGCAGGTGCTCGTTGACGCGCTCGCCGTTCTCGGCGCGGCGGGTCTTGGACTGCAGCAGGCCGATGATGCGGTCGGAGTCGCGCACCGAAGACACTTCCGGATTCACCACCACCACCGCGGTGTCGGCGAAGTACATCGCAAGGAACGCGCCCTTCTCGATGCCGGCGGGCGAATCGCACACGATGTAGTCGAAGCCGTCGTCGGACAGTTCCTTGAGCACGCGCTCGACGCCATCACGGCTGAGCGCGTCCTTGTCGCGGGTCTGCGAGGCGGCCAGCACGTAGAGCGTGTCGAAGCGCTTGTCCTTGATCATGGCCTGCTTCAGCGAGGCCTCGCCGTTGACGACGTTGACGAAGTCGTACACCACGCGGCGCTCGCAGCCCATGATCAGGTCGAGGTTGCGCAGGCCGACGTCGAAGTCGATCACCGCGACCTTCTTGCCACGCCGGGCAAGGCCGCTGGCAAGGCTGGCGCTGGAGGTCGTCTTGCCGACACCGCCCTTGCCCGAGGTGACTACGATGATTTCGGCCAATGTCGTTCTCCTGGAATGGACCGCGCAGGTTGCGCGGTCGGAATGTGGGTTGCGCCCGTAGGCGTGCCGCGGAAGGCCCGGGCACGTGCCGGATGCGCGCATCCGGCGCCTGGCATGCAGGCCGCTAGCGTAATCGTTGCGGCAGCGCGGGAAAACCGCGCCGCCATGTCAGTCGAGCGCGGCGATGCGCAGCTCGTCTCCTTCCAGCCAGACCTGTACCGCCTTGCCGTGCAGTTCCTTCGGGATTTCCTCGAGCACCTTGTAGCGCCCGGCCACGGCGACCAGTTCGGCCTGGAAGGCGCGGCAGAAGATCCGCGCGCCGGCATTGCCCTGGGCGCCGGCCAGCGCACGGCCGCGCAATGGGCCGTAGATGTGGATCGAGCCGTCGGCGATCACCTCGGCACCGGCACCGACCGCGCCCAGCACGGTGAGGTCGCGGTTCTCGGCGTAGATCTGCTGACCGGAGCGCACCGGCAGCGTCTGCATCAGGCCCGGATCACCGGCGCCGGCCGCCGGGGGCGGGGGCGGCGGAGGTGCGGGCTCGGGCGGCAGCGGCGTGGTCTCGGCCGCGGGCGCCGGCGATGGCTCGTCGCCACGCTCGTACTGGGCGCGGAACTTGGCCAGCAGCGGCAGCCCGAGCTGCTCGGACAGCCGCGCGTTGTCGCTGCTGCCCCAGGCCAGGGCCACCGGCAGCACGCCGGCGCCATGCAGCGCATCGATCAGTGCGCGTGCCTCGTCCACGCCGGGCGTGGCCGGCAGGCCGCCGAAATCGAGCACCACCGCCGCGCGTGCGAACAGGTTCGGTGCGCGGGTCACGCGGTCGCGCATTTCCGCGGCGAGGCGTTCCGGGTCGAGCCTGCGCACGCGCAGGTTGGCGATGCCGACCTGGCCGAACTTGAGCTCGCCGGCGGGTTCGAAATCCATGCTGGTTGCGGCCATGGTCAGGTGCCCGTCGGTCGATGGACGAGCGGCGCGCTGGCGCGCGGGCGCAGCAGCCACGGCACGTCGGGGAGTTCCCCGCCGTAGCGCTGGCGCACCCAGGCGTGGCTGCACAGTGGCTTGACCAGCATCGAGGCGCGCACGCCATTGCCGGGCATCACGTGCTGGCCGACTTCGAGGAAGCCGAAGCTGCCGTGGAACAGGCGCGCCGGGTCGCTGTCGTGTTCGACGAACACCTCGCAGGCCAGTACCGGGTAGCGCACCTCGGCGTACGACTGCACGTCGGCATAGAACGCCCGGCCGACGCCACCGCCGCGACGTCGGCTGGCGACCACGATGCGGTCGATATAGAAGAAGGCGTCGCCGCTGTGCTCGCGGAACCAGTGGAAATTGCTGCTGTCGTGGCCGGAGCCCGAGCCGAAACCGACCAGGAACCCGGCGAGGTTGCCGTCGCGCTCGGCGACGCGGAAGTATTCCGCGGTGTCGTGGAAGCGTCGGAGGCGGGCCGCATCCAGCGGCAGGATCGAAGGACCGGCGGCGTTGTTGAGGGCAAGGATGGAATCCAGCTCGTGCTCGCGCACGTCGCGGATGACGATCGACATTTGGGACATCCTGGGTTGCAGCAGGCACGCCGCGCGCATCGCGGCGGGCGGAAGCCGGATTATCGCATGCCGCCCCGCGGGCGCGGCGCCATGACTTCCGGCAACCTCGCCACCGGCCCGTCTTCACTACGATCGTCGCGATGATCCAGCACCTCAACAACAATCGCCTGCTGCGCTACGCCGGTCTGTTCACCTGGGGGGTGATCGGCCTGCCGTTGCTGGTGCGCACGGTCACCCAGGCCGATCTCGAGGTTCCGGACCCCGGGCAGGCGGCCTTCCTGAGCAGCGCCATGCGGGCGTGGCTGGCCTGGGGTGTGTTCGGGCTGTCCTACGCCTGGCTCACCCGCGCGCTGGGCGAACGCCGGATCGGCGCGCTCGATCACGTCCTGACGGCGCTGCTGGCCGGCAGCGCCATCGCGATCAGCTACTACAGCCAGTCCGGGCTGGGCAGCATCCTGCTGATGGTGGTGGCCTGCGTGCTGCCCTGGCTGATGCCGGTCTGGCTGGGTATCGCCCTGCTGGTGGCCTGCGAGTTCGTGATCGTGCCGGTGTACCTGCGCGGGCTGGACTTCTCGTGGCTGGAGGCGCTGCTGCAGGCCAGCCTGTATGCGGGTTTCACCGGCTTCGCCTTCGTGACCGGACTGGTGGCGCGCCAGCAGGCGCGCGCGCGTGACGAGCAGCGGCGGCTCAATTCCGAGCTGCGGGCCACCCGTGCGCTGCTGGCCGAGAGCGTCCGCGTCAACGAGCGCACGCGGATCTCGCGCGAACTGCACGATCTGCTGGGCCACCACCTGACCGCGCTGAGCCTGAACCTGGAGGTGGCCAACCACCTGACCAGCGGCACCGCGCAGGAACACGTGCAGCAGGCGCACACGCTGGCCAAGCTGCTGCTCAGCGACGTGCGCGAGGCGGTCAGCCAGCTGCGCGACGACGACGCCATCGACCTCGGCGCCACCCTGCGCCCGCTGGCCGAGAACGTGCCCGCGTTGCGCATCCACATGCAGATGCCCGAGCCGTTCCTGCTCGACGACCCGGAGCGCGCCCACGTGCTGCTGCGCTGTACCCAGGAAATCATCACCAACGCGGTGCGCCACGCCCAGGCCGAGCAGCTTTGGCTGCGCTACAGTCTGGCCGCCGATGGCGTGCGCCTGGACGCCCGCGACGACGGTCGTGGCGCCGAGGTCGCCAATGTCGGCAACGGGCTGCGCGGCATGCGCGAGCGGCTGGCGGCCTATGGCGGCAGTGTCGCGATCGAGACCGCGCCCGCAAAGGGCTTCCATCTGCAGCTGCAACTGCCGTTGTCGGCGCCGGCGGAGCGCGTGGCCCGCGCCGCCGAGGGCGCGCGCGTGCAGCCCCGGCGCAAGCGGCAATCCCAGGACACCTCCGGCGGCAACGAAGCGGCCGGGCCATCCAGCAAAGGAGAACGGCATGATCCGCGTCTGTCTGGTCGATGACCAAACCCTGGTGCGCCAGGGCATCCGTTCGCTGCTCGCGCTGGATGGCGGCATCGAGGTTGTGGCCGAGGCCGGGGATGGCCGCCAGGCCGTCGAACTGATCCCGCAGGTGCAGCCCGACGTCGTGCTGATGGACATGCGCATGCCGGTGATGTCGGGCCTGGAAGCGCTGCAGATGCTGTCGCGCGAGGGCCGGCTGCCGCCGACGATCATCCTCACCACGTTCGACGACGACCAGCTGGTGCTGGCCGGGATCAAGGCCGGCGCCAAGGGCTACCTGCTCAAGGACGTGTCGCTCGACCAGCTGGTCGGCGCGATCCGCACCGTGGCCAACGGCGGGTCGCTGGTGCAGCCGGCGATGACCCAGCGGCTGCTGTCGGGGCTCGAGCACATGCGCAACGAGTTCGTCAGCCTCGATCGCCCGGATCCGCTCACCGACCGCGAGACCGAGATCCTGCGGCTGATGGCCGGCGGCTTCTCCAACAAGGAGATCGCCAACTCGCTTGGTGTGGCCGAGGGCACGATCAAGAACCACGTCTCGAACATCCTCTCGAAGCTCGGCGTGCGCGACCGCACCCGGGCGGTGCTCAAGGCTTTCGAGCTCAAGCTCGTGTGAGGCGGAGGATGTCCGGCCCGCCGCTTGTGCGGCTGGCGCTCGCGGCCACGCGAGGCGGTGCCTCGCAGGCGGTGGCCGCTCGCCCTCTCGAAGCTCGGCGTGCGCGACCGCACCCGGGCGGTGTTGAAAGCCTTCGAGCTCAAGCTCGTGTGAGCGCGCCGTCGTGCGGCCGTCCCGCCGCCGACGACCGCATCACGCACATGAAATCGCTTCCGTTTTGCTGTCGCCGGACCCGGAACATCTTGTACGATTGCCGGTCTGCGCCCCGGCACTGCCCGGTTCCGGTCCTGGAGAACCCTGAATGACCCGTTTGCTCGAGATCCTGATTGCCCTCGCGATCACCGCCGTGATGTTCCTGGTGATCGGCGTGCTCCTTCCGTCCAGCCGTTCGCTGGAAGAGAAGGTGGAAACCAATCGCCGCCAGTCGATCGTGTTCGACACCATCAACAGTTTCCGCCGTTTCGACGACTGGCACCCGTATGCCGTCCAGGATCCGCGCATCCAGATCCAGCTTTCCGGCCCCGATTCGGGCGTCGGTGCCACGATGTCCTACGAGTCTTCGGTCGGGAACATCGGCACGGGCAGCTGGGAGATCGTCGAGTCCGAGCCGCGCACGAAGGTCGCCTACGCGATCGAGAACGACCAGCGCGGCAACAACAAGCGCAGCGAGATCACCCTGCGCCCGACCGGCCGCAGCGGGCGCAACATCGAGATCACCCAGACCTACAACGTCGATTACGGCTGGGACCTGCTGGGCCGTTACGCCGGCCTGTACGTCGCGCGCAACGTCGGCGACAACATGCAGATCGGCCTCAAGCGCCTGACCAACATGCTGGCGTCGGTGCCCAACGTCGACTACGCCGTGGAAGGCAGCAGCCTGCGCGACCTCACCACGACCGAGCTGCCGGCCGAACACCTGCTGATCGTCAAGGCCGGTGCGATCGAGCGCAGCAACGACGCGATCATGTCCTCGATGAAGGACAACATGGAGTGGATCAACCGCACCCTGGCCGCCAACAAGCTGCAGGCGGCGGGTCCGATGCGCATCATCACCTCCGAGCTGGGCCGCGAGACCTACACCTTCGACATCGCGGTGCCGGTGCGTGCCGGTGGTGCTGACGCGTCGGACGAGGGCGAGGGTGAAGCCGCGCCTGCACCGGTGGCCGATGCCACCCAGCCGCTGACCGGCCTGCAGCTGATGGGCCCGGTGGAATACGTGCACAGCCCGCCGGTGCGCGTCGCCCGGGCGAACTACACCGGCTTCATGGCCGAGCTGGACAACGTCCGCAACGCGCTGCGCGCCTGGGCGATGACCCAGGGCCACGAGGTGATCGGCCGTCCGTTCGAGAACTACGTCAACGGCGTCGATGCGGCGTTCACCGCCGACGGCGAATACGAAGTGTTCTGGACCGTCAAGCAGTAAGGTCCACGCACCGCTGTCCCGCCGCGCCGCGCCCCTCACCGGGCGCGGCGCGCGCGTTTGGGCGCGAGGTTCAGCAACACCCAGGGAGTGAGTGAGCCGATGACCAGGGACCATGGCGTCCATCCTTCGCAACGCTGGCTTGCCGCCATGGGGGCGCTGTGCGCAGGCGTGTCGGTTGCGGCAGCCGCGTACGCGTCGCACGGGCTCGAGGGCGAAGCGCAGTCGCGGATGATGCTGGCGGCCATGTTCGCGTTCGGCCATGGCGTGGCCCTTGCCGTGCTGGGGCGGCAGGCATTGCGGGGCGCGGCGCTCATCGCACTCGCGCTGCTGCTGTTTGGCGTGCTGGTGTTCTCCGGCAGTCTCGCCGGCGCCGCTCTGGCGGGCTGGCCGACCCGTGCCGCGCCGTGGGGCGGCATGTCGATGATGCTGGGTTGGCTGCTGCTGGCCGTGGACGCTCTGCGCCGCTAGGAAGCGTCCACGTGCCGGCACTGGCGGCCGGCGGGACGGTGGGCAAACATGGCCGGCCAACCGCCGCGGGACCATGTATGCCACGCCACGCAAGGGGTTTCGATACGGTTGCCGCGCACGGGTGGCTGTCGCGGCGCGACCGCAAGCTGGCCACCTGGATGCGCCGTATCGGGCCCATCGCGCCCGATCCACGCTGGCGCCGCGCGTTCGATCCGGTCGACGCGCTGGCCCGCGCGATCCTGTTCCAGCAGCTGTCGGGCAAGGCTGCCGCGACCATCGTCGGCCGGGTCGAGGTGGCGATCGGCTCCAGCCGCCTGCATGCCGACACCCTCGCGCGCGTCGACGACGCCGCGTTGCGTGCCTGCGGCGTCTCCGGCAACAAGACCCTGGCGCTGCGCGACCTCGCCGCGCGTGAAACCGGCGGGGAGATCCCCTCCCTGCGGCGGATGGCCGGCATGGACGACGAGGCGATCATCGAGGCACTGGTGCCGATCCGCGGCATCGGCCGCTGGACCGTGGAAATGATGCTGATGTTCCGCCTCGGCCGCCCCGACCTGCTGCCGGTGGACGATCTGGGCGTGCGCAAGGGTGCGCAGATCGTCGATCGCCTGGAGACCATGCCGACACCGCGCGAACTTGCGCTGCGGGGCGAGCGCTGGGGGCCGTACCGCACCTACGCGGCGTTCTATCTGTGGCGGATCGCCGACGCGGCGCAGGCGGCAAAGGCGCCGACCCCGCGCTCGCAGGAATAGCCCGGCGCTTGCAGGCGCTCGCGCCTGCGATGCCCTATTACGCAGTGGTGCTGGCGATATCGCGGGCGCGCGGCCTCACGCGGCAGCGCGGTAACGCCAGTGCCAGGGTTCGTAGACGATGCCGTGGGGGTTGTCGCGCGGATAGCTCATCGCGAAGCCGTGGGTAGCAGCGTGTTCCTGCAGCCATACGAATGCGGTGGTGTGTTCGAAGCTTTCCTCCGCCGACGGTTCGCCCGGCGCGGAGATATCCAGCGCCTGGCCCGAGTGGTGTTCGCTGAAGCCGGGCGCGGCGTTGACCGCGAGGATGTCCTGCACGTGCAGTCCGCGGGCACGCTTGCGGGCGAAGATCCCCAGCTGGTAGGCGTGGCTGCGGTAGCCCGACACCGACTCCAGCCAGATGTCGTCATCGCGCGCCGCGGCCTGCATGCGCTGCCAGGCGAGCGCGGCATCGCGTTCCAGCCAGAGCGGACGGGCGTGGCGGTCGTGGCCGGCAAAGGCCAGCCAGGCCGGTTCGGCCACCAGCGCAAGCCCGGTCCGTCCAGCATAGGCGTCGGCATCGAGGCCGAGCCCCGCCAGGCGTGCCTCCAGCCCGTGGACCGGCAGGGCATGTGCGCGCGGCAGGCGTTCGCCGCGCAGCACGGGGGCGCTGGCCAGGGCGCGCAGGGCGGCATCGGCCGCCAGCCCGGCCTGCCAGCGCGGCAGCAGTTCGACCAGGCCCTGATCGAGCGCGGCGGCGAGATAGCGGCCGTCACTCTTGCGGCGCAGCACCCAGCGGGCGAGCGCCAGCGCACGCTGGTCGTGGCTGTCGCGCGCGCGCAGCAGGTCCGCCGGCCACAGTTCGATGTCGGCGGTGTTGATCAGCAGGCGGGGCAGGGCGCGCACGACGGCTCCGGAAAGCGCACGGGGCAGGCCAGTGTAGCGCTGGCCTGCCACGGCCCTTGAGGCGTCCGGGTGGCGGCACCGGGAGACATCCCGGTGTGTGCGGCCTCTAGGGCTGGCCGGCCGGCTGCAGCAGCAGGCCCGCAATCCGGCCTTCGCCATCGAAGCTGACGATCGCGTTGAAGCTTGCGCGCTCGAACTGCAACGGCGTCACCACCACGTCGTAGCCCTGGTGCTGCTGCTGCACCGGCTCCCCGCGCGACTGCAGCGCGCCGGCCTGCGCCAACAGCCCGTCCCAGACCTGGCGCAGCTGCCCCGCATCGACCTGCGCCGCCATGTCAGCGTTGAACCGTCCGTGCAACGCGTCGAATTCGCCGGCCTCGAGCTGGTCGATGGCGGCCACGGCGCCGGCCTGCGGGGGGTCCTTGGCTGTCGCCACGCAGGTCGCGAAGGCGAGCAGCAGTGCGGTCGTCCAGCTGGCAAGGCTGGTCCTCATCGTCGATCCCGTCATCGTCAATCTCCCTGGGTGGCGGTGGGCGATCCCCTGCGGATCGCATGCGCAGGCTGCCACAGAGTGGCGGCCGACGCCGGTGGCCCGCACTCACCGGGACCGCGGCGCCGGCCTCAGCCGCGGCGCTTCAGGAACAGCAAGGTCGGGCCCCACTGGCCGGTGTGCGCCGCGTTGACCAGTTCCCAGCCCTGCGCGCCGAGTGCGCGCAGCCGCTCCTCGATGTCGGCGGGCTTAATCGTGCCCCACACGTTGCCCTTGACCTCTTCGACCTTGTACTGCCAGCGATCACTCATCGTCGTGTCCTTCGTCTGTGGAGCCACGCGGGCCGTCGAGCCGGCCCGCCCTGCGCAGCGCGTCGCGCAATACGTATTCGATCTGCGCGTTGACGCTGCGGAGCTCGTCGTCGGCCCAGCGCTGCACCGCCGCGAGGATCTCGGCGTTGATGCGCAGCGGGTAGGCCTTCTTCGCGGTCATGTCCCGCCACGTCGCCGGCGGATGACATCCACCAGGACCGCCACCGCCAGCCCGTTGACCGCGAGCGCCATCGCCACCGCGACGGCCAGCGTGCGGGTGCGGTCGCCGTCGGCCCAGGCCAGGCCCAGGGCGCCGGCCAGCATCGCCAGGCCGACCAGGCGCAGCACGGTCGCCATGCGCGGGCGGTCGTGGCGGAAGCTGCGTGCCAGCAGGAACGCCGGCACGCTGGTGAGCGCGATCAGCGCCGCCGCGAACATGCCGTCGGCCATCAGTACAGCGAACCCGCGTTGACCACCGGCTGGGTGCCGCGGTCACCGCACAGCACGACCAGCAGGTTGCTGACCATCGCCGCCTTGCGCTCCTCGTCGAGCTGCACCACGCCGGACTTCTGCAGTTCGGCCAGCGCCATCTCGACCATGCCGCAGGCGCCGGCGACGATGCGCGCCCGTGCCGCGACCACTGCGTTCGCCTGCTGGCGCTGCAACATCGCCTGGGCGATTTCCGGCGCGTAGGCGAGGTGGCTGATGCGCGCCTCGAGCACATCGACGCCGGCCTTGGCCAGGCGCTCGTCGAGCTGGACCTTGAGGTGCTCGGAGATCTCGTTGGGGTGGCTGCGCAGCGAGATCTGGCCTTCCTCGTGCTGGTCGTAGGGATAGCTGGTGGCCATCGCGCGCAACGCCGCCTCGGACTGGATGTGCACGAAGCTCTCGTAGTCGTCGACGTTGAACACGGCCTCGGCGGAATCCACCACCTTCCACACGATCACCGCGGCGATCTCGATCGGGCTGCCTTCGAGCTCGTTGACCTTGAGCCGTCCGCTTTCGAAGTTGCGCACCCGCAGCGAGACCTTGCGCTTGCTGAAGAACGGGTTGTTCCAGCGCAGGCCGTTGTCGTGGACGGTGCCGACGTACTTGCCGAACAGGCTCACCACCGCCGACTGGTTGGGCTCCACCATGTACAGGCCGACCATCAGCAGCAGCGCGAGGACGCCGACGCCGATCGCGGCCACCAGCTGCAGGCCGGGGCCGCCGCCGAGTGCGGCGTCGAAGAACGCCCAGCCGGCAGCGGCCAGGAGCAGCAACAGGCCCAGCAGGATCGGAATGCCGGGCAGGGAACGGGTCGGGTTTTCCTTCATGGCGGTCTCCGCAGGGCCGGGGTGGCCTGCGGTGATTGATATCGAAATGATATCTATCTGTCAACTCGGTTGCCGCCGCCTACAATGGCGCCCCCTCCCGGCCAGGAACCACCATGCTCCGTCTCGGCACGCCGCTGTCGTCGTCCGCCACCCGCGTGCTGCTGCTCGGTTCCGGCGAGCTCGGCAAGGAGGTGGCCATCGAGCTGCAGCGTTTCGGCGTGGAGGTGATTGCCGCCGACCGTTATGCCGATGCACCGGCGATGCAGGTGGCCCATCGCGGCCATGTGCTCGACATGCTCGACGGTGCCGCGATCCGCGCACTGGTGGCGCGCGAGCGCCCGCACCTCATCGTTCCCGAGATCGAGGCCATCCACACGCAGACCCTCGAGGGGCTGGAGCGCGAGGCCGTGCAGGAAGGCAGCGGCATGCGGGTGATCCCCACCGCCCGGGCGGCGCGGCTGACCATGGATCGCGAGGGCATCCGCCGGCTGGCGGCCGAGACGCTGGGCCTGCCGACCTCGCCGTACCGCTTCGTCGACACCGTCGAGGACTACCGCGCGGCGGTTGCTGAAATCGGCCTGCCGTGCGTGGTCAAGCCGGTGATGTCGTCGTCGGGCAAGGGACAGTCGCTGGTGCGCGGGGACGCCGACGTGCAGCGCGCATGGGAGTACGCACAGACCGGCGGCCGCGCCGGCGCCGGGCGGGTGATCGTGGAGGGCTTCGTCGATTTCGATTACGAGATCACCCTGCTGACCGTGCGCCATGCCGGCGGCACCGCGTTCTGCGCGCCCATCGGCCACCTGCAGCGCGATGGCGATTACCGCGAGAGCTGGCAGCCGCAGCCGATGTCGCCGGTCGCGCTTGCGCGTTCGCGCGATATCGCGCGCGTGATCACGGACGACCTCGGCGGCTGGGGCGTGTTCGGGGTGGAACTGTTCGTGAAGGGCGACGAGGTGTGGTTCTCCGAGGTCTCGCCGCGCCCGCACGACACCGGCCTGGTCACCCTGGTCTCGCAGGAACTGAGCGAATTCGCACTGCATGCGCGCGCGATCCTCGGCCTGCCGGTGCCGGTGGATGCCGACGGCACCGTGGCGGCGCTCGGTGCGTCGGCCTCGTGCGCACTGCTGGCCGAGGGCCACGGCGTGCCGGCGTTCGCCGGGGTCGAAGCGGCGCTGCGCGCACCCGATACCGCGCTGCGGCTGTTCGGCAAGCCGCGCGTGGAAGGGCAGCGCCGGGTCGGCGTGACCCTGGCGCGCGCTGCCGACGTCGATGCCGCACGTACGGTGGCACGCGAGGCGGCGGCCGCGCTGACGATCTCGCTGGACTGAGCCGTCGGTCCTGCGGCTTCGCGCGCCGGCACCGGCAGCAGGCTGCGAACCCGGTCGCACCTGCGCGCCGGCTAGGGTCGGCCCGGGGATGCCCGTGCGTGGCGCGCCCGCGACACTCGGGGCATCCACCGGAGACCCCTGCCATGGCCATTTCTCCTGTCAGCGACCGCGTGTCCGATCCGGGCATCCCGCAGCCGGCCCGCGACCGCCATGAGATCGCCCGCGGCGACACCCTGTCGGCGATCGCCGTGCGCTACGGCGTGCCGCTGGAGTCGCTGCTGGCGGCCAACCCGCGCGTGCTCAATCCGGATGTCATCTATCCCGGCGAGGTGATCGAACTCCCCCAGGGCAGCCGCGGCCTGGAAGTGCGCGCCGGGGACACCCTGTCGGGGATCGCGGCACGCGAGGGCCTCGCGCTACGCGATCTCGTCGCGGCCAATCCGGCGATCCGAAACCCGGACCTGATCCACCCGGGTCAGTGGCTGGCCCTGCCGGGGGCGAGCGCCACCGCGCCCGCGCCGGCCCCCGCGCCTGCAACCTCGGCACCGGTGTCGGCTCCGGATGCGTCACCGCCTGCCGGCAATGGTGCCGGCGACGGCCACGTGCCCGGTCGGCTGTCGGAACGCTACGAGACCGGCGGCCGCGGCCCCGGCACGGTATCGACCGGGCAGGGCGACCCGGGTGGCGTGTCCTACGGCAGCTACCAGTTGGCCACCAACCGTGGCAGGCCGCAGGAATTCCTCGCCAACGAGGGCGCGCGGTGGGCGGCGGAATTCGCTGGCGCAGCGCCGGGCAGCGCGGGCTTCAGCGCGACTTGGCGTGTGATCGCCGCGCGCGAGCCCGACGCCTTCGGCGCCGCGCAGCACGCCTTTATCGAACGCACGCACTACGACGTGCAGATGGCCCACGTCAGGCGCAACAGCGGCGTCGACCTCACCACCCGCTCGCCGGCGGTGCGCGACGCGGTGTGGTCGACCGCCGTGCAGCACGGGCCGCAGTCGGCGGTGGTCAATCGCGCGATCGCGAACGTCGAGGCGCGCGGCATCCGGCCCGCCGATGGCGAGACCTACGACCGCGCGCTGATCGATGCGATCTACGACGAGCGCGGGCGCCGCGACGCCAACGGCAATCTGGTCTATTTCAGCAGTTCGCCGGCATCCACCCAGCAGAGCGTCGCCAACCGCTTCGCCAGCGAACGTGCCGACGCGCTCGCCATGCTGGAGGGCCGCTGACATGCGCGGTACGCCCACACGTCGACGCCGCGATGCGGGGGTGCTGGCGATGGCGCTGGGCGCAGCGCCGTTGCTTGCGGCCTGCGCGCAGGAGGCGCCCGCCGGCCGGGCGCCGGCCGCCCCGGACCCCGCCGGTCTCTGGCACCTGGAGGGCACGCGCACCGGCACGCTGAGACTCGAACAGCAGGGCGGCGAATGGGAGGTTGCGGTTGTCGCCGGGGGCGACCCTGCCGATGGCCCCGGCGTCGCTGCCGACTGTGAAATCCGCGCGCGTGGGCCACTGCGTGACGGGCGCATCGAGGCGCCGGTGGTGCCGTTCGAGGGCGACACCATCAGCGTCAGCGCTGCGGATCTCGAGGCCGAGCCGGCGCAGGTGCGCGTCGAATTCGACGGCGATGTCGCCCGGGTCAGCAGCGATTACCGCGGCTGCGGGCTCCGCGGCGGGGTCGACGGACGCTATCGCCGCGACGGATCCTGAGCCGCGCCGATCCGCTGTGTCCCGTGGCCGGGCAGCACGCTCCGCAACGGACCGCTTTTCAGGGTGCGAGGTCGACCCATACCAGCCGATGGTCCGAACCGTCGACGAGGTCCGCGCCCGGTTCGCCCGGTGCCGGCCAGTACACGCCGGTGCCGGCCAGGCGCATGCCGGTGGACGGCAACGCATAGTCCAGCCGCAGCACGCCGACACGGCCGCCGAAGTCACCGGTGCCATGGGCGGGGTTGCCGCCCCTGCCGGCATGTACCGCGGGCGCGGCGCGCGCGGCGGCGAGTGCCCCGGCGCTCGATGGCGTGGGATGGCGCACCACGCGCGGATGCCCGAGCAGTGCGTTCACCGCGTCGTGCAGCCCGTCGCCATCCGCCGGATCGTTGTTGAGGTCGCCGAGGATCACGAAGCGCGCGTCCCCGGGCAGCCCGCCGCAGGCGCCGGCGTCGTCGCACAGCCATGGCTTCGCGCCGGGCGAGATGTATTCGCGCCACAGGCGGATCTCGTCGGCATTGCGGCGGCCGTTGCGGTCCTCCGCGCCATCGAACACCGGCGGCGTGGGGTGCGAGGCCAGCATGTGCACGGTGCCCAGCGGCGTGCGCACCGGCACGTCCCAGTGCGACTTCGACGACAGCCGCAACTGCGACCACACCGCATCGGCATGGAACGGGCGGCCGTCCGGAAGCACCGGCCGGCGTGCATCCGGCAGCGCGCTCCAGCGCAGGTGCTGGAAGGTGCGCGCGCGTGCGCCGTCGATCGGGTGGCGCGACAGCAGCAGCATGCCGTACTGGCCCGGGTGCAGGCCGTAGCCCCAGGCATCGTTGCCGTACGCGCGGCCTTCAACGCCCACCTGGCCATCGCCGTCGAGGTCCAGCCCGCTGGCCACGCCGGTGTTGACCGGCGCGAAGTAGCGGTAGGGATAGCGCAGCGCGGCACCGCCCCCGGGCTGTGCGACCTCGAGGTAGTCGCGCTGGAACAGGTCTGCCGCGCGCCCGTCGGGATCGAAGTCGAATTCGTTGATGAGCACCACGTCCGGGCGCACGCGCTGCAGCACCGCGGCCACCTTGCGGGCGTCGGCGTCGCCATTGGCCAGCCGCGCGACCAGCCCGCCGGCGGTGTCGGCATACAGCGAGGCGTTGTAGGTGGCGACGCGCAGATCGGAATCGGACATGGCACGGCGGTAGGCGGCGGGGTCGCCGTGGACGTTGACGCGCACGCAGCCGGCAAGCAGCACGAGCGCAACAGGCAGCAGCAGGAGTCGCATCATCGGGTGGGGTCGTCCTCGCACATGTCGCGCCAGCCGCGGCCATCGAACCGTTCCAGCGGGCGGAACCGGCGTTTGTAGTCCATCTTGCCGTGGCCGTCGATCCAGTAGCCCAGATACAGGTGCTGGCGGCCATCGCGCCGGGCCCATTCGATCTGCCGCAGGATCGCCAGCGTGCCGAGGCCACGCGCAGCCTCGTCGGGCTCGTAGAAGGTGTAGACCGCCGACAGTGCGCCTTCGACCAGGTCGGTCACCGCCACCGCCAGCAGCCGGCCACCGGCGCGCAGTTCCAGGAAGCGGGCATCCGCCCAGCGGCCGAGCAGGAACTGGTCGAACTCGACAGCGCCGTGGCTGTCCATGCCGCCGCCCGGATGGCGCGCCTGCAGGTAGCGGCGGTACAGCGCCAGCCGCTCGTCGTCACGGCTGGCCGGGCGCACGCGTGCCTCGACATCGCCATTGCGGGCCAGGCAGCGGCGCTGGCTGCGGTCGGGCCGGTAACGGTCCAGCGGGATGCGCACCGGCACGCAGGCGCGGCAGCCGGCGCAATGCGGGCGGTAGACGATGTCGCCGGAGCGGCGGAAGCCCCACTGCAGGGCCTGGCCGTAGAACGCCGGCAGCCGCGCATCGCGTGGGTCGAGCACCAGGTCGCGTGCCTCGCGCTCGGGCCAGTAGCCGCAGGCATGGGTGCCGGTGTGGAACAGGCGCAGGTTGTCGCTGACGGCGCTCACGCGGTGCTCCATCCCGCCAGCAGGCCTGCGAGCCCGCCGACCACGCCTCCGGCGACGACGTCGCGCATGCCGTGGCGAGCCAGCGCCAGCCGCGAGGCGATGATGGCGATCGCGAACAGCAGCATCGCAACGCCCGCCGCAGGCTGCCATGCGCCCAGCAGCAGCGCGGCATACACGGCGAACGCGGCGTGCAGCGACAGCTTGCACCAGCGCGTCGCCAGCAGCGCCACGGCGATGATCGCCGCGGCCAGCGCGAGGCGCAGCGACAGCCCGGGCTGCGGCGACGCCAGCAGTGCGCCAAGCACGAACAGCGGCAGCAGGAACACATTGAGGCTGCGACGTTCGTGCACGTTGCTGGCGTCGACATGCCGCCAGTGTCCGCGGCGCACGCGCCACCACGACCATCCCAGCACCAGCGCCGCGCATACCGCGATGCCGGCGGCGGCGCGCGCGGTGCCTGCGGCATCGATCGTGGCCATCGGCAACAGCAGCGCGAGCGGCAACACCAGCAGCGGGTGGCCGAGGATCGACACGAGCCGGGCCGGCAGGGTGGGGAAGGACGGCATCGCCGCGAAGGATACCGGAGCGGGTCGCGCGGCCTGCGACTGTCGCCCGCCTGAACGCGGCTGGCCGGCGGTCAACGTGCACGGCGCAGCGGGCGTTGATGTGCTCACCAGCGGCCAATCACGCCGCCTACTGGAGACAGGCACGATGAAGATCCACATGCTCGCCGCCGCCACCCTGGCCATGCTGGCCGCAGCCGGTGTCCACGCTGCCCCGCCGGAACAGGCCCCCCACGCCCGCGTGCTGCAGCTCGACAGCAACAGCGACGGCGTCATCGACCGCACCGAAGCCGCGGCATCCACGCGGCTGGCCGCGCGCTTCGACGCCCTCGATGCCAATGGCGACGGCCGCCTGCAGCGCGAGGAACTGCGCGGCGCACGCAAGGGCCACGGGCCCCGTGGCGGCCATCGCGGCGGCCACCGCCACGCCGGCATCGACGCACTGGCGCGACTGGATACCGATGGCGACGGCCGCATCAGCCGTGGCGAGCTCGAGGCGGCCAACGCCGCACGTGAGGCACGTGCCGGTGCGGACCCGAAGCGCGCCGCGCGCACCGGACACCGCGCACGCCCCGACCTGCTGGCGCAGTTCGACGCCATCGACCGCAACCGCGATTCACTGCTGAGCCGCGGCGAACTGCGCAGCTGGTCCGAGGCCCAGCGGCCGCAGCGCGAGGCGGAAATGCAGCGCCGCTTCGACGAGCGCTTCAGCGCCGCCGACCTCAACGGCGATGGCCGGCTGAGCCGGGTCGAGGTCGACGAGAAGATGCCGCGTATCGCCAGCCGCTTCGCCTGGTTGGACGAGAACGGTGACGGCGTCCTTGAGCGCAACGAACTGCGTCCGCAGCGCGGCCGCTGAGCACCCATCCAACGGTCCACGCACGTTACCGGACGCCCGCGCAGGCAACTGCGCGGGTGTCGTCATTTGCCCCAGAGGGATTGCCGGCATGCGGCCCGGGTGCGGATCAGCCCTGCATGTAGTACATCGCCAGGATGCCGGCGACGACCAGGTTGCTGATCAGCAACCCGCTGGGCCCCATCGACAGCCGGTAGCCGAGCGTGCGCCAGTAGGCATTGCGCGGGTTGCGTTGCGCATCGCGCTGCACCAGCGGGTTCATGACCCGCGGCACCGGCACCAGCATGATGTAGTTGAGCACCACGAAACTGGCGCCGATCGCCGCGTACATGAGGATGCGCGTTTCCGCCAGCCAGGTGACACCGACGAGGAACCCGCACGCGAGCGCGGTCAGCAGGTAGGTGTCGTAGGCGCGCAGGATCGCGCGGCGCTCGGTTGCGTTGTCGGCATAGCGGGTCAGCACGCGGCGGAACAGCCACGCGGTGAGCACTCCGCTGAGCATGCCCGACGCCACCGCGCCGGCGGTACCGAAGACCAGCTTGCCGGCGAGGCCACCGGCGATGGTGCTGCCGGTGGTCGCCATGCCGGCCGCTGCCGCCGGCTTGCTGATCCCGCCCAGTGCCGCGGTCACCGCCACCGCGAACGTCGTCGCCGGCGCGCTGCCGTTGGCGAAATCGCGGAAGCGCTCCAGCAGTTCGGTGCGCAGGCAGCGCCGTGCACGCGACAGCCGCTTGCGCACGGCCGCATCCGACAGCCCCAGCAGCGCCGCCACCTGCTTCGAGTTCTGGCCCTCGCGGTAATACAGCAGCAGCACCTCGCGGCTGTCCTCGGGCAGTTCGGAGATCAGTTCGGCGGCGATCGCATCGCGTTCCTGGTCGAGCAGGCGCCCGGCCGGGCACTGCTCCGGATCGGCGGCGCGGGCGATGGCGAGTTCCGCGGCCTCGCCGTCCAGCGGGCGGTTGCGGTTCGCGCGCAGATGGTCGCGGGCGAGGTTGCGGGTGATCTGCCGCAACCACGGCAGGAAGCTCGAGGGGTTCTGCAGTCGCGGCAGGTGCCGCCATGCCGAGAGGAACGCCTCCTGGGCGATGTCCTCGCTGGTGGCCACGTCGCGGGTGATCGCCAGCGCCACCGCGGTCACCGTGTTCTGGCTGGCGGCGACGATGCGGCCGTAGGCGTGCGCATCGCCGCGCGCCGCGGCCGGCAGCTCACGCGAGATCAGCTCGTCGATGGGAAGCGCGCAGGCCATGTCCATGGCGGTGTCCGGTTCGGGAGGTCATTCCCTGACGCAGGGCCGGGCCAAGTGTGACGCGCGCCGCGCCACCCGCCAACCATGCGATGACGCGCTCAGACCGCCCAGATGGCCATGGCCGCGATCACCGCGATGACGATCAGCAGCACGCGGCGGAAGCGGCTGATCCGCTGCAGCGCCGAAGGCGGCAGCACCGGTTCGGCCGGAACCTGCGGCAGTGCGTTGCCGGTCCCCACCGGGGACTGTGCGACCGGGCGCGTGGTGGGCCCGGACAGCCCCGCCTCGCGCATCAGCGCGCGCGCGCGCGGCTGGTCCTCGGAGTGGATCACCCACACCGCCGCCTGCGGGGTGTTGCCGGCGGTGCGGTAGTTGAAGTGGCGGCGGCGGTTGCCGTGGTAGGAACGGCCGTTGGTGATGCGCACCGGGATGCCCTGTTCCTCGAGCCACTGCGCGACCTTTTCCACGTTCTCGAGCCGCGGACTGCTGAAGACCTCTCTCACGTTGCTGCAACCTCTGTCATTCGTGCGACGGCACCTGGGCCGCGGCCTGGGCGTCACGGACGACGCGGATCAACCCTTCCTGCGCGGTGCTGGCCACCAGGCGGCCATTGCGGTCGTAGATCATGCCGCGCGCCAGGCCGCGCGAATCCTGCGCGCTGGGGCTGTCGATGGAGTACAGCAGCCAGTCGTCGACGCGGAACGGGCGGTGGAACCACAGTGCATGGTCGAGCGAGGCCATCTGCACGTTGGGCTGGTAGTAGCTGATCCCGTGCGGGAAGGTGGCCGTACCCAGCAGGTGGAAGTCCGATGCGTAGGCGAGCAGGGCGCGGTGCAGCTCCGGCGCATCGCCGACCGCTTCGGCCAGGCGGAACCACACCTGCTGGTAGGGCGGGCGCTTGGGCGGGTTGAGCTCGTCGCGCGGATAGACGTGGCGGAACTCGAACGGGCCGCTGCGGCTCAGCCAGCGCTGCACCTTGGTCGGCAGCGTCGCCAGCACCGCGTCGGGCACCGACGGCGACGGCGCGATGTCCTCCGGCGCCGGCACTTCCGGCATCGACAGCTGGTGGGTGGCCGCGCCGCCCTCGTCGGCCTGGAACGAGGCCGCGCAGAAGAAGATCACCCGGCCGTGCTGGATGGCGGTGACCCGGCGGACCGAGAAGCTGCCGCCCTCGCGGGTGCGGTCGACCTCGTAGACGATCGGATGGTCGACATCGCCGGCACGCAGGAAGTAGGCATGCAGCGAATGCGCGGTGCGCGGCTGCGCCAGCGTGGCCTGGGCCGCGGACAGCGCCTGGCCCAGCACCTGCCCGCCGAATACGTACTTGGTGCCGATGTCGCGGCTCTGGCCGCGGAACAGGTCGTTTTCCAGGCGTTCGAGCGTCAGCAGTTCGACCAGTTCGGCAACGTGCGGGTTCATTCGGAGGGCAGCGCAGGAGGGCCGCGGATTATAGGCGGCGCGCCCTGCATCGCCGGCAACGGCGCGGGGGCTAGGACGCAGGCGGCGACAGGCGCTCGAGCTCGCCCCCCGCGAGCACCCGCGGCCACGGGAACAGCGGGCCCGGGTCGACCTTGCGTGCCACGCTGCGGGCCGGATCGTCGCTGGCGGGCATGCGGTCGGTGTCGAGGTCCTCGTGGCCGGCGATGAAGCGCAGGCCGGGCAGGGCGGCGCGCAGGTGGGCGAGCAGGCCCAGCAGCGCATCGACCTGCGCATCCGGATAGGGCTCGGTCATCGCCTGGTGGCGGCTGTCGTACCAGTGCGGATACCGCCCGGTGTTGACCAGCTCGATGCCCACCGAGCGCGGGTTCCAACCACGCACGTGGTGCGCCATGCGCCCGGCGGGCACGTATTCGTGGAGGCTGCCGTCGCGGTCCACATACCAGTGCCCGGCGGCGCCGGTGCCGGCCTGCGGATACAGCACGCGCTCGCCGTATTCGCGCGCCATCGCCATGTCGGGGAGTTCCGTGCAGTGGATGACCACGAGATCGATGTCGGCGATATCGCGCGCCTGCAGCCGCGATACATAGGGCAGGTGATCGATCTGGATCGCGGGAAGCGGTGTCCTCATGCCGGCGGATGCTAGCAGCGGCGTGGGGCGATACGCAGGCATGTCGCGCGATGCGCCCGTGACCGCTGCGGCGCCTGCTAGCATTTCGCCGGATGAGCCGACTGCCGCCCCCGGAATCCGACCTCTACCGGCTGATGAGTCGCTTTCCGGCCAGCGGCCGGGTCGAGTGGATCGGCGTGCGCCCGTCACGCGGTGCGCCGGTGGTCGAGCTCGACGCCACCCTCGCGCATACCGGCGGCGGCCTCGAGGGCGACCGGTACACCGGTGGCAGCGGCAAGCGTGGTGTCACCCTGATCCAGGCCGAGCACCTGCCCGCGATCGCCGCGCTTGCGCGCGTGCCGGCGCTCACTCCGGCGATGCTGCGGCGTAACCTGGTGGTGTCCGGCATCCCGGTGATCGCGCTCAAGGGCTGGCGGTTCCGCGTCGGCGAGGTGGTGCTGGAAGGCACCGCGCCCTGCGACCCCTGCTCGCAGATGGAAGCCACGCTCGGCCCGGGCGGCTACAACGCGATGCGCGGCATGGGTGGGCTGTGCGCGCGCATCATCGAGGGCGGCGTGCTGCGTGTCGGCGACCCCGTGGAGTGGATCGGCGCATGAGCGTGCGCGGCCACTGCATCCTCTCGCACGGCTTCGAAAGCGGCCCCGAGGCGACCAAGGTCACCGCGCTCGCGGACGTCGCCGAGCGCCTTGGCTGGAGCCACGAGCGTCCGGACTACACCGACCTCGATGCGCGTCACGAAGTGAGCCGGCTCGGCGATGTCGCCGCAAGGCTCGACCGGCTGCGGGCACGCGCGCATGCCGCGGCCGCGGGCGGACCGCTGGTGCTGGCCGGATCCAGCCTCGGTGCATGGATTTCCGGCCGGGTCTCGCTGGAGGTGCCGGTGGCCGGCCTGTTCCTGATGGCGCCGCCGGTGCGGATGGGCGAGGCGCCGGCGCTGGAAGCCGCCGCGGTGCCGACCGCCGTCATCCACGGCTGGGACGACGAGCTCATCACCGCCGCCGATGTGGTGGCCTGGGCGCAGCCGCGGCGCGCGCGCCTGCTGCTGGTCGACGACAGCCACCGCCTGGCGGCGCACGTGGATGCGTCGGCGAAAGCCTTCGCGGAACTGCTGGCCGGGCTCTGAGGTCATCGTCCACGGGCGCCGGCCGCGCATCCGCGCGACAATGGCCGGCCCTTCGTGTCCGGATCGCCGATGAAGTTCTTCGCCAGTTGCGCCAAGGGCCTGGAATACCTGCTTGCCGACGAGCTTGTCGCCCTGGGTTGCGCACGCGCGACCGCGGCCATGGCCGGCGTCAACGTCGAGGGGGAACTGGTGGACGCGCAGCGCGCCGTGCTGTGGTCGCGGCTGGCCAGCCGGGTGCTGTGGCCGCTGACCGACTACGACTGCCCCGACGAGGCCGCGCTGTACGCCGGCGCGCGTGCACTGCCGTGGCACGAACACCTGGAGGCGGGGATGACTGTCGCGGTCGATGCACATGTCTCCGGCGAGGCGATCACCCATGCCCGTTTCGCCGCGCAGCGGATCAAGGACGCCGTGGTCGACGCGATGCGCGAACACGACGGCACCCGTCCGGATGTCGACCTCGACGATCCCGACCTGCGGCTCAACCTGGTCGTGCGCAAGGGGCGCGCGATCCTGTCGGTGGATCTTGGCGGCGGGCCGCTGCATCGCCGCGGCTGGCGCCAGGCGCACCACGAGGCGCCGCTCAAGGAAACGCTGGCGGCGGCGGTGCTCGCGCGTGGTGGCTGGGATCGCCTGCATGCGCAGGGTGCGGCCCTGCTGGACCCGATGTGTGGCAGCGGCACGCTGCTGATCGAGGGCGCGCTGGTCGCCGCCGATGTCGCCCCCGGGCTGCATCGCGGCCAGACCCCGGGGCTCGCGCCGTCGCGCTGGACCGGTTTCGACCGGGACACCTGGCGCGAGCTGCATGACGATGCCACCCGGCGTGCCGAAGCCGGGCTGGCCGCGCTGGCGCCGCGCTTCCTCGGCACCGATGTCGATCCGGAGGCGATTGCCGCCGCGAAGGAGAACGCGGAGCGTGCCGGCGTCGCCCATGCGCTCGACCTGCGCGTGGCCGACCTGCGATCGCTGCAGCCGGCCGACCTGCCGCCGGGCCCGCGCGAAGGTGATGCACCGCCGGGGCTGGTGGTCGCCAATCCGCCCTACGATGCGCGCCTCGCCGCCGACCCGGCGCTGTACCGCGCGCTGGGGCAGACCCTGCAGCGCATCGCGCCGGAGTGGCGGGCGAGCCTGCTGTGCGGCGACGACGACCTTGCGCACGTCACCGGCCTGCGCGCGCGCAAGCGCTACCGGATGTTCAACGGCGCACTCGAGTGCAGCCTGATCGTGGTCGAGCCGCTGGCGCATGCACCGCGCGAGGAGATCGCACGGCCGCTGTCGGACGGGGCGCAGATGGTCGCCAACCGCCTGCGCAAGACCCTGCGTGCGACGAAGCGCTGGCGCGCGCAGGAGGGCATCAGCTGCTACCGCGCCTATGACGCCGACCTGCCGGAGTACGCCGCGGCGATCGATGTCTACGTGGCGGTGGATGCACCCGAAGCGCCGTGGCTGCACGTGCAGGAGTACGCGGCACCGTCGGAAATTCCCGAGGACATCACCCGGCGCCGGCTCGCGGACCTGCTCGCGGCCGCGCGCGAGGTGTTCGGGGTGCCGCGTGAACGGGTGGCGGTGAAGACACGCGCGAAAGGCAAGGGCGGCAGCAAGTACGGCCGCTTCGATGCGCGCGGTGAATTCCTGACCGTGCGTGAGGGCGATGCGCTGCTGCGGGTGAACCTGTTCGACTACCTCGATACCGGGCTGTTCCTCGATCACCGCCCGCTGCGCGCGCGCATCGCGGCCGAGGCCGACGGCATGCGCTTCCTCAACCTGTTCTGCTACACCGGCGCGGCGACCGTGCAGGCGGCGGTGGGTGGCGCGGCGCAGACCACCAGCGTCGACCTGTCCGGCACCTACCTGCAGTGGCTGGCGGACAACCTGGAGACCAACGGGATCGGCGGCCGGTTGCATCGCCTGGTGCAGGCCGATGCGCTGGCGTGGCTTGAAGCCGAGCGCGGCGAGTACGACCTGGTGTTCTGCGACCCGCCGACGTTCTCCAATTCCGCGCGTGCCGATGATTTCGATATCCAGCGCGAGCACGTGCGCCTGCTGAAGGCGGCGGTCGCACGGCTGTCGCTGGACGGTGTCCTCTATTTCAGCAACAACTTCCGCCGCTTCCGGCTGGATGTCGACGCGATAGCCGCATTCGCCGACTGCGAGGAGATCAGTGCGGGGACGATCCCGCCGGACTTCGCACGCAACCCGCGCATCCATCGCGCGTGGCGGTTGCAGCGGCGGCGATAGCAGCCCGTCTCCCGCGTAGCGGGAGACGGGCGTACGGGCGTCAGGCTGCCCTGGCGCCGCTGCGGCGCGGGCCTTCGCGCAAAGCACGGCCCACCATCGACACCAGCAGATCGAGCTCGTCGTCGCCGATGGCGAAATGCGGGGTGAAGCGCAGCGAGTTGGCGCCGCCGTGGATCACGCCGATACCGCGCTCGCGCAGCCACTCCTCGGTGGAACCCGCGCCGTAGCACTTGAACTCGGGCGCCAGTTCGCAGGAGAAGAGCAGGCCGGTGCCCTGGACCCTGGTGATCAGGCCGCCGAGCTCCTCCTTCAGTGCCTCCAGCTTCGCCACCGCCTGCTCGCCCGCATTGCGGATATTGGCGCGCAGCTCGGGGGTGATCGCGCCGAGCATGGCGCTGGCGACGTCGAGCGCGCGCGGGTTCGCGGTCATGGTGTTGCCGTAGACGCCGCTGCGATAGAGCTCCGCCGAGGCCGTGTTCACCGCCAGCACCGAGAGCGGGTACTGGCCGGCGTTGAGGGCCTTGGAATAGGTCTCCATGTCCGGGATGTCGGCATCACCGAAGCCGGGATAGTCGACGATCGACAGCACGCCGTGCGCGCGCAGGCCGGCCTGGATGGAATCCACCAGCAGCAGCCCGCCGTGCTCGCGGGTCAGGCGGCGCGCGGTGTCGTAGAAATCGCGGGGCAGGGCACGGCCCGGGTCGCCTTCGCCCATCACCGGCTCCAGGAACACCGCCTCGATGAACCAGCCGTTGGCGGCGGCGTCGGCGAACACCTGTTCCAGCGCGGCGGCATCGTACGGCTCGACGGCGATCAGCGAGTCCTCGCCACGGAAGCTCGCCAGGTGCTGCAGGTAGGTCTTGCGGGTGGAGTCGGAATACAGCGCCGGGCGTTCGGTGCGGCCGTGGAAGCTGCCCTTGACCACGATGCGCTTGACGGTGGCGCCGGCGTGGCGCGCGCCGGGATCGGTCTGCAGCTTGGTGTTGATGTCGGCGATGCGTGCCGCCAGGCCGACCGACTCGGAGCCGGAGTTGAGGCACAGGAACGCCGCGAACGGGCAGCCGCCACGGGTATGCCCGATCTCGGCGCGCACCGCGCGTTCGAAGCGCAGCTGCGCCAGGCTCGGCGTCATGATGTTGGCCATCGTCTGCGGGCGGGCCATCGCGTCCAGCACCGCTTCCGGCGTATGGCCGAGGCCGAGCATCCCGTAGCCACCGGAATCGTGGATCACCGCACCCTTGAGGGTGATGATCCACGGGCCGTGCGCGGCGAGCGCCACGTACGGGTTCACGCCATCCACGGGATAGAAATTCACGAAGCCGGCCTGCACGGCCTGGATCTGCGCGTCCTCGTCGAGGTCGAGCAGGTCGGAGAACTCCTCGCGGATGCGCAGGTAGGCCTCGACCGCGTTCACCGCGGCCTGCTGCAGGCCTGCGTCTTCCGCGAAGCGGGCGAGCACGGCGTCGTCCAGGCCCGGGGTGCGGCAATGGCCGCCATGCGCGCGCAGCGGGGCGAGGATCTGGGTGATGCTGGCCATGGGCGGCCTCCTGTCGTGAACGTCACCTTCATTATTGGCGACTCGATCGTCGATCGACAGACCGGATTTGTACGAAAATCAGGCGATCATCGTCATATCGACGTAACCCGGTGACATATGAAGCTTTCCGAGGCTGACCGCGGCCTGTTGTCGGTACTGCGCGAGAACGCCCGTGCGTCCACGGCGGAGATCGCGCGACGGCTCGGCATGTCGCGGACCACGGTGCACAGCCGCATCGAGCGGCTGGAGCGCCAGGGCGTGATCGCCGGCTACACCGTGCGGATGGGCAGCGCGGCCGAGCGCGGCCATATCCGCGCCCACATCATGATCACCGTGGCGCCGAAGCAGATGCCGGCGGTGGTGGATGCATTGCACGCGATGCCGGAACTGCGCGCCCTGCATTCGGTCAGCGGGCCGTTCGACCTGGTCGCGCTGGCGATGGCGCCGGGCGTGGAGGACATGGATGCGCTCACCGACCGCATCGGCGCACTGGACGGCGTCGAGCGCACCACCTCGTCGATCGTGCTGTCGGCCAAGTTCGAAAGATGAGCAGTCCCGCACCGCAGGCGCGGGACACGACCGCCGCTCTCCCGCTCGCGGGAGAGGGGGGAACCACCTGCGCTAGCGGGTGGTGGGGTGAGGGCACTGGGCGCCTGCACGCCACGACGTCAGTTGCAGCGCCGGCCGACGTGAGCTGCTGCCCGCATCCGGACCAACCCGCCTGTCACCCCGGCGCGCCGTGCACGAACCGGCGCGCCCCCAGCCCGTGAGTGCGCCCGCACCCGCACCTACAATGACGCCCTGTTTCCCGCCGTGCCCGCCTTGAAGAAGTCCGACTTCCACTTCGAACTGCCACCGGAACTGATCGCGCAGGCGCCGCTGGCCGAGCGCTCCGCCAGCCGGCTGCTGGTGGTGCCGCCGGGCGAGGGCGCGTTCGAGGATCGCGGCATCGCCGATCTGCCCGAGCTGTTGCAGCCGGGCGACCTGCTGGTGTTCAACGACACCCGGGTGATTCCGGCGCGGGTGTTCGGACACAAGGCCAGCGGCGGGCGGGTGGAGATCCTCATCGAGCGGCTGCTGCCCGGCAACGAGGCGCGCGCACAACTGGGTGCCAGCAAGCCCTCGCGCCCCGGCACCCGCATCATTCTCGAGGGCGGCGGCGAGGCCGAGGTGCTCGGCCGCGAAGGGGCGTTCTACCTGCTGCGCTTCGACGTGGATGGGGCGCTCGATGCATGGCTGGAGCGGGCGGGGCAGCTGCCGCTGCCACCCTATATCCGTCGTCAGCCCGGCGCCGGCGACAGCGCCCGCTACCAGACCGTGTTCGCGCGCAACACCGGCGCGGTGGCCGCGCCCACCGCCGGCCTGCATTTCGACGAGGCGCTGCTGCAGCGCCTGCGCGCACGCGGCGTGGGTTTCGGCCACGTCACCCTGCACGTGGGCGCGGGCACCTTCCAGCCGATGCGTGTCGACGACATCCACGCGCACCTGATGCACAGCGAATGGCTCGACGTCGGCGCCGATCTGGTCGCACAGGTGCAGGCCACGCGCGCGGCCGGCGGGCGGGTGATCGCGGTGGGGACGACAGTGGTGCGTGCGCTCGAGAGCGCGATGCCCGAAGGCGAGCTGCAGCCCTTTGCCGGCGAGACGCGCATCTTCATCTATCCCGGCTACCGCATCCGCAGCGTCGATGCGCTGGTCACCAACTTCCATCTCCCCGAATCCACCCTGCTGATGTTGGTCTCGGCCTTCAGTGGCCGCGAACGCATCCTCGCCGCGTACGAACACGCGGTGCGGACGCGCTACCGCTTCTTCTCCTACGGCGACGCGATGCTGCTGTATCCGTCCGCAGGGCAGGCGGACACCGCGCCGCTAATCACCGGCGACTGAACGCACCGGGCCGGCCGGTGCGCCGGTGGCGTCTACAATGCGCGGCCGCTCGCCCCGTGCCGTTCCATGTCCCGACTCCGCTTCGACCTCCTCACCCGCGATGGCGCCGCCCGCCGCGGCCGGCTCGCCTTCCCGCGCGGCACGGTGGAAACCCCGGCCTTCATGCCGGTCGGCACCTACGGCACCGTGAAGGGCATGCTGCCGGACCAGGTGCGTGCCCTCGGCGCGGAAATCATCCTCGGCAACACCTTCCACCTGTACCTGCGGCCCGGGCTCGAGGTGATCGGGGCGCATGGCGGCCTGCACGGCTTCGCACGCTGGGATGGCCCGATCCTCACCGACTCCGGCGGCTTCCAGGTGTTCTCGCTGGCCCACAAGCGCAGGATCACCGAGGCGGGGGTGACCTTCGCCGCGCCCACCGACGGCTCGAAGGTGTTCCTCGGGCCGGAGGAGTCGATGCACATCCAGAAGGTCCTGGGTTCGGACATCGTGATGATCTTCGACGAGTGCCCGCCGGTGCAGGTCGATGGTCGGCCGGTCGACAAGGACGTGGTGGATCGATCGATGGAGCTGTCGCTGCGCTGGGCGGAGCGCTCGAAGCGCGCCCACGAGGGCAACGACGCGGCGCTGTTCGGCATCGTCCAGGGCGGGGTTCACCACGACCTGCGCAGCCGCTCGGCGGATGGTCTCAAGGCGATCGGTTTCGATGGCTACGCGATCGGCGGGCTTGCCGTCGGCGAAACCGAGGACGAGCGCAACGCGATGCTCGACCACACCTGCCCGCAGCTGCCCGGGGACCGCCCGCGCTACCTGATGGGCGTCGGCCGCCCGGAGGACCTTGTCGAGGCGGTGGCGCGCGGCGTCGACATGTTCGATTGCGTCATGCCCACCCGCAACGCGCGCAACGGCCATTACTTCACCGCCAGCGGCGCGGTGCGCATCCGCAATGCGAAATACGAACACGACCTGCGCCCGATCGAGGAAGGTTGCGGTTGCCCGGCCTGCGCCGGCGGCTACAGCCGCGCCTACCTGCGCCACCTCGACCGCTGCAACGAGATGCTCGGCCCGATCCTCGGCACCCTGCACAACCTCTGGCACTACCAGCAGCTGATGGCGGGCATGCGTGCGGCGATCGAGGCGGGAACCTTCGCGGCCTTCCGCGAGTCCTTCCATGCACGCCTGGCGGCCGGCCACGGCTGACCGGAGCCCCCCAGGGGCTGGCCGGCACGCCGGATGCGGCCGCGTGGCATAATCGCCCGCTGTTTTGCCGAACCTACGGACCCGACGATGAACCTGCTGGATTTCGTGATCGCTCCCGCCTACGCCGCCGCCCCGGCGCCGGCCGCGCCGAGCATGCTGTCGACGCTGATGTTCCCGATCATCCTGATCGCGATCATGTACTTCCTGATGATCCGCCCGCAGATGAAGCGCGCGAAGGAACACCGCAACATGCTGGAGAAGCTGTCGGTGGGCGACGAGGTCATCACCGGCGGCGGCATCGCCGGCACCGTGCGCTCGATCGGCGAGAGCTTCGTCACCGTGGAGATCTCCAACGGCGTCGAGATCCGCGTGCAGAAGGGTTCGATCGGTACCGTGCTGCCCAAGGGCACGCTGAAGTCCGCCTGATCCGACGCTGCAGGACCTGCCGGGGCTGACGCAGTCCCGGACGACATACCCGCACGGCACCCACTCCCCCTCTCCCCGTCCGCGGAGAGGGCAAGGGGTGAGGGCAGCAGCACGCCCTGCCTCGACCACATACGGCACCCGCAATGCTCGAATTTCCCCGCTGGAAATACGCACTCATCCTTCTCGTGGTGTTCGTGGCGACGCTGTACGCGCTGCCCAACATCTATCCGCAGGACCCGTCGGTCCAGGTCAACGCCACCCGTGGCGTGGTGGTGGACGAGGCCCTGCGCGGCCGGGTGGAATCCGTGCTCGCCGATGCCGGGGTGGACGCGAAGGAAGTCGAGCTCGACGCGCAGGCCGGCAACATGCTGGTGCGCCTGGATGACCTCGACGCGCAGACCCGCGCATCCGACGCGCTGCGCAGCGCGCTGGGCGAGGACTACGTGGTCGCCCTCAACCTCGCATCGACGGTGCCCGACTGGCTGACGCGCTTCAACGCCAAGCCGATGCAGCTGGGTCTCGACCTCCAGGGCGGCGTGCACTTCGTGATGCAGGTCGACCAGCAGGCCGCACTGGAGCGGCGCCTGGACGCCTACGCCGAGGAAGCGCGCGCGATCCTGCGCGACAACCGCATCCGCTACCAGTCGGTCGACCGCCGCGCGGATGGCGCGATCGTCGCGGTGCTGGAGTCCGAAGCCGACGCCGTGCGCGCCAACACCCTGCTGGCTGCCGACCAGCCGACGCTGGTCCGCAACGTCGACGGTTCGCGCATCACCGTGCGCGTGCCGGAGTCCGAGCTGCAGCAGATCTCGGCCGACGCCATCGAGCAGAACATCACCACGCTGCGCAACCGCATCGACGAGATCGGCGTGTCCGAGCCGGTGATCCAGCGCCAGGGCACCGACCGCGTGGTCGTGCAGCTGCCCGGCGTGCAGGACACCGCCGAGGCCAAGCGCATGATCGGCGCCACCGCGACGCTGGCCTATTACGCGGTGGTCGAAGGCGATGCCGTCGAGGCCCAGCGCACCGGCATCGTGCCGCCGGGCTCGCGCCTGTACACCGACCGCCGCACCGGCGGCCCGGTGCTGCTGAGCCGCCGCGTCATCGCCACCGGCGAGGAAATGGTCAGCGCGCAGTCCGCATACGACGAGAACGGGCTGCCGGCGGTGAGCGTCACCCTCAATGCCTCGGCCGGCAAGCGCATGTTCGATTTCACCAGCGCCAACGTCGGCAAGCCGATGGCGGTGGTCTACGTCGAGCGCGTGCCGCAGGTGCGCATGGTCGACGGCGAAGAAGTGCGCAGCTTCCGGGTCAGCGAGGAAGTGATCTCGGTGGCCAACGTCAACGGGGTGTTCGGCCGCCAGTTCCAGACCACCGGGCTGGAGAAGCAGGAAGCCGACGACCTCGCGCGCCTGCTGCGCTCCGGCTCGCTGGCGGCGCCGATGGACTTCGTCGAGGAACGCATCATCGGCCCGAGCCTGGGCAAGGAGAACGTCGAGCGCGGCGTCACCGCGGTGGCCTACGCGTTCCTGTTCACCCTGTTGTTCTTCATGCTGTACTACCGCATGTTCGGCCTGGTCACCTCGGTCGCGCTGCTGTTGAACCTGGTCATCGTGCTGGCGGTGATGTCGATCTTCGGCGCCACCATGACGCTGCCCGGCTTCGCCGGCCTGGCACTCTCGATCGGTCTGTCGGTGGACGCCAACGTGCTGATCAACGAGCGCATACGCGAGGAGTTGCGGCTGGGGGTGCCGCCCAGGGCGGCGATCGCGGTCGGTTACGACAAGGCCTCCACATCGATCTTCGACGCCAACGTGACCGGCATCCTCGCCGGCGTGGCGCTCTACGCCTTCGGCACCGGCCCGCTGCGCGGCTTCGCGATCACCCTGGTGGTCGGCATCATCGCGTCGATGTTCACCGCGCTCACCGTGACCCGCGGCATCACCACGCTGATCTACGCGCGCCGCAAGAAGCTGAAGACCCTGGCGATCTGACGGGACACCATGACCATGAAAATCTTCCCGCTCTCGCTGATCCCCTACGACACCCGCATCGACTTCATGCGCGTGCGCCTGGTCGCGGTCATGATCGGCGCCGTGATGCTGCTGTCCTCGATCGCGGTCATCGCGCTCAACGGTTACAACTTCGCGCTGGACTTCACCGGCGGTACCGCCATCACGCTGCGCTACGAGCAGCCGGCCGACATCGAGGCGGTGCGTTCGCGGCTGGCCGACAGCGGGCACGCCAACGCGCAGGTGCAGGCCTTCGGTGCCGGCACCGACGTGCTGGTGCGCCTGCAGGCCGAGGGTGAGCAGCTGTCGGTCGACGAGAACACCGGCCTGGTGCAGGAGGTCCGCGAGACCGCCAGCATGCCCGGCAACCCGGCCGCCGTGCTCAGCAGCGAGTCGATCGGTTCGCAGGTTTCCGCCGAGCTCGCCGAACGTGCGGTCGAGGCGGCGATCTTCGTGCTCGTCGGGTTCCTCATTTACATCGGCTTCCGCTTCGAGTGGAAGTTCGCGGTGGTGGCCAGCGCGACCACGCTCTTCGACGTGCTGGTGGTGGCGGCGTTCTTCTCGCTGACCGGGCGCGAATTCGACCTCACCGTGCTGGCCGGCCTGCTGTCGGTGATGGGATTCTCGATCAACGACAAGATCATCGTGTTCGACCGCGTGCGCGAGAATTTCCGCAGCATGCGCGCCGACCCGCTGGAGATCTTCAACCGATCGATCAACCAGACGCTCTCGCGCACGATCATCACCTCGACGGTGTTCTTCCTGTCGGTTGCCGCGCTGTATCTGTATGGCGGCGGCTCGCTGGAAGGGCTGGCGTTGACGCAGATGGGTGGTGCGGTGGTCGGCACGCTGTCGTCGATCCTGCTGGCCTGCCCGCTGCTGACCGTCGGATTCCTCAGGGTCACCAAGCAGGACCTGCTGCCCAAGGCGCGCGACGAGGCGGCGCTCGCGCGTCGGCCCTGACTGGTGGTCGGCTCCAAATGAAGAGACCGCGCTCCGGCGCGGTCTTTTTTTTGGTTCCTATGCCGGTCGAGGGAGTTCCGTCCGAGAGCGGAGCCTTGAGCCAGCAAGCTCGAAGTCTGCGAGCGAGGCGCCGACCCGGAGCAGGAGCCGGAGCCGGAGCACGGGTGGCGGCGGCGCGGGCAGCCCGCCGCGGCCACAGGGGGATGCCCAGCCGGATATCTCCGCGTCCTGCTCCCACATCCGGCCGCCGGCCATCCATGGCCGGCTCTGGACATCCCCCTGCGTCCGCGGCGTGCTTCGAACCGTCGTCGCGTTTGCGGAAGAGTTCAGCGGCGAAGAACCAGAGCCGTCGTGGCGGCGACTTTCGGCCTGCCGCTTCTACCGCCATTGCCGCCATTGCCGCCGCTGCCGCCGCTACCGGCGTTGAGGCCATGTCGCACCTGCCGACCTCCAAGCGGAACTGCCGAACGCACGAGGCGGGCGTGTCAGCGGCAGGCGACGCCTGCACCACCACTGTTGATTTCCGTGCCGAGCCAGCGAATGCCTGTGCCCGTGGCGTGCACCGGGGGGGTGTGCTCCCAGCCGGCCATGGATGGCCGGCGGCCGGCCGTGGTAGCTGGACGCGGACTCCGGCCGGGGGAGCACACCCCCGGTGCGCGCGACGGGCGGCGCAGCCCAGAACGAAAGCGCCTCCCCGGCACCCCAACTCCGGACTGGCACCAGCACCGGCACTCCGGCTTTACGCCACCGCCGCCACGTGAAGGCCGAGGACAACGCCGCTCGTGTGCACGACGGGCACCGCGCCGCACGGGGGCACTTCAGCCGTACGACCTCCCCCGATGCTGGGAGATGGACCAAACAACAAAAAGACCGCGCTTCGGCGCGATCTTTCGTATCGGTCTTCGCTGCTGGAAGGGGCGGCCGGTCAGCCGGACGCCGCGCTCGATGCGCTGGTCAACCCGAAGGTGGCGGCATAACCCGAGGCGACGATGGCCTTCTGCAGCGGCTCGATCAGGCGCACGTTCGAGGCCAGGATCTGCCGGCTGGCGGTACCGCGGGCGTCCATCGGGCCGGTGGGGGCGCCCTTGAAGTCGGACACGCGGCCGCCGGCCTCGCGCACCAGCAGGACGCCGGCGGCGATATCCCAGGGCTTCACCCCGGCCTCGAAGTAACCGTCCACGCGGCCCACCGCGGTGTAGGCAAGATCGAGGGCCGCGGAACCGCCGCGGCGGATGTCCTCGGCGTCGCGCAGCAGCTCGCGGATGCATTCCAGCTGCGCGCCTGCACGCGCGCGCTCGCGCGGCGCGAATCCGGTGGCGAGCATCGCCCCGGCAAGTTCACGGCGCTCGGCGACGCGCACGCGGCGCTCGTTGAGCTGGGTACCGGAGCCGCGACTCGCGGTGAACAGCTCGTTGCGCAGCGGGTCGAAGATCACCGCGTGCAGCGGCTCGCCGTTCTCCACCAGCGCGATCGACACGCACCAGTGGGGCAGGCCGCGCAGGTAGTTGCTGGTGCCGTCGAGCGGATCGATCACCCAGGTGTAGCGGTTGTTGCCGCCGCGGCCCTTCTGCGCGCCGCCTTCCTCGCCGAGGATGGCGTAGTCGGGGTGGGCGCGGCGCAGTTCCTTGACGATGGCCTCTTCGGCCAGGCCGTCGACTTCGCTGGCGTAGTCGAGGCGGTCCTTCTCCACCACGTTGAGGGCATCGAGCCGGTGCATGTGGCGCAGCAGCACGTTACCGCCGGCGCGCGCCGCCTTGACCATGATGTTGACAGCAGGTTGTAGCATCGCGGACGGCTCCGGGCGCGGTGGGGATCGACAGGGAAAAAGAACGTGCCGGCGTCGTGGCCGGTCGCGCAGTTTACCATTGGCCCCATGGATTCCGCCGTCACCGCAACTGAACGCATCCGCATCGTGCTGGTCGGCACGCAGCATCCCGGCAACATCGGCGCCGCCGCGCGGGCGATGAAAACGATGGGTCTGTCGCGACTGGCGCTGGTGGCGCCGCTGCGCTTTCCGCATGCCGATGCCGATGCGATGGCAGCGGGCGCCGACGACGTGCTGGCAGCCGCGACGCTGCACGACACCCTTGCCGATGCGGTAGCGGACTGCCGCTGGGTTGCCGGTTGCACCGCGCGCGACCGCCGCATCGCGCTGGCCCAGTTCGCTCCGCGCGAAGCCGCGGCACAGGCGCTGGTGCAGGCCGCCGATGGCGCGATCGCGCTGGTGTTCGGCCGCGAGCGCACCGGGCTCGAGAACCACGAGCTGCAGCTGTGCCACGCCGCCGTGCACATCCCGGCCAACCCGGAGTACAGCTCGCTCAACCTCGCCCAGGCGGTGCAGGTGCTGGCGTACGAGCTGCGCATCGCGATGCTGGCGGATCGCGCCGGTGAAGCCGCGCTGTCGCCGCTCGGGCATCGCGAGCCGCCGGCCAGCCACGCGCAGATGGAAGGCTTCTTCGGCCAGCTGGCGGAAACGCTGGATGCGATCGACTTCCACAAGGGGCGCACGCCCGACGCCGCGATGCACAAGCTCAGGCGGTTGTTCCTGCGTGCGCAGCCCGACGAACGCGAGGTCCGGCTGCTGCGCGGAGTGCTCGCCGATGCCCAGCGCATGGCACGGCTGGCGGCGGCCCGCGGGGACCGCGACTGACGCACGCGCGGCGCCGTCGTCGGCGCGTTGTCGGCCCCGAGGGCATCGGCTAGGCTGGCGCCACCCGCACGCACGTCCGAGCCCAACTTGCCCGCAGCACGACGTATGGTCCCTCGCCCGATCTGCGGGCTTGCCCTCATGTTGCTGCTGGCGTTCACCGCCGCCGCGCAGGCGCGCGAGCTGGTGCTGGGTCGCGTCAGCGATGACCCGCGCCAGCACTACGAACAGCTGCGCCCGCTGCTCGACTACGTGGTGCCGCGGATGCGCGACGTCGGCATCACCGGCGGCCGCATCCTGATGGCGCGCGATGCCGCGCAGATGGCGAGCTACCTGCGCCGCGGGCGCGTCGACTGGTTCACCGAAACCGCCGGCAGCGCGATGCTGCTGGAGCGCAAGGCCGGCGCACGGGCGCTGCTGCTGGCCGAGCGCAACGGCGTCAGCCGCTATCACACCGTGTTCTTCGCCCGCACCGACAGTGGGATCACCCGGCTGGAGGACCTGCGCGGCCGCAGCATCGCACTGCAGAGCCGCGCCTCCACCAGCGCCTACTTCGTGCCGGCGATGGAGCTGCTCGATCGTGGCCTGGCGATGGAGATGCTGCCCACGCCCACCGACGACGGTGCGCCCGGCAGCGTGGGCTTCGTGTTCGGGCGATCGGAAAGCAACATCGCCATCTGGGTGCACAAGGGGCTGGTGGATGCGGGCGCGATGAGCAGCCTGGACTGGGCGCGCCCGACCACGATGTCGCCGAGTTTCCGCCCCGACCTGCGCATCATCCACGAGACCGGCGAATTCCCGCGTGCGCTGGAGATGGTGCGTGGCGATCTCGAGCCTGCGGTCGCCGCGCGGCTGCGCGAGGTGCTGCTGGAGGCCGCCGCGGACCCGGCCGCCCGCGAGGCGCTGGACCATTTCTTCGGCACCACGCGTTTCATCGCGCTCGATCCGCGCAACGAGGCCGGGCTCGACTACCTGCGCCGGGCGGTGGCACGCGTGGTGGAGGAGGTCGAGTGAGCCTGCGCTACGGCCTGCACGCGCGCCTGATCACGGTGATCCTGGTGGCCACGGTGATCACCCTGGTGGTGGTCGGCCTGATCCTGCAGCGCCAGGGTGCGATGCAGCGCGAGATGCTCGCCCACAGCCGCGGCTCGATGCACGCACTGGTGCACACGCGGCTGGCCGAACAGGGGCGCGCCACCGTCGAGCGCGTCGCCGAGAGCCTGGTCAATCCGCTGTACTACTTCGACCTCGAGGCGATCGGGCAGATCCTGGCGACCATCCGCAGGCAGCCGGACGTGAGCTATGTGGTGGTCTACACGCCCACCGGCGATGTGCTGCACGACGGCTCGCCGGACATCATGAGCTTCGGCCAGGCGATGGACGACCCGTTCGCCGCAGCCGCGCTGGCCGCGCGTGCGCCGGTGGTGCAGTCCGACGAGGACGTGCTCGACATCGCGGTGCCGATCGCGCTGGGCGGCGAACGCCTGGGCGGCCTGCGCGTGGGCTATTCGCTGCGCAACGTGGCTGCCGACGAGGAGGCGGCCAACGAGATCCTCAGCCGCTCGCTGGAGGAGATCAGCGGCCGCCACCTGCAGGGGGTCGCGCTGTCGCTGGCGGCGCTGGTGACGCTCGGCGTGTTGCTGAGCCTGCTCGCCCAGCGCGCGCTGGTGCGGCCGATCCGCCAGCTGGCCGGCTATGCGCGCGAGATCGAGGCCGGCAACTTCAATGTCGACGTCGCCGACAGCCGGCGCCGCGACGAGATCGGCGACCTCGTGCGCGCGTTCCGGCGCATGAGCGAGAGCGTCCGCCGGCACGACCGCGACGTCCGCCGGATGGCCTACACCGATGCGCTGACCGGGTTGTCCAACCGGCTGGCATTCCGCGAAGTGCTCGACCAGCGCCTGATCGAGTCCGGCGGCGCCGCGCGTGCGCTGGCGCTGCTGTTCGCCGACATCGACGACTTCAAGCGCGTCAACGACACCCTCGGCCACGACGCCGGCGACGAGGTGCTGGTGCAGTTCTCCGAGCGCATCCGCGACACCGTCCAACGCTTCGGCGGTGGCGCCACGCTGTCGCGGTTCGGCGGCGACGAGTTCGTCATCCTGCTCGAGGGCGACGAACGCGCCGGGCACCTGCGCGAGACCGCGTCGCTGCTGGCCGGCGTGCTGGTCGAGGAGCTGGCGCGGCCGATCATGGTCCGTGGACGGCCGGTGCACCTCGGCATCTCGGTGGGCATCACCCTGTTCCCGGACGACGCCAGCGGCGCCACGTCGCTGATGAAGAACGGCGACATCGCGATGTACCAGGCCAAGGTCGCCGGCAAGAACTGCTACCGCTTCTACAGCCGCGCGATGGACCAGGCGGTGGAACGCCGGGTGCGCCTGGAGCAGGACCTGCGCGGCGCCTGGGACCGCGGCGAGCTGTCGCTGGCCTACCAGCCGGTGTTCGACCTCGGCGCCAACCGGCTGGTCGGCGCCGAGGTGCTGCTGCGCTGGCAGCACCCGGCGCACGGCATGGTCGCGCCGTCGGTGTTCATCGAAGTGGCCGAGCAGGGCGGGCTGATCGAGACGATCGGGCCGCAGGTGCTGCGCACCGCCTGCCGCGATGCGGTGCGCTGGCGCGAGGCGTGCGGGCAGCCCGACGGACTGTTCCTCGCGGTCAACGTGTCGCCACGGCAACTGCGTGGCGGCGATTTCGCCGCGCAGGTGGAGGAGATCCTCGCCGACACCGGCCACCCGCCGGCGCTGCTGCACCTGGAGCTGACCGAGACCGCGGTGATCGGCGACGAGTTGCGCGTCAGCGGGCTGCTCGGGCGGCTGCGCGGGCGCGGGGTGAAGGTGTGGCTGGACGACTTCGGCACCGGATTCTCCGGCCTGAGCCACCTGCGCCGCGTGCCCATCGACGGCGTCAAGATCGACCGCAGCTTCATTGCCGAAGCGTCGCGCAATCCGGACGACCTAGCGTTGACCACGGCGATCATCGCGATGGCGCATTCGCTGGGAATGACCGTGGTGGCCGAGGGCGTGGAGACCGAGGCCCAGGCCGATCTGCTGCGTGAGCGCGGTTGCGATTTCGCCCAGGGTTACTGGCTGGGCCACCCGATGCCGCTCGAGGAGCTGATCGCGCTGTGCCGCTGAGGCGGGCGGTCAGAACAGGCCGTCGACCCAGCTCGCGGCGGTGGCGGCAAGCGCGCCCGAAAGCACCCCGAACACCGCGATGGCGACCAGTCCGGCGAACCAGCACGCCAGCATGAACGCGCCGTCGCGCTCGATCAGCGCGAGGGCGTAGGCGAGCATCAGCACGCCGAACAGGTAATTGGTGAACGGGATCGGCAAGGCCAGCAGCAGGCCCAGCACCACCAGCAGCAGGCCGGTGAAAATGGTGCCCGGGCGGCTGTCGAGCACCGCGGTCATGCGCGGGCGCACCACGCGCTCGATCCGCGCAAGCAAGGGGGCAACGCGCCGCTCGAAACGCACCAGGCTGTGGCGGTGCGGTCCGCGTTCGGCGATGAAGCGCGGCAGCCATGGCCTGCGCAGCCCGATCAGCAGCTGCACGCCGACCAGCATCACCAGCGGCCCGCTGACCGCACCGGCCAGCCCGGGAATCGGGATGAAGGCAGGCAGCGCGGCCACGCACAGCAGCATCCCGAACACGCGCTTGCCAAGCCCGGCGAGCAGGTCGCGCAACTTCAGCAGCTCGTCGGGGTCGCCCGTCGAGAACGCGGCAAGCAGCGCCCGCAGGCCGGCGTCGGAGTGGCGCGCCGCGGGTTCCTCAGTCGTCATCGCCAGCCGCCGGCGCGGGCAGGCGCTGCAGCAGCAGCTTGTCCACGCGTGGACCGTCGAGGTCCACCACCTCCACCCGCCAGCCGGCCCACTGGAAGGACTCGCCGGTGTGCGGGATGCGGCCGAACTGCGCGATCGTCATGCCCGCGGCAGTGTGGTAGTCGTGCAGTTCCTCGTTGGGCAGCGGGCCGCCACCGAACAGTTCGCGCACGTGGTCGATGGTCAGCGCGCCATCCACCAGCAGGGTGCCGTCCGCGCGTTCCACCACCAGCGGGGTGGCGTCTGCGCCGTCGCGTGTCTGGGTGCGGCCGATCACCGCTTCGAGCAGGTCGTTGACCGAGATCAGCCCGGTGATGTCGCCGTACTCGTCGACCACCAGCGCCAGCGACTGCTGGTCCTCGCGGAAGATCTCCAGCAGCTTCAGCGCAGGCGTGGAGTCGGAGACGAACAGCGGCTCGCGCAGGTACTTGAACAGTTCGAACTCGCGCTCGTCGAGGCGGTCGATGAGCGACTTCACCTCGAGCACGCCGATCACGTCGGCGTCGCTGCCGCGCAGCACGGGATAGCGCGAGAACGGCGTGGCGCGCATCGTCGCCAGGTTCTCCTCGAAGCTCTTGGCGGCATCCAGCCAGGTGATCCGGGTACGCGGCGTCATCAGGCTGTCGGCATCGCGATCACCCAGGTTGAGCACCCGGTTCATCATGTTGCGCTCGTCATCGTCGATGACGCCCTGCTCGTGGCTCTCGCTCACCAGCAGGCGGATCTCCTCTTCGCTGACCTGCGCGGCCTCGGTGCGGTCCAGCCGCAGCAGGCGCAGCATGCCGCGCACGCTGGCGCTGAGCAGCCACACCGCGGGGGCCGCGGCGCGCGAGATCCACATCATCGGCAGCGCGATCACCGAGGCCAGCCGTTCGGGCGCCAGCAGCGCCAGTCGCTTGGGCAGCAGCTCGCCGAACACGATGGTGAGGAAGGTGATCAGGCTGACCGCCAGCACCACGCCGAGGGTGCGTGCACCGGTGCCGAGGGCGGGAATCACATCGAGCAGCCCGTCGCCGATCCAGCGCCCGATCGCGTCGCCACCGAACATGCCGGTGAGGATGCCGATCAGCGTGATTCCCACCTGCACCGTCGACAGGAAACGCTCGGGGTGCTCGGCGAGCTCCAGTGCGTGGCGCGCGGTGCGCTGGGTCTGCGCGAGCTGCTTGAGGCGGCCCTTGCGCGAGGTGACGACCGACATCTCCGACAGCGCGAAGAACGCGTTGCAGGCGATGAGGAACAGGACGATCAGCAGTTCCAGCATGGGCCGGACTCCTGATCGGGGAGGGCGGGGAGGCCGCCGGAAGGTCTCGGCGGCGTACTGGAGTCTTCGTCCATCGGGATCGCGGGGCGCGTCGTGCGCGGAACCGCATGATACCAGCGCGCGTGAGCGCGCCGTGGAAGCTGGCGGATGCAGCCCGGCGAAGGCCGCATCACGGCATGCGCGGAGGTCGGCGCGCGGTATGCGGCGAGGTCCGGCGCGGCGCAGCGACCGCCGCCGGGATGGTTGCCCGGGGTGCCGTGCGCCGGCGGGGCGTGACGATGTCCCCATCGATGCAATGAAAACGTCATAATTCGCGCCCGACGCGCCCGGCCTCCCGTTCCGGGCTTTCGCGAGGCACTGAGCGGATGTTCTCCCTGCAAACCATGTTCGGCCGCGGCAACCAGTTCTATTCGCTGCTGGAAGAGGCCGCCCAGGCCGCCCACGACGCCGCGACCGCGCTGCACAAGATGCTGCGTGAAAGCGACCGCGCGCCCGCGCTGGACGCCTTCAAGCTGGCGCGCCTGCGCGAGCGCGAGGCCTCCAACAAGATCAGTCAGGCGCTGGTCGACAGCTTCATCACCCCGATCGAGCGCGAGGACATCGAGGCGCTGGGTTCGGCGCTGTACAAGATCCCCAAGCAGATCGAGAAGTTCGCCGACCGTTACGCGCTGGCGCTGCAGCAGCTCGAGCACATCGACTTCGCCCCGCGCGCGGCGATGCTCGAGCAGGCCGCCGGCGTGGTGGTGAAGATGGTCAAGCTGCTGCCGAAGATGAAGCTCGAGCCGATGAAGCAGCTCAGCGACGAGCTGCGCGCGCTGGAGAACGAGGCCGACCGGCTGATGCTCGAGCTCTACCGCGACATCTATTCCGGGCGCCTGGATGCGGTGCAGATGTTCCTGCTCAAGGAGTTCTTCGAGATCCTCGAAAAGGCGATCGACCGTTGCCGCGAGGCCGGCGTGGTCGCCTACGAGATCGTCCTCAAGAATTCCTGAGCCGGGAGTGCACGCCATGATCCTCCGCATGCCCGCGCGCCGGGAGCACGCCCCATGCTGACCCTCGTCCTGATCGTGGTGCTGACCGCGCTGGTGTTCGAATACATCAACGGCTTCCACGACACCGCCAATTCCATCGCCACGGTCGTCGCCACCAAGGTGCTGACCCCGCTGCAGGCGGTCAGCCTGGCCGCGTCGATGAACCTGATCGGCGCGCTGGCGGGGACCGCGGTCGCGCAGACCATCGCCTCGGGGCTGATCGATGCCGGGGTGGTCGACGTCGGTTCGCAGCTCATCCTGTGCGCGCTGCTGGGCGGCATCATCTGGAACCTGATCACCTGGTGGTTCGGGTTGCCGTCGTCGTCCTCGCACGCGCTGATCGGCGGCCTGATCGGTGCCGCGCTAGCGGCGGCCGGGATGGATTTCGACGTGGTGATCTGGTCCGAGCCGGCCGAGCAGATCTGGCGCAGCGCCGGCGTGCTGTGGAAGGTGATCGTGCCGATGGTCGGCTCGCCGATCCTCGGCTTCACCTCCGGCTTCCTGATGATGGGCGTGCTGTTCGCGGTCATCGCGGCGATGGCGCGGGCAGGTGGCTGGCTCAGGCGCCTGGCGCGCCCGCGCTGGGTCAACAGCTTCTTCGGCAAGGCGCAGATCGTCAGCGCCGCGGGCATGGGCTTCGCGCACGGCATGAACGATGCGCAGAAGACCATGGGCATCGTCGCCCTGACCCTGGTCAGCGCCGAGGCGGCCGGCACCCTGGACAACCTGCCGTGGGCGCTGGGCTTTCTGCATCCGTCGGAGGAAGCCCTGACCGAGGGCGGGATCGACCTGTGGATCAAGATCACCTGTGCGGTGGTGATGGCCGCCGGCACCGCCGCGGGCGGCTGGCGGATCATCAAGACCCTGGGCCACAAGCTGGTCAAGCTGCACCCCATCCATGGCTTCGCCGCCGAAACCAGTGCGGCGTCGGTGATCCTGGCGGCGTCGTCGCTGGGCATCCCGGTGTCGACCACGCACAACATCTCCTCCGCGATCATGGGCGTGGGCACGGCCAAGCGCCTCAATGCGATCAAGTGGGGCGTGGTCAACAAGATGGTGTGGGCGTGGATCCTGACCATCCCGATGTCGGGCGGCATGGCCTACGGCCTGTTCCGTCTGCTGCAGAACTTCGGCTGGGCATAAGCCCCGGTGCGCCGCGGCGGCCTGCTACAGCAGGTCGCCGTCCGCGGTCAGCATCCGCTCCAGGCGGTCGCCCATGCCGCCGATCTCCAGCACCAGCCGCGACAGTTCCGCGGCATCCAGGCAGCTGTACGGGCGGTTCTCGCACAGCTGCAGGTAGGGCACGCCGTCGAGTTCGCCGATGGCGAGGTAACCCACCCGGCTCTGCCAGTTGAATGCCAGCGCGCGGCGCGGATCCACGCCGGTGATCGGCGCGACCGCGGTGCTGACGCGCAGGTACTCGCGGCCGTCGTCGTCGTGCAGCTCCGACAGGAAGATCGCCTGGTGGCGATGCCCGTTGTCGAGCGACAGTTCCACGCAGACCACGTACGGCTCCTGCATGGTGATGTTGAAGTCCGCGCTGCGCAGCTGGCTGCGGATGCGTTCGAAGGTCTGCATGGCCGATCTCCAGGCCCGGCTGCCGGGCTTGCGCCTATCCTAGGCCCGGAATCGTCCGTGCGGCCATGACGGGGGACAGAGCGGGTGACGGATGACACGGCGGCGGACCGGGTACGGCGCATCCTCGCGCAGGTGCGGGCGATCGCGCCCGGCAGCGTTGCCGGCTACGGCGAAGTGGCACGCCGCGCCGGGTTGCCCGGGCGCGCGCGGCTGGTGGCGACCGTGCTGGCCGCCAACACCGATCCATCGTTGCCATGGCACCGCGTGCTGCGCAGCGACGGGCGGATCGCGTTCCCGCAGGGCAGCCCGGGCTGGACCGAACAGCTGCAGCGGCTGCGCGCCGAAGGCGTGCGGATGGAGGCCGGGCGCGTGCGCGGACAGGCGGTGAAGGCCGACCTCGACAGCCGCGTCTGGGGTCCGGGCGGGTGACACGGGGATCCGCGCGATGAGCCGGCGCTCACTGGCGGCGGGTATCATGGCGCGGTTCACCAGGAGCCCGGATGTTCCTCAATCTCCCCCCCGCGACGAAGATCCTGCTGATCCTCAACGGTGCGGTATTCGTGGCCCAGCTGCTGCTGGGCAGTGTGCTGTTCGCGCCCCTGATGCTGTGGCCGCTCGGCGGCGCCGATGTCGGCGGGCTGGGCTTCATGCCGTGGCAGCTGCTGACCTACGGCTTCCTGCACGCCCACATGGCGCACCTGCTGGTGAACATGCTGGCGCTGCTGATGTTCGGCTCGCAGCTTGAATACACCTGGGGGCAGAAGCGGTTCCTGACCTATTACCTGGTGTGCGTGGTCGGCGCAGGCCTGTGCCAGCTGGTGGTAGTGAGCTGGTCGCTGGCGTCCGGCGGCGCGGCATACCCGACCGTGGGTGCCTCCGGCGGCATGTTCGGCCTGCTGCTGGCGTTCGGCATGCTGTTTCCGCATCGCCGGGTGATGCTGCTGATCCCGCCGATCCCGATGAAGGCGCGCACGCTGGTGATCGTCTACGGCTCGATCGAGCTGCTGATGGGCATCACCGGCACCCGCTCGGGCGTGGCGCACTTCGCCCACCTCGGCGGCATGCTGTTCGGCTGGCTGCTCATCCAGCAGTGGCGCGGGCGTCCGCCATTCGGCCCGCGGCTGCGCCCGCGCGGCAATGTGCGCCGGTTCTGAGCGTGGCCGGTGGATGCAAGCGGTCTGCCGCGGATGACGCGATCAAGGCGGATTGAAGCGGGGCGGATTGAAGCGGGGCGGAGCGAGGAGTGAGCCGGGGCGGGCGATGCCCTCCTGCCTGCGTTTCCCGGATGAAAAAGAAGCGCCCCGTGGGGCGCTTCTTTTTTTGCGGGTTGCCTTGGCCGCGTCCATCCGCGCTGATCGGCGGCAGGAGCGCTCCAGCCCATGGCGGGAGCGCTACAGACCCTCAGCGCCAGATGCGGATCTGCTCCGCCTCGGTGCGCTGCATCGGCGCGCCGGGCTCGCACGCGAACGCGGTGCCGAAGGCGGGCAGGTTGGCCAGCGGACCATTGGTGCGCCAGTGGCCCGGCGCATGCGGCGAGGTCATCGCGGCGTGCTGGGCCGCGGCAGGTGCCGCCTGCTGGCGCCACAGTTCCGCCCACGCCGCGAAGAACTGCTGCGAGGCCTCGGGCGTCGCGCCGGGATTGGCGGTGGTAAACGCGTCCAGCGCCAGCTCCACCCCGGCGAGGTCGGCGGCATTCTCGTCGCGGGTGCGGGTGCCGTCGACGTTGAGCGCGGTCAGCCCGGGATACGGATAGGCGCTGTACTGCACCGCCAGCCGCGACGCGATGCCTTCCCAGGCGGACAGGTCCTCGGGGCTCCACCACATCCGTGCGTCCTGCCTGGCATCCACGACACGGCCGCGGATGTCCACGCTGCGGCCCAGCTCGTGGCCGACCAGTGCGCCGTAGCTGCCGTAATGCGATTCCGGCGTGCGCGCGAGGTCGAGCACCGGCGGCTGCAGCACCGCGGCGGAGACGATCAGCCGGTTCTGTGCGAGGTCGTAGGCCAGCGCCGGCTGCTGCGGCAGCACGTCCCAGCGGCGGTCGGCATTGGCGCGGCCGATGCGCTTCATTTCCTCGCGCCGCTGCCAGGTCGAGGCGATCAGCATGTTGCCGCCGAAGCTGCCGCGGCCCATCGGCTGCACGCTGAAGTCGAGATCCTCGACCGGTGCGCCGATCTCGATGCGGATGGTCGAGGCCTTGGCCCGGGCTTCGGCCTTCGTGGCGGGCGTCATCCAGGTGCTGTGCTCGATGCTGCGCACCAGGGCATCGCGCACCTGGGTGGCGATGGTGTCGGCACGCTCGCGGGTCGCCGCGGGCAGATGGCGGGCGACATATTCGCGCGCAAGCATCGGGCCCGCGGCCTTGTTGATCGCCTCGAGCGTCAACACCTCGCGCGTGGCCGGCGCGGTGTCGCCACGCAGCAGGCGGCCACGGAAGGCGAAGTCCGCATCACGCCAGGGCTTCGACAGATACGGCGCCATCGCGGAGCCGACGTGGAAGCGCAGGTAATGCTTCCACTGCTCGACCGGAAGGCCCGCAACGAAGGTGTTGAGGTCGGCGAACAGTTCCGGCGGCGCCAGCGACACCACGTCGTCCTCGACGCCCTGTGCGGTCAGGAACTCGCCCAGCTGCAGGTTGCGGTACTGGCGGCTGGCATCGCGCACCGCCACGCGGGCGTAGTTGGCACGCGGGTCGCGGCTGTCGACCAGCGACGGCGACTTCTGCGCGATGCGCGTTTCCAGTTCGATCACCTGGCCGGCGGCGGCGTCCGCCTGTGCTTCCGGCACGCCGCTCAGCACCAGGATGTTGCGCACGTATTCGCGGTAACGCCCGAGCAGCGCCTGGCTGTTGGCGTCGCCACGGGTGTAGAAGGCCGGGTCCGGCAGGCCCAGGCCGCCCTGGGTGAAGTAGCCGATATGGCGGCCGAGGTCGCCCAGGTCGACATCGGCGTTGAAGTTGAACGCCACCGGGATGCCCACCTGGTGCAGCGCGGCGATCGCCGGCGGGATGTGGCGGGCGCGGCGGATCGCGTCGATGCGCGCCAGCAGCGGGGCGATCGGCTGTGCGCCATCGGCTTCCACCGCGGCCTCGTCCAGGCCGCTGGCCCAGAAGTCGCCGAGGAGCTGCTGCACGGGGTTGGCCGGCTGGCGCATCGCCGTGTCCAGCAGCTCGCGCTGCTGCTGCAGCGACCGCTGCTGCAGCTCACCCAGCGCGGTGACCATGCCCTGCGCCGGCACCGGGGTGGCGGCCAGCCAGTCCTTGTTGTGGAAGCTGTAGAAATCGGTGCAGGCGGTCGGGCCCGGTGGTGGCTTCGGCGCGGCGGCGCGACGGCGCTGGGCATCCGCGTCGGTGGCGGTGCCGAGCAGCATGACGAGGCTGGCAGCGAGCAGGGTGGGGCGGAGGAAAGCGGACAGGGGGGCGATCGGCATTGCAGATTCCATGGCTGCGGTCTGCGCGGAGTTTAGCCGCGGCCGCGTGAGGCATCGACGGCGCACAGGCGGGGCGGAGTCGCGATGCCCGTAATGCGAAAGGCCGGGACGGGCCCGGCCTTTCGCGTCGCACCTCTCGTGCGGGCGCATCACCAGATCACGATGCGCTCCTCGCCCGCGCGCACCATCGGCGCACCGGCCTCGCACGAGAACGCGGCGGCGAACGCCGGCAGGTTCGCCGGCGCGCCGATGGCACGGAAGTTCGCCGGCGCATGCGGGTCGGTCGCCAGCCGCACCTTCAGTTCCTCCGGGGTGAAGTTGCGGCGCCACACCGTGGCCCAGTTGAGGAAGAAACGCTGGTCCTGGGTGAGGCCGTCCACGTTCGGATCCTGCTGGCCCTCGCGTGCGCGCTGCAGGGCGTCGTAGGCGACTGCCAGGCCGCCGAGATCGGCGATGTTCTCGCCCAGCGTCAGGTTGCCGTTGACATGCTGGCCCGGCGCCGCCTCGTAGGCATCGAACTGCGCCACCAGGCGGTCGGTGAGCTTGCGGAAGCCACTGGCGTCGGCCCCGGTCCACCAGTTCTCGAAGTTGCCGGTGGGCCCGAAGCGGCTGCCCTGGTCGTCGTAGCCGTGGATCATCTCGTGGCCGATGACCGCGCCGATGCCGCCGTAGTTGAGCGCGTCGTCGGCATCGGGATCGAAGAACGGCGGCTGCAGGATCGCAGCCGGGAACACGATCTCGTTGGCCTGCGGGTTGTAGTAGGCGTTGACCGTCTGCGGCGGCATGAACCACTCGTCCGGATCCACCGGCTTGCCGATCTTGCCCAGCTGCCAGCGGTGATTGAACTCGCGCGCGGCCAGCACGTTGCCGATGTAGCTGTCGCGGCTGGTGGCAAGCCCGCTCCAGTCGCGCCAGTTGGCGGGGTAGCCGATCTTCGGGGTGAAGGTCTCCCACTTGGCCATCGCCTTCTCCCGGGTTTCCTCGCCCATCCACTCGAGGTTCTGCAGGCGCACCTTCAGTGCCTCACCGAGGTTGCCGACCAGCTCTTCCATCCGTGCCTTGGATTCGGCCGGGAACGCCGCCTGCACGTAGATCTCGCCGAGCGCTTCGCCGGCACTGCCGTTGAGGGTGTTGAGCGCGCGCTTCCAGCGCGGCTCGATCTCCTGCTGGCCGCGCAGGGTGCGACCGTAGAACTCGTAGTTGGCGTTGGCGAAGTCGCTTGCAAGGAATGGCGAGGCACTGTCGACGGTGTGGAAGCGCAGGTAGGCCTTCCAGGTGTCGACCGGCACATCGGCGAGCATGCGGTCGACTTCCTGGTGGAACTCCGGCATCGCCAGCGAGAACGTCGCCGGCGCATCGATGCCCTGCGCGGCGAAGAACGCCGTCCACGGGAAGTTCGGGGTCAGCACATCCGCATCCGCGGGGCTGACCGGGTTGTAGAACAGCGATGCATCGCGCGACAGCTCCACCTGCGAACGCGACTTGTCGGCCAGGCGGGTCTCGAACCCGACCACCGCGCGGGCCTGTTCGGCCGCGGCATCGGCCGCCACGCCGGAAAGCTCCAGCACGCGGGCAACGTGGCGTTCGTAGGCGGCCAGCTTGTCCTTGTGGGTGGCTTCGAAGTAGTACGTCTTGTCGGGCAGGCCGAGACCGCCCTGTGCGGCGTAGGCGATGTTGACCTTCGAATCCCTGAAGTCGGCGTTCGGGCCGAAGCTCACGAGGAAGCTCTCGCCGCGCGCGGCACTGGTGCGCAGGTAGTCCGCCACGGCGGCGCCGTCGGCCAGGGCCTCGATCGCATCGAGTCGATCCTGGATCGGCGCCAGGCCCTGCGCTTCGATCGCCGCCTCGTCCATGCCGGTGGCCCAGAAGTCGCCGACGATCTTCGCCACGCCGGTAGCGGCGGAGTCGTCCGCGGCCTGTTCGGCGAGCTGGCGCTGTGCGGCCAGCGACCGCTCGACCAGCATCTCGAACGAACCCCAGGTGGTGCGGTCGCCAGGAATCGGATTCGCGGCCAGCCATTTGCCGTTGGCGTGCGCATCGAGGTCCTGGCAGGCGCTGACGGTCTCGTCGAGGTCGGCCAGCTGGAAGCGGTTGACCGGCGGCAGCCGGGTGTCGTCGAGTCGTGGCGCGATGGCCGCGGTCGCTGCCGGGGCGGCGGTAGTGCCGTCGGCCGACGGTGCGGGGTCGCGGCTGCAGGCACCCAGCGCCAGCGACACGGCCAGCGACAGGGCAAGGATTCTCGGGGTGTTCGCGCTCACGTTCGACTCCGCCCGTTGCGGGCATGGCTGGTGGATGCCGCGGCAATGTACGCCCGCCAGGGCAGGGCCGGTGGTGTCGAACGTCATGCCCGTAGGCTGTCGGCGGCATGCGCAGCTGTCGCCAGGATGACCGGACCCTCGTGGCGCTGGTCGCGGGCCGGTCGCATGACGTAGACTCCTCGACGTTCTGCGATACGGCTGCTCCTGCTCTCGAGCGCGAACCGCTCTCGAACAGTGACGATCCTGGTATGCCCGCCGCGGCCTCCGCGCCCGGTCTCCTATCCCGCACGTCCTTCCTCGCGCAGACACGACACGGAAACGTCCGTGCCGTCATCACGTCGCCCGCAGCGCGGTTCTGGATAGCGCGGGGACGGACTTTGTGCGCCATGACGCCGGTCATCCGGCCGGGCGTGCAATGCGTCAAGGAGACATCCATGCAATTCGAAACCCTCGGGCTTTCGCCCGCGCTGCTGCGTGCGCTGGCCGAAACCGGCTACACCACGCCCACCCCGATCCAGGCCCAGGCGATCCCGCTGGTGCTGGCCGGCCACGACCTGCTGGGTGGCGCCCAGACCGGTACCGGCAAGACCGCTGCCTTCGGCCTGCCGCTGCTGCAGCGTCTCGCAAAGGAAACCCCGCCCAAGGGCCCGCGCAAGCCGCGCGCACTGATCCTGGTGCCGACCCGCGAGCTCGCGGTGCAGGTGGCCGACAGCATCAAGGCGTACGGCCGCCATCTGCGCCTCAACGTGACGACGCTGTTCGGCGGCGTGGGCATGCAGCCGCAGATCGAGAACCTGAAGCGCGGCGTCGACGTGCTGGTGGCCTGCCCTGGCCGCCTGCTCGACCACATGCAGTCCGGCTACGCCAAGCTCGACGCCATCGAGGTGCTGGTGCTCGACGAGGCGGACCGCATGCTCGACATGGGCTTCCTGCCCAACATGAAGCGGATCCTCGCCAAGGTGCCCGCGCAGCGGCAGACGCTGCTGTTCTCGGCCACCTTCGAGCCGCGCATCCGTGCGCTCGCGCTGGAGATCATGCGCAACCCGCAGCAGGTGCAGGTGACGTCGAACAACGTCATCGCCGACACCATCGTGCACCGTGCGCACCCGGTCGATTCCGGCCGCAAGCGCGACCTGCTGGTCGACATCCTCAGCAAGCGCCACACCGATCGGGTGCTGGTGTTCGGCAAGACCAAGCACGGTTGCAACCGCCTCGCCGAACAGCTCGAGAAGGCCGGCCTGCCGGCAGTCGCGATCCATGGCAACAAGAGCCAGGCGCAACGCCAGAAGGCGCTGGACCAGTTCAAGTCCGGCAAGGCGCGCATCCTGGTCGCGACCGATGTGGCCGCGCGCGGGCTCGATATCCCGAACCTGCCGCTGGTGATCAACCACGACCTGCCGATGGTCGCCGAGGACTACGTGCACCGCATCGGACGCACCGGGCGCAACGGCGCGACGGGTGAGGCGCTGTCGCTGGTCTCGGCCGACGAGGCGATCCTGCTGCGGCAGATCCAGCGCATGCTCAAGGCCGACATCTCGATGGTGGAAGTCGAAGGCTATGCGCCGACGCATCCGATCCGCCTCGACGGCCCGATGCAGTCGGCCAAGCGTGGTGGCGGCGGACGTGCCCCGGGTGGCGCCGCGCGCAAGCCGGCGCATCGCGCGCACGGCAAGCCGCAGGAGCGTGGTGCGCATGCACACGCCGGCCCGCGCCAGGCCCGTGGCTCGCGCACCGACGGGCGCAGCGGCCAGCGGCCTTCGGTCCGCGGCTGATGCACCGGCCGTTTCCCGGTCGCGGCTGAGGCCGCGGCGGGGAAGCGGCAATCTGCCCGGGTGCAAAAAGGAAAAGGCCGCGCATGCGCGGCCTTTTCCCTGTCGTGAAGCGGGTTGTCGGCGTCGGTTCGAAGCTCCCCGCGCCGTACCGCGCTCAGCGTTCGAGCAGCGGCAGCTTGTCGGGCTTGCCTTCCCACTCCTTGGCGTCGGCGGGCGGCTCCTTGCGGGTGGTGATCACCGGCCAGTCGCGCGAGAGTTCGGCATTCAAGGCCACGAAGTGCTCCTGCCCGGCGGGAACGTCATCTTCCGGGTAGATCGCATTGATCGGGCATTCCGGCTCGCACAGGGTGCAGTCGATGCACTCGTCCGGATCGATCACCAGGAAGTTCGGGCCTTCGTGGAAACAGTCGACCGGGCACACCTCGACGCAGTCGGTGTACTTGCACTTGATGCAGTTCTCGGTGACGACGAAAGGCATGGAATTCCTCGTGGCAGCACGACAGCCAGGCCCGCAAGTTTAAGCCACGTGCCCGACCGGCGGTGCGAGCGGTTCGCATCCGCGCGCGTACAAAGAAGAAAGCCCGCGTCCTGCGACGCGGGCTTTCGGAAGATGGCGCTCCCTACGGGATTCGAACCCGTGTTTTAGCCTTGAGAGGGCCACGTCCTAGGCCTCTAGACGAAGGGAGCGATGTCGGCCCGGGGGCCACCGGCTGGACGACCGGCCTGTACGGAGCGTGATGTCCCGTGCAGCTTGCTAGTATAGCAACACAAGGACGCCGTTGTGTCGTCCCCGCGTCCGCCCGAGAGAACTTTTCGCGGACCTTTTTCCAGAAGCACTTGATGACCCAGACCCCCGATTCCCTCCCCGCGCTCCTTCCCGTGCCCGTGCTGCGCACCATCGCCCGGGAACACCACCCGATTTCCCGCAAGGACATCAGCCCCGGTGCACTGCGCGTGCTCTACCGCCTGCGCGAAGCCGGGCACGGCGCGTTCCTGGTCGGCGGCGCCGTCCGCGACCTGCTGATCGGGCTGCAGCCCAAGGACTTCGACATCGCCACCGATGCCACGCCCGACGAGGTGCGCGCGCTGTTCCGCAACTCGCGGCTGATCGGCCGGCGCTTCCGCCTCGCCCACGTGGTGTTCGGGCGCGAGATCGTCGAGGTCGCGACCTTCCGCTCCAATGCCGACGATGGCAGCGGCGACCGCGAGACCCACGAAGGTGGCCGGCTGCTGCGCGACAACGTCTACGGCACGATCGAGGAGGACGCGATCCGCCGTGACTTCACCGCCAACGCGCTCTATTACGCGATCGAGGACTTCTCGGTGCGCGATTACACCGGTGGCTTCGAGGACGTGCAGAACCGCGTGCTCAAGCTGATCGGCGACCCCGAGCAGCGCTACCGCGAGGATCCGGTGCGCATGCTGCGCGCTGTCCGGCTGGCGGCGAAACTGGACTTCACCATCGATCCGGCCACGGCCGCGCCGATCGCGGTGCTGGCGCCACTGCTGCGCGAAGCCGCGCCGGCGCGACTGTTCGAAGAATGCCTGAAGCTGTTCCTCTCGGGACGTGGCGAAGCCAGTTTCCTCGGCCTCGAGGCGCACGGGCTGTTGCCCATCCTGTTCCCGGAAAGCGCCGCGGCGCTTTCGCGCAACCGCAGCGGCGTGCTGCGCGAATTCATCCTCGAAGGCCTGCGCAATACCGATGCGCGGGTGGCGGCGGACGAACCGGTGTCGCCGGCGTTCCTGTTCGCGCTGCTGTTGTGGCCTGCGTACTGCCATGCGCTGATCGGCCTGCAGGCGGCGGGCACCCATGCCGCGGAAGCGCAGCGCCGCGCCGCCGATCGGGTCACCCTGCACCAGCTCGCCACCATCGCGCTGCCACGCCGCTTCTCGCTGCCGATGCAGGAGATCTGGCTGCTGCAGACCCGCCTGCCACTGCGCCAGCGCAAGCGGGTGGTGCGCACGCTCGCGCATCCGCGTTTCCGCGCCGCGTTCGACTTCCTGGTGCTGCGTGACGCCGCGTCGGGAAGCCACGCCGAGGACGTCGCGTTCTGGCGCGAGGCCCAGCACGATCCCGACCATGCGATCGCCGCGCATCCGCCGGCAACCGATGTCGAGGGTGATGGCGACGCGGATGAGCCGCGCAAGCGCCGTCGCCGGCGGCGTCGCCCGGCGTCCGCCGACGCTGGCTGACAGCGCATGTGCGCATCGCCGGGTGACGGGCCGGCGCCGACGGTCGAAGCCGCGATCGGCCTGGGCGCCAATCTCGGCGAACCCGCGGCCACCCTGCGCAGTGCATTCGACGCGCTGGCGGCCTTGCCCGGGACCGTCCTGCTGGCGGCTTCACCGTTGTATCGGAGCACGGCCTGGGGGCGCGAGGACCAGCCTGCGTTCGTGAACGCGGTTGCGCGGCTGCGGACCGGCCTGGCACCCGGCACGCTGCTGGATGCGCTGCTGCGCATCGAGGCCGCACACGGCCGCGTGCGCGCTGACGACCCCGCATTGCGATGGGGCCCGAGGCTGCTGGATCTCGACCTGCTGCTCTATGGCGAACAGCGCATCGACATGCCGGGCCTGCGCGTGCCGCATCCGCACCTGCACGAACGCGCGTTCGCGCTGCGTCCGCTGCTGGACGTGTGGGCGGATGCGTCGATCCCGGGCGTGGGCGCTGCGCGCGAGCTGTTGCCGGCCATCGATGACGGCGGGGTGGTGCGTCTGGACGAGGACGGCCCCCGGCCCGGGCGGCACCTGTAAGCGGGCAGGGCTACACTCCGGCCATGGACAAGCCCATCACCGTTCCCGACCTGCTCGCCGCGCGCAGCGCCGGCCGCAAGCTCAGCATGCTCACCGCCTATGACGCCGGCTTCGCGCGCGTCCTCGACGCCAACGGCGTCGACCTGCTGCTGATCGGCGACTCGCTTGGCATGGTGGTGCAGGGCCACGCCTCCACGTTGCCGGTGACCGTCGACGACATCGCGTATCACACGGCCTGCGTTGCGAGGGTCATCCGCCGCGCACTGCTGGTCGCGGACCTGCCGTTCCAGGCCGACGCCACGCCCGAGCGCGCGCTCGACGCCTCGACCCGGCTGCTGCAGGCCGGCGCCGGCATGGTGAAGCTGGAGGGCGCCGGTCCCAAGCTCGAGGTGATCCGCTTCCTGGTTGAGCGCGAGATTCCGGTCTGCGCGCATCTCGGGCTGACTCCGCAGGCGGTGTTGCGGATGGGTGGTTTCAAGGTGCAGGGCCGCGAGGCCGCCGCCGCCGATCGGCTGCGCGAGGAAGCCCGCCAGGTGGCCGAGGCCGGTGCGGCCCTGATCGTGCTGGAGGGCGTGCCGGCCCCGCTTGCGGCCGACATCACCACGGCAAGCGCGGTGCCGACGATCGGCATCGGCGCCGGCGCGCATTGCGACGGCCAGGTGCTGGTGCTGCACGACATGCTCGGCCTCGACAGCGGCCACCGCCGACCGCGTTTTGTCCGTGATTTCCTTGCCGAGGGCGGTTCGGTGGCCGGTGCGGTGCAGGCCTTTGTCGCCGCGGTGCGCGATGGCAGCTTTCCGGCGGCGGAGCACTCGTACAGGTAACGGGTTGCCGCGAGATGCGCGGATCGAAGGGAGCGCGGTGACGCACGCGCGGGTTGGTTTTGCGCAATCCCGATTTTGAGCGCAGACCGCGTGCTGCCCTCAGGTGATCTGCGAGAATTCCCTGCCTCCCGCCACCACCTGCCGCATGATCGATATCGTCCACAGCCTCGACACCCTGCGCGCGCGCATCCGCAGCTGGAAGCAGCAGGGCCTGCGCGTGGGCCTGGTGCCGACGATGGGCAACCTGCACAGCGGCCACCATTCGCTGGTGCGCCTCGCCCGTGCGCATGCCGATCGCGTCGTCACCAGCGTGTTCGTGAACCCGACCCAGTTCGGGCCGAACGAGGATTTCGCGCGTTATCCGCGCACGCCCGAAGCCGATGCCGACGGCCTTGCCGCCGCCGGCTGCGACCTGATGTGGGCGCCTTCGGTGGAGACGATGTACCCGCTGGGTGTCGACAATGCGGTGCGCATGTCGGTGCCGGGGGTGACCGGGGTGCTCGAAGGCGCGCAGCGCCCCGGGCACTTCGACGGCGTGGCGACGGTGGTGTCGCGGCTGCTCCTGCAGGTGCAGCCCGACGTCGCTGCGTTCGGGCTCAAGGACTACCAGCAGCTGGCGGTGATCCGCCACCTCGTGCGCGATCTGGCGTTCCCGGTCGAGCTGCTGGCAGGTGCCATCGTGCGTGACAGCGACGGCCTGGCGCTCAGCTCACGCAACCAGTACCTGACTCCGCAACAGCGCACCATCGCACCGTTGATCCATGCCACCCTGCAGCGCATGCGGGGGCAGAGCCTCGCCGGCGCGCCGCGCGAGGTGGTGGAGGCGCAGGCGCGGGACGCCCTGAACGCCGCCGGCTTCGGGGTGGACTACGCGGTGGTGCGCACCCCCGCACTCGGCATACCCGAGGACGGCGATGACATGCGCGTGGCGCTGGTCGCGGCACGCCTTGGAACCACCCGGCTGATCGACAACCTCGAGTTCGGCAGCGGCGGCTGAATCCCGCCGTGGTGTTTGTTGCGATGCGGCAGGGGGTGCATATACTGGCGTCTTCCGCGGACCCCACGTCCCGCAGCTCCCGTTCGCGCGGGCCGACGCCATGCAACTGACCCTGCTCAAAGCCAAGATCCACCGCGCCACCGTCACCCACGCGGAGCTGCACTACGAAGGTTCCTGTGCGATCGACGGGCACCTGCTCGAGCTCTCGGGCATCCGCGAATACGAGCGCATCGAGATCTACAACATCGACAATGGCGAGCGTTTCGCGACCTATGCGATCCGCGCCGAAGCCGGCAGCGGGATCATTTCCGTCAACGGCGCGGCCGCGCACAAGGCGGCCTGCGGCGACCTCGTCATCATCTGTGCCTATGGCGCCTGCGACGAGGCCGAAGCCGCGGTGTTCAAGCCGAGCCTGGTGTATGTCGACCGGCAGAACCGGATGACGCACACCAACGACTCGATCCCGGCGCAGGCAGCCTGATGTCGGCGGCGGCGCGACGGCTTCAGCAGGCGCTGGCGCCGCACGCGCGCCGCCTCGCGGATACCCGGATCGCCGGGCTGGTCGGTGCCGATCCGGCGCGGGCAACCGCACTGTCGCTGCGTGTCGGTCCGCTGTATGCCAACTTCGCCCGCCAGCGCTTCGATGACCAGGCGCTGGCCGGCCTGTATGCACTCGCTGCGGACGCAGGCCTGCAGGACGCGCTGCGCGCGCTGTTCGACGGTGCGATGGTCAATCCTTCCGAGCAGCGCCCGGCCCTGCACGTGGCACTGCGCTCCGCGCTCGGCACCACGCCGGTGGCGCAGGACGCACATGCGCAGGCGCGGGGTGCGCGTGCGCGCATGGCGTCGATGGTGGATGCGCTGGCGGCGTCGGACGTCACCGATATCGTCAACGTCGGCATCGGCGGGTCCGATCTCGGCCCGCGGCTGGTGGTCGATGCCCTCAAGGATGCGCACAGCGGGCGCTTCCGCGTGCACTTCCTGACCAATGTCGACGGCAGTGATGCTTTTCATCGCCTGCGTGGGCTGGACCCGGCGAAGACCGCGGCGATCCTGGTGTCGAAGAGTTTCGGCACCCAGGAAACCCTGCTCAACGGCACCATCCTGCGTGACTGGCTGGGTGGGGGGGAACGCCTCTATGCCGTCAGCGCGAACGTCGAAAAGGCGCAGGCGTTCGGCGTCGATCCCGCGCGCGTGCTGCCGATGTGGGACTGGGTGGGCGGGCGTTATTCGCTGTGGTCGACGGTCGGTTTCGCGATCGCACTGGCGATCGGCATGGACGGCTTCGACGCACTGCTCGAAGGCGCGGCGGAGATGGACGCGCACGTGCTCGAGGCGCCGCTCGACGCCAACCTGCCGGTGCTGCATGCGTTGACCGCGGTGTGGAACCGCAACGGCCTCGGCCTGCCGACACATGCCGTGCTGCCCTACGACGAGCGCCTCGCGCTGCTGCCGGCCTACCTCCAGCAGCTGGTGATGGAAAGCCTCGGCAAGTCGGTCACCCCCGATGGGGAACCGGCGGACGTGGACACCGTGCCGGTGCTGTGGGGTGGTGCCGGAACCAATTCGCAGCACAGCTTCTTCCAGGCGTTGCACCAGGGCACCCAGAGCGTGCCGGCCGACTTCATCGGCACCGTGCGGCCCGATCACCCCTATGCCGAGAACCATGCCGCGCTGCTGTCCAACCTGCTGGCGCAGACCGAGGCGCTGGCCAATGGCCATGCGGCCGAGGATGCGCAGAAGCGCTATCCCGGCAATCGGCCGTCGACGTTGCTGCTGCTCGACGCGCTGACGCCGCATTCGCTGGGTGCGCTGATCGCGCTCTACGAGCACAGCGTCTACCTGCAGTCGGTGCTGTGGGGCATCAACGCCTTCGACCAGTGGGGCGTGGAGCTGGGCAAGCGCATCGCCGGCGAGTTGCTGCCGGCGGTGAAGGGCGATCCCGCGCGGGTGGAAGACCCGGTGACGCGCGCGCTGCTGGCCGAGATCGCCTCGCGGCGCTGATGCCCGCAGCGATCGCGGGTCGCGCGCGATCGGGGAAGAACGGCGATCGGATAACCCCGCGTATTCGGCCGGGGCGCGGTGCCCCGTCTACCCGCTACACGCCGTGCCGGCGCAATGCCCAGTCGACATGCTCGTCGACCAGCGCGTCGCCCGAATGCCGGCGCGAGCGCAGAGCCTCGAGCGTTTCCGCGGTGGTCGGCGCGTTGCCCAGGGCCACCGCGATATTGCGCAGCCAGCGCCGGTGCCCGCTGCGGCGGATCGCCGAGCCCTCGGTGCGCTGCAGGAACTCCTCTTCGGTCCAGGCGAACAGTTCCGCCAGCGTCGCCGTGTCGAGGTTGTTGCGCACGCGGAAGTCGGGCTCGTCGTGGCGGCGGGCGAACTTGTTCCACGGGCACACCAGCTGGCAGTCGTCGCAACCGAAGATGCGGTTGCCGATCGGCGCGCGCAGCGGTTCGGGAATCGGCCCGTCGTGCTCGATGGTCAGGTAGCTGATGCAGCGCCGCGCGTCCAGCCGCTGCGGCGCGACGATGGCACCGGTCGGGCAGATGTCGATGCAGCGCGTGCAGGTGCCGCAGTGCGCGGTTGCCGGCGGGTCGACGGGCAGCGGCAGGTCGATGTAGATCTCGCCGAGGAAGAACCACGAACCGCCGTCGCGGTCGATCAGGCAGGTGTGCTTGCCGATCCAGCCCAGGCCGGCATTGCGTGCCAGCGCCCGTTCGAGCACCGGTGCGGAATCGACGAACACCCGGTGCCCGAATGGCCCGACCAGGCCGGCGATGCGGTCGGCGAGCTTCTGCAGCCGGTTGCGCATCAGCTTGTGGTAATCGCGGCCGAGCGCGTAGCGGGCGACGTAGGCACGGCTGCCGTCGGCCAGTGTGCGCCAGCTGTCGTCGTGGTCGTCCGGGCCGTAGTCGAGACCGACCGAGATCACCCGCAGGGTGCCCGGCACCAGCTCCGCCGGTCGCGCGCGGCGATCGCCGTGGCGCGCCATCCATTCCATGGTGCCGTACAGGCCTTCGGCGAGCCACGAACGCAGGTGCGCTTCGTCCTCGCCGAGCTCGATGCCGCTGATGCCCATGCGCTGGAAGCCCGCATCGCGCGCAAGATCGCGGATCTGTGCGACCAGTGCATGGGCGTCGAGATCGATCGGACGGGGCGCGGGCGCGTTCACCGGCGAAGTATAGAATCGCGCCCATGAGCGAATCCGCACCCGGCGCGTCCGGTTTCCTGTACGCCAACGCCGCGCTGCGGGTGCTGGAGCAGGCCGCGATCGAGGATGCCGGTGGCGACGGATTTGCGCTGATGGCGCGCGCCGGTGCAGCCGCCTGCAGGGTCGCGCTGGCGCGCTGGCCGCAGGCAAGACGGATCGTGGTGGTGTGTGGCCCCGGCAACAACGGCGGCGATGGCCATGTCTTCGCGCGGCATGCGTTGCAGGCCGGTCGCGACGTGCGCGTGGTGCACGCGCAGGCGTACATGCCGCGCAGCGCGCTGGCGCAACGTGCTGCGCGGGAATTCATCGCCGCAGGCGGCAGCGTCGGAACGTTCGAGGGCCCGCTTGAGCCCTGTGACCTGGTCGTGGATGCGGTGCTGGGCATCGGCCTCGCGCGCGCGCCGGATGCGGACCTGTCCGCGCTGCTGCACGCGATCAACGCAGCCGATGCGCCGGTGTTCGCGCTCGATGTGCCCAGCGGCGTGGATGCCGGCAGCGGTGAAGTGCACGACGGCGCTGTCCGCGCCACGCTGACGCTGCAGTTCCTTGCCGCGCACCTGGGGCTGCAGACCGGCCCGGCGATCGACCATGCCGGCGAGCGCCTGCTGGACACGCTGCACGTGCCTGCGGCAGTGCACGCGCGGGTGCAGGCCGATGCGCAGTGGTTCGGCCCGGCAGCGCTGGGCGGGTGGCTTGCGCGGCGGCCGCGCAACAGCCACAAGGGCGATGCGGGCCATGTGCTGTGCGTCGGGGGCGACCATGGCAGGGGCGGCGCGGTACTGCTGGCCGCCGAGGGCGCGCTGCGTAGCGGTGCCGGGCTGGTCAGCGTGGCGACGCGCGCAACGCACGTGGCGCCGATGCTGGCGCGCCGCCCGGAAGCCATGCCGCACGCGGTGGACGATGTGTCCTCGCTGCAGCCATTGCTCGATGCCGCCACCGTCGTCGCGGTGGGCCCCGGGCTGGGGACTGCAGCTTGGGGCGAGGCGCTGTACGCGGCGGCGCTCGCAAGTGGCCGGTCGCTGGTCCTCGATGCCGATGCGCTGAACCTGCTCGCCCGCCGTGGTGATCGCCTGCCGGCCGATACGGTGCTGACCCCGCATCCGGGCGAGGCCGCGCGCCTGCTTGGATGCGATGTCGCCGGTGTGCAGCGTGACCGCTACGCTGCGGTGCAGGCGCTGGCAGCGCGCTACGGCTGCTGCGTGACCCTGAAGGGCGCCGGCAGCCTGGTGGCGATACCGCACTGCATGCCACGGCTGATCGCGGCCGGAAACCCGGGCATGGCGGTCGGTGGGATGGGCGATGTGCTGACCGGCTGCGTGGCGGCACTCCGAGCGCAGGGCATGGATCCGTTCGACGCCGCGACCGCGGGTGCGTTGCTGCACGCGCATGCCGGCGACCGCGCGGCCGACGGCGGCGGCGAACGTGGCCTGCTGCCGTCGGACCTGTTTTCCCATCTGCGCAGGGCTGCGAATCCGTGAGTACCGGCCACACCCTGGAGCTGCAGCTCGATGATCCTGCCGCCACCGCCGCACTGGCGGCGAGGCTTGCGGAATCGCAACCGCAGGGTGGCGCGGTCGTGCATCTGCATGGCGACCTGGGTGCGGGCAAGTCCACGCTCGCCCGCGCCTGGCTCAGGCACCTCGGCGTGCAGGGCACGGTGCGCAGCCCGACCTATACGCTGGTCGAACGCTATCCGCTGGCCGGTGGGCGGGAGGCGCTGCATCTCGACCTGTACCGGATCGGCGATCCCGGTGAACTGGAATTCCTCGGTCTGGACGAGGCCGCAGGCGCGTTGTGGCTGGTCGAATGGCCGCAGCGCGGGGCCGGGGCACTGCCCGCCCCGGATCTGGCCGTGCATCTGGCGATCGCGGGGGACGGCCGCGCGATCCGCATCGACGCCTGTTCGCCCACGGGCCGGGCCTGGCTGGATCGGCTGGACGATGCCGCACTTGTGACGGTTTCCTGAACCACCGGCGCAGGAAGGGCCGGCAGGTGGCGGATTCATAAGGGAAAACATCTTGCAAACAAAACCCTCTGGTGCTTGACTACGGCAATGCGCGCCCGGGGAGCTCGAATCCAGGAACTTCTGTTGGGGCTGGCCCTCCTGGCCGGCCTTGTCTGGAGTGTCGTGGCCAAAGCCGCGGAAGTCGGCGGTGTACAGCTCGCTGCCGGCGCCACCGGCACCCGCGCCGAGCTGGTGCTGCCCGCCGAAGTCGAGTTCCGTACCCTCAACCTCGCCGATCCGCATCGGCTGGTGGTCGACCTCCCGGGCACCACGCTGCCACGGAACCTGCAGTTGCCGGCGCCGGCAGGCCTGGTGAAGGCGGTCCGCAGCGGCCAGCCCCAGCCCGGTACCAGCCGGATCGTGTTCGACCTGCACCAGCCGGTGGTCGCGCTGAAGCCGCGTTTCGAGCCCGCCGCCAATGGCGTGCGGCTGGTGCTGGAATGGCCGGACGATGGCGATGTCGTGTCCGGCCCGGCGGTCGCCGCGGCCGTGGCAGGCGCCGGATCGGCTCCGGCTCCGGCTCCGGCCCCGGTGCCCGCTGTGGCCGTACCTGCTGCGCCCAGCGTCGATCCGGTCGCGGCGTCAAACGACGCGACCTCGCGGCTGATCGCCGGGAGCGTGCAGCCGCCTCCCACGCCACGGCCGGCGCCGGCGTCGGTTGCGGCCCGTCCGCAAGGCGATGACGTCGCCGCGTCGAGTGCGGCCACCTCGCGGCTGATCTCGGAAATCGCCGCGTCCCGCGCCACGCCTCCCGCAACCGCCGCGGCGCAGGTCGCGGCCGCCACACCGCCGCCAGCGCGCCCCGCGGCCACTCCCGCGGCCTCACAGCAATCCCCGGCGCCCGCGACGCGCGCACCGCAGGCCAGCGCCACGCCGGCGCCGCCCCTCGCGCGCGCCATCAGCCCCGCCGGCACGCGCCCGCTGGTGATCGCCATCGATGCCGGGCATGGCGGGCAGGATCCCGGCGCGGTCGGCCCGACCGGCCAGCGCGAGAAGGACATCACCCTGGCCATCGCCCGGGAACTCGCGCGGCAGGTGGATGCCACGCCGGGCCTCAAGGCCTACCTGACCCGCGACCGCGACGTGTTCCTGCCGTTGAACCGCCGCACCCAGCTGGCGCGCCAGGCCGGCGCCGACATGTTCATCTCGATCCACGCCGATGCCGCTCCCAACCGCAATGCCAAGGGTTCGTCGGTGTACGTGCTGTCGCTGCGCGGGGCGTCGTCGCAGCGCGCGCGCTGGCTGGCGGACAAGGAGAACGCGGCCGACCTGATCGGTGGCGTGCGCCTGCAGGAAGCCGATGGCACGCTGGCATCGGTGCTGCTCGACCTCACCCAGAGCGGGCAGATGAAAGCATCCGAGGATGCCGGCCAGCATGTGCTCGCCGGGCTCAAGCGCATCGGCAACAACCACAAGCCGCATATCGAGCGCGCCAACTTCGCGGTGCTGCGCACCTCCGACATGCCGGCGATGCTGGTGGAGACTGCGTTCCTCTCCAACCCGGAAGAGGAGCAGCGGCTGATCGATCCGCGCTTCCAGTCCACCGTGGCGCGTGCGGTGCTCGACGGCGTCAACACCTATTTCTCCAACCAGCCGCCGCCGGGCACGCTGTATGCCGCGCGCGCTGCGGCCGCGGCAGGCAACAACGGGCAGGGCGGCAGCCCCTGAGCCGGCCGCGGGGCGCACGCGCGGGTGCAGCCGCTATCATCGCGGTTGATCCGTTGCAGCAGACCCCGTGCGCATCCGCCAGCTACCCGAGACCCTCGCCAACCAGATCGCCGCCGGCGAGGTCGTCGAACGCCCGGCATCCGTCGTCAAGGAACTGGTGGAGAACGCACTGGACGCGGGGGCAGGGCGCGTCGACATCGAACTCGAGGAAGGCGGCGTACGCCTGATCCGCGTGCGCGACGACGGCGGCGGCATCCCGCCCGACGAGCTTCCGCTCGCGGTTTCGCGCCACGCCACCAGCAAGATCGCATCGCTCGACGATCTCGAGGCGGTCGCCACCCTCGGCTTCCGCGGTGAGGCGCTGCCGTCGATCGCGTCGGTCAGCCGCTTCCTGCTGGTGTCGCGTACCGTCGATGCCGCCCATGCCAGCGCGCTCGCGGTGGAAGGCGGCCAGCTGGGCGCGCTGGAGCCCAAGGCGCACCCGACCGGCACCACCGTCGAGGTGCGCGACCTGTTCTACAACGTGCCGGCACGCCGCAAGTTCCTGCGTGCCGAGCGCACCGAGCTCGGCCATGTCGAGGACTGGCTGCGCTCGCTGGCGCTGGCCCGGCCTGACGTCGAGCTGCGCATCAGCCACAACGGCAAGCCGCTGCGGCGCTACCGCGGTGGTGGCTCGCTGTTCGAGGACGGCCGGCTTGAGGAAACCCTGGGCGCCGAATTCGCGCGCCAGGCGTTGCGCGTCGACCACAGCGCCGCGGGGCTGCGGCTGTCGGGCTGGATCGCGCGGCCGGCGTATTCGCGCGCCAGTGCAGACCAGCAGCATCTCTACGTCAACGGGCGTGCGGTGCGCGACCGCAGCATCAGCCATGCGGTGAAACAGGCGTACGCCGACGTGATGTACCACTTGCGCCAGCCGGCGTACGTGCTGTTCCTGGAACTCGACCCCACGCGCGTGGACGTCAACGTGCATCCGGCCAAGCATGAGGTGCGCTTCCGCGACGGACGCCTGCTGCACGAGTTCGTCTACCGCACCCTGCAGGGCGCGCTGGCCGACACCCGAGCAGGTCTCGGCGCAGCGGTGGCATCGGATGCGTCATCACTGCAGCCGTCCCCGACCTCGGCGTTTCCAGCATCCTGGGCAGGCCGCGTAGAGCCCCGCGAACAGTCCAATCTGTCGCTGCGGGTCGACGAACTGCGTGCCGGCTACGCGGCGCTGTATGGCGCGACGACGCCGGCGCTCGCCGATGGCGGGGCCGTGGTCGCGGGCAGCCAGGCGATGGCGGATGCCGACGAGCGCGGCATTCCGCCGCTGGGGTTCGCGCTGGCGCAGCTGCATGGCATCTACATCCTGAGCCAGGCCGCCGACGGCCTGATCGTCGTCGACATGCATGCCGCGCACGAGCGCATCGGCTACGAGAAGTTGAAGGCCGCGCACGACAGCGAAGGCCTGCGCATGCAGCCGCTGCTGGTGCCGCAGACGGTGGCGGTTGCCGAACGCGAGGCCGATATCGCCGAACGCGAGGCCGCGGTGCTGGCGGAACTCGGCTTCGACGTCTCGCGTGCCGGCCCGCAGTCGCTGCTGCTGCGTGGCGTGCCGGCGCTGCTGGCGCAGGGCGATACCGAGGCGCTGCTGCGCGACGTGCTCGCCGACCTGCGCGAACACGGCCACAGCCGCCGCGTGCGCAGTGCGCGCGACGAGCTGCTGTCGACGATGGCCTGCCATGGTTCCGTCCGTGCCAACCGCCGCCTCACCGTGCCGGAAATGAACGCCCTGCTGCGGCAGATGGAGGAGACGGAACGCTCCGGCCAGTGCAATCATGGGCGTCCGACCTGGACGCGGTTCAGCCTGGCCGAGATCGATCGCTGGTTCATGCGGGGACGCTGATGCGCAAACACGGGGAACGTCGGTGGGGATGGGGCTGGCTGTGCCTGGCACTGCCGCTGCTGCTGCTCGCGGCGTGCACGCGTGACGCAGGCGGCGACATCGGCCCCGCAGCGATCGACCCCGACTACGTGGGCGGCGAACAGCAGTGGCGGCTGGAGCGTGCGCGCGCGCTGCAGGCCGACGATGGCTGGACCACCCTGGTCGGGCTGCACTGGCTCGAACTCAGGGCCCACTACATCGGCAACGGGCCGCGCGCGGGCATCGACCTGGGCATCGGCCCGCCGCGGCTGGCGCTGGTGCAGCAGGAAGCGGGCGAGGTGTACCTCACCCCCGAGCGCGGTGTCGCACTGACCGTCAACGGCGAGCCGCTGAAGGGACGGGTGCGGCTGCATCCGGATCGCGATGAAGCACCGACGCGGATCGGCTTCGACAACGGCCGCGGCGAGCTCGGCCTGATCGAACGCGGTGGCCGCCACGCCCTGCGCGTGCGCCACCTCGACGCGCCGGCACGCAGCCGGTTCGCCGGCCTGCGGTTCTGGTCGCCGGACCCCTCATGGAGGATGCAGGCGACGTGGGTGCCGCACCCGCCCGGACAGACGCTCGACATCGTCAACATCGTGGGCCAGGTGGACGCGATGCCGAACCCCGGCGCGGTGGAGTTCGACCGCGACGGCCAGTCATGGCGGCTGGAGGCCGTGGACGGCGGCGACGGCCTGCTGGTGATGTTCGCCGACGGCACCAGCGGCCATGGCAGTTACGGCGCCGGACGCTATCTCGATGCCCCGGATCCGGACGGCAGCGGCCGGCTCGTGCTCGACTTCAACCGTGCCTACAACCCGCCGTGCGCCTATGTCCGCCACGCCACCTGTCCGCTACCGCCGCCAGGCAACCGCCTGCGGCTGGCGATCGAAGCGGGCGAACAGGCGTATCCGGGCGAAGTGCTCTGAAATTCCTCGATCGAAAGGACCTCGCATGAACCTGAAAACATCGTTCGCCGCACTGACGCTGCTGGGCGCACTCGCCGCAGGTGGCCCGACCGCCGCGCAGCCTGCCCCGGGCCCGGCGCCGACCGCGGCCGCGAAGGCGCCGCCGGTGCCGTTGCTGTGGAAGGCCAGCAAGGGCGAGGACGCCGTGTACCTGCTCGGCACCTTCCATCTGCTGCGGCCCGACGACTATCCGGTCGCCGCGGCAATCGACGACGCACTCCAGGCCTCGCAACGTCTGGTGCTCGAACTCGATCCGGCCGAGATGAACTCGCCCACGCTCGGTCTGAAGATGGCGCAGGCGGGCATGCGCACCGACGGCACCCTGCTCGACAGCGAGCTGCCGCCGGAAACCGCCAAGGCACTGCAGACCTGGCTGGCCGGCAATGCGGCCCGCGTGCAGCCGATGGGGCTGACCGCGCAGAGCGTGCAGATGTTCGAGCCGTGGTTCATCGCATTGACCGTCACCCTGGTGGAGATGACCGGCCACGGCCTCGATCCTTCGCTCGGGCTCGACAGCCACCTCGCGCAGCGTGCCGCCGAGGCCGGCAAGGAGACCGTCGGGCTGGAAACCGGCGAGGCGCAGATCGCCTTCCTGGACGGCATGCACCGCCCCGAACAGCTCCAGTTCCTGCGCGAGGCGCTGGACTCGAGCGGCGAGAAGGGCGCGCAGGAACTCGACCGGCTGCATGACGCCTGGCGTCGCGGCGACGAGCGCACGTTGTGGAACGAGATGGCGGTGCGCATGCGTACCGAATACCCGGCGCTCTATCACCGCATCAACGTTGCCCGCAACGACGCGTGGCTGCCGAAGATCGAGGCGCTGTTCGCCGAGCCCGGCGACAGCCTGGTCGCGGTCGGCGCGCTGCACCTGCTCGGCGAGGACGGCGTGGTCCACAAGCTGCAGCAGCGTGGCTACGAGGTGGAGCGCGTGGAACCGGCGACGCCTTGAACCCGCCCGATCCCGCGCCCGTCTACCGGCAGGCGGTCGATGCGCTGAACCGCAGCGACTGGCCGCGCGCCTACGCACTCGCGTCCTCGCTGCTGCCGCGCTGCGACGACCACGGCGGCGTGCATTTCGTCGCCGGCGTGGCGGCGGTGCACCAGCACGACAACCGTCGCGCGTATGCGCACCTGCGACGCGCCGTGCAGCTCAGTCCCACGCGCCCGGACTACCTCGCCCAGCTCGCGCGCGTGCTGGCCGGCGCACGGGCGATGCGTGAGGCATTGGAGGCAGCGCGACACGCCGTGACGCTGGAACCTTCGGATCCGATCTCGCTCGATACGCTGGGCGTGGTGTTCAGCCAGTGCAATGCCTATGCGGATGCGGCGGCGATGTTCGCCAAAGCGGTGCAGCTGCAGCCGGGTGCCGCCAACATGCGCTTCAACCTGGCGACGGCGCTGATGTTCGTCGGTGACCTCGACGGGGCCGAGCGCGAGTACGAAGCCTGTCTTGCCCTCGACCCCCGTTACTGGAAGGCGCACCTGGCGCTGTCCCAGCTGCGGCGCCAGCAACCCGGAAGCAACCACATCGAGCGGCTGCAGGCTCTGCTGGCCACGGTCGACGGCCCCGCGGGCAGGCTCTACATCAACCTCGCGCTGGAAAAGGAACTGTCGGATCTTGGCGAGCATGCGCGCTCCCTGCAGCATCTGCGCGCCGGCAAGGCCGCCTGGCGGTCGACCCTGGACTACGACATCGGCCGCGACCAGCGGGTCTTCGACGCGGTGCGGCGCGCGTACGACGCCGCACCGCAGCGCACGGGGCACCAGAGCGCGGAGCCGATCTTCATCCTCGGCATGCCGCGCTCCGGGACCACCCTGGTCGAGCGGATCCTGTCCAGCCATCCGGATGTCGCCTCGGCCGGCGAGCTGCAGAATTTCGGAGTGGCGCTCAAGCGCCTCTCCGCAAGCACCACGCCGCCGATGCTCGACGAGGACACGCTCGCGCGTGCGGTCGATGTCGATCCGGCCGTGCTCGGCCGGCAGTACATCGACAGCACGCGTCCGCTCACCGGCAGCAGCCCGCACTTCATCGACAAGCTGCCGCACAACTTCCTGTATGCCGGATTCATTGCACGCGCGCTGCCGGAGGCGCGCATGATCTGCCTGCGACGCGACCCGATGGACACCGTGCTCGGCAACTTCAGGCAGCTGTTCGCGCTGTCGTCGCCGTACTACGACTATTCGTTCGACGTCGTCGATACCGCCCGCTACTACGTGCTGTTCGACCGGCTGATGGCGTTCTGGCACGAGCGCCTGCCCGGGCGCATCCTCGAGGTGCGATACGAGGACGTCGTCCGCGACCAGGAAGCGCAGACGCGGCGGCTGCTCGACCATTGCGGCCTGCCCTGGGATGACGTCTGCCTGGCCTTCGAGAAGAACGCGGCACCGGTGGCGACCGCGAGCCTGGTGCAGGTGCGCTCGCCGATCTACGACACCTCGATCGGCCGCTGGAAGCGTTACGGCGACGGGCTCGACGATGCGCTCGCGGTGCTGCGCGAGGCGGGACTGGTCGATACGTCGGCCTGAGCGGCGTCGGCAGGCGCGTCGCCCAGCGGCGGCACCAGCACGATGCAGTCCACCGGGCAGGCCGGCACGCAGAGTTCGCAGCCGGTGCACAGCGGCTCGACCACCACGTGCATGCGCTTGGCGCCGCCGATGATGGCGTCGACCGGGCAGGCCCTGATGCACTTGGTGCAGCCGATGCAGTCGGGCTCCACCACCAGCGCCACCAGCGGCGGCCTGTGCAGCCCGCGAGCGCGGTCGTAGGGACGCGGCACGCGACCCGTCGCGTGTGCAAGCGCGCGGGCGCCGGCATCGCCACCCGGCGGGCAACGGTCGATATCGGCCTCGCCCATCGCCATCGCCTCCGCGTACGGGCGGCAACCGTCGAAGCCGCACTGGCCGCACTGGGTCTGCGGCAACAGGCGGTCGAGGCGTTCGACAAGCAGGGCGGGAGCGGTCATTCGATGCGGGTGCGCGGACAGGTGGGCATTATCGCCGCCGCGGGCGCGCCCTGCCGGGTTCAGGCAATGCGCCTGCCGCGGTACCAGCGTTCGTGGGCAAGTGCCAGCATCGGCCGGTCCTCACGGCTGTCGCCATATGCGTACACGCGCTCGAATGCCGCGGGATCGAATCGCGCGCGGATTTCGCGTGCCTTGCAGGCGCCAAGATCGTCGCCCTGGTAGCGCCCGGTCAGGCGACCGTCGAGCTGTTCGAGCCGGTTGCAGACAAGGTCGAATCCGTGGGCCTCGCACCATGGCGCGAGGTAGAGGTCGAGCGAGGCCGATACCAGCACCAGCGCATGGCCCTGCTCGCGGTGCCATTCGATCCGCCGCAACGCCTCCGGCCGCACCAGCCCGGGAAGTTCGTCGCGCGCATAGTCGACAGCGTGTTCGGCGATCTCGCCAGCGTCACGGCCGGCGAAGGCGAAACGCGTCACCCGGCGGCGGATGTCGGCCGCCGGGACCACGCCGGCGCGATAACCGACGAGCCACGGCCCGATCGCCCAGCGCGCCCGCACCAGCTGCGCGGGCGTCGCGACGCGGCGCAGGAACCGCGAATAGGTATCGCAATGGGTGACCGTGTGGTCGAAATCGAACAGCGCCAGCTGCCGCGACGGGCCATCCATGGCGTCGTGGTTCAGCGCACCGGCATGCCGGGCGCGGCGGCCTCGTCGGCGGACAGCAGCGCAAGCGCGCCACCATCGAAGCCGGCCGACAGGATCATCCCTTCACTGAGGCCGAAACGCATCTTGCGCGGCGCGAGGTTGGCGATGAACACCACGTTGCGGCCGACCAGCTGCTGCGGTTCGCCATAGCTTGCGCGGATGCCGGAGAAGATCTGCCGGGTGCCGAGCTCGCCGGCGTCCAGTTCGAAGCGCAGCAGCTTGTCGGAGCCCTCGACGAACTCGCAGGCGAGCACCCTGCCGATGCGCAGGTCGAGCTTCGCGAAGTCGTCGATGCCGATGGTGGGAGCGCCCGCGGCGGCATCCGCCGGAGCGGGCGCAGGTTTCGCCTGGGGCGCAGGCGTGGCGACGGGGGCTGCGGCCTGGTTGAGGGTGTCGCGGGAGGCTTCGGTCATGGTGTCGATGAGCTTGGGGTCGATGCGGGTGAACAGGGGCGTGTAGGGCTGGATGATGTGGTCGCGCAGCGGTTGTGCGAGCTCGTCCCAACCGGCGACGGGTGCTGACAGGAACGCTTCGGCTTCGGCGGTGGTGCGCGGCAGGATCGGTTTGAGGGCCCCCGCCAGCACGCGGAACAGGTTGAGGCCCTGGGTGCACACCGCCTGCAGCCCGGTATCGGCGCCGTCCTGCTTCGCGATCACCCACGGCTTGCGTTCGTCGATGTAGCGGTTGGCTTCGTCGGCCAGCGCCATGGTCTGGCGGATCGCGCTCGCCGGGTCGTTGCGGGCGTATGCCTCGCGGATCGGGCCCAGTGCGGCGACGAAGCGCTGGTACTGCACGGGATCGGGGAGTTCCCCGGCCAGTCGGCCGTCGAAGCGCTTGTGGATGAAGCCCGCGCAGCGGCTCGCCAGGTTGACGAACTTGCCGACCAGGTCGGCATTCACCCGGGCGACGAAGTCGCCGAGGTTGAGGTCGAGATCGTCGACGCCGCCCGAGGACTTGGCGGCGAAGTAGTAGCGCAGCGCTTCGGGTTCGAGACCGCTGTCGAGGAAGGTGCGCGCCATCACGAAGGTGCCGCGCGACTTCGACATCTTGGCGCCGTCCACGGTCAGGTAGCCGTTGACGTGCAGCCGGGTCGGTGCACGGTGGCCGGCACCGTGCAGCACCGCAGGCCAGAACAGCCCGTGGAAGTTGACGATGTCCTTGCCGATGAAGTGGTGCAGCTCGATGTCGGAATCCGGCGCCAGCACGCGTTCGAAGTCTTCGCCGTTGCGCTCGCACAGCGCCTTGTAGCTCGACAGGTAGCCGATCGGTGCGTCCAGCCACACATAGAAATACTTGCCGGGGTGGCCCGGGATCTCGAAGCCGAAGTACGGCGCGTCGCGGGAGATGTCCCATGCGCGCAGGCCGCCTTCGGCATCCAGCCACTCCATCAGCTTGGCCTTGACGCCGGGCAGCGCCACGTCCCCTGCCAGCCACTCGCGCAGGAAGGCTTCGAAGTGGCCGACCTCGAAGAAGAAGTGTTCGGAGTCGCGCAGTTCCGGCGCCACGCCGGACAGCACCGAACGCGGTTCCTTCAGGTCGGTGGGCGAATAGGTGGCGCCGCAGGATTCGCAGTTGTCGCCGTACTGGTCGGGCGTCGCGCACTTCGGGCAGGTGCCCTTGATGTAGCGGTCCGGCAGGAACATGCCCTTGGCCGGGTCATAGAACTGCGCCACCGAGCGCCGGCTGATATGGCCCGCCGCGTCAAGCCGCGTGTAGAACCGCGCGGTCAGCTCGCGATTGGTCGTCGAGTGCGTGGAGTCGTAATGGTCGAAAGCGACGCCGAAGGCGGCGAAGTCGGCTTCGTGGCCGGCCTGCACGCTCGCGATGAAGGCTTCCGGCGTCACCCCGGCCTTCTCGGCGGCCAGCATGATCGGCGTGCCGTGGGTGTCGTCGGCGCACACGAAGCGGACCACGTCACCGGCGAGCCTGCGCCCCCGCACCCAGATGTCGGCCTGGATATAGCCGACCAGATGCCCCAGGTGCAGCGGGCCATTGGCATAGGGCAGGGCGGTAGTGACGAGGGCGTGGCGCGACATGGACGGCATCGGTGCAGGAGGCCGGCGATTATCGCATGCGCGCCCGGCAGGGCCGGCGCGCCGGCAGGGCGGACGCCGCGTGCGGTCCCTGGAAACAGAACGGCCCGGCATGTGCCGGGCCGCGTCGGAATGCACGCCTGGAGTCGGTTACTCGCGCTGCCAGACCTGCTCGCGGCAGATGAAGGCCACACAGCCGGAGACGCCCAGGCGGTTGTTATCGATCAGCTGGGCCTTGGACCGGTAGGTCTTGCCCTTGCTCGGGTCGAGGATGGTGCCGCCGGCCCAGGCATTGGTACCGTCCGCGCGCAGGCCCCACAGGATGGTCATGCCGCGGATCGGCTTGTCCTTGTTGGCGCCGGTGCAGCGGTCGCAGGTCGGGTTGGGACCGCGGTCGGACTGCAGGATCTCGACCACCGTGCCCGACAGCGAGCCGTCGTCGAGCTGGCGGATTTCCACGATCGATTTGGCGCGGCCGGTCTCGTCGTCGATCGTCTTCCAGCGGCCGGTCGGGCCGGACTGGGCGAACGCCACGGCGGGTAAAAGACCCAGGAGCAGGACCCACTTGGAAAGTTTCATCGTGTTCTCCGTATCGCGGATGGCCCGCCTGGGCCGGAAAGATAAGCGCCTCGCGTAGGCGAGTCCATGAAAACAGCGACCCCGCCGGGGCGGGGTCGCTGGATGACGCAACTCAGCGGATCAACGCTGGCCGAACAGGTAGCGTGCCTCGAGGTAGACCGCGCGCCCGTACGCGTTGAAGTTCGACGAGTTGTACGGGGCGCCACTCGTGCCGGGGTAGCTCGTGTCCAGCGGCGGCATCTTGTTGGTGAGGTTGTTCACCAGCAGCGAGAAGCTGAGCTCATCGATGGGCGAGAACGACACCGACGCGTTATAGGTCGTGAAGGAACCCAGTCGGCCCGTGTCGGCGGCCTCGTAGTTGCCGACCAGCCAGGCCCGGTAGTTCGGGGTTTCGCTGAACCAGTTGGCGTAGAGGGTGGTCGCCCATCGGTCGGTCGCCCACGTCACCGACATATCGCCCTTGCGCTTGGGATCCGTGCTCCAGTACGGATCGTTCAGCTGGTCGACCTCGGGATCCTCGGCATACTGCTGGTACTTGTGGCTGATCTTCTGCGTGTAGTTGCCGCGGAACAGCAGATCGCCGGCCGAACCGATACCGAGCTCGTAGTTGACCCCGGCGGTCACGGCTTCAAGTGTCTGCCGGGATACGTTGATCTTCGGTGTGAACACCTCGTCGACGTAGTTGTTGAGCTGGTTGCGGGTGATCTGCGACAGCGCCGTGACGCACAGCTGCGAGTTGATGTCGTCGATACCCGTACGGCAGCGGTACTCCTGTCGCATCAGGCCATCGACGCTCTGCTGCGTCACCTCGTCGGAGATGTCCCAGTTGTGGTAATCGAGCGTGAGCGACAGGTCCGCCGTGGGGGCCCAGACGATACCCGCACTCCACACATCCGCATCGATGGGCTGCAGGTTCACGTTGCCCGCCTGCGTGCCGAAGACCTGGCGATTGGCCAGCGCCGACGGACACTGGGCGGAGGCGTCTCCCGGCTCGATGCCCAGCTGCGAGCACAGGTAGTAGTCCGTGACGCTGGTGTAGTACCCGCTGCGGCCCTGGAACAGGTCGGACAGCGTCGGCGCGCGGAATGCAGTGCCGTACTTGCCGCGAACCAGCAGGGACTCGATCGGCCGGTACTCCAGGCCAAGGCTGTAGGTGGTGTTGTCGATCGTCGAGCCACCATCCGGCTTGAAAGCGTCGTAGCGACCCGAAAGCGTGACGGTCAGCGGATCGAAGACCGGCATGCGAAGCTCGGAGGTGACCGCGTAACGATCCCGTTCGCCGCCACCCGATACCGCCGTGGTGCCCCACACGCTGCCGTCGAGATAACCGGGGTGCGGGTCGTAGCGCCATTCCTGCTGACCCGCCTCGGCCACCACGGCCACGCCGGCACTGCCCCCGGGAAGCTGGAACAGATCGGAATTGGTGAGCTGGAAGCGCACCATCTGGTCGACCGTCTTCGATCGCGAGGTCGCGTATCCCGTGAAGCTGCGGAAATCCGCAGCCGACATCGGCTGGTAGAACGCGGCGTAGTCGGGCGAGAACACCGGGTAGGCGCCGTAGTACGGATCCAGACCCTGCTGTGGGCCCAGCACGCGGTCGATGAAGTAGTTGTTGATCGGATCGTTCCAGCGGACGAAGCCGTTCTCGTCGAGCTTGTAGTCGGTCCGGGTGAACCCGACGTCGTAGTCCCAGCTGGAGTCGCCCAGGGCGCCGTCGATACCGAACGCGACGCGCGTCGAGGTGCTCTCGTCGACATTCATCGAGTTGGCAAACCCGCCGGGGCCCATGTATTCGGGCGCGAACGCGCGCTGGAGGTTGCGGAAATCGTCAGCTTCCGGATCGTAGAAGTATCCCCATTCGACCGAGGTGCCCCACCAGGTGTAGCCGGAGCCGACGTGATAGCGGACCTCTTCCTCGCTGTGCAGGACGTTCGCGTAAAGGCGGGCGCTGTTGTTGATGTCGAAGCTGATGTTGCCGTAGAGCTGGGTCGCTTCCTTGGCATTGTTCAGGGTGCGGTAGCCGGGCGAATAGAAGCTGCCGCAGTAGGGCTCGGCGAAGCCCGGACGCGTACGCAGGCCCACCGTGCCGCCAAACTGGCCGGTCACGTTGGCGCAGTTCGCCGGATCCTCGAAGACGTAGCCGGTGAAGGCACTGTTGACGAGGTAGTCGCGGCTGGCAGCAGGCGGGCTGGTGCCATCGGTGAAGAACTGGCGCGTGATGTCGCGATCGTAGGCCCAGATGGCGTCGCGGTCCTCGTACTGGATGCCGAACAGCGCGTTGGTCCGGCCATCCTGTGAACTGAAGCCTGTGGCGAAGCTCGCCCGGAAACTGTTGCCGCCACCTTCGCTGTGGGTACCGCCGCGGATGCTGAGGCTGGATCCGTTCATCTCCTTCTTGAGGATGACGTTGATCACGCCGGCGATCGCATCGGAGCCATACAGCGAGGACTGGCCGCCCGGCAGGATCTCGATCCGCTCGATGAGATCGATCGGGATTCCGCTGATGTTGTTGAACGTGTCACTGCCGTTGTAGAGGGCGGGGTAGTTGGCCATCGGCCGCCCGTCGATCAGGTATTTCACGTATCCGGGCGGCAGGCCGAACATGCTGATCGTTTCCGCGCCCTGCGTGAACGACGCGGATGACTGCGCGCCCTGCACGCCGCCCGTCGAGAACGAACTGCGCTGCAGGACGTCGGACACCGAAGCGAAACCGCGTGCGCGGATGTCCTCGGCGGTGACCACTGTCACCGGGGTGAACGTCTCGATCTGTGACTGCGGAATCAGCGAGCCGGTGACGGTGACGCGGTCCAGGGTGCGCGCGTCCTGCGAATCCTGCGCGGCCTGCTCCTGGGCCATGACCGCGACGGAGGGAAGCATCAGAGCGGCGACAAGCGCCGTGCTCAGCCGCGAGCGGCGTGCTGCATGAACTCTCATTCAGTAATCCTGTTCTGCAAGTGGATGAAAAACAAAAGCTTTTCTTCAACAGCCATGTTGTCAAGACGCATTCCGCCGGCAACGGACCGAACCTAACACGAGCGTAACGGCGATGTCACATCGGATGGATGGGACAATGCGGCTCCCTCCACTGCCGGATGTGTCCCTCCCATGCAAATCAAGGCCCGGGCGCCGCAGGGCACCCTGTCCCCTCTGCCCCGCATCCGCAACATCATCGCCGTCGGCTCCGGCAAGGGCGGCGTGGGCAAGTCCACCACCGCAGTCAACCTGGCGCTTGCGCTGGCGGCGGGGGGTGCCCGCGTCGGCGTGCTGGATGCCGATGTCTACGGCCCGAGCATTCCGGTGATGCTGGGCCTCTCGGGCCGGCCGGAAAGCCCCGACAGCAAGCACATCGAACCGATGCGCGCGCATGGGATCGAAGCGATGTCGATCGGCTTCCTGGTGGAAGCGGACACGCCGATGATCTGGCGCGGCCCGATGGCGACCTCCGCGCTCCAGCAGCTGCTCAATGACACCCTGTGGGGTGGCGACACGGGCCTGGACTACCTGCTGGTGGACCTGCCGCCGGGCACCGGCGACATCCAGCTCACCCTGGCGCAGAAGATCCCCGTGGCCGGAGCGGTCGTGGTCACCACGCCGCAGGACGTCGCCACGCTGGACGCACGCAAGGCGCTGCGGATGTTCGAGAAGGTGTCGATCCCGGTACTTGGCCTGGTTGAGAACATGGCCCAGCACGTGTGCTCGAACTGCGGCCATACCGAGCATCTGTTCGGTGAGGGTGGCGGACAGAAGATGGCGACGGAGTATGGCGTGCCGTTGCTCGGCTCGTTGCCGCTGGAGCGGAAGATCCGGGAGCAGGGCGATGCGGGCGCGCCGGTGGTGGTTGCCGCGCCGGATTCCGCGGCGGCGATGGCATACCGCGATGTGGCCCGCCGTCTGGTGGAGGAGCTGGAGAAGCGCCCGCGGGCTTCGATGCCGATTGGCGCCGCGCTGCTCTGACAGGGCGTCGGGCCGCCGCCATGAGCCGCCGAAGCGGCGGAAAGCGGCCAAAAAAAGGAGCCCGGCGAACCGGGCTCCAAAGAGAGAAATGACGCAGTTGGATCAGAAGCGGTAGGTGGCGCCGAGGTACACGTAGCGGCCCACGCTGTCATACAGGGACTGGCCTGCATCCGCGCCGAAGTAGTTCAGCGGCGGATCCTTGTCGAACAGGTTGTTGGCGCCGAGATAGACGCTGATGCCGCTGTCCGGGTAGGTGTAGTTGATCTGCGCGTTGTGGTACAGGAACGTGCCGTTGCGGATCGGGCTGGTCTGCCCCGGGTTGGACTGGAAGCTGTCCGGTGCCACGCGCAGGTTGTGGTGCACGTAGTTCATCGTCCAGGTGGCCTTCCAGTCACCGTTGGTGTGCGTCAGGTCCAGATTGGCGCGGTAGCGCGGATCGGTGAAGTAGCGCACCCACTCGCGATACTCGTCCGGGAAGTCCTGGAACGCCCATTCGCGCGACTGGATCATCCGCGTGCCGACGAAACGGGCGACGGTGTTGCCGCCGAGCATGTCGAAGCGGTAGTCGACCTCGAAGTCGACGCCGGCGCGGCGGGACTTGGCCAGGTTCTCGTTGAGCGCCGTCCAGCGGTAGATGCTGTAGGCGGGGAAGTCACGACCGTTCGGGTCGATGTAGCCCCCGACCGGCGCACGCTGGATCGCGGCGCAGAACGGATTGTTGATGCCGCCCGGGGCATCGACGCAACGCGTGGCGTTGGTCTGACCGCTCACAGCACCGATCGCGTCGTGCAGAGTGATGCGCCAGTAGTCGACCGACACGCCAAGACCCTGCACGAACTCCGGCTGCCAGACGGCGCCGAACGACACCGAGTCCGCCGTTTCAGGTGCGAGGTCGGGGTTGCCGCCGCTCACGCCCGGGCGGTTCGCCGAATAGGTATCGATCCAGCCTTCGGGCACACCCAGCGCAGAGCAGTTGGCACGGCGCAGGGCCGGGTCGGCCGCGGTGTCCGGACGGTTGGAGTTGGTCGGCAGGTAGTTGCACGGGTCGTTGATCGTGGCGAAGTTCTCCGACTGCGGATTGAACAGCTCGCCGATCGCCGGTGCGCGCACGGCCTGTGCCACGGTGCCGCGGAAGCGCAGCGAGGACAGCACCTGCCAGTCGAGGCCCACGTTCCAGGTCTTGGCCGAACCGATGGTGCTGTAGTCCGAATAGCGGCCCGCAAGGTCGAGCGCGAGGCGCTGTACGCCCGGCAGGTCAGCCAGCAGCGGGATCGAGGTTTCGACGAACACCTCGCTCACGTCGTACTCGCCACCGCGGCTCGGGATGGCGTTGAGGAACGTCAGCCCCTGCGCTGCCAGCGGGTCGGTGTTCTCCTGGCTCTTCTCGGTACGGTGCTCGAGGCCACCGGCGAAGCCGACATCGCCGGCCGGCAGGGAGAACAGCGCGCTGTTGGCGACCGATGCACTGAACACCGTCTGCGAGAGCTTGGACTCGTTGACGCCGGCCACGTTGAACCACGCCGCGGCTTCCGGAGACACCGCGCCATTGCCGAACACCGAGAACGGCACGCACCCGTCACGGGCGATCGGGAGATACGCCGCGCCGGTATGCGGGTTGACGGCGTTCGGATCGACCGACACGCGGCACACGATGTTGCCGTTGGCGTCACGCACGGCGTCCAGGCCTGCATGCCAGCGCTGGTTGATGCGGTTGTTGAGGTTCAGGCGGTCGATCTTGGTCTCGCCGTAGTTCGCCGACACCTCGTAGGACCAGTCATTGCCGAAATAGCCTTCGACGCCAAGCACGGCACGGCGGGTCGAGCGGTCGACGACTTCGCCGCGGCGGCCGGCATCGACGTTGAAGCGGCTGATCTGCAGCTGGGTCAGCCCGTTGGCGTCCATCAGTGCGCCGAGCTCCGGCGTCACATAGGCGTTGTCGCGGCGGATACGGATCGGCTGGTCGAACGCCGGCTGGCCGTAGAAGTTCGACTCGGTCTTGGTGTACTTGCCTTCGAAGAACAGGCGGTGGTCATCGGTCAGGTCGAAGCCGAGCACCGTGTTGACGCTCTGGCGCTCGAATGCGGGCTCCAGGTCCGCAACGGCGTTCAGGTCGGCGAAGTCGCAGTCCACGCACGAGGTGTTGCTCGGCATGACGCCGTCGTAACGGTTGGGACGGAAGGTGCCGTCATCGTTGAAGATGTAACGGTTGCCCCAGGTCGACGGGTTGCGGAAGTTGAACGCGCCGATGGTGAAGGTGCCGCCGTAGGAGATCGAGTGGTTGCCACCCGGGCCGCTGATGATCGTCTGCGGATTGCTTTCGCTGGGGGGCTGCGAGGGGTCGAAGTCCGGGTTCGGCACGGACACGCGGAACTGCCGGCCAATGGCGCGGTCGCCACGGCTGAATCGGTCCTGCTCGCTGTGCTCGATCGCGATGGCCGCGGTACCGCGGCCATCGGCGAAGTCGCCGCCGCCGGAGAAGCTGACGAAGCTGCGCCCGAAGCTGCCTTCCGAGGCCGAGCCGCGCTGGCCGCGCAGTTCGAAGCCATCGAAGGACTTCTTCATGATGAAGTTGACGACACCCGCGACGGCGTCGGCACCGTAGACGGCCGAAGCGCCGCCGGTGATGACTTCAACGCGTTCGATCCACTCCACCGGGATGGTGTTGACGTCGACCGAGGTCGAGCCCGGCGAGGCGCCGACATGGCGGCGGCCGTTCACCAGCACCAGCGTGCGCGAGTTGCCCATGCCGCGCAGGTCCATCAGGCCCAGGCCGGCGGTGCCGATGAAGCGGGTGGAGTTGCCCAGCGAGTAGCTCGGCGTCAGCTGCGGGAGCTTGTTCATCAGCTCGCCGATGTTGACGGCTCCGGTCGCGCGGATTTCCTCGGCAGTCACGCCGACCACGGGCGACGGCGTGACGAAGCCCTCGCGCACGATGCGGCTGCCGGTGACGCTGATGCGGTCGAGCTGGGTGGCTTCACCCGCCTGCTGCTCCTGCGCGAGTGCGACACCTGCCACAGGCAGCAGCGACAGGACGATGGCGCTGCTGAGCAGGCTGCGCCGGATGGTCTTGGATCGGGACACTGGAATTCCCCTGGAAATGGACAGAAGCAGGCGCTGGAAAGAAGGCCTGAACCCGAAGTTAACACCGTCGTAACAAAGTTCCAATGCGTCGACCGTGCCATGGCCATGCGGAGGCATGGCATCGGCTGACCATCGCCCTACAATCCCAGCCCTTCCGTTCCGAGCACAGCCACGCCGATGACCATCAAGAGCGACCGTTGGATCCGCCGCATGTCCGAGCAGCCCGGCGGGATGATCGAGCCGTTCGAAGCGGGGCAGATCAAGCAGGATGCGGGTGGCCAGCGGATCGTCAGTTACGGCACCTCGAGCTACGGCTACGACGTGCGCTGCTCGCGCGAATTCAAGGTCTTCACCAACATCAACTCGACGATCGTCGACCCCAAGCACTTCGACCCGAAGAGCTTCGTCGACATCGAAGCCGACGTCTGCATCATCCCGCCGAACTCGTTCGCGCTGGCGCGCACGGTGGAATACTTCCGCATCCCGCGCGACGTGCTGGTGGTGTGCCTGGGCAAGAGCACCTATGCGCGATGCGGGATCATCGTCAACGTGACGCCGCTCGAGCCCGAGTGGGAAGGGCACGTGACCCTGGAATTCAGCAACACCACGCCGTTGCCGGCGCGCATCTACGCCAACGAGGGCGTTGCGCAGATGCTGTTCTTCCAGTCCGACGAGGTCTGCGAGACGTCCTACCGCGATCGTGGTGGCAAGTACCAGGGGCAGACCGGGGTGACCCTGCCGCGCACCTGAGCGGCGTTAGCCCTCGCCGGCAAGGCCGGCCATCGCGCGCTGGAAGCCGACGATCCGCTCCACGAGTGCTTCCGGCGCGTACGGCCTCGCGGCAACGCGGCCCCAGACGGGCGCCGGCCATGCGGGATCGCCGTGGAAACGCGCGATCACGTGCACATGCAGCTGCGGCACCATGTTGCCGAGCGCGGCGACGTTGAGCTTGTCCGGGCGCACCGCGGCGCGCAGCAGGCGGGACGCGAAGTCGATTTCGTCGGTCAGCTGCCGGCGTTGCTCGCGGCCGAGATCGATCAGTTCGACGGCGTCCGCCACCCGCGGCACCAGCACCAGCCAAGGATAGTTGGCGTCGTCGATCAGCCGCAGTTCGCAGAGCGCTAGGTTCGCCACCGGGTGGCTATCGGTGGCGAGCTGCGGGTGCAGGTGGTAATGGGAATCCATGCGATCAGGTCTCGGTCAGGGCGCAACGCAGGAATGCGAGCGTGCGCTGGTGGGCGAGCGATGCCGCTGCCGGCACGCTGTGGCGCGGATCGACCGCGCCGCTGGAACCGTGCCCGACATGGACGTGGGCGTGCGACTCGGCGTGGGGATGCGCGGTGCGGTCGTGTTCGATGTCCACCACCACGAGCCCGCCGCGGGGCGCACCCGGCGGCTGCGAGCGCCGTCCACCGGCAGTGCCGTGTACCCGGCCGATCGCGATATCCCAGCCCATGCCGTGCTCCCGCTCCGATCAACGGGATTCTAGCGACGCGGCACGACGCGTTGCGTGGCTGAACCGCCTTCGGCCCGCAGCGGGTGCCGAGCGCCTGGCGCCGTATAATCGCCGGTCGCGCGCGTCACCTCACACGGTCCCCATGTCCACCCCCATCTCTTCCCGGAACCCCGGCCCCAGGGTCGGTTTCGTCAGTCTCGGCTGCCCCAAGGCGTTGGTCGACTCCGAACGCATCCTCACCCAGTTGCGGGTCGAGGGCTACGACCTCGTGCAGAGCTACGACGATGCCGACGTGGTGGTGGTCAACACCTGCGGCTTCATCGACGCCGCGGTGGAGGAATCACTCGATGCCATCGGCGAGGCCATGGCCGAGAACGGTCGCGTCATCGTCACCGGATGCCTCGGCAAGCGCGAGGCGCTGATCCGCGAGGCGCATCCCGGCGTGTTGTCGATCAGCGGGCCGCAGGACTACGCCAGCGTGATGACGGCCGTGCATGCGGCCGCGCCGCCGCGCGTCGATCCTTTCCTCGACCTGGTGCCGTTGCGCAGTGATGACGACACCGGCATCAAGCTGACGCCCAAGCACTACGCCTATCTGAAGATTTCCGAGGGCTGCAACCACCGCTGCAGTTTCTGCATCATCCCGTCGATGCGTGGCGACCTGGTGTCGCGGCCGGTCGACGAGGTGCTGCGCGAGGCCGAGCGCCTGGTGCGCGGCGGCGTGCGCGAACTGCTGGTGGTCTCGCAGGACACCTCGGCCTATGGCGTGGACCTGCGCTATGCCGAGCGCGAGTGGCGTGGCCGTGCGTGGCAGACGCGGATGAAGGCGCTGTGCGAGGGGCTGGCGGAGCTCGATGCCTGGGCCCGCCTGCATTACGTGTACCCGTATCCGCATGTCGACGAGATCATTCCGCTGATGGCCGAGGGCAAGCTGTTGCCGTACCTCGACATCCCGTTCCAGCATGCAAGCCCGCGCATCCTCAAGCTGATGAAGCGCCCGGGCGCCGTCGATCGCACCCTGGAGCGCATCCAGCGCTGGCGTGCGATCTGCCCCGAGCTGACCATCCGCTCGACCTTCATCGTGGGCTTCCCGGGCGAGACCGACGCCGAGTTCGAGGCACTGCTGGATTTCCTCGACGAAGCCCAGCTCGACCGCGTCGGTGCCTTCGCGTACTCGCCGGTCGACGGTGCCGCGGCCAACCTGCTGCCTGATCCTGTCGACGAAGCGGTGAAGCAGGAGCGGCTCGCGCGCTTCATGGAACGCCAGGCGGCGGTGTCCGCCGCGCGGCTGGAGGCCCGGGTGGGCAGCGTGCAGCGCTGCATCGTCGATGCGATCGACGGCGACCTCGCATTCGCGCGTTCGGCGGCCGATGCACCGGAGATCGATGGCCTGGTGCAGATCCAGGATGGCGGCGCGTCCGGTCTTGTGCCCGGTGATTTCGTCGACGTACGCATCCTCGGCAGCGACGAGCACGATCTCTACGGCGAGGTGGAGGCCGCGCGGCTGCCGGTGCTCGGCACCGCGTGATTCACGGCGGGGAGACCGCGCGTGGGCGAGGCTCTGCTGCCCCCCTTCACCGGAGAGCCCCCATGGCCAATGCCAAGCGTGTCGCCATCCTCGCCACCCATGGTTACGAGCAGTCGGAACTGCTGGAACCGCGCCGCCGCCTGAAGGAGGCCGGTTTCGAGGTCGAGGTGATCTCGCCCGAGAAGGGCGAGATCCGCGGCTGGAACGAAAAGGACTGGGGCGACAGCGTGGCGGTCGACCGGGTGCTCGGCGATGCGAATGCCGACGACTACGACGCCCTGGTGCTGCCGGGTGGCGTCATCAATCCCGACAACCTGCGCACGGAGGCCGACGCCGTCGCGTTCGTGCAGGCCTTCGACCGCGCGGGCAAGCCGCTTGCGGCGATCTGCCATGGCCCCTGGCTGCTGGTCGAGGCCGGCGTGGTCAAGGGCCGCCAGGTGACCTCCTACCAGTCGATCCGTACCGACATGCAGAACGCCGGTGGCGACTGGCGCGATGCCGGGGTGGTGACCGACGGGCACCTGATCACCAGCCGCAAGCCCGATGACATCCCGGCGTTCACCGACGCGGTGATCCGGGCGCTGGGCTGACGGCGCAGGCGACGCTCAGGGCTGCGCGGGGGTGCCGTCCGCGTAGCTCACGTCGACGATCACGAACGTCACCGGCCCTGCCGGCAGCATCGCCTCGACCTCGTCGTCGAGGCGTTTTCGCAGCAGCGCACGTGCCAGCGGCGAGTCGATGCTGATCAGACCGTCGCGCGCGTCGGTTTCGTCCGGGCCGACGATGCGGTAATGGTGAAGCTCCCCGGTTCCGGCGTTTTCAAGTTCGACCCGGGCGCCGAAGAACACCGCGTCGGGATCCGAGGGTGCCTCGTCGACCACGCGCAGCTGCTCCAGCCGTTTCGACAGGTAGCGCACGCGGCGGTCGATCTCGGCCAGCTGCTTCTTGCGATAGGTGTACTCCGCGTTCTCGGAACGGTCGCCCTCGGCCGCGGCGGCCGCCAGGGCACGCACGACCTCCGGGCGGCGCTGGCGCCACAGCTCGTCCAGCTCGCGCTTCAGCCGTTCGTGCCCCTCGCGGGTGATCAGCGCGGTGCTCTTCTCCGGCGGCGGGCGCCAGCGGCCCATCAGTCCGCCCTCACCAGCAGCACGGGGTCGGCATCGTCCACGGGCGGTGCGTCGGGCAGGAGGCGCAGCGCATCATCGCCATGCCATTCGAACACGCGGTGGCCATGGCCGTGATCATCGGCGAGCAGGATCGCGCGGCCGTCGTCACTGGCGTACCAGACCCCGGCATGCTCGATGGTTTCGCCACCCGCGGCCTGGCGTTCGATCAGTTCGAACCCGCCGTCGGCGCGCAGGTGCAGGGTGGCATCGACCGCCAGTGCCTCCTCGCAACCGTCGCAGGGCAGGGTGCCGGCAAAAACGCCCTCCGCCGGCGGGACGTCCGGGTCGTCGGCGGGCGCGCTGGCGGCGGGTGCCGGTGGCGCCGTCGCCAGCGCAGGCGCGGCGGCAGCGGCGGGCTCCGCGGGTGGTTCGCGGGTGCAGGCCGCCAGCAGCGACAGGCACAGGACGGCCGAGGGGGTGATCAGCAGGACAGGCGCGATCCGCATGGCGGCCTCAGCGGCGCCCTGCGGGGAAGCTGCCGAGCACTCCACGCACGATCCGGCTGGTGATGGTGCGCGCGGCCTGCTTGCCCGCCGCCTCGATCACCCCCTGGCGGCGACTGGTGCCGAACAGCCACTCGTTGATGCGTTGGCCAACGCCTCCTTCGTTGCGTTCTGCCGCCTTCGGCGCTTCGGCTGCTTCCGTCTGCATGGTCGCGCGCCGTGCCAGCAGTTCGGCGGCGGATTCGCGATCCACCGCGGCGTCGTACTTCGTACCGACCGGGCTGGCCGCGCGCAGGGTTGCGCGTTCCGCCTCGCTGATCGGCCCCATCCGGCAGCGCGGCGGCGCGATCAGCGTGCGCTCGACCGGCGAAGGCACCGCGCGCGAACGCCCGGTGTCCTGCAAGGTGGACACCAGCGCCTCGCCGGTGCCGAGCTGCGCGATCGCCTGCTCGACGTCGAGCGCGGGGTTTGCGACAAAAGTCTCCGCCGCGGTGCGCACGGCTTTCTGGTCGCGCGGGGTGAACGCGCGCAGCGCGTGCTGCACGCGGTTGCCGAGCTGGCCGAGGATTTCGCCGGGGACGTCGTCGGGGAACTGCGAGCAGAAGTACACGCCGACGCCCTTGGAGCGGATCAACCGCACCACCTGCTCGATGCGCTGGCGCAGCGATGCCGGGGCATCGCGGAACAGCAGGTGCGCCTCGTCGAACACGAACACCAGTTTCGGCCGGTCGAGGTCACCGACCTCGGGCAGGGTCTCGAACAGCTCCGACAGCAGCCACAGCAGGAAGGTCGAATACAGCCGTGGCCTGAGCACCAGCTGGTCGGCGGCGAGGATGCCGACCACGCCGCGGCCGGTGTGGTCGACGCGCATCAGGTCGTGCAGTTCCAGCGCGGGTTCACCGAAGAAGGCCTCCCCGCCATCCTGTGACAGGCGCAACAGGGCGCGCTGGATGGCCGCCACCGTCTGCGCGCTGACCAGCCCGTATTCGGACGAAACCGCCTTGCGTTCCTCCGCCACCAGCGCCAGCAGGGCGCGCAGGTCGGCGAGGTCGAGCAGCAGCAGCCCCCGGTCGTCGGCGAGCTTGAACACGATGTCGAGCACGCCGGCCTGGGTGTCGTTGAGCTCGAGGATGCGCGAAAGCAGCAACGGACCCATCTCGCTGACGGTGGTGCGTACCGGGTGGCCCAGGCGCCCGTACAGGTCCCAGAAGATCGTGGGACAGCCCCCGGGGCGATAGTCGTCGATGCCGATCGCAGCGACACGCTCGCGCAGCTTCGCGGTGTCTTCGCCGGGCATGGCGAGGCCGGCGACGTCGCCCTTCACGTCGGCGATGAAGACCGGCACCCCGATCCGCGAGAAGCCTTCGGCCAGCGTCATCAGGGTCACGGTCTTGCCGGTGCCGGTGGCACCGGCCACCAGGCCGTGGCGGTTGCCATAGCGGGGCTGCAGCACCACGGGTGCACCCGCGGCGGTGGTCGTCGATCTGCCAACGAGGATCGGATCCATGAACGCTCCCGCGCATCTGACCCCGGCGATTCTACGTGAGCCGCCCGTTGCGCTGGCCGCGACCGGTTTGCCCACGCGCGCCGGTCGCCGCTACCCTGCCGCTCCCGTCGCCGTCGAACACCGCATGTCCCGCGCATCCAGCTGCTCCGTATCGCCCGCACGCCGTCTCCCGGTCTGCCTGCTGCTCGCCGTCGCCATTGCGCCGGCCTTCGTGGTGGCCGACGCATCCGCGCAGTCGCGTCGCGACCGCGCCGCCGTCGAGGCGCTGCAGGCGCGCATGGACCAGGCCGAACTGCGCTATCGCGAGGCGATGGTGCGGGTGCGCAACGAGGAACCGGGTGCCGCCGCGGACGGTGATGCCGCACTCGAGGACATGGAGGACGTGATGGTCGAATGCGGCCGCCAGCGTGGCTGCGACCCGGTGACCTACGTCACCACCTTCAAGCGCCTGCTCAAGGCCGGCGCCGATTCCGCGAACGTGCCGGCCGAGGGCGAGGAGGCGGATCCCTTCGATCCCGATCCCGACGGCATGGGCACGCTGCCTGGCGGTGCCAGCGTGCCGGCGGGCGCACAGGCCGCGGCGCTGCTGACCGACGGCCAGCGTTTCGCCACCATGGTGCAGTTCAATCCGGCGGTGCAGGAAGGCATCCGCCGCTGGTTGACCGACATGCGCGTGCAGCTGCTGACCAGCTACGAGAACTACCAGTACATGCGCCCGCAGATGTGGCCCAACTTCGAGAAGGCGGGGCTGCCGGAGGCGCTGCTGTTCGGCATCCTCGCCAAGGAGTCCAACGGCCGGGTGCATTCGACGTCGCGCGCGGGCGCGGCCGGCCCGATGCAGTTCATGTACGCAACCGGCCGCCGCTTCGGCATCGGCCCGGACGCCACCGGGTTCGACACCCGTTACGACCCGTATGCGGCGTCCCAGGCCAGCGCGGCCTACCTCACCGAGCGCATGCGCGAACTCGACAAGAACATCGAGCTCGCGCTGGCGGGCTACAACGGCGGCGAGGGCCGGGCGCGACGTGTCTTCAACGAGGGTGGGGTCAACTTCTGGGACGAGTCTGTCTACAGGCAGTTCCCGCCCGAAACCCGCGACTACGTGCCGATGGTGATCGCCGCGGCGTGGCTGTTCCTGCATCCGCGCCGTTACGGGCTGGAATTTCCCGACGTCGATACGCGCCCGGCGGTGCTGGCATTGCAGAAACCGGCCTCGATCTACGAACTGACGATCTGCCTGGGCAGCAGCGGCTCGGCGCCCGGCTACATGCGCGTGCTGCGCAATCTCAACCCGCGCTACCGCGCCGACGAGGTGATCCCGGCGGGCACCCAGCTCAATGTCACCGCGCGCATGGTCAACCTTTACAACCGCTGGTGCACGCGCGGCTCGCGTGCGCAGCTCGCCCACGAGCTGGTGCGCAGCGATCCCGCCCATGCGGTGGTGCGGCTGGGTGCGGTGGAGCCGATGCGCGCAGCAAGTACGACGCCCGTATCCGCCACCACCGGGCCGGCAGCGGATGCAACGCCCGCCGCGCGCAGGCATCGCGTCAACCGTGGCGAGACGCTGGGGCGCATCGCCCAGCGCTACGGCTGCGACCTTGGCGTGCTCGCCCGCGCCAATGAGCTGCGTGCGCCGTCGTATGCGATCCGTCCCGGGCAGGAGCTGACCCTGGCAGGCTGCAGCGGATGAACAGTTGCCGCGGATCCGTGTGGATGCCGCGCACTGGACTACGCGGTGCGCGTCGCCAGGCGCTGGCCGAGGCGTACCGCCACCTCTGGGCCCAGTGCGGATGACAGTTCGGCCACCCCCGGAGGCAGTAGCACGATCACCGTGGAGCCGTAGTTGAAGCGCGCCATCTCGGCGAAACGCTCGATGACGATGCCGCGCCCGCGGTAATCCTTGCGGGTGACGGTGCGTGCGTATTTCGGGATCTCGACCCCACTCCAGATGGTCTCCACCCCGGACACCAGCAGCGCGCCCACCATCACCATCGCCATCGGCCCGAAGTCGGTGTCGAAGTGGCAGACCAGGCGTTCGTTGCGCGCGAACAGGCGCGGTACCGCCGCCACCGCCGATGGCCCCACGCTGAAAAGCCGCCCGGGCACGTGCACCGTCTCGCGCAGCTGCCCTGTCCACGGCATATGCACGCGGTGGTAATCGCGTGGTGACAGGTAGACGGTGGCGAACACGCCGCCATCGAAGGTCTCGGCGTCGGCATCGCTGCCCAGCAGTTCGCCGGCGGTGAACGAGCGGCCCTTGGCCTGGAAGATGCGTCCGCGCTCATCCGGATGGCCGATGGCGCCGCACTGGCTGACGCGCCCGTCCGCCGGCATCAGCAGCGCACGCGGGTCCGGATCGGCCACGTGCACGCCTTCGCGCAGCGCGCGGGTGAAGAAGGCATTGAAGCTGGCATAGGCCTCCGGGTCCGACTCGATGGCTTCCGCCAGGTCCACGCCGAAACGGCTGACGACGGTGCGGATCAGCCAGCGCCTGACCCGCGGGTTCTCCGAATAGGCCAGGCGCCGGGCCAGCCCCGACAGCATCCGGTGCGGCAGGACATGGGTGAGCGGGGTGATCGGGTCGAAGGCCATTGGCGTCAGCGTGATCCGGTGAGCAGGCGCAGGTCGGCGGCGATCGCCGCCGGATCGAACGGCGGCGAGATCACCCCGGCCATGCGCGCCTGCGGGTCGAGCACCGCCAGCGCGGCCGAGTGATCGATCGTGTACTGGTTGGCCGCGGCGCCATCGGGGCCCGGGACCTTCATGAACACCAGCGAGAGCGACCGCGTGAACGCTTCCAGCGCCGGGATGTCGGCGGTGGCTGCGAGCGTGTCGCCATGGAACGCAGCCGCGTACTCGCCGGTGCGTTCGGGGGTGTCGCGTTCCGGATCCACCGACACGAACAGCACGCGCGGGCGCACCGCGTCGGGGATGTCCTCCCACTGCCGTTGCGCCTGGCCGAGCTCCGCCAGCGTGGTCGGGCACACATCGGGGCAGAACGTGAAGCCGATGAACACCACGGTCCAGTGGCCCTGCAGTTCGCCCGGCACCAGCTGGGTGCCATCGGACTGCTGCAGCGAGAACGGCGGCAATGCACGCGGCTGCGGGAACAGGGTGACCGCCTGCGTCTGCGGCGGACGCGTGTCGGAATCGGCGAAGTATTTCTGCGCAACCAGCAGGCCAAGGCCGGCGGCGAGCGCGAACACGAGGATGACGATGGTGGTACGACTGAACAAGGCGATATCCACTGGGGTTTTGCGCCCATGATACCCGCCGCCCCATATACTTTCCGGTCACCCGGCTTCCCCAGGCCGCCCGTACCCGGGCGGCATCCCGCATGACCGACGAACTGCACACGATCATCGACCTGATCCGCTACGGCGCGAGCCGTTTCAACGCGGCCGGGCTCACCTTCGGCCACAGCTACGACAACGCGCTCGACGAGGCCACCCAGCTCACCCTGCACGCATTGCACCTGCCGCACGACCTGTCGCCGGTGTACGGCCAGACGCGGGTGACGCTGGCGGAGAAGGAGGACGTGCTGGGGTTGTTCCTGCGCCGGATCGAGGAACGCGTGCCCGCGGCCTACCTGACCGGGGAAGCCTGGTTCGCCGGGCTCAGCTTCAAGAGCGATCGTCGCGCACTGGTGCCGCGCTCGCCAATCGCCGAGCTCATCCTGTCCGGCTTCGAGCCGTGGCTGGGCGGGCGCGAGGTGCGGCGCGCGCTGGACCTGTGCACGGGCTCGGGCTGCATCGGCATCGCCATCGCGCACTACAACCCGGACTGGCAGGTCGACGCCGCCGATATCAGCACCGAGGCGCTGTCGCTGGCGGAAGAGAACAGGGCGCGCCTGCTGGCCGACAACCTGCGGCTGCTGCACTCGGACCTGTTCTCCGGGTTGCAGGGCGAGCATTACGAACTGATCGTGACCAATCCGCCCTACGTCACCAACGACGAGACCGACGCGCTGCCGCGCGAGTACGGCTACGAGCCGGAGCTCGGGCTGCGTGCCGGCGACGACGGCCTGGACCTGGTGCTGAAGATCCTGCGCGATGCACCGCTGCACCTCACCGAGCACGGCCTGCTGATCTGCGAGGTCGGCGATTCCGAGCGCGCGGTCAACGCGCTGCTGCCGGAGCTGCCGCTGGCGTGGGTGGAATTCAAGGTCGGGCAGATGGGCGTGTTCGTGGCCGAGCGCCGCGACCTGGTCACCCACAACGCGCGCATCAGTGCGCTGGCGGCCGAGCGCGAGGCTGCCGGCGCCGTGCCGGCGGCGGCGTCAGGCGCGCTGTTCTGAGCCCCATGCCGTCCTGATTGCATGTCGAATACCACCGGCCAGCTGTTTCGCGTTACCACGTTCGGCGAATCGCATGGGCCGGCCATCGGCTGCGTGATCGATGGTTGCCCACCGGGCATCGCGATCGCCGCCGACGACTTCGCCCACGACCTCGCACGACGCGCGACCGGCCGCAGCCGACACACCTCGGCGCGCCGCGAGGACGATGCGGTCGAGATCCTCAGCGGCGTGTACGAAGGGCTGACCACCGGCACGCCGATCGCCCTGCTGGTGCGCAATACCGATGCGCGCAGCAGGGATTACACGGCGATCGCGCAACAGTTCCGCCCCGGCCATGCCGACTGGAGCTACTGGCAGAAGTACGGCATCCGCGATCCGCGCGGTGGCGGGCGTGCGTCCGCGCGCGAAACCACGATGCGCGTTGCCGCCGCGGTGATCGCACGCAAGTGGCTGCGCGAGCGCCATGGCGTCGAGGTCCGTGGCCATCTCTCGCGCCTCGGCGAACACGTGCCGAGCGCGCACGACTGGGCGGCGGTCGAGGCCAACCCGTTCTTCTGGCCGGCCGCGGCCGACGTGCCGGCGCTCGAGGCCTATATGGATGCGCTGCGCAAGTCCGGCGACTCGGTCGGCGCCGAGGTCACCGTGGTTGCGGACGGCGTGCCGCCCGGCTGGGGCGAGCCGGTGTACGGCAAGCTCGATGCCGAACTCGCCGCGGCGATGATGTCGATCAATGCGGTCAAGGGCGTGGAGATCGGCGCAGGCTTCGCGGCCGTGGCGCAGAAGGGCAGCGAGCATCGCGACGTGATGACACCGCAGGGCTTCCTGGGCAACCACGCCGGCGGCGTGCTGGGGGGCATTTCCACCGGCCAGCAGATCGTGGTCCGCACGGCGTTCAAGCCGACCTCCAGCCTGCGGCTGCCGGTGCAGGGGCTCGACGTGGACGGCAACGTGGTCGACGTGGTCACCACCGGCCGCCACGACCCCTGCGTCGGCATCCGTGCCACGCCGATCTGCGAGGCGATGCTGGCGCTGGTGCTGATCGACCAGGCGCTGCGCCATCGTGCGCAGTGCGGCGATGTCGGCGTGGTCGCACCACGCGTGCCGCCGGCCGGTGGTGTCTGAGCCGCGCTGCGGCGTGGCCGTAAGCCGCGGCGCCCGTCACGTAACACCCGGCAGGCCGCATCCGGCGCGCATTTTTCCCCGGCATCGTCCGGGTCCTGTTACCCGCTTCTTCGAGAGTTCCCCATGTCAGAGCAAGCCCGTCTCTTCAACGTCGCCATCGTCGGCGCCACCGGTGCCGTTGGCGAAGCCATGCTGTCCATCCTCGCCGCGAGGCAGTTCCCGGTGGGCCGGCTGGTGGCACTCGCGTCGGGACGCTCGGCCGGCGGCTATGTCGACTTCGGCGATGACGAAGTGCTGGTGCAGGAGCTTGCGGGCTTCGATCCGGCCGGCATCGACATCGCGTTGTTCTCCGCCGGCAGCGACGTCTCGCGCGAATACGCGCCGAAGTTCGCCGCGGCCGGCGCGGTGGTGATCGACAACTCCTCGGCGTTCCGCCAGGACGACGACGTGCCGCTGGTGGTGGCCGAGGTGAACCCGGAAGACATCGGCAACCGCCCGCGGGGCATCATCGCCAACCCCAACTGCTCGACGATGCAGATGCTGGTTGCGCTGGCGCCCCTGCACCGCGAAGCGCACATCGAGCGCATCAATGTCGCCACCTACCAGTCGGTGTCGGGTGCGGGACGCGCGGCGCTCGAGGAGCTCGGCCGCCAGACCGCGGCGCTGCTGAGCTTCCAGACGCCGGAGCCGGAGCACTTCCCGGTGCAGATCGCCTTCAACCTGATCCCGCAGATCGACGAGTTCCAGGACAACGGCTACACCCGCGAGGAGATGAAGCTGGTCTGGGAGACCCGCAGGATCCTCGGCGACGACAGCATCCAGGTGAACGCGACCGCGGTGCGGGTGCCGGTGTTCTACGGCCATTCGGAAGCGGTGGCGATCGAGACCCGCGACAAGCTCGGCGCCGCGCGCGCGCGCGAACTGCTCGAGGCCGCGCCCGGCGTGGTGGTGGTCGACGACCGCGCGCCGGGCGGTTACCCGACACCAGTGACCCATGCCTCCGGCAACGACCCGGTGTACGTGGGCCGCATCCGCGAGGACATCTCGCATCCGCGCGGGCTCAACCTGTGGGTGGTGTCGGACAACATCCGCAAGGGTGCCGCGCTCAACGCCGTGCAGATCGCCGAGCTGGTGGCCGGGCAGGGCGGTTGAGCGGTTGCCGTCGCAGCGTTGCCCGGCGGCGTGGCGTGACCGACGTTGCACCGCGCAAGCACACGCGGATAGAGTCTGGGCCCCGAGGGGAGTCGTGATGTCGAGGATCTGGCAGTCCATCCTGCTGCTGTGGCTGGCGCTGTGCGTCTGTGCGCCGGCGTTCGCGCTTGGCCTGGGGCAGATCCAGGTGCGCTCGCAGGCCGGCGAGCCGTTGCTCGCGGAAATCCCGGTGGTGTCCAGCGATCCCGCGGAACTGCAGCAGCTGCGGGCGCGGCTTGCCTCGCCGGAGACCTTTGCGCGGATCGGCCTGCAGGCCCCGCAGGGTGCGGTTTCCGACCTGCAGTTCAACGTCGCGCTGGATGCGCAGGGGCGACCGGTCATCCGCGTCACCACGCTGCAGCCCGTGCAGGAGCCGCTGCTGACCTTCCTGGTCGAGGTCGACTGGGGGCAGGGGCGGCTGGTGCGCGAATATTCCGCGCTGCTGGATGCGCCCGACACCATCGCCGCGCCCGCGCAGCCGCCGATCCAGGCGCCGCTGCCGGCGCAGCCGACCACCGAAGGGCGCATCGTGCGCGAGGCCGAACCGCTCGCCGGTGGGGATACCCCGCCGGCCACGCTGGAGCCTGCCGAACCCGCGGCAGCGGCGGACGCCGCGCCGGTTCCGGCACCTGCCACGCAGCCCGCGGCGCCGGTCGCGGCCACCGCGCCGCGCTCCACGCCGGGTGAATACGGCCCGGTGCAGGCCGGCGATACCCTGAGCCAGATCGTCCAGCGCATCGCCCCGGACGACAGCGTCAGCGTCAGCCAGATGATGCTGGCCCTGCTGCGCAGCAATCCCGAGGCGTTCATCGGCGGCAACATCAACAGTCTCCGCCAGGGCGCCGTGCTACGCATTCCGGCACACGACGAGGCGCTGAGCATCAGCACGCGCGAGGCGACCGCCGAGGTGCGTGCGCAGGTCGCGCGCTGGCGCGAACTGTCGCAGCCGGCGCCGCAGCCCGAGCTGGCCGCAGCGCCCGCGGATGGCGATGCCGATGGCCGTACCGCGGCAGCACCACAGCCGGCAGCGCAGGACGCGCGGCTGGAGATCGTGCCGCCCGGAGCGGGCGGCACCCAACAGGCAGCAACCCGGTCGGGCATTTCCGCCGGCGGCGAGGGCGACATGTTTCGACAGGAACTGCAACAGGCACAGGAAACCGTGGCCGCGCGCGAGGCCGAGGTCGAGGAACTCAAGGCGCGGCTGGCGGAGCTCGAACGCCTGCAGCAGCAGCAACAGCAACTGATCGCGCTCAAGGACAGCGAGCTCGCAGCAGCGCAGCAGCGGCTGGAAACCAGCAACCAGCAGGCGGCCGCGGAAGGCGCGGGTGCGCTGCCGTGGGTCCTGGGCGGCCTGGGCCTGCTGCTGCTGGGCGCGCTGGTGTTCTGGCTGCTCAGCCGTCGCAACGCCCGGCAGCCGGCGTTCCGCGCACCGTCCGCCGCCTCGCCGCGCGTCGACGCTCCGGCCGGGCCTGCGGCACCTGCGCCGGTACCGGTCGCAGGCAAGCCGACCTGGCACGCGACCGGGGCTGCGACCTCCACCGTTGCCGCCGAACCCCCACCCGGGGCCGTGGATCCACGTGCGGAAGCCATGACCGCCAGTCGCCGCGCCGCGGTCACGCCGCCGGCCATCGCCACCGCGGTGCCCACCGCTGCCGGTGCGACGGGCGATGGGGAAGCGGTTGCCGACGCGCTCGAGGACGCGCAGGGCCAGGAGCGCATCGAGCTGGCGCGCGCCTATGTGGAACTGGGCGACGTCGAGACCGCACGCACGCTGCTGCAGGAAGTGGTGGACTGCGGCACGCCGGCGGTGCGTGGCGAGGCCGCGCAGCTGCTGAGCGAACTGGCCTGAACGGACCGGTGCCGGCGGATGACGCCGGCAGCCCCGCGTTCTAGGATGCCGGTCCCCCAGCGATCGGGATTTCCATGCGTTTTGCCCTGGGTGTCGAATACGACGGCACCGCGTTTCTCGGCTGGCAGCGGCTGAGCCAGCCCGGCACCGACGGCCCGCCGACACTGCAGGCCGCCCTCGAAGCCGCGCTGTCGAGCGTGGCGGATGTTCCGGTGGACACCGTCTGCGCCGGTCGCACCGATGCCGGCGTGCATGGTCTCTGCCAGGTCGTGCATTTCGACACCGATGTGGTGCGCGATCCCCGTGCGTGGGTGCTGGGCACCACCGGGCGCATGCCGCAGGGTATCGCCGTGCGCTGGTGCGTACCGGTGCGCGACGACTTCCATGCCCGGTTCTCGGCACGCGCGCGCCGCTACCGCTATCGCCTGCTCGACCGCATGGTGCGGCCGGCGCTGGGCCGGCAGTACCTCGCGTGGTCGCGCCGGCCGCTGGATGCCGACGCGATGCATCGCGCCGCGCAGGCGCTTCTGGGCGAGAACGACTTCTCCAGCTTCCGCACCGTGCACTGCCAGGCGCTGCATGCCCGGCGCAACCTGCAGCGCATCGAGGTCCGCCGCGAGCAGGCGGAGATCGTCATCGATGTGCAGGCCAATGCTTTCCTGCATCATATGGTGCGCAACATCGTCGGCTCGCTGATGGAAGTCGGTGCCGGCGAACGGCCCGAGGCCTGGATCGCCGAGGTGCTGGCCGCACGCGACCGAACCCTGGCCGGCCCGACCGCCCCATCCGCGGGGCTGGTCTTCGTCGGCCCCCTGTATCCCCCCGAATGGGGACTGCCTGACGAGGTCACCGAGTGAAGCGCACCCTGTTCCGCACGCGCATCAAGTTCTGTGGAATGACGCGCCCCGGCGATGTCCGCCTGGCGGGCGAACTGGGGGTGGACGCCGTCGGCTTCATCTTCGCCGCCGACAGCCCGCGCCGCGTGGATGCCGAGGAAGCCCGCGCCATGCGCGTGGCGCTGGCACCGATGGTGAGCCCGGTGGCGGTGTTTCGCGACAACACCTCCGACGAAGTGCGCGACGTGGTCCGCCGGGTGCGCCCGGTGCTGCTGCAGTTCCACGGCAACGAGGAAGACGCCTTCTGCCGGAGTTTCGGCCTGCCCTACCTCAAGGCGGTGGCGATGGGTGCCGGCAGCGGACAGGGTGCGGTCGACTTCATCGCCCTGCGCGTGCGCTACGCCGGCGCGTCCGGATTCCTGTTCGACAGCCATGGCGCCGGCGAATCGCCGGGGCAGGGCCGGACCTTCGACTGGGCGCGGCTCAAGCCCGGGATCGAGACGCCATTCTTCGTGTCCGGCGGGCTTACTCCCGACAACGTCCATGAGGCGGCGCTGGCCCTGCTGCCCTGGGGCGTGGATGTCAGCAGCGGGATCGAGCGTTCGCCCGGGCTGAAGGACGGGGACCTCATGCGCCGTTTCGTCGAGGAAGTGCGACGGGCCGATTGCGCCGAACTTGGAAAGAGCTGTGATGCGTGATGAGTCCGCAACCACCCCGGACATGATGGATTTCCATGCCTGGCCCGATGCACAGGGCCGCTTCGGCCGCTACGGCGGGCGCTTCGTGGCCGAGACCCTCATGGGCCCGCTGGAGGAGCTTGCCGCCGCCTACGACGCGGCGCGCGTCGACCCCGCGTTCGTGGCGGCGTTCGACCGCGACCTCAAGCACTACGTGGGCCGGCCGAGCCCGATCTACGAGGCCGAGCGGCTGAGCCGCGAGGTCGGCGGCGCGCGCATCCTGCTCAAGCGCGAGGATCTCAACCACACCGGCGCGCACAAGATCAACAACACCATCGGCCAGGCCCTGCTCGCCAGCCGCATGGGCAAGACCCGCATCATCGCCGAGACCGGCGCCGGCCAGCACGGCGTGGCCAGCGCGACGGTCGCCGCACGCCTGGGCCTCGAGTGCGTGGTCTACATGGGCGCCACCGACATCGAGCGGCAGAAGATCAACGTCTACCGGATGAAGCTGCTCGGCGCCACGGTGGTGCCGGTGACCAGCGGATCGGCGACGCTCAAGGATGCACTCAACGAGGCCATGCGCGACTGGGTGACCAATGTCGCCGGGACGTTCTACATCATCGGCACGGTCGCCGGCCCGGATCCGTATCCGCGCATGGTGCGCGACTTCAATGCGGTGGCCGGGCGCGAGGCGCGCGCGCAGATGCTGGAGGACTACGGGCGCCTGCCGGATGCGATCACCGCCTGCGTCGGCGGCGGCAGCAATGCGATCGGCCTGTTCCACGCGTTCCTCAACGACCGCGACGTGCGCATCGTCGGCGCCGAGGCCGCCGGTGACGGCATCGCCAGCGGCCGCCATGCCGCATCGATCGCCGCCGGCCGACCGGGCGTGCTGCACGGCAACCGCACCTACGTGCTGTGCGACGACGATGGCCAGATCATCGAGACGCATTCGGTCTCGGCCGGTCTCGACTATCCGGGCGTGGGCCCGGAGCACGCGTTCCTGGCCGATGCCGGCCGCGCCGAATACGTCGGCGTGACCGACGACGAGGCGCTCGCCGCGTTCCACCTGCTTGCGCGCACCGAGGGCATCCTCGCCGCCCTCGAGTCGAGCCACGCCATCGCCCAGGCGATCAAGCTTGCCCGCGAACTGCCACGGGACGCGCTGGTGCTTGCCAACCTCTCGGGGCGCGGCGACAAGGACGTGCACACCATCGCCGCGCGCGAGGGTGTCGAGGTGTAGCGACGCTGCCGGGGAATCCGCGCGGACACGTGCGGATCCAGAAAGCACCGACCCTCGATGGCCGCCGCCCTGCGTGCCATCCAGCTCCCGCCGGCGGCTACCGGTGATCCGCGCTTTGCCGCGGACATCGCGCCAGCAGGCGATACCAGGAAAACCCCAGATGTCCCGTATCGATGCCCGATTCGCCGAACTCGCCGCCACCGGCCGCAAGGCGCTGATCCCCTTCATCACCGCGGGTGATCCGTCGCTGGAGGCCACGGTGCCGGTGATGCATGCGCTGGTGCAGGCGGGTGCTGACGTGATCGAGCTGGGCGTGCCGTTTTCCGACCCGATGGCGGATGGCCCGACGATCCAGCGCAGTTCCGAACGCGCGCTGGCGCGTGGGGGCGGGCTCGGACATGTGCTCGACTGCGTCCGCGAATTCCGCACGCGTGATGGCGACACGCCGGTGGTGCTGATGGGCTATCTGAATCCTGTGGAGATCCGCGGACCGGAGCGTTTCGCCGCGGACGCGGCTGCGGCCGGCGTGGACGGCATGTTGCTGGTGGACCTGCCGCCCGAGGAAGCGGCGGAATTCCGTGCGGCGTTCACCACGCACGGCGTGGCGCTGATCCTGCTGGTCTCGCCGACCACCGGAGATGCGCGGATGGCGCGGCTGCTGGCCGAGGCGCAGGGCTATCTGTACTACGTGAGCTTTGCCGGGGTCACCGGCGCATCCGAGCGGCTCGACACCGGCGCGGTGGCCGCGCGCCTGCGAGGCATCCGTGCCGCCACCGCGGTGCCGGTGGTGGCGGGCTTCGGGATCCGCGATGCCGCCGGCGTCGCCGCGCTGGCCGCTGCCGCCGACGGCGTGGTGATCGGCAGCGCGCTGGTCACCGCGATGGCCGACGCCGGCGATCCCGCCGACGCCGCCGCACGTGGCGCGGCATTCTTCGCCCCGCTGCGCGCGGCGCTGGACAAGGCCTCCGCCGGCGCATAGGCCGGCATGCGCCGGCGTACGGGGTAACCCTTTCGAATCATGGACTTGCGCGGGGAAGCGGGTGCCGGGCTCCGGCCCTCCGCCTGCTAGACTTGCGCCCTTGTCCCGGCCGGGCGACGCAGTCGCCGGCCGCTACCGGAGTACGACGATTTGAGCTGGCTCAAGAAAGTGATGCCATCCAGCATCCGCACCGAACCAGGCGCCCCGCGCAAGCGCAGCGTGCCCGAAGGTCTCTGGGAGAAGTGCGAGCGCTGCGGTGCCGCGCTGTATCGCCCGGAGCTCGAGGAGAACCTCGAGGTGTGCCCGAAGTGCGCCTTCCATCGCCCGATCCGCGCGCGTGCGCGCCTGCGCGGTTTTCTCGATCCGGATACCGGAAGCGAGATCGGCGGCGAGCTGGGTCCGGTCGACGTGCTGCGCTTCCGGGACCAGAAGAAGTACGCCGACCGCATCAAGGCGGTGCAGAAGGCCACCGGCGAGCGCGACGCGCTGGTGACCCTGGAAGGCACGCTCAAGGCCCGGCCGATCGTGGCGTCCGCGTTCGACTTCGCCTTCATGGGCGGCTCGATGGGCTCGGTCGTGGGCGAACGCTTCGCGCTGGGCGCCGAACGTGCGCTGGAGATCGGCTCGCCGTTCGTGTGCTTCGCCGCCAGTGGTGGCGCACGCATGCAGGAAAGCCTGTTCTCGCTGATGCAGATGGCCAAGACGTCCGCCGCACTCGGCCGCCTGCGCGCCGCGGGCCTGCCGTACATCTCGGTGATGACGCACCCGACCACGGGCGGGGTGTCGGCATCGTTCGCGATGCTGGGCGACATCAACCTCGCCGAGCCCGAAGCACTGATCGGCTTCGCCGGCCCGCGGGTGATCGAGCAGACCGTGCGCGAGAAGCTGCCGGAAGGCTTCCAGCGTTCGGAGTTCCTGCTCGAGCATGGCGCCATCGACCAGATCTGCGACCGTCGCGAATTGCGTGACCGCATCGCGTCGCTGGTCGCGCTGCTGATGAAGGCGCCGCCGGCCGCGGAGTCCGCCGCATGAGCCGGAAGTACTTCGGCACCGACGGTATCCGCGGCAGGGTGGGCGAGGGTCCGATCTCGGCGGACTTCGTGCTGCGCCTGGGCAACGCCTACGGCCACGCCCTGCGCGAGGGCGATCCCACCTGGCGCAAGCCGCTGGTGGTGATCGGCAAGGACACGCGCATCTCGAACTACATGTTCGAGGCCGCGCTGGAAGCGGGCCTGGTGGCTGCCGGTGTCGACGTGCAGCTGATGGGCCCGATGCCGACGCCGGCGGTTGCCCACCTCACGCGTTCGCTGCGCGCCGATGGCGGCATCGTCATTTCCGCCTCGCACAACCCGCACCACGACAACGGCATCAAGTTCTTCTCCGCCGACGGCGAGAAGCTCGACGACGCCACCGAACTCGCCATCGAGGCGGCGCTGGAACAGCCGTTCCGCACGGTTGCGTCGGAACAGCTCGGCAAGGCGGTGCGCACGCGCGATGCCGTCGGCCGCTACCTCGAAGCCTGCAAGAACTCGCTGCCGCGCGGCTTCGACCTCGACGGCCTGCGCATCGCGATGGACTGCGCCAACGGCGCCACCTACCAGATCGGGCCGCTGGTGCTGCGCGAACTCGGCGCCCAGGTCGATGCGATCGGCATCGAGCCCAACGGCGTCAACATCAATGCCGGCGTCGGTTCGACCCATCCCGAGGCACTGGCCGCGCATGTGCGCAGCTGCGGCGCCGCGCTCGGCATCGCCTTCGACGGCGACGGTGACCGGGTGATGTTCGTCACCGGCGAGGGCCGCGTCGTCGATGGCGACGACCTCATCTACATCCTCGCGCTGGACTGGCAGGCGAGTGGTCGCCTGCAGGGCCCGGTGGTCGGCACGCTGATGACCAACTACGGGCTGGAGCAGGCGCTGGAGCGCCAGGGCATCGATTTCGTGCGCACGAAGGTCGGCGATCGCCATGTGCACCACGCATTGACCGAACACGGCGGCGTGCTCGGCGGCGAAGCCTCCGGCCACCTGCTGTGCCTGGATCGCAGCAGCACCGGCGATGGCATCGTCAGCGCGCTGCAGGTGCTGGAGGTGCTGCAGCGCCGTGGCATCACCCTGCAGCAGGCCCTCGACGGCCTGCAGCGCTATCCGCAGCGCACGATCAATGTCGCCTGTCCTGCGGGCGCCAGGCCCGCCGATGCGCCGACGGTGCTGGCCGCACTCGCGCAGGCCCAGGCGCAGGTGCAGGGCAGGGGCCGCGCATTCCTGCGCCCGTCCGGCACCGAGCCAGTGGTGCGCGTCACGGTCGAGGCCGAAGACACCGCCCTGATGCAGACCACCCTCGATTCACTGGCCGACGCCGTGCGCGCGGCGGCCGCTTCCTGACGGTAGACCCCCATGACCTCCCGCATCCCGACCCTCGACATCCGCCGTTTCACCCGGCCGCAGAGCCCGGCCGACCGCGACGCCTTCGTCGCCGAACTCGGCGCGGCGTACCGGCAGTGGGGCTTTGCCGGCATCAACGGCCATGGCATCGCCCAGCACGAGATCGATGCCGCCTACGCCGCGTTCAAGGCGTTCTTCGCGCTGCCGGAGGACGTCAAGAAGCAGTACCACGTGCCCGGCGGCGGCGGCGCGCGCGGCTATACGCCGTTCGGCGTGGAGACCGCCAAGGGCTCGAAGCATTTCGACCTCAAGGAGTTCTGGCATATCGGCCGCGAGATCCCGGACGACTCGCCCTACCGCGAGGTGATGCCTCCGAACCTCTGGCCCGACGAGGTGCCGGAGTTCCGCGAGCACGGCTACCGGCTTTACCAGCGCCTGGATGCGCTGGGGTCGCAGGTGCTGTCGGCGCTGGCGCTTCACATCGGCCTGCCGGAGCAGTTCTTCGCCGACAAGACCGACAACGGCAATTCGATCCTGCGCCCGATCCACTACCCGCCGATCACCGCCGACGACATCCCCAACGTGCGTGCCGGCGCGCATGGCGACATCAACTTCATCACCCTGCTGGTCGGCGCCAGCGCGGCCGGGCTGGAAGTGCAGTCGCATGAGGGCGAGTGGGTGCCGTTCACCTCGGATGCCGACACCATCGTGGTCAACATCGGCGACATGCTGCAGCGCCTGACCAACCATGTGTACCCGTCGACGATCCATCGCGTGGTCAACCCGCCGGGCGAGCAGGCGCGCCAGCCGCGTTACTCGGTGCCGTTCTTCCTGCATCCCAACCCCGATTACCTGATCGACGTGCTGCCGTCGTGCATCAGCGACGACAACCCCAGCCGCTATCCGGAGCCGATCACCGCGCACGGCTTCCTCGAGGAGCGCCTGCGCGAGATCAAGCTGAAGTAGCGCCGCGTCACGCGGGGCAGGGCGCAGCCGCGTCGGCCCCGCAACCCGGTACGGCCATGTCTTCAAGGCGCCCACCGCCTAGAATGGGCGGTTGTCCACATCCCGAGGTAGGTCATGCGTCCACGTATCGTCGCCGGCAACTGGAAGCTGCACGGCAGCCGCGATTTCGCCACCGAGCTGGTTTCCCGCGTTGCCGATGCGGTGCCCGCCGGCGTGGAGGTGGTGGTGCTGCCGCCACTGCCCTATCTCGGCGACCTGGTCGAGGACTTCGAGGGCCGCCCGGTCGCGTTCGGCGCCCAGGACGTCAGCAGCAACCAGGAGGGCGCCTACACCGGCGAGGTGTCGGCGCGGATGCTGGTCGATGTCGGCGCGCGCTTCGGCCTGGTCGGGCATTCCGAGCGCCGGCAGTACCACAACGAAAGCAGCGAGCATGTCGCGCGCAAGTTCCTTGCGGCGGTCAACGCCGGCCTGCGTCCGATCCTGTGCGTGGGCGAGTCGCTGCAGCAGCGCGAGGCGGGGATGACCGAGGACACCATCGCCTCGCAGCTTCGCCCGGTGCTGGACCTCGTCAGCGCCGCCGCGTTCGCCAACGCCGTGGTCGCCTACGAGCCGGTCTGGGCCATCGGCACCGGCCGCACCGCCAGCCCGGAACAGGCCCAGGCCGTGCACGCGTTCATCCGTAGCGAGGTTGCCGCGCGGGATGTTAAGATCGCCGATTCGCTGCCCATCCTCTACGGTGGAAGCGTCAAGCCCGCCAATGCGGCCGAGCTGTTCGCGCAGCCCGACGTGGACGGCGGCCTGATCGGGGGTGCCTCGCTGGTGGCCTCCGACTTCCTTGCCATCGCCGCGGCAGCCGCCGCGCGTTGAACCCGGTCTAGCCACGATGCTGCTGCTCGTCCTGAACGTCCTCTTCGTCCTCATCGCGATCTCGATGATCGCGCTGATCCTCATGCAGCGCGGCGCCGGCGCCCAGGCCGGGTCCGGTTTCGGTGGCGGCGCGTCGTCCACCGTGTTCGGTGCGCGTGGGTCGTCCAACTTCCTGTCCAAGGCGACCAAGTGGCTGGCGATCTCGTTCTTCGCTCTGACACTGTTCATGGCCTGGTACGCGACCCGCCAGGCGCAGCCGGTGGTGCAGCAGCAGGATCTCGGTGTGATGTCGGCAATTCCGCAGGCGCCCGCCGCTCCGGCGGCCGATGCCAGCGTGCCGCAGGCGCCTGCCCAGCAGGGTGACCAGGCGGTTCCTGCCGCGCCTCCGGCGCAGCCGGCAGCCGATGCGGAAATTCCTGCGCCGGCACCGCAAAACGAGCAGTAAAGCGCGTACAATGCGCACCCCGCGGCAGGCACCATCGCCGCGGACACCTTGCCCAGGTGGCGGAATTGGTAGACGCACTACCTTGAGGTGGTAGCGACGAGAGTCGTGGGGGTTCGAGTCCCCCCTTGGGCACCAATACCGGCGGTTCTGCCGCCAGCGCCAGCACCCCGCCCAGCGCGGGGTGTTTGCGTATCCGGGCGTGTGCGCCGAGGGTTTCCGGCGTTACACGGTGCGTGCACGCGGCGCGTGCGTGCAATGCGTTTGCGGGACCGAATTGGTTTACTCGTCAGTTCACGAAACGGTACAATAGGCTGGTTTCGAGGACGGTGTCCGGCAGCGACCGGAACCGCCCAGGAAGGGCCAGCCGCGTAGCACCCGCGCCGGGTGTGGCCGGAAGCGACGGAATGTCGGTCACCCCTGAGTAAACACGACGCACGCGGCGCTCCGGCGCCATGTGCGAGCGGCGCAAAGCGCCGAGCAACGGCCACCTGCGGGTGGCAAGTAGCCGAGAGAACATCACGTGCTGGCCGAATATTTGCCGACCCTGTTGTTCCTGATCGTTGCCACCGGCATCGGCATTGCATTGCTGGTGATCGGCAACGTCCTGGGACCGAAGCGTCCGACGGCCGAGAAGCTGTCGCCCTACGAGAGTGGCTTCAACGCGTTCGAGGACGCGCGCATGCGTTTCGACGTGCGCTACTACCTCATCGCGATCCAGTTCCTGATCTTCGACCTGGAAATCATCTTCATCGTGCCCTGGGCCACCGTGTTCCGCGACCTCGGCGTCGTGGGCCTGGTCGAGATGGGCATCTTCGCCGGCATGCTGTTGCTCGGCTTCATCTACGTATGGAAGAAGGGAGCCCTGGAATGGGAGTGATCCAGTCCATCCAGAAGGCCGCGGACTTCGCCAGCAATCCGCTGCCGGAAGGGCGCGTCGAGGACATCCTGCGGCCCGAGGGCGACAATCCGCTGCTCGAGCGCGGGTTCCTGACCACCAGTTCCGACGTGCTGCTCAACTGGGCGCGCACCGGCTCGATGTGGCCGATGACGTTCGGTCTGGCGTGCTGCGCGGTGGAAATGATGCACGCCGGTGCCGCGCGCATCGATCTCGACCGCTACGGCGTGGTGTTCCGCCCGTCGCCGCGCCAGTCCGACGTGATGATCGTGGCCGGTACGCTGGTCAACAAGATGGCCCCGGCGCTGCGCAAGGTCTACGACCAGATGCCCGACCCGAAGTGGGTCATCTCGATGGGCAGCTGCGCCAACGGCGGTGGCTACTACCACTACTCGTACTCGGTGGTGCGCGGCTGTGACCGGATCGTGCCGGTTGACATCTACGTGCCGGGCTGCCCCCCGACGGCCGAGGCGCTGGTGTTCGGCATCCTGCAGCTGCAGCGCAAGATCCGTCGCGGCACCAACTTCGGCGAGAACAAGACGGGGCTGCGCGAATGAGCGGGACCGCTGAAGCCTTTGCCGCGCAGCTGCGTGCGCGCTTCGCGGATGCGACGGTGACGGTCGCCGAGCCGCGGGGCGAAGTCGGCATCGTGTTCGCCCCGGCGGACTACCTCGCCGGTTGCCGGGCGCTGCGCGACGAGTTCGCATTCGAGTCGCTGATCGATCTGTGCGGCGTCGACAACCTCGGCTACGGCAGTGACGAGTGGGACACCGAAGTGTCGTCCGCCGGCTTCAGCCGTGGTGTGGAAGGGCGCGGCCCGGGTCGTTTCGCCTATGGCCAGGCGCCCAGCCGCCAGCTGGATTCACCGGAAAGCGAAGGCCCGCTGTCGGTGCCGGTGAACCGCTTCGCGTCGGTGGCGCAGCTGCTGTCGATCGAGCACAACCGTCGCCTGCGCGTGACCGTGTATCCGGAAGACGATGCGATGCCGGTGGTGGATTCACTGGTGCCGGTGTGGGAAGGCGTGAACTGGTTCGAACGCGAGGCGTTCGACCTGTTCGGTATCGTCTATGCGGGCCACCCGGACCTGCGCCGCCTGATGACCGACTACGGTTTCGTCGGCCATCCGTTCCGCAAGGACTTCCCGCTGATCGGCAATGTCGAGGTCCGCTACGACGCCGAGAAGAAGCGTGTCGTGTACGAGCCCGTGACGTCGGTCGAGCCGCGCGTGGGCGTGCCCCGCGTGATCCGCGACGACGCACGCTACCTGACCGCTGCCGGCGAATCGCGGGCGCGGGGCGCGGAGACGCAGAAATGAGCACCCCTTCGCCTGTGAACCAGGTGTACTCCACGGATCAGGCGGCGACGGGCGGCCCGGCCGCGCTGCGCCAGCAGATCCGCAACTACACGATGAACTTCGGCCCGCAGCACCCGGCCGCGCATGGCGTGCTGCGCCTGATCCTGGAGATGGACGGCGAGACCATCGTCCGTGCCGATCCGCACGTCGGCCTGCTCCATCGCGGCACCGAGAAGCTCGCCGAGTCCAAGCCGTACAACCAGTCGGTCCCGTACATGGACCGGCTGGATTACGTGTCGATGATGTGCAACGAACACGCCTACGTCCGCGCGGTCGAGACCCTGATGGGGATCGAGGTGCCGGAACGTGCGCAGTGGATCCGCACGATGTTCGACGAGATCACCCGGATCCTGAACCACCTGATGTGGCTCGGCTCCAATGGCCTCGACCTCGGGGCGATGGCGGTGATGCTGTATACGTTCCGCGAGCGCGAAGAGCTGATGGACGTCTACGAGGCGGTGTCGGGCGCGCGCATGCATGCGGCGTACTACCGCCCGGGTGGCGTGTACCGCGACCTGCCGGACCACATGCCGCAGTACCGCGACTCGCCGTGGCGCAAGGGTGCCAAGCTCAAGCGTTTCAACGAATGGCGCGAAGGCTCGATGCTGGATTTCCTCGACCAGTTCGCCGACGACTTCCCGCGCCGCGTCGACGAGTACGAGACCCTGCTCACCGACAACCGCATCTGGAAGCAGCGCACGGTCGGCATCGGCGTGATTCCGCCGGAGCAGGCCAAGGCCTGGGGCATGAGCGGCCCGATGCTGCGCGGCTCGGGCGTGGCCTGGGATCTGCGCAAGACCCAGCCCTACGCCAAGTACGCCGAAGTCGATTTCGACATCGCCGTGGGTGTGGAAGGCGACTGCTACGACCGCTATCTCGTGCGCGTGGCCGAGATGCGCCAGTCCGCGCGCATCATCAAGCAGTGCGTGGCATGGCTGCGGGCCAATCCCGGCCCGGTGATGGTGGACAACTACAAGGTCGCGCCTCCCTCCCGCGAGGAGATGAAGGACGACATGGAAGCGCTGATCCACCACTTCAAGCTGTTCTCGGAAGGCTATTGCGTTCCGGCCGGCGAGACCTACCAGGCCATCGAGGCGCCCAAGGGCGAGTTCGGCTGCTACCTGGTCTCCGACGGTGCCAACAAGCCGTTCCGCGTGCACCTGCGCGCCCCGGGCTTCGCGCACCTGTCGTCGATGGACGCCATCGTCAAGGGCCACATGCTCTCCGACGTGGTGGCGATGATCGGCACCTACGATGTCGTGTTCGGCGAAATCGACCGTTGAGGCGCGTGAGGAAATGAAAGCAACAGGCAATTTCGAGAACGCGCGCAACGTCGACCCGATGGTGGCGTTGAACGACGACACGCGTGCGTCCATCGACCACTGGGTGGCGAAGTTCCCGCCCGACCGCAAGCGTTCGGCGGTGATCCAGGGGCTGTTCGCGACCCAGCAGCAGAACGGCGGCTTCCTGACCGACGAGCTGATCGCCGCGGTCGCCAAGTACCTGGGCATCCCGCCGGTGTGGGCGTACGAGGTGGCGACGTTCTACTCGATGTTCGAGACGCGGGAGGTCGGCCGCAACAACGTCGCCTTCTGCACCAACATCAGCTGCTGGCTCAACGGCGCCGAGGATCTCGTCGCGCACGCCGAGAAGAAGCTGGGTTGCAGGCTGGGCGAGTCGACGGCCGACGGCCGCGTCTACCTCAAGCGCGAGGAAGAGTGCGTGGCCGCGTGCTGCGGCGCCCCGGTGGTCGTGATCAACGGCCATTACCACGAGAAGCTCGACACCACGAAGGTGGACGCGCTGCTCGACGGACTGAAGTGAGGCTCGACGCAGGCATGGCGCATCACAACTCCCACGTCTCCGAAGGTTACGGGCCCGTCGGCCCGGCACCGAAGGAACACCAGGCCGTCTACACGACGCTGCACTTCGACAAGCCGTGGTCGTACGAGAACTACCTCAAGACCGGTGGCTACCAGGCCCTGCGCCGGATCCTCACCGAGAAGATCCCGCCGGCCGATGTCATCGAGATGGTGAAGCAGTCCGGCCTGCGCGGCCGTGGCGGCGCGGGCTTCCCGACCGGCCTGAAGTGGAGCTTCATGCCCAAGGGCGACATGCAGAAGTACATCCTCTGCAACTCGGACGAGTCCGAGCCCGGTACCTGCAAGGACCGCGACATCCTGCGCTACAACCCGCACTCGGTGATCGAGGGCATGGCGATCGCCTGCTATGCCACGGGTTCGTCGGTCGCCTACAACTACCTGCGCGGCGAGTTCCACCACGAGCCGTTCGAGCACCTCGAGGAAGCGACCGCCGAGGCGTATGCCAACGGCTGGCTGGGCAAGGACATCCTCGGCTCCGGCATCGACATCGACATCCACAACGCGCTGGGCGCGGGCGCCTACATCTGCGGCGAGGAAACCGCACTGATGGAGTCGCTGGAAGGCAAGAAGGGGCAGCCGCGCTACAAGCCGCCGTTCCCGGCCAACTTCGGCCTGTACGGCAAGCCGACCACGATCAACAACACCGAGACCTATGCCTCGGTGCCGGCGATCATCCGCAACGGCCCCGAGTGGTTCATGAACCTCGGCAAGCCCAACAACGGCGGCTGCAAGATCTTCTCGGTGTCGGGCCACGTTGCCCGCCCGGGCAACTACGAGATCCGCCTCGGCACGCCGTTCTCCGAACTGCTGGAAATCGCCGGCGGCATGCGTCCGGGTCGCACCATCAAGGGCGTGATCCCGGGTGGTTCGTCGATGCCGGTGCTTCCGGGCGAGATCATGATGGGCCTGACGATGGACTACGACTCGATCCAGAAGGCCGGTTCCGGTCTCGGTTCGGGCGCGGTCATCGTGATGGACGACACCACCTGCATGGTGCGCGCCTGCCAGCGCATCGCGCGTTTCTACTACCAGGAGTCCTGCGGCCAGTGCACCCCGTGCCGCGAGGGCACCGGCTGGATGTACCGCATGCTGACCCGCATCGCCCAGCACACCGCCACCGTCGAGGACCTGCACATGCTGCGGGCCGCGGCCGGGCAGATCGAGGGCCACACCATCTGCGCGTTCGGCGAGGCCGCCGCGTGGCCGGTGCAGGGCTTCCTGCGCCATTACTGGGACGAGTTCGAGTACGCGATCGTCAACCGGCGTTTCCTGGTCGACGACCAGCGCAACGGCACCGTGGTGCCCAAGGCGGTGGCCGCATGAGCGCGCAGCCCGTGAACCCGAACCTGCCGCCGGACCACGTCACCGTCTTCATCGACGGCGTCGAGATGGCCGCGCCGAAGGGCTCGATGATCATCCAGGCCGCCGACAAGGCCGGCATCCCGATCCCGCGTTTCTGCTACCACGACAAGCTGGCCATCGCCGCGAACTGCCGCATGTGCCTGGTCGAGGTGGAGAAGATGCCGAAGCCGGCGCCGGCCTGCGCCACGCCGGTGATGGACGGCATGAAGGTCGTCACCCGCAGCGAGAAGGCGCTGAAGTCGCAGCGCAACGTGATGGAATTCCTGCTGATCAACCATCCGCTCGACTGCCCGATCTGTGACCAGGGCGGCGAGTGCGAGCTGCAGGACCTCTCGCTGGGCTACGGCCGTTCGGTGAGCCGTTTCGTCGAGCGCAAGCGCGTGGTGCCCGACGAGGATCTCGGGCCGCTGGTCGCCACCGAGATGACGCGCTGCATCCAGTGCACGCGCTGCGTGCGCTTCACCGCGGAGATCGCCGGTACCTACGAGCTGGGTGGCATGAGCCGTGGCGAGAACCTGCAGATCGGCACCTACGACGGCAAGCCGCTGACCACCGAGCTGTCGGGCAACGTCATCGACGTGTGCCCGGTGGGCGCACTGACCAACAAGGTGTTCCGCTTCCGTGCACGCCCGTGGGAGCTCATCGCCAAGGAGTCGCTGGGTTATCACGACGCGCTGGGCAGCAACCTGTTCCTGCACTCGCGGCGCGGCGAAGTGCTGCGCGCGGTGCCGCGCGACAACGAGACCGTCAACGAGTGCTGGCTGTCCGACCGTGACCGCTACTCGCACCAGGGCCTGGGCGCGGACGACCGCGCGGTGCAGCCGCTGATCCGCGACGGCGACGACTTCCGCGTCGCGTCCTGGGACGAAGCACTCGCGCGCGCCGCGCAGGTCCTGCGCGACAACGCCGCCGACGACCTCGGCATGCTGGTGCACCCGTCCACGTCGAACGAGGAGGGCGCGCTGCTGGCGCGGCTGGCCGAAGGCCTGGGCACCGGCAACCTCGACCACCGCATCGGTCAGCGCGACCTGTCCGGCGACGCCGTCGCCACGCCGTTCGCGATGCCGGTGGCGGATATCGCCGACGCCGGTACCGTCGTCATCGTCGGTTCCAACCTGCGCCACGAAGTGCCGCTGCTGCACCACCGCGTGCGTCAGGCCTGGCGCAAGGGCGCGCGCGTGCACGTGGTCAATCCCGTCGATTTCGACTTCACCTTCGATGTCGCCTCCAAGGCCATCGTCGCGCCGTCGCGTATCGCCGCCGCCCTGGGTGGCGGTGAGCTCGCCGCCGTGGTGGGCGAGGGCGAGCGGATGGTGGTGATCGTGGGCGCGCTGGCCGAAAGCGGCGTGCATGCCGGTGCGATCCGTGCCGCGGCCGAAGCTTTCGCCACTGCGCGCGGTGCGGCGCTGTGCCGCATCCCGCAGGGCGCGAATGCGGTCGGCCTCAGCCGCCATGGCGTGCTGCCGGCCTCGCGCGATGCGCAGGCGATGCTGCGCGAGGCACGTTCGGCGTATGTGCTCTACGGCATCGAGCCGGGGCTGGACTTCGCCGACCAGGCACTCGCACTGAAGGCGCTCAAGGGCGCGCAGGTGGTGGCATTCAGCCAGTTCGCCTGTGCCTCCACGCGCGCCGTCGCCGACGTGATCCTGCCGATCGGTGCGCTGCCGGAGATCGACGCCACACTCACGAACCTCGAGGGTATCGACCAGCGCGCACTCGCCGCCGGTCGCCTTCCGGGCGAGGCCCGTGCCGGCTGGCGCGTACTGCGTGCACTCGGCGCCCAGCTCGGCCTGGACGGCTTCGGATTCGTCGACATCGCGCCGCTGCGTGCTTCGATGCAGCCGCGCGAGGTCGTCGTACAGGGTGGGCAGGCGCTGCACGCGGACGCCGGTCTTGAGCTTGCGGTGGCACCCGCGATCTATCGCAGCGATGCCATGGTCCGGCGTTCGCCGGCCCTGCAGGCACATCCGCTGACGCTGGGCCCGCGCATCGTCGTGCATCCGGCCGATGCCGGCACGCTCGGCGTGGTGGACGGCGCGATGGCCAAGGTCTCCAACCACGCCGGCACCGCGACCCTGCAGGTCATGGTCAGCGACCAGGTCGCCGTGGGTGCGGTGTTCGTCGAAAGCGGCTACGGCGCCACCGCGGCGCTGGCAGCCGGCAACGTACAGGTGATGCCGGCATGACGACGGCGGAATTTCTCCAGCAGCTGTTCGGCCCGATGCGCGAGGCACTGTTCTCGCTGGGCGCGATCGGCATGGTGTTGTGGATCGTGCTGAAGATCCTCGCGATCGCCGTTCCGGTGATTCTTGCGGTGGCCTTCTACGTGGTCTGGGAGCGCAAGCTGATTGGCTGGATGCACGTGCGCCATGGGCCGATGTACGTGGGCATGGGCGTGTTCCAGGCCTTCGCGGACGTCTTCAAGCTGCTGTTCAAGGAAGTCATCCAGCCCACCAACGCCCATCCGAAGCTGTATGTGCTCGCACCGCTGATCACGCTGGCACCGGCGTTCGCGGCGTGGGCGGTGGTGCCGTTCGACTACCAGCTGGTGTTGTCCAACGCCAATGCGGGGCTGCTGTACCTGCTGGCGATGACCTCGCTGGGCGTGTACGGCATCATCCTCGCGGGCTGGGCCACCAACTCGAAGTACGCCTTCCTCGGCGCGATGCGTGCTGCTGCGCAGATGGTGAGCTACGAGATCGCGATGGGCTTCGCGCTGGTCGGCGTGCTGATCGCCGCGGGCAGCCTCAATCTCACCGACATCGTGATGGCGCAGGCGGGTGGTGCGGGTCTCTTCAGCTGGTTCTGGCTGCCGCTGCTGCCGCTGTTCGTGATCTATTTCGTGTCCGGCGTGGCCGAGACCAACCGTGCACCGTTCGACGTGGTCGAGGGCGAGTCGGAAATCGTCGCCGGTCACATGGTGGAGTACTCGGGTTCCGCGTTCGCGCTGTTCTTCCTGGCCGAATACGCGAACATGATCCTGATCAGCATCCTGACGACGCTGTTCTTCCTCGGCGGCTGGCTGTCCCCGATCCCGGCGGCGTGGATTCCCGACGTGCCGGTGCTGTCGACGATCCTCGGCGATGGCTGGTGGTGGCTGTTCGCCAAGATGTTCTTCTTCGCCAGCGTCTTCATCTGGTTCCGCGCGTCATTCCCGCGTTACCGCTATGACCAGATCATGCGGTTGGGCTGGAAGGTATTCGTTCCGGTCAGCATCGCCTGGATCGTGGTCACCGCGCTGATGGCGTATTTCGGGGTGCTGGAGGGTGTACAGCGATGAGCCGCGTCGGCAATTTCTTCCGCAGCCTGCTGCTGCTGGAACTCATGGGCGGCATGAAGCTGACCTTCAAGTACCTGTGGCGTGACAAGTACACGCTGATGTATCCGATGGAGAAGACGCCGCAGTCACCGCGTTTCCGCGGCCTGCACGCGTTGCGTCGCTATCCCAACGGCGAGGAACGCTGCATCGCGTGCAAGCTCTGCGAAGCGGTGTGCCCGGCGCTGGCGATCACCATCGACTCGGCGCAGCGCGAGGACGGCACCCGCCGCACCACCCGCTACGACATCGACCTGTTCAAGTGCATCTACTGCGGGTTCTGCGAGGAGTCCTGCCCGGTGGATTCCATCGTCGAGACGCACATCCACGAGTACCACTTCGAGAACCGCGGCGAGAACATCGTCAGCAAGCCGCAGCTGCTCGCACTGGGCGACCGGCTCGAGGCGGAAATCGCCCAGCGCCGCGCCGCCGACGCCGCCTACAGGTAAGTCATGGATTTCATTCTTCTCGCATTCCTGGGCTTCGCCGCGATCACCGTGATGTCGGCGGTAGCGGTGATCAGTGTCCGCAATCCGGTGCACTCGGCACTGTTCCTGGTGCTGACCTTCTTCAGTGCTGCCGGTACCTGGATCCTTGCCGGTGCCGAGTTCCTGGGCGTGGCGCTGATCGTGGTGTATGTCGGCGCGGTGATGGTGCTGTTCCTGTTCGTGGTGATGATGCTCGACATCGACGTCACCACGCTGCGCCAGGGCTACGTGCGCTACCTGCCGATCGGGCTCGTCGTCGCGGTGGTGATGCTGGCCGAGGTGCTCACGCTGATCGGCATCGGTTCGCGGATCACCCCGTTCGGCCCCGATCCCGCTGAAGCCGCCGGCCTGGGCAACACCGCATGGGTCGCGCATACGCTGTTCCGCGACTACCTGCTGCCGTTCGAGATCGCCGCGCTGATCCTGACCGTGGCGGTGGTGGCCGCGGTGATGCTCACCCTGCGCGCGCGCGTCGGCGTGAAGCGCCAGGATCCGGCGGCGCAGGCGGCAGTGCGTGCGTCCGATCGCGTGCGCATCATCAAGATGGATGCGGTGCGCCCGCAGGCGCCCGCGACGGCGCAGGTCCAGGACGGGGAGGGCCAGGCATGAGTCTGTTCGGAGAAGGCCTGGCGCTGGGCCACTACCTGGCGCTCGGGGCGGTGCTGTTCTGCATCAGCGTGGCCGGCATCTTCCTCAACCGGAAGAACGTGATCGTGCTGCTGATGTCGATCGAACTGATGCTGCTGGCGGTCAACGTCAACTTCATCGGGTTCTCGCGGCACTTCGGCGACGCCAGCGGCCAGGTCTTCGTGTTCTTCATCCTGACCGTGGCGGCCGCGGAGGCGGCGATCGGCCTGGCGATCCTGGTCACGCTGTTCCGCAATCGCAACACGATCAACGTGGCCGATATCGACACGCTCAAGGGGTAGGCTGCAGCGCCCGCGCTGCAGCGAATGCCCGGCCAGGAAGGCCGGGCCGGACTCTCTCCGGAGCCCGCGGTACCACCATGGAAGGCACGCACGACAAACGATTCGACGGTGACACACGACGCATGTCACCCGGACGGCTGTAACGGTCCGCCCCGGCGCGACCAGGTCAATGGATATCCAGATGGCAATTTCGACAACCCACTTGCTGATCATCGTGCTTGCGCCGCTGCTCGGCTCGGTCATCGCCGGCCTCTTCGGGCGGCAGGTCGGCCGTGCCGGCGCGCACAGCGTGACGATCCTCGGCGTCGCCACCAGCTGCGTGCTGTCGTGCTACGTGCTGTGGCAGCTGCTGCAGGGGGCTGCGCCGTACAACGAGAACATCTACACGGTGTTCGACGTGGCCAGCTACTCCGCGCACGTGGGCTTCATGGTCGACCGCCTGACCGCGATGATGATGGTGGTGGTGACCTTCGTATCGCTGCTGGTGCACATCTACACCATCGGCTACATGCACGAGGATCCGGGTTACCAGCGGTTCTTCAGCTACATCTCGCTGTTCACCTTCTCGATGCTCATGCTGGTGATGAGCAACAACTTCCTGCAGCTGTTCTTCGGCTGGGAAGCGGTGGGCCTGGTGTCGTACCTGCTGATCGGCTTCTGGTTCAAGAAGCCGAGCGCGGTGTTCGCCAACATGAAGGCGTTCCTGGTCAACCGCGTCGGCGACTTCGGCTTCCTGCTCGGCATCGCCGGGGTGCTGTACTGGTTCGGCACGCTCGACTACGCCACCGTGTTCGCCAACGCGACCGACCGCGTGGGCGGCGGCCAGGTGGTGGAGATCTTCGCGGGCTATCCCTGGTCCGTGGCGACGCTGATCTGCATCTGCCTCTTCATCGGTGCGATGGGCAAGTCCGCACAGGTGCCGCTGCATGTGTGGCTGCCCGATTCGATGGAAGGCCCCACCCCGATCTCGGCGCTGATCCATGCTGCCACGATGGTCACGGCCGGCATCTTCATGGTGGCGCGCATGTCGCCGCTGTTCGAACTCAGTGACACCGCACTGGCGTTCATCCTGTTCATCGGTGCGACCACGGCGTTCTTCACCGGCCTGATCGGCATCGTGCAGAACGACATCAAGCGCGTGGTCGCCTATTCGACACTCTCGCAGCTGGGCTACATGACGGTGGCGCTGGGCGTGTCGGCGTACTCGGCCGCGGTGTTCCACCTGATGACGCATGCGTTCTTCAAGGCGCTGCTGTTCCTGGCCGCCGGTTCGGTGATCATCGGCATGCACCACGAGCAGGACATGCGCAAGATGGGCGGCCTGCGCAAGTACATGCCGGTCACCTTCTGGACCAGCGTCATCGGCACCCTGGCGCTGGTCGGCACGCCGTTCCTGTCCGGGTTCTACTCGAAGGACACCATCATCGAGGCCGCAGGCCACGCCGCGGAGCGCATGGGCTGGGTCGGCACCTACGGCTACTGGGCGGTGCTGCTGGGTGCCTTCGTCACCAGCTTCTACAGCTTCCGCCTGCTGTACATGACCTTCTTCGGCGAAGAGCGCTTCCGCCACGCCGCGCCGTCGCATCCGGTTGCCGCCAGGGACGAGCACGGCCAGCAGACACTGCACGAGCCGCTGCACGACGATGCGCACGGCCATCACGACCATCATGGCCCGCACGAGCCGCACGAGTCCCCGTGGGTGGTGACGTTGCCGCTGGTGCTGCTGGCGATCCCGTCGATCGCGATCGGTTTCTTCACCGTCGGTCCGATGCTGTTCGGCACCGACTGGTCCGGGCATACCGAGAAGCTGCCGTTCTTCCTCGGCGCGATCGACCTCGCCCCCGCACGCGACACCGTGCTGCAGCTCAAGGACACCCTGTGGCACGGGCCGGTCGCGTATGCGGTGCACGGTTTCCAGGTGCCGACCTTCTGGCTGATGCTGGCCGGCTTCCTGCTCGCGACCGTGATGTACGTGTGGCGCACCGACTTGCCGGCAAAGGCCGCGCGGCTGTTCGCGCTGCCGATCCGCGTACTGGAGAAGAAGTACTGGGCCGACGATCTCTGGATCGACGGGTTCGCCGGCGGCGGCCTGGTGCTCGGCCAGGGCTCACGCAGGTTCGACGAGAAACTGATCGACGGCCTGTTCGTCAACGGTGCCGCACGCGTGGTCGACCTGGTCGCCAGCGTCAGCCGTCGCCTGCAGTCCGGCTATGTCTACCACTACGCGTTCGCGATGATCATCGGCCTGATTGCACTGCTGGCCGTACTGATCTTCCACTGGCGCTGACGCAACACCATACGGAATAAAGAAACGTGGCGAACTGGCCCCTCCTCAGCCTCCTGATCTGGTTGCCGATCCTCGGCGGCGTGTTGACCCTGCTGTGCGGCAACGCGCGCCCGAACACCGCCCGCTGGGTGGCGCTCGGCTTCGCGGTGCTGACGCTCGCGGCCAGCCTGCTGCTGCTGTCCGGCTTCGATTCCGCCTTCGCGGGATTGCAGTTCGTCGAGCACCGGGAATGGATCCCCGCATACGACATCCGCTACCACCTCGGCGCCGACGGCATCTCGGTTGCGTTGATCGTGCTGACCACGATCACCACCGTGCTGGTGCTAATCGGCGCGTGGGGCTCCATCGACCGGCGCGTCGCGCACTACTTCGCGGCGTTCATGATCCTCGAAGGCATGATGGTGGGCGTGTTCGCCGCCGTCGACGCGCTGCTGTTCTACGTGTTCTTCGAAGGCATGCTGATCCCGATGTTCATCATCATCGGCATCTGGGGCGGGCCGCGCCGGGTGTACGCGGCGATGAAGTTCTTCCTGTACACGTTCCTGGGCTCGGTCTTCATGCTGGTCGGCCTGGTGTACCTGTACCTGAAGGGCGGGAGCTGGCAGCTGCCCGACCTGTATGCACTGCCGCTCACCGCCACCGAGCAGATGTGGCTGTTCTTCGCGTTCCTGATCGCGTTCGCGGTCAAGGTGCCGATGTTCCCGGTCCACACCTGGCTGCCGGATGCTCACGTCGAGGCGCCCACCGGCGGCTCGGTGATCCTGGCGGCGATCATGCTGAAGATCGGCGGCTACGGCTTCCTGCGTTTCAGCCTGCCGATCACCCCCGACGCCGGCCACGAGTGGGCGTGGCTGGTGATCGCGGCCAGCCTCATCGCAATCGTCTACGTCGGCATGGTCGCGCTGGTACAGGCGGACATGAAGAAGCTGATCGCGTACTCGTCTATCTCGCACATGGGCTTCGTGACGCTGGGCATCTTCATCGCCTTCACCCTGATCCGCGACACCGGCAACCCGGATGCGGCGCGCCTCGGCCTGCAGGGCGCGATGGTGCAGATGATCTCCCACGGCTTCATTTCAGGCGCGATGTTCTCCTGCGTGGGCGTGGTCTACGACCGCATGCACACGCGCATGATCCGCGACTACGGTGGCGTCGCCAACGTGATGCCATGGTTCGCGGCCTTCATGGTGTTCTTCGCGATGGCCAACTCCGGCCTGCCGGGCACTTCGGGCTTCGTTGGCGAGTTCATGGTGGTCATGGCCTCGTTCCAGGCGCACCCGCTGATCGCCTTCACCGCAGCGCTGACCCTGATCATCGGCGCGGCCTACAGCCTGTGGCTGGTGCGCCGCACGCTGTACGGCGAGGTCGCCAATGCGCACGTCGCCGCGCTCACCGACATCAACAAGCGCGAGGCTCTCGTGCTCGGCGTGTTCGCCATCTTCGTGCTGGCGATCGGCGTGTACCCGAAGCCGCTCACAGACCTGATGGAGCCGTCCATCGCGCAACTGGCGGACCTGCTCACCGCCACCAAGCTTTGAGGAAAGACCCGCGATGACCGTCGCCACCATGACGCCTCCCGTCCGCACCTTCGCCGAGTTCGCGCCATTGGCTCCCGAGCTGGTGGTGGTGTTCGGCGCCTTCGCCCTGCTGATGCTCGACCTGTTCCTGTCGGACCGCCAGCGCATCGTCACCCAGACCCTCGGCATCGCCACGTTGCTGGTCGCGGCCCTCGCGGTCGCGCTCGGCATCGGCGGGCAGGGCGAGGTGATGGAAGGCGTATTCGTCCGTGACACGGTCTCGGACGTCCTCAAGTTCACGATCCTGGTGGTCGGCGCGCTCGCGGCGTCCTACAGCTGGTCGTACATGCGCGAGCGGGGCCTGTACCGCGGCGAGATGATGGTCCTGATGCTGTTCGCGACCGTCGGCATGATGCTGCTGGTCTCCGCCGGCAACCTGCCCATGGTGTACCTCGGCCTCGAGCTGCTGGCGCTGTGTTCCTACGCCCTGGTGGTCACCGACCGCGACAGCCCGCAGGCCTCCGAAGCGGGCATGAAGTACTTCGTGCTCGGCTCGCTTGCGTCGGGCCTGCTGCTGTACGGCATGTCCCTGGTGTATGGCGCCACCGGCACGCTGGCGCTGGACGGCATCCGCGAGGCCGCCGCTGGCGTGGCCGGTGAGGACCGCACGCTGCTGCTGACGGGCATGGTGTTCGTGGTGGTGGGCGTCGCCTTCAAGTTCGGCGCTGCGCCGTTCCACATGTGGCTGCCTGACACCTACCACGGCGCGCCGACGCCGATCACGATCTTCATCGGCTCGGCACCGAAACTGGCCGCACTGGGCATGGCCTTCCGCCTGTTCGAAGGTGGCCTTGGGCCGCTGCAGGACTACTGGCAGCTGCTGGTGGGCGTGCTCGCGGCAGCATCGCTGGCGGTGGGCAACGTGATTGCGCTCGCGCAGACCAACCTCAAGCGCATGCTGGCCTATTCCACGGTCTCGCACGTCGGCTTCCTGTTCCTCGGCGTCGCCGCGGGCGGTACCGACGGATTCGCGGCGGCGACCTTCTACACGATCAGCTACGCGATCATGTCGGCAGCCGCGTTCGGCGCCATCGTCATGCTGTCGCGCAAGGGGTTCGAGGCCGACCGCATCGAGGATTTCCGCGGGCTCAACGCGCGCAATCCGTGGATGGCCTTCCTGGTGCTGATCACGATGGCCTCGCTGGCTGGCGTGCCGCCGTTCCTCGGCTTCTGGGCGAAGGTGGCGGTGCTGCGCGCGGTGGTCGAAGCCGACATGCTGTGGCTTGCGATCGTGGCGATCGTGTTCGCGGTGATCGGCGCGTTCTACTACCTGCGCGTGATCAAGGTGATGTACTTCGACGAACCCGTCGGCGAGCCGGTGTCGCCGCGTCGCGGTACCGCGTTGCGTGCGGTCTTCACCGTCAACGCCCTGGCGTTGCTGGTGCTGGGGCTGGCATGGAGTCCGATCATGACCTGGTGCCAGCAGGCGTTCGCCACGCTGTAGACTGCGCGACATGCTGCGTCGCGCCGGGCGCGCGTCGCAGCAGCGATGGATGTATCGGGATATATCCATCGAACGATCATTCCGGGCTTGCAATCAAACCGGCCGATCGTCATAATTCATTTCTCTGCTGCGGGGTGGAGCAGTCTGGCAGCTCGTCGGGCTCATAACCCGAAGGTCGCAGGTTCAAATCCTGCCCCCGCTACCAGCTTTTCGCGGTCGGTGGAATGTCCTCAAGGGAGGCATTCCGGCGGTACCGGTCGCGATCGGGCTGAGTCGGTACACGTTGCTCCGTGTGCCGGCACCGAAATCCAGCGTCATCGGACAAGGGGCCCATCGGGCCCCTTGGCTGTTTCAGGGGGCGGATTTTCGTTTACCGGATCGAAAGGAGCCGGCGCATTCGTGGCTGACAATGCAACCCGCATCATCGAACTGCTGACGCCCACGGTGGAAGCCCTCGGGCTGGAACTGCTGGGCGCGGAATACCTTCCCAACCCGGGCAGTGCGCTGCTGCGGCTGTATATCGACCGCCCCGGCGTCGAAGGCGATGCCGTCGGCCCTGGCGTGACGATCGAGGACTGCGAAGCGGTCAGCCGCGAGGTCTCCGCGCAGCTCGACGTCGAGGATCCGATCAGCAGCCATTACACGCTCGAGGTGTCGTCTCCCGGGATCGACCGTCCGCTGTTCGCGCCGGCGCAGTTCGCGCGCTTCAACGGCGAGAGCGCGAAGGTCGTGCTGAAGCTGCCGCAGGACGGACGCCGCCGGCTGACCGGGCGGATCGTGTCCGTGGATGGCGAGCGGATCACGTTCGACATCGATGGGCAACCGTTCGAGGTGATGGCCGACAACATCGAGAAGGCGCGGCTGGTGCCGGACTGGGTGGCCCTCGGGCTGGCCCCGGCCAAGGACGATGCGTCCGGACGCGACGCACGCCCCGGCAAGAGCGGTGCGAAGAAGCGTGGCAACGGTCCCGCCGCCTGAGGCGACGGCACCACGACAGATCAGTGGCCCCGATGACCGGGGCGGGCAGTCCGTAATGGACTGGCGGAGCTTCGGGGCCCGACCTCCGGTCTCCGAAGTGGACCAACTCAAGACATCCAGAGGCGTAACAGAATGAGCAAGGAACTGTTGATGGTCGTCGACGCGGTCGCCAACGAGAAGGGCGTGCCGGAGTCCGTCATCCTCGAAGCGATCGAAGCAGCACTGGCCACTGCGGCCAAGAAGCGCTACGTCGACCAGGACGTGCTCACGCGCGTTGCGATCGATTCCAAGGACGGCACCTACGAGACCTTCCGCCGCTGGGAAGTGGTGGCCGACGACGTGGTGATGGAGTCGCCGGACCGCCAGATCCGCCTGATGGACGCGATCGACGAGGCCGAGGGCGTCGAGGTCGGCGACTACATCGAGGAGCAGATCGACAACGCCGAGTTCGGGCGCATCGCCGCGCAGGCCGCCAAGCAGGTGATCGTGCAGCGCGTGCGCGAGGCCGAGCGCCAGCAGGTCGTGGATGCGTGGAAGGACCGCGTCGGCGAACTGGTCACCGGCGTGGTCAAGCGCGTCGAGCGCGGTAACGTCTACGTCGACCTCGGCGGCAACGCCGAGGCCTTCATCCCCAAGGACAAGGCGATCCCGCGCGACGTCGTGCGCGCCGGTGACCGCATCCGCGGGTATCTCTACGACGTGCGCAGCGAGCCGCGCGGCCCGCAGCTCTTCATCAGCCGCGCCGCGCCGGAATTCATGATCGAGCTGTTCAAGCTCGAGGTGCCGGAAGTCGGCCAGGGCCTGGTGTCGATCATGGCCTGTGCCCGTGATCCGGGTGACCGCGCCAAGATCGCCGTGCTCGCGCACGACAACCGCACCGATCCGATCGGTGCCTGCATCGGCATGCGTGGTTCGCGCGTGCAGGCGGTGTCCAACGAGCTCAATGGCGAGCGCGTCGACATCGTGCTGTGGTCGGACAACCCGGCGCAGTTCGTCATCAACGCGATGGCGCCGGCGGAAGTGCAGTCGATCGTGGTCGACGAGGACAAGCATTCGATGGACCTGGCCGTGGCCGAGGACTTCCTCGCCAAGGCGATCGGCAAGGGCGGCCAGAACGTGCGCCTTGCAAGCCGCATGACCGGCTGGCAGCTCAACGTGATGACCGCCGAGCAGGTGCAGGCCAAGAGCGAGGCCGAACAGGCCGCCGCCCGCCAGCTGTTCCAGGACAAGCTCGAGGTCGACGAGGAAATCGCCGGCATCCTGGTGGCCGAGGGCTTCAGCACGGTCGAGGAGATCGCCTACGTGCCGATGGGCGAGCTGCTGGCCGTGGAGGGCTTCGACGAGGACATCGTCGAGGAACTGCGCGCCCGCGCCCGCGACGCGCTGCTCAACGATGCGCTGGCGGTCGAGGAGGAGCTGGACGAGCATGCGCCGGCAGAGGACCTGCTGCAGCTGCCGGGCATGGACGACACCATCGCCTATGCGCTGGCCTCGCACGGCGTGCGCACCGCCGAGGACCTCTCCGACCTGGGCGTGGACGAAGTGCTGGAATTCGATATCGAAGGTCTCGACCAGGAGCGCGCCTCGGTGCTGATCCTGGCCGCGCGCGCCGAGGAGATCGCGCGTCTGGAGCGGGAAGGCTGACAGGTCGCGCAAGGTGGGCCCGAAGACACCCGGGCCGCCCCGCGCCGACCCCACGCGCCAGAGCCGTTAGAATCCCCATATCCGCGCCGGCCCGAGCCGCCGCATTGGACACGGAAACCGAATGTCGCAGCAAACCACCATCCGCAAGCTGGCCGCACTGGTGAACACACCGGTCGAGAAACTGCTGGAGCAGCTGGCCGAGGCCGGCATGAAGTTCAGCAGCCCCGACCAGGTGGTCACCAGCACCGAGAAGGTGAAGCTTCTCGGCTTCCTGCGCCGCACCCACGGCAAGTCCGAAAAGGCTGCCGAGGAAGCGGTCAGCCCGAAGAAGATCACCCTCAACCGCAGCCGCAAGCAGGAACTCACCGTCGGTGGTGGCAAGAACCGCCAGACCGTGGACGTGGTGGTGCGCAAGAAGGTCACCGTGGTCCCGCCGACCGGCAAGGGCGACGGGGTCGATCCTGCGTCCGGGCTGTCGCGCGAGGAAGCCGAGCGCGCCGAGATCCTGCGCAAGCTGGAGGAGTCGCGCCAGCGCAACCTCTCCGAGCAGCAGCGCCTGGCCGAGGAAGACAAGCGCCGCGCCGAAGAGGCCGCCGAGCGCAAGCGCCAGGCCGAAGCCGAGGCCGAGCGGCTGCGCAAGGAAGCCGCAGCGGCAGCTGCCGTGGTGACCGGTGACGACGACGCGCCCCCGGCGCGCCGCGCGCCGCACAGCCACGGCCAGCCGGCCAAGCCGGCCGCCCCCGCACGCGATGACCGCAGCGCCGCCAACAAGGGCAAGGCGCAGCGTGGGTCGCATGCGATGGTCGCCGGGGTCGAGGACGACGAGAGCACCGCGCGTTTCGCCGGCCAGCTGCATCTGTCGGCGGCCGACCGCGCCCGTCGCAGCACCGCACGTGGCCGGCCGAAGCCGCGCCGCAATGTCGAGCAGTCGCGCGGCGGCTCGGGCGGCCCGCACGGCTTCGAGCGTCCGACCGCACCGGTCGTGCGCGAGATCGCCGTGGGCGAAGCGATCACCGTGGCCGACCTCGCGCAGAAGCTCGCGCTGAAGGGCGGCGACGTGGTCAAGGCGCTGTTCAAGATGGGCGTCATGGCGACCATCACCCAGACCATCGACCACGACACCGCGGTGCTGGTGGTGGAGGAGCTGGGCCACAAGGCGGTGCGCGCGGAATCCGACGACGCCGAGAGCGAGCTGGTCGCGCACGTCGCCGACGTGCAGGGCGAGCAGGCCGCGCGTCCGCCGGTGGTCACCATCATGGGTCACGTCGACCACGGCAAGACCTCGCTGCTGGACTACATCCGCACCACCAAGGTCGCCACCGGTGAAGCGGGTGGCATCACCCAGCACATCGGTGCGTACCACGTCGAAACCGCGAAGGGCGTCATCAGCTTCCTCGACACCCCGGGCCATGCGGCATTCACTTCGATGCGAGCGCGCGGCGCGAAGCTGACCGACATCGTGGTGCTGGTGGTCGCGGCCGACGACGGCGTCATGCCGCAGACGGTCGAGGCGATCCAGCATGCGCGTGCCGCGAAGGTGCCGCTGATCGTCGCGATCAACAAGATCGACAAGTCCACCGCCGATCCGAACCGCATCAAGAACGAACTGCTCGAGCACCAGGTGGTGGCCGAGGACTTCGGTGGCGACACCCAGATGGTCGAGCTTTCGGCGAAGACCGGAATGGGCGTCGACGACCTGCTCGACGCGATCTCGCTGCAGGCCGAAGTGCTGGAACTGCGTGCGGTGCAGGACGGGCGTGCCACCGGCACGGTCATCGAATCCTCGCTCGACAAGGGCCGTGGCCCGGTCGCCACGGTGCTGGTGCAGCAGGGCCGCCTCAACCGCGGCGACTACCTGGTGTGCGGCGTGCAGTACGGCCGCGTGCGCGCACTGTTCGACGAGAACGGCCAGGCCGTGGACGGCGCCGGTCCGTCGATCCCGGTGCAGGTGCTCGGCCTGTCGGGTGTGCCCGATGCCGGCGACGACTTCGTGGTCGTCGACGACGAGCGTCTCGCCAAGGACGTCGCCCAGCAGCGCGAGGCCAAGCGCCGCGAGACGCGGCTGGTGCAGGCCGCGGGCAACCGCATGGAAGACATCATGGCGCAGATGGGCCAGGCCGAGCAGCAGCTGTCGCTCAACCTGGTGGTCAAGGCCGACGTGCAGGGTTCGGTGGAGGCGCTCAAGCAGGCGCTCACCGCGCTGTCGAACGACCAGATCCGCATCAACATCATCGTGTCCGGCGTGGGTGGCATCACCGAGTCCGATGCGAACGCCGCGGCGACCGCCAAGGCGACGATCATCGGCTTCAACGTGCGTGCCGATGCCTCGGCCCGCCGGGTCGTGGAGACCAACGGCCTCGACCTGCGCTACTTCTCGATCATCTATGACGTGATCGACCAGGTGAAGCAGGTGGCCTCGGGCATCCTGGGCATGGAGATCCGCGAGGAGATCATCGGTATCGCCGAGGTCCGCGACGTGTTCCGCAGCTCCAAGTTCGGTGCCGTGGCCGGCTGCATGGTGGTCGAGGGCGTGGTCAAGCGTTCCAAGCCGATCCGCGTGCTGCGCGACAACACGGTGGTCTTCGAGGGCGAGCTGGAATCGCTGCGCCGCTTCAAGGAGAACGTGGACGAGGTCCGTGTGCATACCGAGTGCGGCATCGGCGTGAAGGCGTACAACGACGTCAAGGCCGGCGACCAGATCGAGTGCTTCGAGCGCATCGAGGTCCAGCGCACGCTGTAACGGATGCGGCGGCCGGCGGCCGGCATCCGGAGGGAGCGGGGAAGTGCGACGGCAACGCCGTCCGCACCGGTCCCGCGCTCTCCGGGCCGGTCGGCGCGCTGCCGACCAGGAGTTCCACCATGCCCACCAAATCCTTTCATCGCACCGATCGCGTGTCCGCGCAGCTGCGCCGCGAACTCGGCACCCTGGTCCGCCAGGCCGTGTCCGAGTACGGGCTGCCGTCGGTCAGCGTGTCCGACGTCGAGGTCACCCGCGACCTCGCACACGCCAAGGTGTTCGTGACCGCGTTGCAGGCCGAGCGCTCGCAGGAGGCCATGGCCGGTCTCAAGGCGCTGGCCGGGGAGATCCGCTTCCGCCTTGCACGCCTGATCAAGCTGCGCCACGTGCCGGAGCTGCATTTCCACTACGACGATTCGGTCGATCGCGGCGAGCGCATCGACACCCTGCTGCGCGATCTTCCCGACGCGCCGGCCGACGCCGACGAGGGCGACGACGGGGCGGACGGGGCGCGCGGCGCCTGACGCACCGCGCGGCATGCGCTGCTTGCCGCGACGTGCGCTGACGTGAACCCATGTCCAAACCGCGCAGACGTGTCCGCAAGGTCGACGGCATCCTCCTGCTCGACAAGCCGCGTGGCCTGAGCTCCAACCAGGCCCTGCAGCAGGTGCGCAAGCTGTTCGAGGCGGAGAAGGGCGGCCACACCGGCAGCCTGGATCCGCTCGCGACCGGCCTGTTGCCGGTGTGCCTGGGCGAGGCGACCAAGATCGCAGGTGGCCTGCTCGGCGCACGCAAGGCCTATGACACCGTCGCCCGCCTGGGCACGGTCACCGATACCGACGACGCCGATGGCCAGCCCCTGCGCGAGCGCCCGGTGCCGCCACTGCGCGTGGCCGAAATCGACGCCGCCTTGCAGGCGTTGACCGGGCGCATCCTCCAGCGCCCGCCGATCTACTCCGCGCTCAAGCGTGGCGGCGAGCCGCTGTATGCCAAGGCACGACGCGGTGAACACGTCGAGGTCGAGCCGCGCGAGGTGGACGTGCACGGGTTCGCGCTGCAGTCCGCCGCCGACCTGGTCGACGACCTGCAGGGCGTGCCGCCGCAGCTGCGGCTGCATGTCGAGTGCGGTTCGGGCACCTATGTGCGCAGTCTGGTCCGCGACCTCGGCGAAGCGCTGGGATGCGGCGCGCACGTGGCGGAGCTGCGCCGCATCTGGGTGGACCCGTTCCGCGACCCACGGTTGTGGACGCTGGAGGCACTGCAGGCGCTGGCGGAACGCGGCCGACCGGCGCTGGAGGCCTGCCTGCTTCCGATCGAGGCGGGGATGGCCGCCTGGCCGGAAGTCCGCCTCGATGCCCGCCAGGTGCAGGCGCTGTCCTATGGGCAGGCCGTCAGCGGCGGCTTCCAACCGCGGGGCGAGGTCGGCGTGTTCGACATGAACGGGCGGGCCCTCGGGCTGGGCGAGGTCGATGGCGACGGCCGGTTGCGCCCGCAGCGGCTGTTCAGCTGGGCGGTCAGCCAGCCGGGCCGCGTGGTCACCTGCTGAGCGCGGTTGTGGCAGGGTGCTGATCGCGGTAGAATTCCCGCGCTTTTTCAAGCGCTTGCATTTCGCATTATTCCATCCATGGCGGGCCCTGGCGGTGCGTCGATCGTGGTCTGTTCCACGCCGCAGTCCGGGCCGTGTCGCAGTCCCCCACGTCGCGTCTTCTGCGGGCTTTGCGACACGAGGTTTCCATGTCCATCGATACCACCAGCATCATCAACGAACACAAGCGGGCCGAAGGCGACACCGGTTCGCCGGAAGTGCAGGTCGCGCTGCTGACCGCGCGCATCGTGCACCTCACCGAGCACTTCAAGACGCACAAGAAGGATCACCACAGCCGCCGCGGCCTGCTGCAGATGGTCAACCAGCGCCGTAGCCTGCTGGACTACCTGCACCGCAAGGACGCGGACCGCTACAAGGCACTGATCGAGAAACTCGGTCTGCGTCGGTAAATCGCACCACACGCGGCGCAGCGATGCGCCGCGTTTGTTTTGAGGTTCGTAAAAAGGCCGCCCCAACGCGGTCGCCCGGCCGGGGCAAGGGCCCCGGGCGGTTCATCGAAGAAAGAGTCATCTAAGGACACAACAACGTGGCAAAAGTTACCAAGAACTTCCAGTACGGCAGCCGCCAGGTCACGCTCGAAACCGGTGAGATCGCCCGCCAGGCGGGTGGTGCGGTCATGGTCTCGTGCGAAGGCACCGTGCTGCTGGTCAGCGCCGTTGCCAACAAGACCGCCCGCGAAGGGCAGGACTTCTTCCCGCTGACGGTCGATTACCAGGAAAAGTTCTACGCCGGCGGCCGTATCCCCGGTGGCTTCTTCAAGCGTGAGGGCCGTCAGACCGAGAAGGAAACGCTGATCTCGCGCCTGATCGACCGCCCGATCCGCCCGTTGTTCCCGGATGGCTTCCGCAACGAGGTCCAGATCATCGCCACGGTGATGTCGCTGAACCCGGAAATCGATGGCGACATCCTCGCCCTGATCGGTGCCTCCGCCGCGCTGTCGCTGTCGGGCGCGCCGTTCGACGGCCCGATCGGCGCCGCCAAGGTCGGCTACCGGGATGGCCAGTACCTGCTCAACCCGACCGTGTCGGAGCTCAAGGACTCCGATCTCGAACTCGTCGTCGCCGGTACCGCCAATGCGGTGCTGATGGTGGAGTCCGAGGCCAACGTGCTGTCGGAAGACGTCATGCTGGGCGCGGTGATGTTCGGCCACCAGCAGATGCAGGTCGCGATCTCGGCGATCAACGAGCTGGTCGCCGAAGCCGGCAAGCCGAAGTGGGAGTGGACCGCACCGGCCGCCAACGAAGGCGTGGTCTCGGCCATCCGCAACGCCGTGGGCGAGCAGCTCTCGGCCGCGTTCCAGGTGCGCGACAAGCTGCAGCGCCGCGACGCGATCTCCAGCGTGCGCAAGGCGATCCTCGAGGCGCTGGCGCCCAACGCCGAGGCCAATGCCTGGACGTCGAGCGAGCTGTCGAAGGAGTTCAGCGAGCAGGAATACCAGACCATGCGCGACTCGGTCATCCGGACCAAGGTCCGCATCGATGGCCGTGCGCTCGACACCGTGCGCCCGATCAGCTCGAAGGTCGGCATCCTGCCGCGCGTGCACGGCTCGTCGCTGTTCACCCGTGGCGAGACCCAGGCGATCGTCGCCGTGACGCTTGGTACCGCGCGCGATGGCCAGGTCATCGACGCCGTGGCCGGCGAGTACAAGGAACACTTCCTGTTCCACTACAACTTCCCCCCCTACTCGGTGGGTGAAGCCGGCCGCATGATGGGCCCGAAGCGTCGCGAGATCGGCCATGGCCGCCTCGCCAAGCGCGGCGTGCTGGCAGTGATGCCGACGATCGAGGAGTTCCCGTACACGATCCGCGTGGTCTCGGAGATCACCGAGTCGAACGGTTCGTCGTCGATGGCATCGGTCTGCGGCTCGTCGCTGGCGCTGATGGACGCCGGCGTGCCGATCAAGGCACCGGTCGCGGGCATCGCGATGGGCCTGGTGAAGGAAGGCGACGAGTTCGTCGTGCTCTCGGACATCCTCGGTGACGAGGATCACCTCGGCGACATGGACTTCAAGGTGGCCGGTACCAGCGAGGGCATCACCGCCCTGCAGATGGACATCAAGATCCAGGGCATCACCGAGGAGATCATGAAGGTCGCGCTGGCGCAGGCGAAGCAGGGCCGCCTGCACATCCTCAAGGAGATGGAGGCCGCCCTCAGCACGCCGCGTTCGGAGCTTTCCGAGTTCGCGCCGCGCCTGATCACGATCAAGATCCACCCCGACAAGATCCGCGAAGTGATCGGCAAGGGCGGTTCGGTCATCCAGGCGATCACCAAGGAAACCGGCACCCAGATCGACATCCAGGACGATGGCACCATCACCATCGCCTCGGTCGACGCCGCCGCCGGCAAGGCCGCGAAGGACCGCATCGAGCAGATCACCTCGGACGTCGAGCCGGGCCGGATCTACGAGGGCAAGGTGGTCAAGATCATGGACTTCGGTGCGTTCGTGACCATCTCCCCCGGCAAGGACGGCCTGGTGCACGTCTCGCAGATCTCCAGCGAGCGCGTGGAGAAGGTCGGCGACAAGCTCAAGGAAGGCGACATCGTCAAGGTCAAGGTGCTGGAAGTCGACAAGCAGGGCCGCATCCGCCTGTCGATCAAGGCCGTCGAGGAAGGCGAAGGTACGCCGGCCGCCGAGTAAGCGAGCCATCGCCATCGCGCGTCACCGACGCGCGGCGGGCATGACGAAAGAGCGGGCTTCGGCCCGCTCTTTCTTTTTGTGCACCCGGGAAGATGGCCCCGACGTGGCGCCGAAGCCCGCAGGGCCGGGACATGGAGCGGGTCAGACGATTCCGGCGAGGTAGAACAGCGCGATCACCACGAACACCGCCGAGGTGCTGATCAGGGTGATCGCGAAGATGTCGCCATAGGACTGGCGGTGGGTCAGCCCGGTCACTGCAAGCAGGGTGATCACCGCGCCGTTGTGGGGCAGGGTGTCCAGGCCGCCGGAGGCCATCGCCGCGACGCGGTGCAGCACGTCCATCGGGATGCCGGCCGCATGGGCGTTTGCGATGAAGGTCTCCGACATTGCCGCCAGGGCGATGCTCATGCCGCCGGAGGCCGAGCCGGTGATGCCGGCCAGTGCGGTCACCGTGACCGCCTCGTGCACCAGCGGATCGGAGATGGCGTTGAGGCTGTTGGCCACCAGCAGGAAGCCGGGCAGGGCGGCGATCACCGCGCCGAAGCCGTACTCGGAGGCAGTATTCATCGACGCCAGCAACGCGCCGCCGATCGCGGCCTTGCTGCCTTCCACGAATTTCGCGCTCACCGGCTTCCAGGCCAGCAGCAGCACCGCCAGGATGCCCACCAGCAGTGCGCCCTGGACCGCCCAGATCGCCGCCACCCGCGACACTTCCTGCACCACCGGTTCGGCGCTGCCCATCGACGAGGGGTTGAAGCTGTGGGTCGCGCCATACACCCGCGGGATCAGGTCGGTGAACAGCTTGTTGGACACGCCGACCAACAGCAGCGGCAGCAGCGCCACCAGCGGATGCGCCAGCCGCTCGCCCACGAAGGGCTCGGGCTCGTTGAGCAGGTTCTCGCCGTAGCCTTCGCCCGCGACGGCGGCCTTGCGGCGGCGCCACTCCAGATAGGCCATGCCGCCGGCGAAGATCAGGATCGAACCGATCGTGCCCAGTGCCGGCGCCGCCCAGGAGTCGGTGCCGAAGAACGCGGTCGGAATGATGTTCTGGATCTGCGGCGTGCCGGGCAGTGCCATCATGGTGAAGGTGAAGGCGCCCAGCGCGATGGTGCCGGGGATCAGGCGCTTGGGGATCGCGGCCTGGCGGAACAGCTCGGCCGCGAACGGATATACCGCGAACACCACCACGAACAGCGACACCCCGCCATACGTCAGCAGCGCGCACACGGTCACGATCGACAGCATCGCCCGCTGTGGCCCGAACAGGCGGATGGTGGCCGCCACGATCGACTTGGAGAATCCGGAAAGCTCGATCAGCTTGCCGAACACGGCGCCCAGCAGGAACACCGGGAAATACAGTTTCAGGAAGCCGACCATCCGGTCCATGAAGAGCCCGGTGAACATCGGCGCGACGAGATCCGGGTCGGTCAGCAGCACCGCGCCCATCGCCGCCACCGGCGCGAACAGGATGACGCTGTGGCCGCGATAGGCGACCAGCATCAGGAAGCCCAGTGCGGCGAGCACGATCAGCAGGGACATGGATCGATCCGGATTGATGACGATCGCCAGTGTCGTCAGCGCGGCGCGGCGGCCACATTGTCCGAAGGTACAAGTGCTGGCCATCCACGGGCTGCCTAGGCTTGCCAGCATGGTCCAAGCGGCCACGGTGCGCGCAGCGGCGCGCGCCACGAAGAGACAACCCGTGGGAGGGGACACATGAAGCACAGGAATCTGTTGGGCAGCCGGCTCGGCCTGGCGATCGCCATCGGCCTGTCGACGTTCGCGGCGCAGGCGCAGGACCCGGCGCAGCCCGCCGGCGGTGCATCGGCGCGCGCCGCGGATGCGACCACCCTCGACGGCATCGTCGTGACCGCACGCCGCCGCGCGGAGTCGATCCAGGACGTGCCGGTAGCCGTCAGCGCATTCGGCGAGGAGCAGCTGCGCGACCTGCAGGCCAACAACATCGATGGCCTGCAGGGCGCGGTGCCCAACCTCAACATCGTGCAGGGCCGCGGCTCGTCGAACACCGTCAACGTGTTCATCCGCGGCATCGGCCAGCCCGACTCGCTGCAGACCTTCGACCCCGGCGTCGGCATGTACGTCGACGACGTCTACTACTCGCGCATCAATGGTGCGCTGTTCTCGCTGTTCGACGTGCAGCAGGTGGAAGTGCTGCGTGGCCCGCAGGGCACGCTGTACGGCAAGAACTCCACCGGTGGCGCGATCAAGGTCACCACCAGGAACCCGCTCGACGACACCGGAGCAGCCGTCGAGTTCGGCACCGGCAGCTTCGGCCGCGTGGATGGCCGTGCCTACCTCGGCGAGCAGCTGAGCGATACCGCAGCCTTCAGCCTGGCCGGTGCGTGGCTGACCAACGATGGTTACGTGGAGGATCCCGCCACCGGCGAGGACTACAACGGCGAGGACACGATCTCCCTGCGCGGCAAGCTCGCGCTGCGCCCCAGCGATACCTTCAGCGCCACCGTCTCGGTCGACTACACCCGCCAGGACAACGCGCTCACCCTCGGCCAGCCCACCGCACCGCTGCTGCGCACCGATCTCGCGCTCGGCCAGGTGGTGCTGCTGCAGCCGTCCACCGGGGACTACGACTTCCGCACCCGTACCTCGTTCCGCCCCGGCCAGGGGCAGGAGATGACGCACAAGGGTGTCAGCGCCAACCTTCAATGGGAGCTCGGCGAGCAGTGGTCGCTCAAGAGCATCAGTGCCTGGCGCAAGCTCGATACCAGTTCCTTCATCGACATCGATGCGTCGGAGTGGGTGCTGGGTGACGTGCTGGTCGAGGTCGACCAGGAACAGGTCAGCCAGGAACTGCAACTGCAGTACGACAACGGCGGCAACCTGCAGGCGATATTCGGCGCGTATTACATGAACGAGACGCTGCCGTCGTACCAGGAAGCCTATGCCGACGACTTCTTCGGCTTCGCCGGCACGCCGATCGACTTCCTGCGCACGATCGACGACGACCTCGAGACCACCAGCGTCGCCGCCTTCGCCCACGTCAACTGGGAGTTCGCGCCGACCTGGACGCTGGCCGCCGGCCTGCGCTATTCGCGCGACGAGAAGGACTACTGGCGCACCACCAGCACCTACTGGGGTCCGATCCTGGCCGCGCTCAACGAGACCGTGGCATTCGACGGCAACCGGAGCTGGGATGCGTGGACGCCGTCGCTGAGCCTGCAGAAGGCTTTCAGCGACAACGTGATGGGGTATGTCTCGGCCAACCGCGGCTTCAAGTCGGGCGGCTTCAACGGCCGTGCCAACGCAGCCCTGGAGACGACGCGGGCGGTGTTCGACCCCGAGTTCGTGTGGACCTACGAAGCCGGCGTCAAGATGCGCTCGGATGATGGCCGCCTGACCGCCAACGTGGCTGCCTTCCACAGCAGCTACAAGGACTTCCAGGCGCGTGTCTCCGAGGTACTCAATCCGGATTCCCCGACGCCGACCTTCTCGTTCCCGGTGCTCAACGCCGCGGAAATGGAGATCAACGGGTTCGAGTTCGAGGGCGTGGCGCGCCTGGGTGACGCCACCCAGCTCAGCGGGCAGGTCAGCTGGATGGACGCGAGCTACAGGTCCTTCGAGGATCTGCGCACCACCGATCCGGCCAACCCGGCCTACGACCCGTCGCTGCACGAGCACGTGCCGTTCTCGCCGGACTGGACCGCGCGCATCGCCCTGCAGCACGCGTTCGACCTCGGCGGCAACGGTACTTTCACCGTGGGCGGCGACGTGGCCTACCGTGGCGATACCTGGCTGTCGGTGGACAACCGTCCGGGGCTGATGCAGGAGGCCTACACCACGGCCGGTGTGTTCACGTCGTGGGATTCGCCGCAGTACGCGTGGCAGGTGCGCGCCGGCGTGCGCAACCTCACCGACGAGCTGTATAAGATCGAGGGGCAGGAGTTCTCCTCGGTGGCCAACATCCAGACCGCGTACTACGCACCGCCGCGCAACTGGTACCTGACCGTCCGCCGCAACTTCTGACCACGCGCATCGCACCGTGCAACGCACAGGCCCCGGCATGTCCGGGGACTGTGTCGTGTGAGCAGTCGTGCAGCGCTGCGCTATGCTCGCGCGCCATGCCTGACCGCACCTCCTTCGCGCACTCGTCCATGGTCACGCCCCGGTGTTGAGCGTGGGGGCGGTACTGGCGGCGGCGATGCTGTGGCTGGGCATGATGTTCCTGGCCGGCATCTACGGTGAACGCCGCCCGCAGCTGTTCGCGCGGCACTGGCGCCACGTCTATGCGCTGTCGCTGGCGGTGCATTGCACCTCGTGGACCTTCTACGGCACGGTGACCCAGGCGGCGCGCTACGGCTGGCCGCTGCCGCCCACCTTCGTCGGCGCCATCCTGTTCTACCTGATCGCCTGGCGTTTCATGGCGCGGCTGGTGCGGCTGGCACGCGAGACCAATGCCACGTCGCTTGCCGACCTCATCGCCACGCGGCTGGGCAAGGACCCCTGGCTGGCCGCCACGGTCACCCTCGTCGCCGTGCTGGGCCTGCTGCCCTACATCGCGCTGCAGCTCAGGGCGGTGGCGATGAGCTACTCGGTGTTGACGGCCACCGGCTTCGCGGACCTGACGGAGATTCCGCCGTGGCGCGATGTCGGCCTGTACGTCGCGCTGGCGATGGCGGTGTTCGCGATGCTGTTCGGCACCCGGCGGACCAGTGCGGCCGAGCACAACCGCGGACTGGTGCTCGCGGTGGCGTTCGAGTCGGTGCTCAAGCTGGTGGCGATGCTGGTGCTGGGCCTGTTCGTGTGGGGCATCGCGCGCGACATGCCTGCGCTGCCGTCACTTCCCGCACAGGACCTCGATGGCTTCATGCCGCTGGTGTTGCTCGGTGCGCTGGCGATGTTCGTGCTGCCGCACCAGTTCCACGTCGCCGTCGTCGAATGTCGTGACGAGCGCGAGATCGGTGCCGCGCGCTGGCAGTTTCCGCTGTACCTGCTGCTGATCGGCGCCCCCGGCCTGCTGCTGGCCTACGTGGGCCTGGGGCTGCTGGGGGCGCACGTGCCGTCGGACATGTATGCGCTTGCGGTGCCGCTGTCGCAGGGCAGCGAGTCGGTGGCGCTGGTGGCCTTCCTGGGCGGCCTGAGTGCCGCCACCGGCATGGTGGTGATCAGCACGCTCACCCTCAGCCTGATGATCGGCAACCACTGGTTCGCGCCGGGCCTGCTGCGTGGCGCATGGGCGCGACGCGACCGCAATGACCATCGCGGCGACCTGCTGATGCTGCGCCGCGCCGGCATCGTGGTGATCATGCTGGCCGCATGGTCGTACGGCCGGGTGGTGGGCGACGCCAGCATGCTGGCCGATATCGGTGCGGTGTCGTTCTCGGCGCTGGCGACGCTGGCACCGCCACTGGCGTTCGCGATCTGGCGTCCGCAGACCCCGCCGCGTGCGGCGATCGCCGGCATCGTGGCGGCGTTCGTGGTCTGGGCCTGGGTGATGCTGGCACCCGCGCTGCTGCCGTCCGGGTGGTCCGCACAGCTGCCGGCTTGGGCCCGCCCACAGGCACTGTTCGGCCTGACGAGCTGGAGCCAGCTCGGCCGCGCGTTCGGCGCATCGCTGTTCGTGGGTACCGCGGCGATCACCGTGGTGGCCATGATCGATCGCCGCGAGCGCGACCGTCCGCTGGCGCGGGCCGATCTCGATGCGCTGCGCAATGCGGGCCGTCGCTTCCTGCCGGTGGGCCTGGTCGACCGCGTGCTGCGCGGCGCGCCACGCAGCGGGCCGGTGCCGACAGCGATCGAGGCACGGCTGGAGCGCGAGCTGTCGGCGGTGCTGGGCAGTGCGTCGACACGCCTGCTGCTGGACGCGGCGCGTCGCGAATCCGGTCCCGACCTCGATACCGTCGCCAGCATCGTCGGCGAGGCCTCGCAGGACCTGCGCTTCAACCAGCGCGTGCTGGAAGCCGCACTGGAGAACATGAGCCAGGGCATCAGCGTGGTCGATGCCGACCTGCAGCTGGTGGCGTGGAACTCGCGCTATGCACAGCTTTTCGGCTATCCGTCGCACCTGCTGCGGGTGGGCGTTCCGGTGGCGCGGCTGGTGCGCCACAACCTCGACCGCGGCCTGATCGGCGCGGTGGCGGTGGCGGGCGAAGTCGACAAGCGCCTCGCGCACATGCGGGCCGGCACGCCCTATGTGGCGGAACGCCGCTTTCCGGGCGGCGAAACCATCGAGATCCGCGGCAACCCGATGCCGGGGGGCGGCTTCGTCGCCACGTTCACCGACGTCACCGCGTTCCGCAACACCGAGCATGCGTTGCGGACCTCCAACGAAACCCTCGAGCAGCGCGTCGACGAGCGCACCCGCAGCCTCGACCAGGCACGCCGCGAGGCCGAGCGTGCGAACGAGGCCAAGAGCCGCTTCCTCGCAGCCGTGGGCCACGACCTGCTGCAGCCCCTGCACGCCGCACAACTGTTCACCGACGCGCTGCAACAGCAGCTCGGTCCGGCCCCGCAGGGCAGTGCGCCGCGCCTGCTGGGGCAGCTGCGCGGTGCACTGGATTCCACCACCGACCTGCTCACCGGCCTGTTCGACATGGCGCGGCTGGAAGCCGGTGGGCTGGTGCCGCAGCCGCGGGATTTCCCGCTGTCGGATGTGCTGGAACCGCTGGCGTCGGAGTTCCGCGCGCTCGCCGCCGAGCGCGGGCTGGCGTTCGACTTCGTGGCCACCCGGGCATGGACGCGCAGCGACCCGCAGCTGCTGCGCCGCGTGCTGCAGAACTTCCTGGCCAATGCGGTGCGCTACACATCGCGTGGCCGGGTGCTGCTGGGCGTGCGCCGCACGGGCGGCGCGCTGCGGGTGGAGGTGCATGACACCGGTCCGGGCATTCCGCTTCGGCAGCAGGCGCTCATCTTCGAGGAGTTCCGCCGTGGCGAGGGCAGTGCGGGGCAGGGGCTGGGACTGGGACTGGGGCTTGCGATCGCCGACCGCATCGCCCACCTGCTGGATGCGCGCATCTCGCTGCGCAGCCGCGAGCGGTCGGGAACCGTATTCGCACTCGACCTGCCGCAGGTCGCCGCGCCGGCGCACGACCGGCCCGGCCGGACGCACGCCGGCCTTGCAGGCGCCCACGTGCTGCTGCTCGACAACGAACCCGCAGCACTGGAAGCCCTCACGCGGCTGCTGGAAGGCTGGGGCTGCAGCGTGGCCGCCGTGTGCAATGGCCGCGAGGCCGACGTCGCGCTCGACGAGCGGCCGGCCGACCTGTGGCTGTTCGACTATCACCTCGATGACGGCGAGACCGGTACCGCCGTGGCGCAACGGCTGGGCGAGCGGCACGGTGCGCACGCGACGCTGATCCTCAGCGCCGACGCCACCGATGCGGTGCGCCGCGAGGTCGCCGATCTCGGCCTCGGCCTGTTGCAGAAGCCGGTGCGGCCGCTGGCGCTGAAGTCCACGCTGGACCGGTTGTGCGCGATGCGCGCGAACTGAGCACGGTACCGGCACCACCACCGCGGCTACCATGGCACCCGACGCCACCTGTCCAGCGCACCGCATGCCCTATACCCCGATCCTCGCCACCCTGGGCTACGTGTTGTCCGCCGACGGCCGCCAGGTGCTGCTGATCCACCGCAACGCACGCGCCAGCGACCAGCACCTCGGCAAGTACAACGGCCTGGGCGGCAAGCTGGAGGCCGACGAGGACATCGCCGCCGGCATGCGCCGCGAGATCCTCGAGGAGGCCGGGATCACCTGCGACGCCATGCAGCTGCGCGGCACGATCAGCTGGCCCGGCTTCGGCAAGGGCGGCGAGGACTGGTTCGGCTTCGTGTTCCTCGTCACCCGCTACAGCGGCACACCGCACGCGTCCAACGTCGAAGGCACGCTGGAGTGGGTGGAGATCGAGCGGCTGCTGGAGCTGCCGATGTGGGAAGGCGATCGGCACTTCGTGCCACTGGTGTTCGACGATGACCCGCGTGCCTTCCACATGGTGATGCCCTACCGCGACGGCCGCATGCAGTCGTGGTCGTGCTCGCGGTTCTGAGGCTCTATCGCGCCGCGCAGAGTTGCGCGGGCACCGGCTGCGCGACCTCGCGCAACGACAGCAGCACGACGCCGGCGAGGCTGAGCGCTTCGCCCACCAGCAGGCCGAACACCGCGCCGACCACGCCGAAGTGCTGCATGCCGACGTAGCTGACCATCAGCGACAGCACCGCGCTGAAGGTCGACAGCGCCGCCAGGGTGCGGAAGCGCTGTCGCGCCACCAGCAGGTAGATCAGCTGGTCACGCATCACCATCAGCACGAATACGGCCGACCACAGCAGCAACAGGGTGTCGCCGTCCTCGAAGTGCTTGTTGAGGACCTTGGCGAAGATCCAGTCACGCGTCAGCCACAGGGTGCCCAGGTAGACCAGCGAGGCGGCGGCCACGCCGGCTGCGAACAGGGTCAAGCGGCGCAGCACCACGGCAGCGCCCCAGGCGTGCAGCCAGGCCGACGTGAGCGGCAGCATCAGCGCGCCGATGCCCGTTGACAGCAGGTTGATCGGCATCAGCAACAGGCGCGTGGCGGCGATGGCCGCGATGGCGGCGACGTCGAGCGTGCCTGCCACCAGATAGTTGTAGCCGTGGCTGTAGCTCCAGTGGATCACCGCACCGGTCACCGCCCATGCACCGACGGGGGCGATGCGGCGCAGGATGCCGTGGTCGCCCGTGATGTCCCAGGCTTCCCGACTGCGCAGCAGCCTCTGCAACAGGCTGCCTCCGACCAGTGCAGCGAGGCCCAGCAGCACCGTGGTCGCCGCCGCGGGGCTGGGCAGGCGACTGGTGACCAGCGCCGCTGCCACCAGCAGCACGACATAGACGGTGTCGGCCCTGAGCACTTCCGTGGAGCGGCGGTAGGCCAGCAGGACCATGCGGAAGAACTCCCGGCGCAACGCTGCCGCAGCGGTGCCTATCGTCACCAGGACCAGCGGGCCGGTCTGCCGGTCGAGTACGCCGTTGACCCACAGCAGCAGGGTCGCGGTGGCCGCGACCAGGACCATCAGATGGCTCCACCGGCACTGCTCCCGGTAGATCGCGCCGGTCAGGGCGCCGCGGCCCTCGCGGTCCAGCGTGGTCATGCGGTGGATCATCGCCGGGCCGATGAAGGAGCGCTGCAGCGATGTCATCAGCATGAGGATGCTGGTGACCAGCACGAAATAACCGTACTGCAGTTCGCTGGCATGGCGGATCAGCAGCAGCCCGACCGCAAGGCTGCTTGCCGACAGCAGCGCCTGGTCGAGCACGGCGCCGCTGAACATGCGCACGAACAACCCGCGGGTCTCCGGCTTCATGGGTGGCGCTGCGTCCGGACCCAGCCTGCCGTGCGTGGCCCCAACATGGCCATCAGCTTCCAGGTGACGAAAACCGGCGCGGCAGCCAGATCCAGCAGGCCACGCGGTCCCGTTCCGCTCAACTGCCAGCCGCGCAGCACGTAGAGCGCGATGGCAAGGATGGAGATTGCCGGCCAGGCCAGCCAGAAGCTCCATGCCGGCTGCCAGAGGGCTGCGGCCGCGGCCATTGCCAGCAGCGCCGTCGCGGACAGCGCGAGGTAGGACAGCGGCGGGATCAGCAGGTCCATTGCGAGGTCCAGGCACAGGCGGCTGGGGCGGCGCAGGCCTGCATGCAGCAGTCGCAGCGCGTACTTCTTCGTCAGCGCGAAACGGCCCAGTTCCCAGCGTTGACGCTGCGGTGTCGCGGCTGCCCCGCCGGCTTCCATGTCGCCATCGGCATGGGCCTCGTCCGCATAGTGCACGCGCACGCCGGACAGCCCCAGTTCGAGGGTGTATTCGAGATCCTCGGTGAGCGAGTAGGCGCTGTAGGGCACCTGGTGCAGCAGCCCATGGGTCACGCACCAGCCGTTGCCACGCAGTCCGCAGGACAGGCCCAGGCGCTCGCGTCCGCGCGACCGCACGATATGGAAGGCGCCCTTGGCGATGGTGATCAGGCGCGTGCGCCAGGACGCATTCGGGTTGCGGACGCCGTAATGCGCCTGCACCGCGCGCGCACCGTGCTCCAGGCGCGTGGCAAAGGCCTCGAGCAGGTTGGGCGACACCCCGGTGTCGGCATCGACCACGACCACCGCGTCGGCCAGCGCGTCGCGGCGGCTGGCGTCGAAGGCGAAGGCCAGCGCGTGGCCCTTGCCACGGCGATGGTCGTCGTGACGTTCCAGCACCTGCGCACCCGCGGCGCGGGCAATGGCGGCGGTGGCGTCCGTGCAGTTGTCGGCGACGACCAGGATGCGGAACCGGTCGCGCGGCCAGTCGAGCGCCTGCAGGCTGGCAATGGTGCGGGCGATTCCGCCGGCCTCGTTGTGCGCGGGCACCACCACGTCGAAGTGCAGTTGCAGCCGTGATGGCGGCCGCGCCCGCGGGCGCGCGGAGAGCAGGGTCAGCAGCAGCAGGTAGAGGCCGCCGAGCAGGGTCGGCAGGGCGAGCAGCAGGAAACCGGACGACGCGACCACATCCATGTCAGGCGTACTCCCGATAGTGCCAACCCCAGAAGATGGTCAGCTTGCCGAGGTTGGCGGAGGCCCTGGTCAGCCAGTGCACCGCGTGATGGCGGCCGAACGGCAGGCTCAGCAGCGTGAGAAGCGAGGCGGCCAGCAGCTGCACACCGGCGCGCAACGCCAGCCGCAGGCGTGCGCCCAGGCCTTTGGCGCCGTAGCGGCCGGCCAGCGTGTGCCGGGCGAAATCCTGGCCACCGCGCAGTGCACGGCGCAGCAGCCAGCCGAGCGCCAGCCGGGTGGCCTCCACCGGCTCGTGGACGACGGCCTCGTCGCACCACACCAGCCTGGCGCCCGCCTGCGCCAGGCGCGCAAGCAGGTCTCCGTCCTCGCCGCCGGTCAGACCGTAGGCGGGATCGAAAGGGGTTGCCCCGCGCAGCAGCGATGCGCGCAGCACCAGGTTGCCGAAGCGCAACCGGTTGCGCGGAACGGTGTTCCCGGTCGGCATCCGCGCCCAGTCGTAGAAGCGCCCGCGGCGGATCCACGCCGGCGCGTCCGCGGGCACGATCGGTATCACCGGCCCGAGCACGCCGTCGGCCCGGTAATCGTGCACGGCGGCACATAGCCGCTGCAGCCAGTACGGCGGGGCCCGCTCGTCATCGTCGATGAAGGCGATCCAGTCGCCGCTGGCCAGCGCCACGCTGTGATTGCGCGTCAGCGAGATGTTCTTGACCGGTTGCCGGCCATAGCGCACCGGGAAGGGCAGCCCGCGGGCGACGCGCTCCGCCACCACCGCCTCGGCGCTGGCGTCGGGATCGTTGTCGACGATGACCAGCTCGTCCGGTGGACGCGCCTGCCCGGCGAGGTCGTCCAGCAGCAGCGCCAGCCGCAGCGGGCGCCGGTAGGTGGCGATGCACAGGCTCACGTTCATGCGGGTCTCCGGTCGATGCGTCGCGCGGCGGACACCATCGACAGCAGGTCCTTACGCGCGCGGAGCAGGTTCCAGCCCAGCAGCGCCACGGCCGTCCACTCCAGCAGCGGCATGACACCCAGCGACGGCAGCAGCAGAAGTGTCAGGATCACGAAGAACATCAGCCGCACCAGCGGCAGGCGCGTGTCCGGCCAGTCGCGGCCGGTGACCCGGTAGACGAGATAGGGCGCCCAGCGCGCCAGCACATGGGCGCCCAACGCCATCGCGCCGACCGCGGTGATCGGCACGAGGATCGCGAAGGCCGCGGTGCGCGCCAGTTGCAGCCCTGCGAAGGGCCAGATCCGGGTCTGCTTGTCCAGCCGGTTGTAGAAGCGGAACCACTGGTGCAGCAGCACCAGCAGGCCGGCCCAGACGGCGAGGTCGGCCATGTGGGGCGGCTCCGGCCAGCGCAGCAGGATGATCGCCAGTGCGGCACTGCCGATCGCCCAGATCCACGGACGCACCGCGGGCGTGGCGACGGGCGCGGCATGGAAGGCCGCGCTGAGCTTGGGATCGGATTCGTAGCGTGCGCCGATACGATCGTTGTCGACGTAGCCCAGCTCGTAGATCGCCCAGAACGACAGCAGCAACAGCCCGAGCCCCAGCACGTGCAGGACCGGCATGGCGGCCAGCCCCACCGACGCCAGGACCCAGAACGCGAAGTCCTCCTTGAGGATGCCGCGGATGATGTAGCGCTCGCCCGGGCGCTTGACCTGGCTCAGGTACTGGCCGGGCAGGTAGGTCCTTGCCAGCGCAGCGCGGAAGCAGGCATCCGGCCAGATGGTCAGCAGCGGCCGCCGGCACGCGTCCAGCAGCGGCAGGTCGTCCAGCGAATCGCTCAGCACCAGCGAGTCGGCGATCGTGCGGTCGCCCAGCTTTTCCTGCGCCATGCGCAGCTTTCCGATGCGGCGGTCGCGCGCGGAGGACAGCCCGGCGGCGATCACCCTGTGGGCCGGCAGCTCCAGCGCGGAGACCAGCGCCCCAACGATCGGCGCGAAGCCATTGGTGATGATGATGACGGCCGAGCGGTCGTGTGCACTGAGGGCGTCGATGAGTGGCCGGTTGCCATGCTCGGCCGCGAGGTGCCGCGCGCGCCGCAGCCAGCGCCAGCGCGTCCACGGCAGCAGCAGGGCGATCGTGCGGACCCGCCAGTAGTCGCGCGTCGCCACGCCGCCGGTCCAGCGCCAGGGCTGCAGCAGGTCCAGCACGCGCAACAGCACGATCGCGACGATGCCGGGGCAGGCGCAATCGATGAAGTCCTCGGTGGAATTGCGCAGGTACAGCGTTTCATCCAGGTCGATCAGCAGCGGGCCGTCGAAGTCGCGGATCGCCGACAGCGCCGCTTTCGGGGAGCGGGTATGCGCGGTCAGTCGCATCGCGGCGGTCATGGCGCGGCAACCCCGACGCGCGGCGCAGGGTGGGCGCGCGGCGCGGGGTGGTGCCGTGCCGCGGCGGGCGCAGGTACATGCCGCGCCCGGGGCATGCCGAACACGTCCCGCAGCCGGTGCTCGAGCAATGCACGCGACAGCGCCAGGCTCGCCGTGGTCATCACCACCATGCTCAGGGTGGTGACGTTGAGCCAGTGCGACTCGGACAGGTTGTTCACCGCCTGCTGGAAGAAGATCGCCAGGTACAGCGCGGCCTGGGCGCGGTCGATCTTCAGCAGCTGCAGGCACTGCGCCACGTGGACGATCAGATAGCCGAGCAGCACCACCAGGCCGACGCTGCCGAGGTCGTTGGCGATGTCCACGTAGCCGTTGTGCCCGGAGCCCGGGTAGAAATACAGCAGCCGCACCATTTCGTAGGCGGGCGAGCCATGTACCGGCCCGATCCAGTACGCGCCATAGCCGCCGCCAAGCCAGGGGTGCAGGCGGATCTGCTCGATCACGATCGCCCAGATCTCGGTGCGGCCGGTAAAGGTCAGGTCCTTGCCGGTGATCGCGGTGACCGGGGTCAGCAGCACTTCCAGGCCGGGTACCAGGCGCAGCACGGCCAGCGAATAGGCCAGCAGTGCGGTCACGAACAGCGCCGTCAGCCATGGCATCCAGCGGCGCAGACCCTTCGGCGAGCGCAGCAGCATCAGCAGGAAGATGCAGGTGAAGGCGCCGGTGACCAGGGCCGTCGAACTGCGCGACAGCAGCAGGCAGGCCGCAGCGATCGCCGCGCCGCCCAGCGCGGTCCACAAGCGGGTCTCGCGCGCGAGACCGGCATGCAGCCAGAAGATCAGGCCCAGGCAGGCCAGCGTGCCGAGGCTGTTCTTGTGGTTGGTCAGGCCGCGCCAGGCGCCGGCCAGCTCGGCTGCTGTCTCGTTGTGGATGGCCAGTTGCGGGAAGGCCACGCCGAATGCAAGCGAGCCGGCGAGCAGTGCGGTGATGATCGGACGCAGGACCTGCTGGAAGCGCCGCGGATGCCAGGCGACCAGGACCAGCGCGGCCGGGCACAGCAGGATCGCCGCGACCCGGATCATCCGCCGCAGGGTGATCCCCGGCTCGATCGACCACAGCACGCTGGCCGCGGCCAGCACCACGAATGCCACCAGGAACGGATTGACCCAGCGCAGCAGCAGCCAGGCCAGCCCTCCACGCCACAGCAGGAACGCCGTGCCGATGCCGATCAGTCCCAGCCACTGCAGGCGGCTGGTGGCGCTGCCTGAGGTCGGCATGTCGTCGGTGGTCAGGGCGGAGTAGTCGAAGCCCTCCGGCGTGGTGATCAGCACCACCAGCGCCCAGACCATTGCCGCAAGCAGCAGCGAAAAGCGGTCATCCCGGACCCACGACTGTCCGCCACCGCGCGTGGCAACGGCCGGTCCGCGCTCCCGCCACATCCCGTGCGCGGCAAGCGCGGGCGATCTGCGGGACGGGTTGCCGGGTGGGTTCATGGCGTCAGAAGTGGTTGATGACCGAACCCAGGATCTGCGCCCGGGTGGCCGCCAGGCGGCGCAGCATCTGCTTCGTGTCCTGGTAGCGGGTGTGCTGGGCGCGGGTCAGCACCAGTCCGCGCCGCGCCAGATTGATCACCGCCAATGCATCGGCGTAGGTATCCAGCGGCGGGGTGTCGATGACGATGAAGTCGTAGTCCTGGCGGTAGCGCCGCAGCGCCTGCTCGAAGGCAGGGCCCGACAACAGCTCCACGGGGTTGGATGGCGGTGCCCCGGCGGTATGCAGCATCAGGTGCGGCATCCCGCTGACCGGGTAGAGGCGTGGGGGTCGGCCGGACGCCAGCATCTGCGACAGCCCGTGGTGGTTGTCCATGCCGAACAGCAGGTGCTGGCGCGGATGGCGCATGTCGGCGTCCAGCAGCAGGGTCGGCCGCCCGAGTTGCGCGAAGGTGATGGCCAGCTCCGCGACCATCTGCGAGCGACCCTCGCCGCACCCGGAGCTGAGCAGGGTCACGACCTCCGCACGCTCGGTGCCGGTGTGGTCGCGGCGCATCATCAGTTCGGTGCGCAGGGCGCGAAGCTGCTCGCTGCGTGGCGCGTGCGGGTGGTGTGCAGGGGTCAGCGACAGGTCGGGATGCGCCATGCCGCCGACCAGGGAATGGCCCGGCTCGATCGAGGAGGCGCCGTCGTCCATCACCAGCAGTTCGTCGGCCATCGTGGGTGTGTCCATCGCTTCGCTCATGGTCAGGTCCGGAGGGCGGGCACGCTGGCGAATTCACCGAGCACGGGCAGGTCGTAATCACGCTCGAGGTCGTCGCGGCAACGCACCCGGCGGTTGAACAGGAGTTCGTAGGCGAGCGGAACCAGCAGCCCCAGCACGATCCCGGCGGCCAGTGCGAGGACCAGGTTCTTCAGCAGGTTCGGCTTGCTCGGCTTGAGCGGCTCGGGCGCCGGGCCCACGAAGCGCACGTTGGTGTAGTGCCCGCCGGAGGCGAACATGATCTGGTCGTAGCCTTCGAGCGCGCGGCGGTAGACCGACTGCGCCGAGTCCAGCTCCAGTTCGTACTTGCCAAGCTCGTCCTGCTGTTGCCGCGCGGCGATGACCTTCTCGCGCTGCTCGTCCACCGCCTGCTGCAGCCTGGCTTCGAGATCACGCGAGGCGGTGACGGTCGAGCTGGCATTGCGCCGGTAGTTGCCCATCTCGGCGTCTAGCGCGCCACGGCTGTGGCGGATCTGCGACTCCAGTTCCATCACCTGCGGGTGGCGCGGCCCCAGTGTCGCGCGCAGCTCGGCCATGCGCGCGGAGTCGGCGGCCAGCCTGGCCTTGAGGGTCTGCACCAGCGGCGAGTTCAGGACCTGGTCGCCGACCGAAAGGTCGCCCGACAGCTGCGACTCGGCGGTGCGGCGGGTGTTCCGGGTTTCCAGCAGGCGCTGCTCCAGGGTGCCCAGCATCTCCATCTCGATGTCGATCTTCGCGGTCGGGTCGATGGTGTCGTTGCGGGCGCGGAACGCGGTCACTTCTTCCTGGGCGCGCGCGACCTTCCCCTGCAGTTCCTGCAGTTGCTCGGTGTAGCGGTCGGCACGCTCGCGCGCGGGGCCGGTCAGGCGCGAGTGCTGCTGCTCGGCATAGACCTCGGCCAGCGTGTTGACCACCGCGGCGGCGCGCGCGGGCGTATTGGTGGAGTAGGTGATATGGATGAGCTGGCTGCCGAAGCGGCCCTGTTCGATGACGAGGTCGCGCTCCAGCCTGGACTTCACCCATTCGTCCAGGCGGTCCGGGCTGCCGTCGAAACCCGCGATATAACGCTCATCGCGGTTGAGCCCGAGCCTGCGCACCACTTCCAGCAACACTTCAGAACTGCGCATCAGTTCGATCTGCGTGGCCATGTAGCTGCCGAGCAGGCCGATCGGAAACTCCTTGCCACCGAGCGGATCGTAGATTTCGTAATTGACCATCAGCGTCGCGGTCGCGGTGTAGGTCCTGGGCAGCAGCTTCGACGCCGCCAGCGCCAGCAGCAGCGCACCCGCGACCACCGCCAGCGTCACCCTGCGCCAGGCCCAGACGATCGCCAGCAGCTGCAGCAGCGACAGCCCGGGATGCACGAAATGGCGCGGAACATAGGACGCGGCAGGCGTGTGGGACGCCGGCAGGCGCTCCGGTTCCGGCACGGCGGGGAGGTTCTGGCTGTCCATCAGAAGATGCGTTCCTTGACCAGGATGACGTCGTCGGCCTGCACGGGGTCGGTGAGCTGCGGGCGGAAGGTGACGTGCTGGCCATCGGCGTTGCGCCGGCGGATCTCCACGCGGTTGCTGCTGCCCCGCTGCGTCACGCCGCCACCGCGCGACATCGCCTGCACCACGGTCATGCCGGGCTCGAGCCGGTACATGTTGGGCGACTGCACTTCGCCGTGGATGTAGAACTGGCCCGCGCGCGGCACGAAGATCGAGTCACCACCCTGGACCGCGGGAGCCGCCTGCACGGCATCTCCGCGGGTGAGCGCGCGCAGGTCGACCGGGTGGCGCTGCATGGTGCCGTCGGCGTTGGGCCGGAGCAGGTAGATCGTGTCCGCACCGTCCTCGGTGGTGCCGCCGGCCTGCGCGATCAGGTCGAACACCGACACCCTGGACTCGATCGGAAAGCGCCCGGGCGACTGCACCTGGCCCAGCACCGACACCTGCTGGCTGCGGAATTCGACGAGGAAGATCGTGACCTGCGGATCGACCAGGAACTGGCCCTGGCGCAGCGCGTCGGCCACCCGTGCCGAAGCCTGCGCAGGTGACAGCCCTCCGATATGCACGGGCCCGGCGAGCGGCACCGGTGCAGTGCCGTCATCGGAGACATAGGTGGTCGTGTCCAGTTCCGGCCGGCCGAACACCTTGATGCTGATGGCGTCGCCCGGGCCCAGCTGGAGCATCGGGTCGGCGGCCGGGATTTCACCGGGCTGTTCGACGTCGAATGCGGTGGAAGCAGGTGCCGCCGGTTGTGCGATGGCCGGCAGCGCAAGCGCCAGCAGCAACAGCAGGGCTGCGATTGCGGACACCCGGCTGCTGCGGCTGGCAGCGCCCGGGTGCGGGAGCAGGCTGACGATCATGCGGCTGATCTCCATGGGTTCTGTGCCGGACCGACGCCGTCCGGCAGCCGGGCCGGGGCGGTGTCATGGCCCGATGTTCCGGAACCGCGCCCGACCCGTCTGTGCGATAGCAGACAGAAGGTGCGACATAGGAGGTCTAGCGTGCCCACCACGCGATGCCCGCCCGGGTGCCGCTGCTGGAGGGTTCATGGGCAAGACAATGCTCGGTGGCATGTGCCTGCTGGTGCTGGGATGGTTCCTGCTGGCCGGTGCCGCGCCTGCGCCGCCCATCCAGCCCGCCGCACCCGCCGCGCCCGTCGGGCCGCCGTCCGGCTATCACGTGCGCGCGGGCCAGGTGCACGACCGGGAGGGCAGGCCGATCCAGCTGCGCGGCATCAACCACTTCGGCTTCAACGCGCCGATCCTGCAGCCGCAGTTCCTGTGGAAGATGGGCTGGAAAGAGCAGATCGCACAGATCAGGGACCTCGGCTTCAACGCCGTGCGCCTGCCGTTCGTGCCCGACACCCTGCACGTGACCACGCCGGTGGACACGCTCAGCTGGCTGGACGGGGCGGAGAACCAGGCACTCGTGGGCAGGACGCCGCTACAGGTGCTGGACCTGTGGATGGAGGAGGCCGAGCGACAGGGGCTGTATGTGCTGCTGGACTTCCACAGCGTGTCCGCGCAGCGCCAGTACCCGACCTGGTTCCTCGACACGCCGGCCGACTTCGCACTGATGTACCACGGCCGCGCCTACACCGAGCAGGACTGGATCGATGATCTGGTGCTCGTCGCCCGGCGCTATGCGCACCTGCGCCATTTCATCGGCATCGACCTCTACAACGAGCCGCATGACATCGTGCGTTGGGCTGCGGGCGACCGCCGTGCGTCCGACCCGAAGTACCACTGGAAGACCGCGGCGGAGAAGGCGGCGGCGGCGGTGCTGGTGGCCAATCCCGACCTGCTGGTGTTCGTGGCCGGCATCACCGGCAACTGGGATGGCGTGGAGGATTCGCGGATCCCGATGAACTACGGCGAGAACCTGCAGCCGCAGGCCTACCAGCCGCTGGATATCCGCGCCGACAAGCTGGTGCTCAGCCCGCATACCTACGGCCCCGACGTCTACCGGAAAGCCACGTTCGACGCGCGCGGCTATCCGGCCAACCTTGGCGCGCACTGGGAGCTTCTGTTCGGGCAGTTCCATCCGCGCCATGCGGTGGTGATCGGCGAATGGGGCGGCCATTACGGGCATGGTCCCGATGCCGATCCGGCCGACGTCGCGTGGCAGGACGCCCTGGTCGACTATCTGCAGGACAAGGGTATCCACAGCAGTTTCTACTGGTGCTACACGCCCAACAGCGAGGGCACCGGCGGCATCCTCGATGACGATCTGCAGGTGCGCGAGGACAAGATGGCGCTGCTGCGCCGGCACTGGGATGCGGGGGATCGTCGATAGGGTGCCTGCGCGCAGGCTGTGCAGAGCCGTGCCGGGCCCCGACCGCTCAGCGCGGCGCGACGGGCGACGGTTGCGCCGCATCGCTGCCCGCGGGAGCGAGAGCGCGAGCACTTGCGTTGGCCTGCCGCAGCACGACGTCGGTCCGCCGCAGCAGGCCGAATACACGCGGTCCACGCAGCAGGTAACGGCGGGCAAGCCGGTCCGGTTCCTGCATCAACCGGTAGGCCCACTCGAATCCGCTGCGCTGCATCCAGCGCGGGGCGCGCGTCTGGGTGCCGGTGATGAAGTGCACCGCCGCACCGATGCACAGGGCCAGCCCGCGCGCACGCCCGCGCTGCTGCAGGTGGCGCGCGATGATTTCCTGCTGCGGCGAGCCGATGGCCAACAGGCAGAAGCGGAACGGGCTGTGGGTTTCGATGAAGCGCAGGCAGTCCTCGACCGCGTCCGGGTCGTGGATGAAGCCCATCGGCGGGTTGTAATGCACCAGCTGCTGCAGTCCGTATCGCGATTCGAGCAGGCGTGCCTGCTCGTCCGGGCCGCCGATCAGTACCAGCGGGTCATCGGGATGCACCACCTCGGCAAACAGCCGCGCCACCAGGTCGCTGCCCGCACACACCGGCAGGTCCGTGCCGCGGGTCAGGCGCAACAGATGCGACAGGAAGCGGCTGTCGAGCAGCACGAAACCGGCATCGGCATACAGGGCACGGAACCCGGCATCCTCGTGCAGGCGTATCAGGTGGTCGACATTCGGGGTGACCATGTAGGCATAGCCGTGGTGCCCGAAGCGCGCCGCCAGGTCGGTGAACGCATCGAGGTCGTAGTCGTCCAGATGCCAGGCCATGCGCCGGGAGCTCGCAGGCGATGCCCCGGGTGCGGTGTGTATGGCAGGCGGCTGCGCGTGTTCGACACCCATGCTCGATCTCCGGTTCACAGGGCGCCCCGGAGGGCGGTATCCGACAGAGGGCACCGTAGTCGCCACCCCGGCGCCCGTCTGTATGCTGCCGAACACAGCCTGCGCACCACGCTCTGTGTGGAGTCGAACAGACGAACGCACCTTGCGGAGAACAGACTGCGACTGGTCCTGCGCCGCAGGGCTCCGCAGGGGGCGTGAGCGATGTTCTTCGATGCACTGGATCTGGACCCCGGCGATGACGGGCTGAGCGCGGACATCTGCATCGTGGGTGCCGGTGCGGCCGGCATCACCCTGGGGTTGCAGCTCATCGACAGCGGATACGACGTGCTGCTGCTGGAAGCGGGCGGACGCCGCGACGACGCCGCGACCCAGGCGCTGTATGCCGGACAGGTGCAGGACGCGGCACGGCATCCCCCGCTGGACCGCTACCGTGTTCGCCGGTATGGCGGCTCCACCACGCTGTGGGGCGGGCGTTGCGTGCCCTTCGACCCGATCGACTTCGAGCCGCGCGCGCATGTGCCCGACAGCGGCTGGCCGATCGGTTTCGAAGACGTGGCGGCCTATTACCCGCAGGCCAACGCCCTCTGCGAGGCCGGCCGGTTCGCGTATTCGGCCGCCGCGGCATTTGCGAGCCCCGGGTCGCCGCTGATCGCCGGCTTCCGCAGCCGCGATTTCGACACCGATGCCCTCGAGCGTTTCAGCCGGCCCACCGACTTCGGCGCGCGCTATGCGCCGCGGCTGCAGGCGGCGCGCAACGTGCGCGTGCTGCTGCACGCCAATGTCACCGCGCTGGAAGTCGGCGACAGTGGCACGCAGGTGTGCTCGGTGCAGGTGCGCACGCTGACCGGCAAGCACATGCGGGTACGGGCCCGTTGTTTCGTCGTGGCGACCGGAGGCCTGGAGGTGGCGCGGCTGCTGCTGGCCAGCCGCGACCGGCATCCGGCCGGGATCGGCAACGCGCATCACGTGGTGGGGCGCTACTACATGTCCCACCTGGCCGGCACCATCGGCACCCTGGTGGTGGATGGCCCGGTCTCCGCGGTCAGCCACGGCTACCGGCGCGATGCGGATGGCATCTACTGCCGCCGCCGTTTCGCGCTCTCGGCACACAGCCAGCGACGTCTGGGAACCGGCAACTTCATTGCCCGGCTGCATCATCCGCGCATTACCGACCCGGCACACCGCTGCGGCCCGCTGTCGCTGCTGTATCTGGCCAGGCCGTTCATCCCGTACGAATACGCGAAGCGGCTGCATGGCGACGCCCGCGTCGATGCGCGGACCTGGCTGGCTCACCTGCGCAACCTGGCTGCGGATCTGCCGGGTACCGCCGCGTTCGGATGGCACCTCTTCACCCGGCGCCGACTGGCATCTCGCAAGTTTCCATCCATCATCGTGCACCCGAAGGCGAACCGTTTCAGTGTGGACTTCCATGCCGAGCAACTGCCCAACCGCGAGAGCCGCGTGAGCCTGTGCGGAACGCGCGATGCGCTTGGCATGCCGCAGCTGCTGGTGGACTGGCGGCATGCGCCGGGCGACGTGCACACCGTGCGCACCGCGCTGGCGGTGCTGGCCCGCGACCTGCGCGAGAGCGGCGTCGGGCGGCTCGATTACGACCCCGCGACCGTGGAGGCGGAGATGCTGCGCTACGGTGCCTACGGCGGCCATCACATCGGCACCGCCCGGATGGGAACCGACCCGCGTCGCAGCGTGGTCGACGGCGACGGTCGCGTGCACGGCATGGAGAACCTGTACGTGGCCGGCGCGGCGGTGTTCCCGACCTCCAGCCAGGCCAATCCCACCCTGACCATCGTGGCCCTGGCACTGCGGCTGGCCGATCACCTGCAGGCACGGCTGGCGCGCCCCGTGGTCGGCGTGTCGGCCGGGCACGCACGGGAGCACGCGTGACGCAGCGGGTGCTGGTGCTGGGCGGAAGCGGGTATGTCGGTCGCCATGTCGCGCGCGCGCTCGCCGCGGCACGCGTCGGCCCGGTGGTGGCCGCGGCACGGCGGCCGCCGCAGACGTCGCCGGGCATCGGGAGCGTGGCCCTGGATGCCACAAATGCGGAGCGCCTGGCGGCTGCGATCCGTGACGTGGACTGGGTGGTCAATTGCGTGTCCGGCGACGCCGCAACGCTGCGTGCCAGTGCCGACGCGCTGGCACGTGCGGTCGCCGGGGCGCCGCTGCCACCGGGCGTCGTGCACCTGAGTTCGATGGCGGTATACGGCAGCGCCGAAGGCATGGTCGACGAGCGCACGCTACCGGTCGGCCGCCTGGGCGACTACGCGGCTGCCAAGCTGGGGGCCGAGCGCGCGCTTGCGGACATGCCACGGCGCGTGATCCTGCGTCCCGGTTGCATCCATGGGCGTGGCAGCCCGCAGTGGAGCCTGCGCATCGCGGACCTGCTGCGCAGCGGACGCATCGGCGACCTGGGCAGCGCCGGCGAGGGCCGCTGCAATCTGGTGCATATCGACGATGTCTCGGCCGCGGTCGTGGCCGCGATCGGCACGCCCGAGGCAATCGGCGGGAGCTTCAACCTGGCGATTCCCGACCCCCCGACCTGGAACGGGTACTTCGCCATCTATGCGCGCGCGCTGGGGCTCAGCCCCGCACCGGTACCCGGCTATCGGCTCCGGCTGGAGGCGATCGCCGCGCCGCTGCGGGTCGCCGGGCAAGGCATGAGGCGCCGCGCCGGCGTCGGCGCCTCCACGGAATCCGCCGCGCCGATCCCGCCTTCGCTGTTGCGCCTGTGGCGCCAGGCGATCGTGCTCGATTCGCGCAGGGCAGAGGACGTGCTGCGCATCGCGTGGATCCCACTGGAACAGGGGGTGGCCGCAAGTGCCGACGGCTCCGACCTGCGGGAGTGCGCGGCGGGCTGAGCGGCGCGGCCCGTGATCAGTAGCGGCGGTCCGCCGCCTCGGTGGGCTGGGCGCTGCCGAAACGGATGCGTACTTCCAGGCCCACCACGTACTTGTCGTAGCGCTGCTCACGGTAGTTCGAGCTGCGGTCGCGGACGTGGGCGTAGGGATGCAGCCCCAGCCACGGCAGTGGCGAATACTGGGCGCGCAGGAACGCCGAGCGCTGGCGGTCGTTGCGCATCGGCTCGCCGGCCTGCTGGAACCGCGCGCTTTCCTGGAACTCGTTGCGGCTCCATTCCAGTCCTGCCTGCACGGCGGTCCTGGCGCTCGGCTGCCAGCGCAGGGTGGTGCGCACCCCTGTTTCGATCATCGACTCGGGCCCGTAGGAGAAGGAACTGATCTGGCGGAACAGCTCGAGGTCGGCCGAGGTGACGCCGCTGAAGGTTCGCTCCATCGACAGGAGCCCGGTCACGGCGGAAGTGTCGTTGTCGGCGTTGCGGCGGTCGCGGCGGCGGCTGTGGCCCAGGCGTGCGTTCAAGCGCGACAGGCCGCTGGCGGCGTAGGTGGCGACCGCCTCCACGCTGATCTGGTCGAACGGCTCGTCGCCCAGCAGCGTGCCGGTGAAGCGGCCATCGAGGTATTCGGCACGCAGGCCGGCATTGAACAGGCCCAGGCCGCTGTGGCGCAGTTCGGTGCTGAAGCTGTCCTCTTCCAGCGCGAAATGCGGCAGCCCCACCAGCGGGAGTTCCAGCTGCCGGCTGCGGACGGTGTTCTGCAGGCGCCAGTCCGCACCGATGTCCAGGTTCAGCGCCGCGGTCCCGATGCGCTCGTCCTCCATCGCCAGTTCGTCGCTCTGGCGCTCGGCGAGCGCTGCCATGCGCCGTTCCTGGCGCCACTCCAGCAGCCCGTCCACGCGGGGTCCGAGGCGCCAGTCCAGCGCGGTGCTCCAGCGATGGTGGCTGTGGTCGAGCTGGCCGAAGCGCTGGAAGTCGTTGCGTCCGGCATGGATGCCGGCGCGCAGCGTCTGCTGGCCCAGCGTGTACTGGAGGTCGGCCCCGATGCTGGCGCGTCGCACCGTGTCCGACAACGCCGGACTGCCGGTGGTGCGTTCGGCCTCGTCGCGATCCGCGAAACCGAAGACGTTCGAGTCGTGCTCCACGCTCACCGCGGCGAATGGCGAGAAGGCGGACTGGCCGGACGCCGCGGCCGGCATCAGGCACAGCGCCACAAGCCCGGTCCCCACAACTTTGATGTGCATGTAGCGTTCCTTTCCCCGGTTGTCACGGCGTCGCTGCCGGCGCGGTCGATGGCGGTGATGCGCGCCCGGCGCCTGCGCTGGCCCGATCAATAGATGTTTCGCGAGAACAACGAGAAGGGCGTTCTCATCAGGATCTTGATGTCCAGCCACAACGACCAGTTGTTGATGTACGCCAGGTCCTGTTCGACGCGCCGCTGCATCTTGTCGAGTGTTTCGGTTTCCCCGCGGTGGCCGGTGACCTGCGCCAGCCCGGTGATGCCGGGTTTGATGCGGTGCCGCGCCATGTACGCGAGGATCTTGTCGCAGTAGTACTGGTTGTGGGTGACGGCGTGCGGGCGCGGCCCGACCAGTGACATCTCGCCACGCAGCACGTTGAGGAGCTGGGGCAGCTCGTCGATCGACGTGCGTCGGATGAAGCGGCCCACGCGCGTCACGCGGTCGTCGTCGCGGGTGGCCTGCCTGACCTCGCCATCGTGGTGCACGCGCATCGAGCGGAACTTGAAGATGTGGATCACCTCGCCGTTCCAACCATGCCTCGGCTGCCGGAACAGGACCGGCCCCGGCGACGACAGCTTCACCGCGATTGCCGTGGCGAGCAGCAACGGGCCCAGGGCGAGCAGCCCCAGCACCGCGATCGTGCGGTCGATCAGGCCCTTGCTGAAAACCGCGGCCGGGTGCGAACTGAGCGGCGCCTCGTTGAGGTAGATCACCGGCAACTGGTCGATCTGCGCGATCGACTGGTTGAGCAGCGGCATGCGGCCGAAGTCCGGAACCCACACCACGTCGACGCTCATGTCGAGCAGCCCGAGGTAGAGCTGTTCGATGCGCGCCATCTCCTCCAGCGTCACGGCGATATACACCCGACGCACGCGATGCTGCTCGGTGATCGCCTGCAGGTCGGGCAGGTTGCCGAGCACCGGGAAACGGCCATCGCGGGTGGACTGGTCGGCAGTGGGCGGCACCATGCCCACCAGCGGGATGCGGTTGGATGCATGCAACCGCTGGGCAAGCTCGTACGCGCGCGGGCTGGTGCCGATGATGATCGCGGTGCGCTCGCGATTGAGCCTGCGTGCATGCAGCATGGCGAAATAGCGCAGCGGCATGAAGGCGATGGCCTGGACGACGAAGCCGAGCAGTGCCCACTCCAACAGGATCCGGCTGGCGAACAGCGCGTTGCTCTCGCTGATGTAGAGGATGCCGGCAAGCCCCGCCAGCAACGTCACCCAGCCGGCGGCCAGGTGCAGCAGACCCGACAGGTAGCTGTAGCGCTTGTGGTACACGCGCAGGAGCATGTAGGCCGGCACGGAGCCGAGAACGGTCAGTGCGACCAGCAGCCGGTACTCCCCCGGTACCTCACCGAAGTGGCTGATGGCGAGGTAGCAGAGAACCGCGCTCCCGAGGCTGATGCCGCACACCCACTGTCCCCAGAACGTCAGGCCATGGCGATTGGCCGCAGGGTTGGCGCGTTGGGCGAGCATCGGAGCCTCCGGGGCAGAGGTGCTGGGCGTCTTCAGTGGGGTGGCATCCGGTCGCGGCGACAGCGGTGCCTGTGGCAACACGCTAGGGCGACGGTCCCGCGCTGTCGGTGCGGCGTCGTACACATGGTTTTGTCGGCTTGACTTTCAGGATAGGATCCGCATCACGGCGCAGGATCGATGTCCTGTGTTGACGTGGCGGCCGGGGCGGTACGCACCAGGGGGGCCGGGAGCGCATGAGAGACAGCAGTTCGGGAGATGTCCCGGGGGCGGGCAATGCCCTGCTTCGCCAGGCGGTGGGCCTGGCCGGCGAGCCCTTGCTGGAACAGGTCGAGCGTGTGCAGTGCCGCGAAGGCCAGGTGCTGCATGAGCCCGACGACGTCATGCGCCACGTCTACTTTCCGGTCGACGGCCTGGTGTCGCTGCTGCATGTGATGGAATCGGGCAACTTCGCCGAGACCGCACTGGTGGGCAATGACGGCGTGGTGGGGGTTGCGCTGGTGATGGGCGGGGAAAGCATGCCGCTGCGTGCGCAGGTGCATGTGGGCGGGCAGCTCTGCCGCCTGCGCAGCGACGTCCTCAGGCAATGCCTGGTTGAAGTGCCGGCCATGCAGCAGCTGTTCCTGCGCTATGCGCAGACCCTGCTGACGCAGATGGGGCAGGTGGCCGCCTGCAATCGCCACCACACGCTCGACCAGCAGTTCAGCAGGCGACTGCTGATGAGCCTCGACCGGCTGCCGCTGCAGGAGCTGCGGATGACCCAGGAATCGGTGGCGCAGATGCTGGGCGTGCGCCGCGAGAGCGTGACGCTGGCGGCCAACAAGCTGCACAAGGCGGGGGTGATCCGCTACAGCCGCGGTCTTATCCGCGTGCTGGATCGCGACAGCCTCGAGGGCCTGACCTGCGAATGCTATGCGGTCATGGGCCGGGAGCTGCAACGGCTGAGCCGGCGGCCTGTGGACGTCCGCCACGAGGGTTCCTTTGTGGGCTTGCGTACCGACGGCGCCGTGAAGGCGCGGCATGCTGCCGCCGATGGTGATTCCGAGGGGTTCGCGAATGCCGCAGATGGGGCCCACGGCCGACGCAGGGGAGGCGATCGACGCCATGCCTCCGACCGCCGCTGTCGCGGCATCGCCATCTCGTTTCCCGATCGAAGACTTCGGACCGAGCGGCGCAAGTCGAACCCGGAATCCTGACGACTTCAACGCCTCGCGCAACCGGCTGCTGCGGCAGCTGGAACCGGATGACCTGTTGCGCATGGGCGACCAGTGCGAGCCGGTGTGGCTGGCGGCCGGGGAAGCGCTGGGGCACATGGGTGGACCACTCAGCCATGTCTACTACCCGGTGACGGCGACGATCGCGCTGATGGCGCAGGCCGACCAGCTCGCCGGCCTGCAGGTGACGCTGATCGGACGGGAAGGTCTACTGGCAAGCCCCGTCATCGATGGGCCGGCGATGTCTCCGCTCAACGCACTCGTACGCACCGGCGGCTGGACCTGGCGCATGGGTGCCGACGCATTCCGCGCCGAGGTCGCATTGAACCCGCGCCTGCGCGGCATGCTCGATCATTACCTCTACGTGCTGCTCGGCGAGGCCTCCCGGGTTTCCGCATGTACCCGCTTCCATGGCGTGGAGGCACGGCTGGCGCGATGGTTGCTGACGCTGGCCGATCGCGTCGGCGCGTGCGGCTTTCCGCTCAAACTCCAGGTGATGGCGGACATGCTGGGCACGCAACGCTCTGGTGTGTCGGTGGCGACGATGCGCCTCCGCCAGCATGGTCTGATCCGCTACAGCCGCGGGAGCGTGGTGATCGTCGACCTGCGCGCACTGGAACGCAGCGCATGCGACTGCTATCGCTGGGCCAACCAGCTGCGTGATCACATGCTGCATGTCGAGGCTGCGCCGCACGCCGGGGACGGGAACGCTCCCGCACGGACGGATTGATCAGCTTTCGACCCGGCCCGCGGGGTCGCTGATCTCGAGCCCGCGCAGGATCACCCCGGCCTGGGTGCGGTTGCGCGCGCCGAGCTTCTCGAAGATCGCCGACAGATGCGCCTTGACGGTGCGTTCCTGCACGTCGAGGCGATCGGCGATCTGCTTGTTGAGCAGGCCCTCGGCCACCAGTGCCAGCACGCGGAACTGCTGCGGGGTGAGGCTGGCCAGGCGCGCGGCGAGATCCGCATCGCCCGGGGCCGACTCCGCGCGCGACACCGCGCCACGCAATGCCGGTGGCAGCCATTGCCGGCAGTCGAGCACGGCCCGGATCGCGTCGCGCATCTCGTCGAGGCCGGCGCTCTTGGGGATATAGCCCGCCGCGCCATGGTCGAGTGCACGACGCACGATCTGCGGATCCTCGTTGGCCGACACCAGCACCACCGCGACGGCGGGAAACTGCGCGCGCAATGCCGCCAGGCCGGCGAGACCGTGGTTGCCGGGCATATGCAGGTCCAGCAGCACGAGGTCGATGTCGGCGCGCGTTTCAAGCGTCGCCATCACGTCGTCGAGGGTGCCCGCCTCGCAGGTCTGGATGTCATCTGCGGCCTCGTCGGCCGCACCACGCAGCGCCGCGCGGAACAGCGGGTGGTCGTCGGCGATCAGCAGGGTCGGCATGGCGCGATTGTAGCCATCGCACCCGCCGGCGCCGGTGGTACCAAAGTACGATGCCGTCGTGGCGGCACGCTGCTAAGGTCCGGCCATGAACCCCAGATTCCTGCATCCCGCGGCCTGTGCCGGCGCGCTCGTCCTGGCCGCCTGCGCGTCCAGCCCGCCATCGGCATCGCGAATGGATCCGGCCGTTTTCACTCCGATGTCCAGCAGCGTCCATCGCAACGGCGACGATCTTCTGAGCGCCGGGCTCGGTCTCGACGGCCTCCGCGCCATGGCAGCACCGGCGTTCGCCGATGCCGCCGCGCCCACCGTCGCCGAACTGCGCAGGCGCGCGCTCTGGAGCAGCTGGCGAGGCATCGCCGACCTGCGCCCGGAAGGCGGCTACGGCAGCCTGTACGGCAGCGTGGCCGCGGTCCCGGGGCGCGAGTTCCATGCGCTGGCGACGGTGCCCGGCGCGCGCCATCCGCACCGGGTGATGCTGCAACTCCCGGATGCCTTCGATGCCGGGCGGCGCTGCGTGGTGGTGACCGCGTCTTCCGGCTCGCGTGGCATCTATGGTGCGATCGCGGTGGCGGGCGCGTGGGGCCTCCCCAGAGGATGCGCGGTCGCCTACACCGACAAGGCCGCGGGCAGCGACTACTTCGACCTCGATGCGCGTCAGGGCATCGGCATGGACGGGCGCGTCGCGGGGCGCGACCAGCTGCTCGCCTTCGATCCGGGTGACGACGCGCCGGCCAACGGGATCGCCTTCAAGCACGCCCATTCCGGCGACAACCCCGAAGCCGACTGGGGGCGCCATGTGCGCCAGGCCGGCGAGTTCGCACTGGCCGCGCTCAACGTGGCCCTGCCGGACGCGGCACCCTTCACCTTCGACAACACCCGTTTCATCGCGGTCGGCATTTCAAACGGTGGTGGCGCAGTGCTGCGCGCTGCCGAGGACGGTGACTGGCTCGACGCCGTGGTTGCCGGCGAGCCCAGCATCCACATCGACGCGCCCGGCGCGAGGCCGTTGTACGACTACACCACCGAAGCGGCGATGCTGATGCCGTGTGCGCTGGCAGCGCTCGAGGGCCTGCCGCAGTCGCCGTTGTCCGCGCTGGCCACCGCGATGCGCGCGCCGCGCTGTGCGGCGTTGCGTGAGGCGGGCGTGCTCGAAGGCGACGACACCGCAGCGCAGGCCCGCTCCGCACTGGCCGCGCTCAACGCGTCCGGCTGGACCGACGAGGCGATCCGCGCGGCCGCACTCTCGGTGGACTTCGATCTCTACCGCGCGGTGGCGGTCACCTATGCCTCCGCCTACGGTCGCTACGGCGTTGGCGCGCATCCCTGCGGCCATACGTTCGCAGCGCAGAATCCCGATTTCAGCCCGCGTGCGGCCACCGCGGCCGAACGAGCCGCCTGGTGGAGCGACGCCAGCGGCATCCCGCCGGGAGCCGGTGTCGGCATCATCGATCCGGCGCTCGCACCGCCGGACCTCACCGGCACGGGAATCACCTGCCTGCGCGCGCTGTGGACCGGCGACGGCGTGGATGCGCAACGCGTGCGCACCGGCGTGCAGCAGCTCGCCTCGGCACCGCCGCGGGCGGGGCTGCCGGTGGTGCTTGTGCATGGTCGCGACGACGGCCTGATCCCGATCGCGTTCACCAGCGCCCCGTATGCCGCCGCCGCGCGTGCTGCCGGCCGCGACGTGCGCCTGTGGGAAGTCCGCAACGCCCAGCATTTCGATGGGTTCCTGGCGTTGCCGGATTACGCTGCCCGCTACGTGCCTTTGCTGCCCTACGTCTACGCCGCACTCGACCGCGTGCAGGCACATCTCGACGGGCAGGCCGGCCTGCCTGCCGACGCGGTCATCGAGACCCGACCGGGCGGCACGCTGGATGCGGCAGCGCTGGCGATCCCCGGACGTTAGCGTGCGCCACGCCACCGTCCGCTTCACAGGGGTTTCTGGCAGGCTGTGGGCATCCCACGAGTGACCCACGATGCCCCGATCCCGCCATTTCTCGATGCTGCGCGAGTTCCATCTCGCCGACTGGTTCACCCTCGCCAACGCCTTCTGCGGCACCGGCGCGATCTTCGCCGCAATGCGTTTCCTGCAGGACGGCGTGGTGCGCGACCTCATGATCGGCATGGCGCTGATCCCGCTGGCGTTCGTGTTCGACGCACTCGACGGGCGGGTGGCCCGCTGGCGCAAGGTCGCCTCCACATTGGGCCGCGAGCTCGATTCGCTGGCCGACGTCATCTCCTTCGGCGTGGCGCCCGCGGCGCTCGCCTACGCCTGTGGCCTGCAGGGCGGCTGGGACTGGGTGGTACTGAGCTATTTCGTCGCCTGCGGCGTCAGCCGGCTGGCGCGCTACAACGTCACCGCCGAGCAGCTTGCCGGTGACGAGGGCAAGGTGCGGTACTTCGAGGGCACGCCGATCCCCACCAGCCTCGCGCTGGTGGTCGTGCTGGCGGTGGCCGCGTCGCAGGGGCGCATCGGCGATGCGATCTGGTTCGGGCAGTGGCAGCTCGGGCCGTGGCAGTTGCATCCGCTGGTGCTGATGTTCGCGCTGTCGGGCACGCTGATGATCAGCAAGACGCTGCGTATCCCCAAGCCCTGACCGTGCGGGCGGCACACCGCGAGTGACCGCGTCACGGTAACGGGCGATGCATGCGCCGTTGCTATGATCGACGCGACGCCCGGAGGTCCCATGTCCCACGATGCATCCCAGCAGGCTTTCGCCGCCGCCGCGGCCGAATTCGACACCCTCGCACGCCGCTTCTGGGGTGCCTGGAGCGAGGCCCTGCAGCCCGCGACGGGGCAGGGTGGTAGCGGCTCCGTCCAGTCCGGATTCTGGCCTGGCGCTGGTATGCCGGGCTTCGGTTCGAGTGTCGGCGCCCCGGGTTTCGCGGCCACCGGTGCCGCGGATCCCATGGGCTGGTGGGCAAACCTGGCGCAGGCCTCGGCTGCACAGCACGCGGCATCGCGGTTCGATGGGCTCGCGAGGCAGTGGTATGCGCAGATGCAGCAGCTGGCCGCGCAGTTCGCCGGGCGCGACAGCAGCGCCGGCGAGGTCGTGGACGCCTGGAGGAAGATGCTCGCCAACAGCGGCGGCAACCCGTTCGCCCAGATGCTCGCAAGCGCGCAGCAACAGGCAGGCTCACTGGGACCGCAGGCATGGCTGGCCCAGGTGGCACCCTGGCTGCAGCGGATGCAGGGCGGCGCCGGCGACTGGCTGCAGACCCCGACGTTCGGCTTCGCACGGGAACACCAGGAGCGCTGGCAGGCGCTGGCACAGGCGCAGATCGAACTGCAGCAGAAAATGGAGGCGTACAACGCGCTGATGGCGCGGGTGACGCAGGACGGGCTCGCGATCTTCGAGCGCAAGCTGGCCGACCGCGAGGCACCGGGCCTGCAGATCGATTCCCCGCGCGCGCTGTTCGACCTCTGGATCGACGCAGCCGAGGAGGCCTATGCACCGGTGGCACTCGGCGAGGAATTTCGCCACGTCTATGCCGCGCTGGTGGACGCGCAGATGCGCGTGCGCCAGGGCGTCCAGCGCGAGGTGGAACAGGTGTGCGCGCTGTTCGACATGCCGACCCGTACCGAGCTCGACGGCGCGCACCGCAAGGTCGTGGAGCTGGAGCGGCAGGTCCGCCGGCTGCGGGATGCCGTGGCGGCGCTGGCCGGTGGACACGGTGGGCAACCCGGTGCGTCGACCCCCGGCAAGGCCGGCAACGCCGTCGCGCGCAACCCGTCTCGTGGCAGATCCGGCGAGCCCGCGCCTGCGTCGCGTCGCCCTGGCCGCAAGCAGGTGGGCAAGACGAGCCGCGCAGCGACGCCGGTCCCCACGCGGGGCGAGGCGCAGGCCGCCGCAGGGCCTGCCGCCGGAGGTGGGTTGCCGCGCGGTTCGAAGGTCGCGGCGGGCGGCGCGGGGGCGAAGGGCAACAGGCCTGCCGGAACCCGGGTTACCAGGACGACAGGCGCACGCAGCAAGCCGGCCGTCCGCAAGGCCGCTGCCACCAGACGCCCGAAACGCGAGGTCGCAGTGGCCCCTGCGCGACAGGGGCAACGCACGCTGTTCTCCGCGACGCATGCCATGCCCGCTGCACCGAAGCCACTGAAGAAGGGGAAGCGCTGACATGACCGGCCCACTCGACATCGGCCTGAACACCCTGATGCAGGAGGCGATGACCTTCCAGCAGAAGCTCGCCTCCGGCGCGCGCACCCTGCACGAGCTGGGCGACACCGGTTTCGGCGTCACCCCGCGCGAAGAGGTCTGGCGCGATGGCAAGGTCGTGCTGTACCGCTTCCGCGGCGAACAGGCGCCGACATCGAGGGTGCCGCTGCTGATCTGCTACGCACTGGTCAATCGCCCCTACATGGTGGACCTGCAGGCGGACCGCTCGATGGTGCGCAACCTGCTGGCGCTGGGACAGGACGTCTACATCATCGACTGGGGCTATCCGGACCGGTCCGACCGGTTCCTCACGCTCGAGGACTACATCGAGCGCTTCCTCGGCGGCGCGATCGACCATCTGCGCGACAGCCATGGCCTCGATGCGGTGAACCTGCTGGGCGTGTGCCAGGGTGGCACCTTCTCGCTGTGCTATGCCGCGCTGCATCCCGACCGCGTGCGCAACCTCGTCACCATGGTCACCCCGGTGGATTTCCATACCGACGACAACATGCTGTCGAACTGGACGCGCGAGATGGATGTCGACCTGTTCGTGGACACGCTCGGCAACGTGCCGGCCGACATGATGAACCTCTGCTACCTCACGCTGAAGCCGTGGCGGCTGTTCGTGCAGAAGTATGTCGGGCTGGTGGACATCCTCGACGACCGCAAGGCGGTGGAGGACTTCCTGCGCATGGAGAAGTGGATCTTCGATTCGCCCGACCAGGCCGGCGAAGCATTCCGCCAGTTCGTGAAGCAGTTCTACCAGGGCAACGGCTTCGTCAACGGCGGCGTCACCATCGGTGACCAGGAAGTGCACCTGGGGCTGGTGGAGATGCCGGTGCTCAACATCTACGCAGAGCAGGACCATCTGGTGCCGCCTTCGGCATCGCGGCCGATGCGCGGGCTGGTCGGCACCGACGACTATTCCGAACTGTCGTTCCGCGGCGGCCATATCGGTATCTATGTCTCCGGTCGCGCGCAGAAGGAAGTGCCGACCGCGATCAACGAGTGGCTCACGGCCCGCTCGCGTTAGGAAAGGACCGATGTCATGAACCCATCAGCCAACAGGCCGACGCTGTCGCGTTCGATCAACGACCGTGTGCTTGCCGGAGTCCTGGGCGGCATCGCGCGCAGGATGGGCTGGAACCCGACCGCGGTGCGGCTGGGTTACATCGTGTTGTCCGTCCTTTCCGCGGCGTTCCCCGGCATCATCGTGTATCTCGTGCTCTGGCTGGTCATGCCGGAGGGCGACTGAGGCAATGCGGTTCCGGTCGGCCCCGGTACCGTGCTGTTGCAACCGGACACACGTGTCGTGACCCGATCGCTGCCTCTTCTGCGCATGCTCGCGCTGCTCGCCGGAGTGATCTGGACGCTGCCGAACACGCTGCTGGGCCTGATTGCCGGTGCGGCGGGGATGCTGGCTGGCGCGCGTCCCAAATGGTCCCACCACGACCTCGCGCTGGTGTTCGCACGGTACCCGTGGGGCCCGGGTGGGGCGATGACGCTGGGCAACGTCATCCTGCAGACCGGTGATGACCTCGACGTCGCCTGCACCACCTACGCGCATCGCGCCGGCCTCTGCGTGGATCCCCACGTCCGCATCGGCGACCACGAGCGCGCCCACGTCTACCAGTACATGGCACTCGGCCCGCTGTTCCTGCCGATCTACTTCGCCTGCGGCGGCGTCAGCGTGCGCAACCGCTTCGAGCGCGCCGCCGATCGGTATGCGATGACGGGGGAGGGATGGTGGCCCTGGCCGGCGGATGCACTTCCACGCCGCCGCGCGGGATGACCCGCGCTGTGGTGGTCCGACGGTCGCGGTAAAGGAGGGTTGCCGCCTCTAGTCGGCGCGAACGCGTTTCCACGCCGCGAGCAGCGCCTCGCGAAACGGAGCCGGAACCGTGTCTTCGTGCGGGGTCATGGCATGGCTGCCGCCAAATGGCGAGCCGCCGGGAGGTTCGACGACGGATTCCCCTTCGAGGACGAAGTCGCGATCGCGCGTGTGCAGCACCAGTTTGATCTGCCGTGGATCGATGCCACCGCCGCAGAACGTGCTGAACCCTACAAGGGTCTCGGCGAAGCCGTCACCGTCGAGGTCCTCGACACGCAAGACCTCATCGAGGAAGTGTCCGTCGAAATCCAGCCCCTCACACTCGACAACCTCGGTGTGCCGCCACGCCTCACGGAATGGCTGCGGCGCGTGCGGGGTCGCGAGGTGGTGGGCAGCGTGCAACGTCAACTGATCCACGACGCCGTCGTCGTCGCTACGTGTCGTGGAGTGCTGCCCGAGCAGCAGGGTGTTGTCGCCAGCGGCATCGGTGTAGCGGAGCGCACGGTCGACGCTGCTCGCCGTCGCCGGCAGCGCGGGGGACGCCACGTCGATGTCCTCGACCTGCATGGTGGTATCCCGGTCGGAATGAGCCCGGTCCATCGACATCGGCGGGTTGCTATCACCACAGGCGGCCAGCACGGCCAGGAGCATCGAGCATCCAAGCCTGCGAACACGTCGCTGCATCAGAGCGTCAGGACGCATGTTGTGAGCAATCAATGGTTCCTCGCCCGTCAGCCGTTCTGTCCTTTGGCATCTTCCCACCCCAACAATGATGCGATCCGCTCCTTTTCCTTCGTCCAGTCATTCTTCCGATTCTCCGGGATCAACTCATTGATGCATCCCACTGCCTATCGGCCCCGACCACTCGCTTTCGTGCTTGACGATGAGGTGCGATAGCGCCTGTGCCAGCCATGTCTTTGCAGAGTGACCTGCCCCCACCGAGCCGTACCAACCGAAGCTAGGTAGAGTCCGTCACCCAGAGAGGACGGACATGCGCAAGAGTCGCTTCACCACGGAACAGATCATCGGCTTCATCAAGCAGGCCGAGGCCGGCATGGCGGTATCGGAGCTGGGCCGGCAGCACGGCTTCAGTCCGGCTAGCTTCTACGCCTGGCGGGCCAAGTACGGCGGCATGGAGGCCGAAGACGCCAAGCGCCTGAAGGAGCTGGAGTCGGAGAACAACCGCTTGAAGCGGCTGCTGGCTGAAGCGCACCTGGACATTGAAGCGCTCAAGGTTGGCTTCGGGGTAAAACGCTAGCCCCGCAATGCAAGCGCGAGGCGGTCCGTCGCATGCTCGAAGCCACCACGGTGAGCGAGCGTCGGGCGTGCCGCCTTGCGGGGCTGTCCCGCGATGCCTTCCGCCATCCGCCCGAACAGGCGCCTGCGACCCAGGCACTGTTGGCGCGCATCATCGAACTGGCGCAGGTGCGCCGTAGGTTTGGCTATCGCCGCCTGCACGACCTGCTGCGTCCGGAGTACCCGGCTGTGAACCACAAGAAGGTCTACCGCCTGTATCGCGATGCGAACCTGGCCGTGCGTCGCCGCAAGAAGGTCCGCAGGCCACCCAGCCAGCGCCAGCCGCTGTCGTCTGCAACGGCGCCCAATGCGGTATGGAGCATGGATTTCGTCAGCGACGCGCTGGCCAACGGGCGCCGCCTGAAGTGCCTGACGGTCGCCGACGACTTTACCCACGAGTGCGTCGACATCACCGTCGACCATGGCATCAGCGGCGCCTACGTCGTGCGCGTGCTGGATCAGGCTGCGCGGTTCCGCGGCTACCCGCGGGCGGTGCGCACGGACAACGGTCCGGAGTTCACCAGCCGGGCCTTCATCGCATGGACGCAGCAGCATGGCATCCAACACCTGCTGATCGAGCCCGGCCGGCCCATGCAGAACGGCTACATCGAAAGCTTCAACGGCAAGTTCCGGGACGAGTGCCTCAACGAGCACTGGTTCACGTCGCTGGTCCAATCCCGCGGCGTCATCGCCGAGTGGCGCCGCGACTACAACCAAGTGCGACCGCACAGCAGCTGCGGACGCATCCCGCCGGCCCAGTTTGCTGCCAACCACCGAACCCAAACCAATCCCGCCGCAGTACCCTTCAACCCCGGGCTCTCCCAGTAATGGGTGGTACGGCTACTGGGGGCAGGTCATTCCAGGGCGGTCTGCTCGTCCGGGGTGGCTTGTCCATGGTGGGCGACATGGCGCGCATAGAAGTGATCGGGCCGGGTGTCATCGATGCGCACGATTTCGAAGCCAGGCCATTCCCAGGAGGAGGGGAGGCGGACATGCATATAGTCGCGTTCGCGTACCGAGCCGGACGCGGTCCCGCCGCCCTGGGTGCCGACATCATGGAACACCAGCGGGTACCGTCGTGTTCGGTGATCGCCGTCAACGCCTGATGGGCAGTGCGCGGGTGCCTTCGGGAATGTGAGGGTTGCGGTTGGGGTCGGCGTCGGAGGCACCGTCACCAACCACGTAGGTGACTTCGCCCCAGGAGAACGGCCTCGGATCGTCGGGTGTCTGCCGATAGCTTTTCCAGTCCTGCGTCGGCACGGGGCGTCGCAGGCCGTGGTGTGCAGGCGGGTGCGCAGTTGCCCGGGCGTGTCATCGATCACCCACTGCTGGGTCCCGTCGCCGTCGTGACCCCGCGTATGCAGGCCGCTCAGTGTGCCCGGATGGTTGGCCCCGCCATCGATGCCGGCTGCAAACGGTGGCGCGACATCGCCGTTGTAGAGCTGGCCGGTGCTGTGCGGCTGGTCGATGTCGCCATGCAGGAACTCGACCAGCACTTCCGCGCCGATGCGTGGCAGGAAGTGGCTGCCCCAGTTCGGGCCGGCCAGCCATTCGGCCACCAGCACCCAGGCCGTCTATTGCTCAGGGGCATCCTCGTGGCCATCCATGGCGGGACCGGCGCCGGCTTGCGTATCCACCGGCCCGGCCATCCCTGGCCGGGCGTTCGAGCCCGCCGCCGGCAGTGCCTGCGAAGCGCGCGCTCTCACCCAGGCCAACTGGATGCGCACCTGATGGTCGCGGTTGGGGCTGGCGAGCCTCGGGCAGGCAGGCCGACCACGCGGGCGGTCTGGGGCCGTGCACGCGCGGGCGATCCTGCGGCCGCGGGGGCCACCGCCACCTCGGCCGGAATTGCGACATCGCGGGCGTGGTCGTCGCCTTCGAGGCCAGCCCGCATTGGGCCGCGCTATGGTAGTTGTGAGTGGGGTCAAAGGCAGCCTGGATTCGGCAGACCACGCTGAATTTTTCAACCTATTACTAGACGTGAAACAAGATTCAAATATGTAATTCCTCTCACGCTTTTATCTTGAAAAATGAGGTCAGTTTGGAGGGGGGGCCATTTCCTTGCTGCTGCAGTATTGAGCGAGGTCTTCGTCATTATCAGGAGGGCCGTAGGTGGAAGCTCTCTCATCCCATGTCAATCGGTAGCGGCGAGACACAACGTCCTGTGTCGAATCATCAAAGCAATCACGAGAAGCGCTGATCTCGCGCCATCCCGAGGAGGTGTCATCTGTCGGCTCAACTGAAGTCACGAACGAATCGAGTATTTTGACATATCCACCAGCGGGACATGCTGCATAGCCAAGGAAATGGACGACGTCATGCTTGCCATATGCACCCGTGAAATCACGAATCAGAAAGTCAGGATGGCCGTCATAATTCAGATCTGGTCTGCCAACCTCGAATGTCCGTCCGGCTTCAGCGGAATAGAGGCAGTCCCCGACGCCATCGTGTCGACAGATGCTCACGCCATCGTTCTCTAGCGTTTGTATCTCCATCAGAGTCTCTGCAGTCGCGGTGGCACAGGGATGGTTCGCCACGGCTGGTTCCGGAGTGGTCGTATGGGCAGGGGGGGGGGTGCAAGCGACCAGTGAAAGGGCGATTAATGGTATATAGGAACGAGACATGCCATCAGATCCCAAGCGTGTCGAGGTTGAACGAGTTTCGCTCTGTTCGTAGGTTGCCAAGTTCGTTGCCGAGAATGTAGGCCCTGCCGTTCCGACCAGCATAATTCGGCCATTGTGAAAGCGCGGTTTGAGTAGTGTTGACTTGATTGGCATCGACAAGAAGTTGGGTCAACAACGCTGTTTCGTGGTCATCTGTCCACTGTGCTGGGGCGAGATTCCACTCGATACGTGGTGAGCCGGAAATGGCATTGGCGATACTGGTACGAATGCGAGCGCCGGTGACATGTGCGGGACGAAAGATATGCCACCTTAAGATGACGGCGTTGGCGCGTTCCGAAGTAAAAATTTCGCCCATCGTAGTATTGATGGTGACGCCGCCCGAGTTGATGTTGACGTTAGACGAGCGGATGTCTCGGATTCGCATGCGGACCATGTCCCACATAGAAGTGCGTACGGTTTCAACCGTCCGTCCGGCCATGACCCATCGAAAGAACCAGTGCCAGTTTTTGAAGTAAGCGGCCTCGTCTGCAGAACGATCAAACTCCTGAAGCTGTGCAAGATTATCATGGGCCCGGTTGGGCTCGGTGCCTTCTACATGCACACGGGCCCAGCCCGCATACTTTAACTGACCTCTAAGCCAAAGAGGTCCCGAGTTCTGTCCGACCCATGGCTCTGAAGGATATAGCCCGAAATTTCCGTATGCTTGTCGGTAATCTTCCAAGTTTCGATGCATCACGTAGGCAAGGAACCCTGGAAGCTCTCCATTGTCATAACCGCCATCGGGGAGTACACCAAGTGTCCAGTGGCAAGGGCCTAGAGAGACGATAGCGTCATCGTAGGCATTGACTGAATCGAATGCGCCCATGCATTCCTGTTCAGCTGTTGCGCGCACTACACGGTAGGTTGAGGCAGTGGCGTTATCAGGCAGCAGTGCGAGGGCGGTTGTTGTGGTGGCATCGTTAATTAGATGCTGTGGAAGCATTTCTGCCTCCTCTCGCCATGTGTGCCCTGGTACCAGGCTTGCAGGGCCACCCCAATTTCCAAACGCAGAATAAGTTCCGAGGACGTGATAATCGCCCTCTTCTCGGGTGTCGGGGTAGGTGTAATAATTACTGAAATCGCGGTAGAAGATCCTGGGGGCGCCGCTCGTCATTTCGTTGTGGCGCCAGATGTTGACGCCATTACTGAAGGTCGTGGTGCGCGCTCCACGATTGACGTTCCAAGCCTCAACGACTACTGGGCACCGATAGCTGTTATCGAGCCAGTGGCGGATTGCATTACGCGTATCCGCATTGACGACACCGCTGATCGGGCCGGTATAGGGAGACGCATTTTCGACCTGTCTCAAGGTGCTGACATAATATGACACAGGTGGGGTCTCTCCTGGGACAGTGCCCAGTACAGCGACTTCGGAGGCGCCCTCTCCGGCATTAGGATCGCCAGTCAGCTCGTGCAGCCGAGCCACGTCGAGTGCGGCGACGCGTTCCATACGTGAGTAGATCTGGAACTCGCGCACGGCCCATTGAGTATAGCGACCGAAGTCACCGTCCGGCGACGAAATGACGGCAAAGCCCAGCTCGCGCAGATCTCGTTGGAGTTGCTGGACATGTCCTGGAACTGCGACGGTCGCGCCGCCTGCACCCATGGGTGTCTGAACGTTCTGCGCTAAAGGTGGTGGATTGTCGCGACCTCCCCAACGTGGTGGCCTGTTACTGGTTGGGCTCCCGTCATGGTCGCCACGTTGCAGATCATGGTTTCCGTACAGCACTGAGTCCATTCTCCCGTCAGATGTCGTGACCAGAGCCAAGCGTGGTCAATGACGTCCCTTGCAATCCCGATGCTGTTGAACGGCTCCTACTTTCTTGGAATCGGCGCCAGGCAGCCTTGCTTCTAGGGCCAAAGTCACCGTCTAGCGCGCCGGTATAGAAGCCCAAATTCTTCAGTCTGGACTGGATGCCGACGTGCTTTGAGGTCTGGTGCTGCCGCTTCAGATCCAGATCCCAACTCCAGGGGCCATGTTCTTTGCCGAATGGGTACACGATGAATTTGCCGTTCTTCACGCCCTTGGGGACATCCACCATGACCGTCCCATCGGACGGTAATATCCCTTCAATCGTTTTTCCCCCAATCTCAAGCCGATAGGGTTTGCCTCCGAGCGATTCACCGCCGTACTGGGTTTGGGTCCGAATCGCCAACATCTCAGGCGGTACGACGATTTCGTGTGGCATGTGATCAGGGATGGCAGGGTTCGTTTCAGCCCCGCGGAACGGATGCTGGCTCGCCTTCACCGTGAATTCGCCGGGGCATTCGAACGTGATGTCGCCGCCTTCGAGCACCACGCGCGACTGTCCGGCCTGCAGCACGATCTTCTGCTGCGCGAGGACGTCAATGCGGTCGTCGGTTGCGGTGAGGGTGACGGACTGGTCGGCCAGCAGTTCGAGTTCGCCGGTGTGCGCCTGCAGGCTGATCGGGCCGTTGGCGGCGATCGCCCGGATCGGGCCTGCGTGTGCGTAGAGCGCGGTGTGCTGGCCGCTGACCCACGATGTGGTGTGGCCCGCGACAATGTGCGCGTCGTTCTGCACGGTGATGTGCATTGCGCCGCCGGCGTACGCGATGGCGCTTTTCGGCGTCACGAAGGCGATCGATTCCGGCGACTCGGCGATGAGCCTTGCGCCGGCGAACCGCTCGACCGGCTCGTCTCCGGGTTGGCGACCGCCGCCGTCGGGCTTCATCGCGGGCTGCCCGGCCACGTTGCCTCGATAGGCGCCATCGACATCGGGATCCACTGCCTCGCGCAGCGCGACGAGTCGTTCGTTGGCATCGAGGCCTGGCACGGCCTGCTGACGGAGCGTGTCATGCAGCGCTTCGGCGGTGCGTTCGGCGCCCTTGAGTTGCGCCACCGCTTCTGCCATGTCCATCTGCGTGGATGCGCCATCCGGGCGTGCAGTCGTCGACAGCAGCAGGCCTTGCGCTGCGTGCACGTTGCCCCAGCCCGCCGTGGCAAGTTCCACACCTTGTCCGCGCAGACTGCCGCGATGGTGGTCGCCGTGCTCGATCAGGTAGCCGAGTTCCAGCCGGCTGTCGGCCAGCGTGGTGTGCAGGCGGGTGCGCAGTTGCCCGGGCGTGTCATCGATCACCCACTGCTGGGTCCCGCCGCCGTCGTGACCCCGCGTATGCAGGCCGCTCAGTGTGCCCGGATGGTTGGCCCCGCCATCGATGCCGGCTGCAAACGGTGGTGCGACATCGCCGTTGTAGAGCTGGCCGGTGATGCGCGGCTGGTCGATGTCGCCATGCAGGAACTCGACCAGCACTTCCGCGCCGATGCGTGGCAGGAAGTGGCTGCCCCAGTTCGGGCCGGCCAGCCATTCCGCGACCGGAACCCACGTCCCCGAGGTGTGGTCACCGGGCGCGTGCGACCCTGCAGACAGGCCACCGGGGTTCGGGTGTTCGCCGCGTTGCCAGGCGAACTGGATGCGCACCTGGTGGTCGCGGCTCGGAGTCACCGCCGCATCGGGAAGACCGACAACGCGCGCGGTCTGCGGACCATGGACACGTGGCCGGTCCGCCGGGAGCGGTGCCACGGGCACCTCTGCCGGGGTGGCAACGAAACGGTTGCGGTAGCTTCCGTGTTCGAGCTCGGGCTGTGCGAGCAGCGCGGTAATGCCCGAACCGAGGTTGTTGGTGCCGACATGCTCGACCGCCAGCGGCACCAGCGTGGCGCCTCCATGCCGGGGATGCTGGGCAATCGAGATGGGCTGGCCTGCCGCGAGCACACGCGCGGAGCCCGCCCCCTCCAGTCGCCAGCCACGCAGGCGCGCGGCGTCGAGGCGGAATGTCGCTTCCTCGCTGGCATGGGCAGGGTCTGCGAAGCGACCGGCACGCGGTTGCACGTAGACTTCGAGCGTGGGGATCGCATCGTGATGGGCAGCGGCCGCCTCGCTGCTGACCGCCTCCACGCGCTCGCTGTGCCAGCTGCTGGCCACGCTGCGGTTGGGCACCAGTTCGCGCCGTTCGCCCAACGCCGTGATCGAATCCTCGGCTTCGCTCGCATCCGCACGATGGAAGCGCAGCCGCACCGGCGACGGCAGCTCCGCATCGGCATCGAAGATCACCAGCGTATGCCCGGGGTCACTATCGTCCGCGCCCGCCCCGACGCCGCGCTGCGTGTGTTCGTAGCGCCAGGCGAGGCCGGACTCCGCGAGCAGGCGGGTGAGGAAATCCCAGTCGGTCTCACGGTACTGCGTCGTGATCGCATGCACCGGAAGCCTGCGGGTGACATCAAAGCGCCACGTTGCGCGCCCGACGTCACCGAGCATGGTCTCGACCACCCCGCGTACATCCATGTCCTGGAAAATGCGCGCATCGCGGCGATGGCGCAGCCACTCCGTCCACGGTGCGAGGGTCAGCCGGTATCGTGCCAGGCCACCGTCGCCGCCCAGCGGCGCGACCTCCGCACACAGGCCATGCCAGTCGCGCATGCCTCCGTCGGCGCGTCGCAGATGCAGCGAAAGTGTCTCCCCGAGCAGTTGGCCGGAGTCGACGAACGCCGAGGTCGACAGCACGTCGACCTCGAAGCGGAATGGCGCGCATACGGCTTCCGATCCATGGAAGCGCTCGACAACCAGGCCGTCGACCGGCACGCCCGGCCGGGACGCACCCAGCTGGATCAGGCGGGCGCGTTGCGAAGGTACCGAGAGCGCGGCAAGCGCGTCACGGGCCAGAGCAGGCATGTCCATATGGGGCTCACGGCAGGGTGATGGTGATATGGGCCGTGCGTTCTGGCATCTGCACGACCTGGTTGTATGCGGCAAGGCGCTCTTCGGTCTGCTGGCCGGTCCATGCGTGCAGCCCGAAGTAGCCGATCAGACCGAAACAGGCGACGACCACCGCCGGCGCCCAGAGCGGGACCACACGACGCAGCGCATGGCGTACGTTGTCCGGCGGCGGCCAGTGCGGCGCGAAGCCGGTGCGCTTGCCCTTGAGGTAGACGATCTCGTCGCCGAGCCGCGCGGTGAGGTAGCCCAGTTTCTCCGGGCCTTCCAGCCGGTACTTGCCCTCGAAGCCGAGCAGCAGGCAGTAGTGGTAGACCTCCAGCGACGGAAGCCGCGGCGCGCCCTGCGCGCGCAGTTCGTCCAGCCGGTCGAAGAAGTGCTCGCCCGCCAGGTGCTCGCCGAAGAGCCGCAACTGCAGGGGATTGAGTTCCCAGGTGTCGCGCAATGCCGACGCCTGCGACAGCACCGCCTCATCGATCGCGGCGCAGAACGCGTACTTGGCGGCATAGATATCTTCCGAGGCGATGCCAAGCCGGGCCGCGCCGCGTTCCACCTGGGCGAGGAAGCGCTGGATCGACTGCACGAAGGCCTCGGTGTCATGCGGCAGCTGCCCACGCTTGAGCAGCACCAGCAGGTAGAAACCGTCCGACATCAGGTCGAGCAGGCTGCGTGGCGTTGCCGCGGCCGTGGTCGGGGGCGCCGCATGCTGCGGCGTCAGCGAAGGCATCGCGCCGGGAACGGGAGGAAGCGTGCTCATGGCGCCACCGCGATCAGTTCGAGCTTGAGGTCCTGGATGCCGGCAGGCACATAGATCATCATCGACTGCGCCTTGAGCATCCGCTCATACAGCGGGCCCCGTGCCTCCACGCTGAAGTAGTGGCTGCCGGGCCTGACCGGGATCGCCGCCGGCACCTGCGCAGCGTGCACCAGCCTCACGCCGGGCAGCGCGGACAGCACGCACTTCTCGACGTCGTCCGGTGCGCCCACCTTGAAGCGTACCGGTACCGTCTGCACGAGTTCCTGGCCGGGCATATCGGCACCCACGCCGAGATAGAACGCGGAATGGTCATCGATGCGTTGGGAGTCGATGCGGCCCAGGTGGAACGATGGCTTCACTTCCGACAGCGCGATCTGGAAGTAGCGCGCCGAGATCACCGTGTCGAGCAGCTCACGGATGATCCCGAACAGGCGCTCGAAGCCGTCTTCGGGATGAGCATGGTCGTAATGGGGCAGGTCGGCCAGCCCGTAGGCCTTGGTGAACGTCAGCAACGCACCGGCGAGGCGCAGCAGCTCCTGGTGCAGGCGTTCCGGATGGAAGTCGCCGTTGCGGAACAGGTGCGAGAGCGCGGCGTACGCCGACGACGCCGTATGCAGCAGCCAGAAGGACGCGATGTCACCCGACCGGAACTCGATGATGTTCTGCGACGGTTCGCGATGCAGGCCATACAGCGCGTCCACCTTAGCCTGCAGCGCATCCAGCAGCTGCCGGAGTTGCAGGTTGAGCGGGGCGCACGCCTGTACGTGCAGCGCGGAAGGCATGAAGGCGTCGTCGAATTCGAAACCACCGGTCGCCGTGCGCCGGACGCGGGCCACCGGCAGCGTGGTGTAGGCGTCTCGTGGCTGGTCATCCGTCAACAGGCGCACCGCCTTGTGCAGATAGGCAAGTTCGGCGGAGGCGGCGTCGGTGTAGAGGTCCGGGGTGGCAAGGTCCGCCTGCCGGTAGCGCGGTGAGCGTGCCGTGGCGTCGTCCTGACCATTGCCGCAGTTGCCACCGTGATCGCGCAGCAGCGGCAGCGCGAGATGGACGGTCGTCGATTGCACGCCGGCCGGCAGCCCCGAGAGCGACAGTGCATCGGGCAGCTGGTCGTGCGCAGGCGCGTCATAGGTTTCACCGTCGGCGAAGATCGCCGAGAGTTCGAGCGCGCGCACGCTGCCGTTGGCGAGGCTCTGTGCATCGAACTTCAGCCGGCGCACACCCCATGGATACGGATGCAGGCTGCGCGCGAGATCGTGGATGCGGGCTTCGTGATAGGCGTCCTGGCGCTGGAAATGCTGTGGCCGAAGGAACAGGCCCTCGCCCCAGAACACCTTCGACATCCGGCTGACATGCGACACGCGGCAATCCTTTGGCGGGGTGAAACTCCATGCGTCTTCGCGCCGTTCCTTCGGTGCGGCATGCCGGACGCATGCATGGTGGCGCGCTCGGCGCCGGTTGCAGAGTAGCGAGCCCGTGGAGGGCCGGCAATCCCGGTCAGCGTCCCGCCGGCTGGCAGCGCACCGACGCGAGGCTGGAGGCGTCACCCGGCAACCGGGTCGAGAGAGCCGTGCTCGACGTGGTCATGGCGCAGGCGTGCAGGCCGATGCGGATGCCACCGTCACGCGCCGCCGGATCGCGGGGGCTGAAGGCCAGCCGCCAGCGGTTGGCGGCTGGCGCCTGGAACAGTGCGACCACGCCGAGCACCGTGGCCCCGTCGCCCAGGCGCTCCTGCACGACCTGTCGCTGCCCGGGCGCAAGCACCACCTCGTTCACCGCCACCATGTCGTCGCCGAGCGCGGCGCGCTCACGGCTTTCGTCGAGGAAGGCCTCGAATGGCGCCTGCTCGAAACGGCGCCCATCACGGAGCTGGTAGGTCTTCACCACCAGGGCGAGGCCACGCGTCCCAGTGCCGGCGTTGAGGTTGTTGCCGGCCATCAGCTCGACGGCGACCACCTGCGGGGCCTCCGGCGCGGCATCGCGCAGTCCCACCGTCTGCAGGGTGCGATCGACGATGCCGCCACCGCTGCTGCAGGCCGGGATTCCGCACACGATCAGCAGCGCAGCCAGCGCCGTGCGCAGCCGTGGCGATGAATGGGGAGAGGGCGCAAGCCGTGCGCGCGGGTTCGTATCCATACGAGGTTCCGTCATCCGTTGTCGGGTCCCGTCCAGCCGCCCCGGGGCGTGTCGGCGGCGTCTATCGAGCGAAATCTGTGCTTGCATTGACGCGCGGTCTGCGGGCTACTATACCGGCTCCCCGGGTGGGGAGAAGGAGCGGGCCGGGCAACGGCCGGCACCACGTGGCGCACGGGACGTGCGTGCACAAGGAAAGAATCAGGATTGATTTGGGACGGTCATGATGACGAGATGGAACGGTAACCGGGCCGTGCGCGGCCTGTCCGTGGTCGTGCTGGCGGCGCTGCTTGGCGCCTGTGCCTCGACCCCGGCGAACAGGAACACTCCCGACTATGCGGTCCTGATCGACCAGGCCGAGAATTCGGTGCGGGCGGGGCAGGTCGACAGCGCACTGATCGCGTTCCGCGATGCCGCGGGCGCGGATCCCACGCAGAAGGAACCCTGGGTGCGCATCGCGCAGCTCGAGTTCGATCGCACCCATTACGCACGTGCGATTGTTGCCGCCGAAGAGGCGATGCAGCGTGATCCGGACGACATCGTTGCCGACGGCATCCTCACCGTAAGCGGCTTCCGTATCGCCAACCATTCCCTGCAGCGCCTGCAGGGCCGCGGTGCACTGGCGTCGGAAACCGCGCGTCGCGAAGCCGAAACCCTCGCCAATACGCTGCGCGAAACCATGGGCCCGGCGATCCTCGCCGAGCCGGAGCCTGCGCGGGCATCGCGCCGCACCGCACGTACGCCGCGAAGCCAGCCTGCCGCGAGCGCGCCGGCGCAGGAGGAACGCGCACCCGCGACGCCCGCACCGGCACCGCGCAGCGGCGCCGACCCGTTCAAGAACATCGGCGGAAACTGACCGCAGCCACCGCCTCATCACATCGTCAGGAGACGAATCATGTCCAAGAAGGATAGTGTCCAGAAGCGGCTGCAGAAGATCCGGCCCCCGCGTGTCCAGCTCACCTACGACGTCGAGAAGGGCGACGCCATCGAGCAGAAGGAACTGCCGTTCGTCGTCGGCGTGCTGGGCGATTTCAGCGGCAATCCCGAACAGCCGCTGCCACGACTGAAGGATCGCAAATTCGTCAACGTCGATCTCGACAACTTCGACGAGGTGATGGAAGGGGTCGCGCCGCGCGCGACCTACCGGGTGCAGAACCGCATCGGCGACCAGGGCGGCGAGTTCGGTGTCGAGCTTACGTTCAAGTCGATCGACGACTTCCGACCCGAGGCGGTGGTGCAGCAGGTCGAACCGCTGCGCCGGTTGCTGGAATCGCGCTCCAAGCTCGCCGACCTGCGCAACAAGCTCGCCGGCAACGAAAAGCTCGAGGACATCCTCACCGATGTGCTCAACAACACCGAGCAGCTGGCCCGTCTGGGTGCCGAGAATCCGCAGGAGCAGGACGCATGAACGCAGAGGCACTTGCCGCGTCCGCCGCGGCGCCCACCACCGAGGCCGCGGGCCTGCTCGACCAGATCGTCGAGCAGAGCAAGGTTGCCAGGACCGACGTGGAGCACCGCCGGGCCAAGGACATCATTTCCGAGCTCGCCCGCGAGGTCATGGACGGCACCGTGGTCGTGTCCGAAAACCTCAGTCTTACCCTGGATGCGCGTGTCGCCGAACTCGATCGCATGATCTCCGAGCAGCTGTCGGCGGTGATGCATGCGCCGGAATTCCAGCAGCTGGAGAGCACCTGGCGCGGCCTGCATTACCTGTGCCAGCAGACGTCCACCGGCCCGATGATCAAGGTCAAGGTGCTCAATGCCCCGAAGAAGGACATCGTTCGCGACTTCAAGTCGGCGATCGACTTCGACCAGAGCGCGCTGTTCAAGAAGGTCTACGAAGAGGAATTCGGCACCTTCGGTGGCGCCCCGTTCGGCGCCCTGATCGGCGACTACGCGATCGGGCGGCAGCCGGAGGACATGTACTTCATCGAGCAGATGTCGCATGTCGCCGCCGCGGCGCACGCGCCGTTCATCAGCTCGGCGTCGGAAGACATGTTCGGGCTGGAAACCTTCACCGACCTTGGCAAGCCGCGTGACCTCGCAAAGATCTTCGACACCGTCGAATACGCCAAGTGGAAGTCCTTCCGCGATGCAGAGGACAGCCGCTACGTCGGCCTGACGCTGCCGCGTTTTCTCGGCCGGCTGCCCTACAACCCGAAGGATGGCACCACGGTCGAGGGTTTCAATTTCGTCGAGGAAGTCGAGGCGAGCGACCACAGCAAGTACCTGTGGTGCAACACCGCCTATGCAATGGGTGCACGGCTGACACGCGCGTTCGAGGATTACGGCTGGTGCGCGGCGATCCGCGGCGTTGAAGGCGGCGGCCTGGTCGAGGACCTGCCGACGCACACCTTCCGTACCGACGACGGCGAGGTTGCGTTGAAGTGCCCGACCGAGATCGCCATCACCGACCGCCGCGAGAAGGAACTCAGCGACCTTGGCTTCATCCCGCTGGTGCACTGCAAGAACACCGACTACGCGGCGTTCTTCGGTGCGCAGTCCGTGCAGAAGGCCAAGAAATACAACACTGACGCCGCCAACGCCAACGCGATCCTGTCCGCGCAGCTGCAGTACATCTTCGCGGTCTCGCGCATCGCCCATTACCTCAAGGCGATGATGCGCGAGAAGATCGGCAGCTTCGCGTCGGTCGGCAATGTCGAGGAGTTCCTCAACCGCTGGATCGCGCAGTACGTGCTTCTGGACGACAACGCGAGCCAGGAAGCCAAGGCGCAGTATCCGTTGCGCGAGGCATCCATCCAGGTTTCGGAAGTGCCGGGCAAGCCCGGTGTCTACCGCGCGGTGGCCTTCATCAGGCCGCATTTCCAGCTCGACGAGCTGTCGGTTTCGCTGCGGCTGGTGGCCGAACTGCCGGCCAGCGCCAAGAAGTCGTAGCGGTCTCTAGCGCCAAGGGACGGAGATCCCGATCCGAAGCTTGGTCGCCGTCTGCCCATGGACGGCGGCCAGCCACGCGCCGGGCCCGCGCCCGGCGTCCTACTCACGGAAGAACGGAACAAGGAAACCAGGTATGCAACACGCGTTCCTCAGCATCGACACGATCAAGGGCGAGTCCCGCGACGACAAGCACCGCGACTGGATCGAGATCAAGTCCTTCTCGCAGGATCTCCTCCAGCCACGTTCGGCCACGGCGTCGACGTCCGGTGGTTCCACTGCCGCGCGCGTCAACCTGTCGCCGATCGAAGTCGTCAAGTCGATCGACCTCTCCACCACCGCACTCAACCAGGCGTGCGCCAACGGCACCACCTTCCCCAAGGCCCGCATCGAATTCATGCGCGCCGACAAGGATGGCAATGCCATCAACTACTACGCCGTCGAACTGCTCAATGTCCTCGTCCATCGCGTGACCACCACGGTCGATGACGAGGGCATGCCGCAGGAAGTGGTGCAGTTGAGCTACGGTGCCATCCGTTGGACCTACAACCAGCAGAAGCCGGAAGGCGGGGTTGGCGGCAAGACGGTGGCGCAGTGGAGTGCCATCAAGAACGTGCCCAACTACACCGCGTAACCCGCGGTGGTTTTGCGGTGGCGCCGCAAGGTGCCACCGCATTTGCACGCGGGCCACGGATGCGCCCGCCCGCTCCGTCGCCTGCCGACGGCCGTTATACGCGCAGCACTGCCGCGCCAGGACGCCAGGAACATGAAGGGACTCGAGCCGAGCCTGCTGGAAAAGCTCTTTGACGATTCGCCGCGCGGCAGCGCGGTCGCAAGCGTGGTTCGTCCAGTCTCGCTCGAGCAGTACAAGGAATCGGTCGCACGCGATCTCGAAGGTCTGCTCAACAGCCGCTGTGCCTTCGATGAAGATGCGCTGGCAGCGTTTCCGGAATGCCAGCGCTCGCTGATGACCTACGGGCTGTGCGACTTCGCGGCGATGAGCCTCGCCAATGCATATGACCGCGCGGCGATCTGCCGTTCGCTCGAGCAGGCCATCGCCCGCCACGAGCGTCGTCTCCACCACGTGCAGGTGCAGCTCGACAGCGGCAATCGCGCCGGCACCGGACTGCATTTCTCCATCCATGCGCTCCTGGACGTGCAACCCGCGCGCGAACCGGTGAGCTTTGACGCCATGCTGCAACCGACGACGCTGCAGTATTCGGTGAGTCGCCTGCGGCGACAGGCTGCCTGAGGAAATCCGTGCAGGACCTGCTGCCCTTCTACGAGCGCGAACTCGGCTACCTGCGCCGGTACGGCCGCGAGTTCGCCGAACGCTACCCCAAGATCGCCAACCGCCTGCTGTTGTCGGCGGAGGGCAGTGAAGACCCCCATGTCGAGCGCCTGATCGAATCATTCGCGCTGCTGAGCGCACGTGTTTCCAAGAAGATCGACGACGACTATCCGGAATTCACCGACGCGCTGCTGGAGGTGATGTACCCCCATTACCTGCGTAGCTTCCCGTCGTGTTCGATCGCCCGGTTCGACGCCGGCCCCGGAACCACGCGACTCAGCGGCCCGGTACGCATTCCACGCGGCACCATGCTGCAGTCGCGGTCGGTGCGCGGGGTTCCCTGCAGGTTCCGCACCGCATTCGATGTCGAGCTGCTGCCGTTGTCGCTGGTGTCGGCACGCTATCGCGGCGTGGCGGACGCGCCGCTGGCGGTGACCCTGCCGCAGGGAAGCGGCGCGCAGATTTCACTGAGCTTCGAGCTCGCATCGGCGCAGGTGTCATTCGCCGAGCTGGATGGCGCCATTCTGCGTCTGTTCGCCGACGGCGAGCCGTCACTGCGCGCGGCGCTGCGCGATGCGCTCGCCCTGCAGGTGCTGGGTGCGTACGTCGAAGCCGATGGCGACGGACGCTGGCGGCGACTGGAGAACAGCCCGTTGCAGCCGACAGGCTTCGACGAGAGCGACGCGCTGATTGACTTTCCCGCGCGTTCGCACCCGGCGTACCGCCTGCTGACCGAGTTCTTCGCGTTCCCGGACAAATTCGGGTTCTTCGATCTGCCATTGCGCGACGTCACCGCCGGAGCCAGCCGGCGTTTCACCGTGCATCTGGTGTTGCGCGGTGCGGGGCCCGAGCATGCCGCGTCGCGCGTGCTGGAAGGTCTCTCGTCCGATCATCTGCTCGCCGGCTGCACCCCGGTCGTCAACCTGTTCCGGCAACGTGGCGAACCGATCCGCGTCACCCAGCGTGTCGACAGTTACCCCGTGCTCGCCGACGCGCGGCGTGCGTTCGCCTATGACGTCCACGCCATCGAATCGGTGGTCCGCATCAGGCAGACACCCCAGGGTGAACAGATACAGGAATTCCGCCCGTTCTACTCGCTCCACCATGGCGAGGACCCGGAGCGCAGCGGGCACTACTGGGTGTCGCAGCGCAATGAGGACGTCGAGCGTGTGAGCCCGGGTTACGAGACCGAGTTGTCCTTCGTCGATCTCGATTTCAACCCGGTCGTGCCACGAACCGACGTGGTCAGCGTGGAACTGACCTGCAGCAATCGCGACCTTCCCACGCAGCTCACGTTCGGCGTCACCGGGGGAGATCTCAGCATGGAAGGCGGCGCGCCGGTGCGCAGCATCGCGATGCTGCGCAAGCCCTCGGCGCCACTGCGGTTCCGTCGCGGACGCGGTGCGCAATGGCGGCTGATCTCGCACCTGGCGCTGAACCATCTGTCGCTGACCCAGGCGGGCCTGCCTGCGCTCAAGGAGATGCTGCGGCTGTATGACCTCGCATCGACCGACGTGTCGCGGCGGCAGATCGACGGCATCGTCGCGATCGAACATGTCGCCGCGACCGAGTGGATGCCGGGGCGACACTTCGCATCGGTGGTGCGCGGCATCGAGATCCGCCTGTCCATCGAGGAGAACGATTTCGTCGGCAGCGGCATCGCCGGCTTCGCGCAGGTCCTCGACCGCTTCTTCGGCCTGTACGTCCACGCCAACAGCTTCACCCGCCTGGTTCTGCTGTCGGCCCGCAATGGGGAGGAGCTGGTGCGATGCGACGCGCGCAGCGGCGAATCGACGCTGGTCTGATCCAGCAACTGGCGGAGCAACCGCAGCGCTTCGGATTCTTCCAGGCGATGCGGTTGCTCGAGCAGCTGTTCCACCGCCAGGGCGTCAAAGCAGGCGATGCGTTGCCGTTGCAGGTGCGCTTCCGCAACTCGTTGTCGCTGGGGTTTCCGGCCAGCGAACTCGGCGACATGGCGCTGTACGACCTGGAAGGCGTCGAACTGAAGGGCGGCGAAGCGCTCGATGAAGCGCTGGCGGGTTTGCGTGTTGGGCAGGTACATCTCACGCCTGCTTTCATGGGCCTGCTCGGCGCCACCGGGGCGCTGCCACTGCACTACACCGAAACGCTGGCCGACCGCGAGCTCTACCGGCGCGACCGCGCGGCCCGGGCGTTCCTCGACATCTTCACCACTCGCATGGTCGCGCTGCATTACGGCGCATGGAAGAAGTACCGGCTTGCGCTTCAGTACGAACTGGACCGCCGCGAGCGCTTCCTGCCACTGGTGCTGTCGCTGGCAGGGCTCGGCCTCCCGGGACTGCGAGAGCGGATGGTGGACGGCGAAGGCGACCTCTTCGACCAGGCCGTGGCCTACCACGCCGGCGCGATCCGTCAGCGGCCGGTGTCGGCGATCACCGTGCAGAGGATCCTTGGCGACTACTTCGGTGTGCCGGTGCGCGTCGAGCAGTTCGTCGGCGCCTGGTACCGGGTGCCGACAGCGCAGCGCACCCTGCTCGGGTCGGGCACTGCCCGGCTCGGATCCACGGCGCTCGCCGGCGACCGTGTCTGGCAGCGTGACCTGCGCATGCGCTTGCACCTGGGGCCGCTGGACCGCGGCCACTTCGATGCCTTCCTGCCCGGGGGCGCGGCTGCGGCGTCGCTGGCCAAATGGCTCACGCTTCTGCTTGGATCCTCGCTCGAGTACGAGGTCCGCCTGTTGCTGCGCGCGGAGGATGTCCGCGGCGCCAGCCTCGGCGAACACGGCGTACGCCTCGGCTGGGACAGCTACCTGTGTACGCGCGCGGCGCCGATGCCGCGGGATGACACCCGCTACGAACTCCATACCGTCCACTAGCCACTTCATTCACGACCCGGAACGCGTCGCGCAAGGACCGCACACCCATGAGCATCAGCCTCAAGACCCTGATCGGCAAACTCGACACCACCTGCCGGCAGGCCGCCGAACGCGCCGCCAACCTGTGCATGGCGCGCGGGCATTACGAAGTCGATCTCGAACACCTGTTCCTCGCGCTGCTCGAGCATCCGCAGTGCGACTTCGTGCTGATCGCCCGCCGCAGCGGCATCTCCCCGGACACCCTGCAGCGCGAGCTCGAGGCCGAGATCGGCCGCTTCCGCAGCGGCAACACGCGCACGCCGGTGTTCTCGCAGCACCTGCCGACGCTGTTCGAGCACGCGTGGCTGATCGCGTCGCTCGACTCTGGCACCACGCGGATCCGCAGCGGCCACCTGCTGCTGGCACTGTTGACCGAGCCAGGCCTTTCACAACTCGCGATGCGCGGCTCGAAACAGTTCGCGCGCTTCAAGCATGACGACCTCAAGCACAACTTTGCCGCGTTGACCGAAGGGTCGCAGGAGGCGGGCGAAGGCGTGCGCTTTGCGGGCGCGACGGATCCGGGTGGGGATACCACTGCAGGTGATCCGCCGGGGTCCGACGGCGGCCTGTCGAAGACACCGGCGCTGGACCAGTTCACCACCAACCTCACCCAACGCGCACGCGATGGCCATATCGACCCGGTCATCGGCCGCGATGGCGAGATCCGCCAGCTGGTGGACATCCTGCTGCGGCGCAGGCAGAACAATCCGATCCTCACCGGCGAGGCCGGCGTCGGCAAGACCGCCGTGGTCGAGGGCCTGGCACTGCGCATTGCCGATGCCGACGTGCCGGCCGTGCTGCAAGGCGTGGAGCTGCACGTGCTCGACATGGGCCTGCTGCAGGCCGGCGCCAGCGTCAAGGGCGAGTTCGAGAACCGCCTGAAGAACGTGATCGATGAGGTCCGGAAGAGCCCGCACCCGATCATCCTGTTCATCGACGAGGCGCACACCATGATCGGCGCCGGGGGCGCCGCCGGGCAGAACGACGCCGCCAACCTGCTCAAGCCGGCGCTGGCGCGTGGTGAATTGCGGACCATCGCCGCGACGACCTGGAGTGAATACAAGAAGTACTTCGAGAAGGACGCGGCACTCGCGCGCCGCTTCCAGGTGGTCAAGGTGGATGAACCGAGCGAGCCGATCGCGGCGGCGATGCTGCGCGGGATCGTGCCGCTGATGGAACGGCACTTCGGGATCCGCGTGCTCGACGAAGCGGTGACCGAAGCCGTGCGGCTGTCGCATCGTTATATCAGCGGACGGCAGTTGCCGGACAAGGCGGTGGGTGTGCTCGATACCGCATGCGCGAAGGTGGCGCTGGGGCAGAGCGCCACGCCGGCCGCCATCGAGGACACCCGGCGTCAGCTCGAGCGCATGGATGCGGAACTCACCGCGCTGTCGCGCGAAGCCGCAGGCGGTGCCAAGGAGCACGCCGAGCGCATCTCCGCGATCGAACTCGCGCAGGCACAGGCGAGGGCACAGCTCGGGACACTCGAGACGCGCCTGACGAAAGAGCAGGAACTGGCCGGGCGGATCCAGGCGCTGCGCGCCGGGCTCGAATCCCGCCAGGGACAGACCGACGTCGGGCAGCCCGACGTGGCGGAGGCGGAGGCCGGGGTCGCCGTTGCAACGCGACGCAAAGCAGGGCGCGGCAAGTCGAAAACCGTCGCTGCGGAGCCCCCCAGCGAGCTCGAGACCCTGCTCGTGCAACTGCGTGAACTCCAGGGCGAGTCGCCGATGGTGCCGCTGCAGGTGGACGGTACCGTGGTGGCCGAGATCGTCTCCGCATGGACGGGGATTCCGCTCGGGCGCATGGTCAAGGACGAGATCCGTACCGTGCGCAACCTCAAACCGCTGCTGGCCGAGCGGGTGATCGGCCAGGACCATGCGCTCGATGCCATCGCCCAGCGCGTGCGCACCGCGACCGCACGCCTCGAGGATCCGGACAAGCCGCGCGGCGTGTTCCTGTTCGTCGGTCCTTCCGGCGTGGGCAAGACCGAGACCGCGCTGGCGCTGGCCGACATCCTCTACGGCGGCGAGAAGAAGCTGGTCACCATCAACATGAGCGAGTACCAGGAGGCCCACAGCGTCTCCGGGCTCAAGGGCTCGCCGCCGGGTTATGTCGGCTATGGCGAGGGCGGGGTACTCACAGAAGCGGTGCGCCGCAATCCGTACAGCGTGGTACTGCTCGACGAGGTGGAGAAGGCGCACCCGGATGTGCTGGAGATGTTCTTCCAGGTGTTCGACAAGGGCGCGATGGACGATGCGGAAGGCCGCGAGATCGATTTCCGCAACACGCTGATCATCCTGACCTCGAACGTCGGATCGCCGCAGATCATGCAGGCCTGCCTCAACAAGCCAGCGGAGGAGATACCGGCCGCCGATGCGCTGGCGGAATCCTTGCGCCCGGTGCTGATGAAGCACTTCAAGCCCGCCTTCCTGGGCAGGCTCAAGGTGGTGCCGTACTACCCGATCAGCGACGACGTGCTCGCCTCGATCATCGCCCTCAAGCTGCAGCGCATCCGCGACCGCGTGCTGGCCAACCACAAGTCGAGCTTCGATTGGGATGATGGGCTGGTGGATGCGGTGTTGCAGCGTTGCACCGAGGTGGACTCCGGGGCCCGCAACGTCGACCACATCCTCAATGGGACCCTGTTGCCCGAAATCGCGGACACGGTACTGGAAAGCATGGCCGAAGGCGGTAAGATCAGCCGCATCAGGGTCACTGCCGGGCGCAACGGCGATTTCAGATACAGGGTGGCCTGATACACGGACGAACGACCACAAGGAGATGGAGATGGATTTCTACGGATTCGACCGCGCCGCCGCGATGGCGCATTGCGACAGCCTTTCGCTTGGCCGTGCCGGCCGCGAGACCTCCGCGATCTGCAGCTGGAACCGTGTACGCCCCGAGCACGTCGTCGACCTGCTCGACCGCGCGGCTCCAGAGGCCCGTGCCGATGCCCGTGATCTTTCGGCATTGATCGCGCGGATGCCGTGGCGCATCCGCAACCAGCCGGCCGCCCAGGGTGGCGCGCGACTGGTCAACAACGTGCGCGAGATCGAGGTGTCGGTGGCCAGCCGCACCTGGCGCCTGCACTGCACCGAGACCCCGTCGCTGAAGCTCGAACGTATCAGCGCCTGATTCACCCGCACGCTGCGGACCGGATGGCCAGGATGCCTTCCGGCAGGAGACCGACATGGATGCCGTCGCCACACTGACAACCGCGCTTCTCGCCGCTCCCGGCCAGCGTGACCGGCTGCTTCGCCTGCATACACCGTTCGGCCCGGATGTGCTGGTGGCTGAAGTGTTCCGCGGCGAGGAGCGTCTGGGCGGTGGCGGGTTCCGCTTCGAGATCACCGCACTTTCGGTGGACGCCCATCTGGATCTGGACACACTGCTGGGCAAGCCGGTCCTGCTCGAACTGCTGTGTGCGGACTCACCCGTGCGGCGCCCGTTCCACGGCCATGTGACGGCGTTCGAACAGCTCGGCAGCAATGGCGGACTGGCGCGCTATCGCCTGCGGGTGGAGCCGTGGCTTGCCTTCCTGCGTCAGCGCGTCGACAGCTACGTGTTCCAGGGCCGGACGCTGGTACAGGTCCTCGAGGACGTCTTTGCCGATTACGCCGAGGCCGGAGCCCTCACCCCCGCATGGCGGTGGGATCTGCAGGACGCCGCGGTGTACCCGGTGCGCAGCCTGACGACGCAATACCAGGAGAGCGACTTCGCGTTCGTCGAGCGGCTGCTCGCCGACGAGGGACTGTTCTACTGGTTCGAACACGAAGGTGCGCCGGGCGACGACACCCTCGGCCGCCATGTAATGGTGATCGCCGACCACAACGAGGCCTGCGCCGAACTGGGCACGGTGCGTTATCACCGCGCCGATGCCACCGAGCGGGCCGACAGCTTGCAGCGCTGGTCACCGGCGCGACGCCTGCACCCGACACGCCTGGCGCGCGCCAGCTGGGATTACCGGAGCGTGGGCTTGCGGCCTGCCTCCGCGGAGTCCGTTGCCGTGCACGCCGATGTTGTCATCGAGGATACCGACGTCACCGCCCCCTATGCGTGGTGCGACGGGGCGCATGGGGCACGGTTGGCCGCCAGGCAACTCGAAGCCGTGCAGGCGACTGCCTGCACGGGCGCCGGCGCGGGAACCTGGCGACGGATGGCGCCGGGCAGTCGTTTTTCGGTCAGCCAGCATCCGCAAGTGGGCGACGAAGCGCATCTGTGTGTCGGGGTGACGCACGATGCGCGGAACAATCTCGGCGCCGAGGTATTCGATGCGCTTGAACAGGCGCTGGGTGCGGTGGCGCTGCCGGGAATTCCGCTTCCCGAGGCACTCGGGGGCGGCGGTAAAGCGGATGCAGTGGCGCTTGAACTGCTCTCCGTTCCGGCGCAGCGCGGTAGCGCGAATGGGACGCCCCTGGAGAGGTCAGCGTCGCCAGCAGGTGCAACTGCCGTCGAGCCCAACGACTTCTATCGCAATACGTTCTCCATGCAGCCGGCGGACGTCGCCTATCGGACACGCATGTCTGACGAACGCGGCGAACGCATGCATCCCAGGCCGACGGTCCATGGCACGCAGGTGGCCATCGTCGTCAGCGATGGCGCGCCGCTGACCACCGATCGCGACCACCGCATCAAGGTGCAGTTTCCGTGGCAGCGCGGTGGCGACTCCAGCACGCGCTTGGCCCATCCCGGCGGCGACGACAACGCCCCAGGCGACGACGGTGCATGGACATGGGTGCGCGTCGCCACGCCCTGGGCGGGCGACAACTGGGGTGGGGTGGTGGTGCCGCGGCGCGGCCAGGAAGTGCTGGTCGCGTTCATCGAAGGCGACATCGACCGGCCGGTCATCGTGGGTAGCGTCTACAACGGCCGTGGCCAGCCGGATGCACCGCACAACCAGGCTGGCGCAGGTGCCGGCGGCGCCACCGCCAATGCGGCGGCCTGGTTCGAGGGCAACGCGCACGCCGCGGTCTACACCGGTTTCAAATCGCAGGCACTGGCCGACAGCCAGGGCGGCACCGGTGGCTACCAGCAGCTTCGTTTCGACGACACACCGGGGCAGGGACGCACACAGGCCGCCACCACCCAGCACGCGACCACGTTGACGCTTGGCCACCTCAAGGGCGGCGAGGACAACGTGCGCGTGGGCGAACGCGGCTTTGGCGCGGAGCTGTCGACGCAGGCCGGTGGCGCGGTGCGCGCCGGCAGCGGCCTGCTGTTGACCACCGAACCCGGTCACCAGCAGCTCACGGCCCGAACGGCGCTGGGCCAGCTGGCTGACAGCGCGGAACTCACAACCACGCTGCTGAAGATCGCAGCCGGTCAGCAGGCAGGGCTGCCAGAGGAATCCGCAATGCTTCCCGTTCAACAGAGCCATGAAACCCTGCAAGAGAGTCTGGCCGCCACCCAGCAAGGCGGTGCGGTCGCGGCGGAGGTCAGCGGAGCCATCGGAGGTGGCGTCGGCGAGGCACCAGGCTGGAGCGCGCCGCATCTGCTTGCGACCGGCACCGATGGCGTCGTCACCCTGACGCCGGCCGACCAGAGCTGGGTGTCGGGCACGCAAACCGCGCTGGTCGCCGGAGCCGACCTCGACTGGATGAGCCAGGCCTGCCACGTGACTGCGGTTGCCGGCGGCATCGCATTGTTCACCCAGGGAAGCGAGCCAGCGGCCGGCAAGCCGAACCGGGAAACCGGCATCGCAATGCATGCGGCGCAAGGCAAAGTCAGCGCACGTGCCCACCGCAATGAAGCCAAGGCGGCCGCGAAGACAAAGGTCACTATCGCCAGTACGCAGGCCGATATCGAAATCGCGGCACCTGCGAAGCACGTGCTACTCACCGCTCAAGGCGCCTACCTGAAGCTCGAGGGCGGCAACATCGAGCTGGGTGCGCCGGGGGTGGTGGAGTTCAAGGCATCCAGCAAGGAGCTGGCCGGACCGAAGAGTGCGAGTGGGCAGGCGCCGGTGCTGGGCGAAGGCGATCCGAGGTTCTGCGAGCTGAGCGCAAAGCGGGGCGATGCTGGTGGTGCAGGCGTTATCGCCTTGGATTGAGCGAATGATCGTCGAACTCGACCACAGGCTGTTCCTCGCGCAGGACTACGCCATCATCAATCCGATGCAGGTTGGCAGGGAGGCATACTCCGACCTGAGTCCGCTTCGATTGCAGCCGAAGGGGCTTGAGCGGCACGAACATATCCTGCCATTGCTCGTTGATTTGAAAAGCCTGGAGGCGGCTCATCGGATCGAGCTGCTGGAACGCACCCTGAGCTGGGCACAGCGCCATCACATGCCTCTCTTCAGTGCGCTGTTTTCAAGCGAACACACGTACGCTCAGGTGTTTTCGGAGCTTCTGCGCCGCACGGTGCTCCAGCGAGAAGGTGGGCAGCGCGTTTGGCTGCGTTATTACGACCCCCGCGTATTCCGGCATTTGCAATGGCTGCTCGATGACGAACAACTGGCGACACTCATGGGGTCAGCGCAAACATGGCTAGGCTTCGATCCACTGTGCAGGCGTTGGCATCAGTGGACCCGACCTAATGCGGCGAAAGGCCTGTACCTCCGCTTGGACTCCGAACAATGGCAGGCGGTGAGTCACCTTGAAGCGCTGAATCGTTGCTTGCGTGATCTCGCTGAAATGGGGCAGGAATCAGGCGACGATATAGCCAAGCGTGTGCTGGAAGGTTTGCTTGTGGCCCGTAGACAAGGGTTGGCGCATTTTTCCGATGCGGCCCTATTTGCGCTTCAGCAGCTCGAGTACGGGCCGGAATTCGCTCTTTTTCCGGCTGTAGCTCTAAGGCTGCAGCGGGCGCGTGAGCAGGGGATCAGCTACAGCTCGGCCTGCCGTGGCTTATCGAATGACGATCTTGCCTGCCGCTCAGGCGTTGCGTGAGACTTGTACAAGGACTGACGAGCATGACAGCAACCGATCAATCACAATCACAGGCATGCGAGAACTGCTCGAGGTTCGGGTTGCCAATCCTGCCGGTCCGCTACGCGGTGGCGCGCAGCGACGACGCTGTCAGAAGAAAGGCCCCAGAGCTCGAGGCGCCGTTTGGAGAAGGAGTGCTATCGGTCGGGTTACCGGACGGCGCTAGCTACACGCTTCGCCTCCTGCGGAGTGGCTACTTGTACGCCTTCAACGAGTCCAGTGACGTATGGACAGCGTACCAAGTAGACAACTACGGTGACTTGACCGAGTTCGATATCCGAGATCCCGCGCCTCCACCGCAGGAGGATGGGCCGCAGGCAGTGTGTTCGCGGCACGGCATACCGTCGCTTGCGAGATGCATCGTGATTCCGGACGCCAAGCAGGCGACGACGTTGTGGCTGGCTTTCAGCGCGTCGCCCTGGACGCCGGCAGTTGTCGCGAACCACCGACAGGCAGCGTATCGGCAGCGCCATATGCGACGCATCGATTTGGCGGCTTGGGTGGCTACCTCTTCGGCGCAGCCGCACTTGGCCAACCTCTATCAAGCAATGGATCAAGTCTCCGAGTTCAAGCTGGCATCGGAGTATCGGCCCTATGCGGATGATCAACGCGGCATCCGAACGTTGGCTACGATAGCGGTGACGCCGGGGAGCCTGCCGTTCGAACATAGCCTGTCCGATTGCATCAGCCTGGACCGAGGTCGCGTCGATGACCTGAGTGCGAAGGCGCGAGAGTGCGCAAGGCAGACGGCCCCCGATCACCCCGAAGGCGTGACGCCGGCATTGCTGGCATTGGAAGACCCGATCGGCATTGCGGCCGATCTCAATCAACTGGCGCTTGAGCGCATTGCCGAATGGGAGCAGGACACCGAGCGGACCGAAATGAAAGCTTCGGCCTCGGCTATCGTGTCCTTGCGCGAGGCGATCAAGAACGGCGCACTGGAAGAGGAGCAGGAGCGGCGTAAAGATGGCGCCCTCTTGCGCCATGCCATCGTGGGCGTGCTGGCCGGCCGGACAGCCCGGGACCAGCTGTCGGTGCCGGTACAGGACTGGGATGACGACTGGTTCAAAGTTGAGGGTGAAGAGACCGTTCTGAGACTCGGGGAGCAGTCCTGGGAGAAGTACCGCAAGCATCTCAAGGATGGGGATGGCTACGAAAGGTGGCTGACGGAGACCTACCCAGCGGAGCAGGCAACGTTCTATCAAGCCCATGTCCAGGCGTTGGACGAAGCACTCGTGCAGTGGCTGCAGGCGCCGCTGCTGCGGGAGCACATGATGTGCACCTTCGATCCGGCCGACGTCGACAGCGGCATCCAGTACCAGGAGGCGGTGGCGGTGATCCTGCAGGATGCGGCATCGCGGGGTGTGGTGTTCAACCATATCGCCCGCTGCCTGAAAGAGGATGACCCGCGGGATCCTGCGTCGATCGTGCTGCGGGCACAGGTCTGGAATCAGGATGAGGCGGTGGCCGCGTGGATGTCCGCCGTCGCTGGACAGAACGACCGGCCTTCGATCGACTGGGGTACGTTGACGGCAGGGCTGTTCAATGCGCTCAAGGAGCTGCTCGACGCGCAGGGCGCCGGCAAGCTGACCGGCGCGTTCGAGAACCTGGCCAAGTACACCGAGCAGCTGGCGGGCCCGCTGACGCGCATGGTGGGCCAGTACGTTGGCGATCTTGCGACCGGCGCGGTCGTGCAACTGCCGCACAAGATGCAGATGGGGCTATTGGGTGCTTTGGTGCAGGTGGACGCCCCGCGGGTGGAGATCATCGATCTGGTGGGTCACATGAGCCCGCAGAGCGCCTCGCGCGCATTGGCGGCGACCATCGCGTTGCAGGCGGGCCTGCCGGACCGGGCGAGCGCGGGCCGTCCGGCGCGTGAGGCGCTGCGTGCGGGCGGCGCGCCGACGAGCGGGCCGGGCGGGATGCGGTTCGGGTACGTGGTGCTGGCCAACGCGGATCAGGTGCGGCTGATGAACGCACTGAACATCCGCGCGATCTCGCCGGGCGACAGTTACCGGAACGCGTTGCCGCAGCACTACCGGACGCACCAGTTCCATGCGTTGCTGCGGCAGAGCGTGGGCCAGTTGGGGAATTGGTCGCTGGGTTATGGGGTGGTGGGCCTGATTCTGGCAGGCGGCAGCCTGGGGCAGTTGAGCGAGGAATACAAGAAAGCGGCCCCGGGCGTGCGCGGGCTGAAGGCGGCCAACTTCGGCGCGGGCGTGGTGGGGCTGCTGGGCGGCAGCGCGGAGGTGGTCGGCGCGGCGGGACACCGATTGCCGTGGTTTTCGCAGAGGCTGTCGAACCCCAATCGCTGGTGGTTGCGCAATGCGACCACGCGGGCGCAATTGATTGCCGGAGTGGGACGCTGGTTGACGGGGATTGGTGGGGTGGTGATGGGCGCAGTGATGATTATTGAGGGAAATAATGATCGCGCAATTAGCTCAGTTTATGGAAGCGCAATGATGGTGACGGGAGGCGCTCTTGCTATTTCATCAGTCCTGATTGTACTTGGCTGGGCTATTCCTTTGGCTATAGCACTGCTAATTCTCGCCGCTGTTGTTACTGTGGTGCTCTCGTGGCTTAAGCCGAATGAAATGGAACGTTGGCTAGACAAGGTTATGCATTTTGGAAATAACGCTTCGGGTGTATATCCAGACTTGGAAGTTCAGGGTGAAGCTATGACGGCTTTGCAACAGGTGCGTTGACATGTTGAGTGGATGGATTCCGAAATTTAAACTGGATCGCGGCTTGGACGATCATGAGCGTGGCCATTACCTGCCTTACGATACACCGCAGCCGTTCAGTCCCGATGATGCGGTCGGATTGATACGATTCAATTCGACATATGTTGATTTTGTGGATCGTACCTTCAAAATAAAAGGAATGGCTGCCACTGCGTTTTCTGTGTGCGTTTCCGCTTTTCTTTTATATATGTTTCTATCGGTCGCTATTGGCGATTACGGCAATTTGAGTTTGTCGGAGTGGTTAACGACGATCTTAATATTATCGCCAGTTTTTGTTGGCGGAGTTGTCTTGTTCTGGGTAATCTATCTTGGAAAAGACCTCTTTCAATACACCTATTACCCAGTCCGCTTCAACCGCAAGACCCGCAAGGTGTACGTCTTCCGTCACAACGGCCCCGACGGCACGGTGACATTGCCTTGGGGCGATCCGAACGTGTATTTCCATATCGGGCAGGGGGGACAGAACAAGGACCTGCGCGACCTGCGTTGCCACGTGTTGGACCGCAATCGGCAGGTGCAGCAGACCTTCACCGTAGGCCATTTCTGGGATCACGAGAACCGCGTCCGCGAAGAATGGGAGCTGATCCGGCGCTACATGGAAGATGGCCCGGACAGATGCTTCGACCATCCTGCGGACCGCATGATCGCGTTGTCCACGCGGATGACATGGCGCAACAGTTGGCTGATGGTGTGCCTGATGATGGGCACCATCCTGTATCCCCTGCGCTGGAGCCTGCTGTTCCCGCTCTATGGGGCGCTGACGCTGAGCCGCTGGTTAACCATGAAAAGTTGCCGGACGCCGGTGTTTCCGCCGGAGGTGGAGGCGCAGTGCGCCATCGCACCGGGAGACCCCTATCAATTACCGGAGCCGACGTTCATGGCGGAATTCGCGACCAGTCAGGCAATCGATGCGCGCTCTGCACAACGCCACCGGGAGCGTCAGCGATGGTGGTACTAGAGCGTTCGCTGCGTTCTCCATCGACAGCGTTGGCGGTAGCCAGACAGCTTCTCAGGCTGTATCGCCGGATCTACTTCTCCTCTTCTTTCCGGCGGTGAGCATTGCGTGCCGTACGCATGTCCTGGGGTTGTCGCTAGAATCACCCCGCCGCCATTCCGGCGGCAGGGGAGCAACAAGGGAAGGTTATGCAGAAGAAGCTCTGGATGCGTGGTGCGGTGCTGGGGTGTGCGCTGGCGATGGCGGGTGCGGTGTCGGCACAGGACCGGGAAGTGCGCGAGGTGGAATCGCAGGACGGTTCATACACCGGCGAGATCATCGGAACGCCGGCCGACGGCAGCAAGTTCGCGCAGCTGCGGATCGGCATGAGCATGCAGGACGTGCAGGAAATCATGGATGGCACGCCTGATCGCTTCCACACCTACGAGTCGGGCAAGCGCTGGATCCCGTTCTACTTCGGCAACGACGCCACGCGCATGCAGGCGCTGTTCCGCGACGAGGGCTGCCTGATCTTCACTGGTGGCAACGTGTGGGGCGCCGCTGGTGGTGACCTGATCCAGATCGACGTCGACCCCTCGGGCGAGTGCTACCAGCCCTGACGAGGGTGGAGTGGAGCGCTGCGAAGCGCGCGCTCAAGCCGCGATGCGCGGCACGGGCATGGTGGTGAGACCTGCCCCGTGTCCGCGCGTTTTTTTTTGAACTCGCCGGACACCACCTTGACGCCAGACGGCCGATGATGCGGTCTGGCGGTCAACGAGGTGTGGCGTCATGGGCATGATGGTCGAGGGCAGTTGGCGTCCTGATGTCGACAGGCTGGTCGATGCGTCGGGCGCGCTGCAACGCCCTTCGTCGGTATTCCGCAACTGGGTGACGGCCGATGGCGCCGCGGGTCCGACCGGCGAGGGTGGCTTCAAGGCCGAGGCCGGGCGGTACCACCTGTACGTGGCGCGGGCCTGTCCATGGGCGCATCGCACGACGATCTTCCGTGAACTGAAGGGACTCCAGGACCATATCGGGCTGTCGGTCACCCATTGGCTGATGGCCGAGGACGGGTGGACCTTCGACCACGCGCCGGGCGTCATCGGTGATCCGGTCAACGGTACCGACGCCGTGTGGCAGCTCTATGCGAAGTCGGAATCCGGGTATAGCGGACGTGTCACGGTGCCGGTGCTGTGGGACAAGCAGAAATCGCGCATCGTCAGCAACGAATCGGCCGACATCCTCCGCATGTTCAACAGTGCGTTCGATGCCGTTGGCGCTTCCCAGGGCGACTACACGCCAGCGGACCTGCTGGCGCAGATCGATGGCGTCAACGAGCGGATCTATACGGGTCTCAACAATGGCGTCTACCGCGCTGGATTCGCGCGCAGCCAGGAGGCCTACGACAGCGCCGTCGCCGAAGTGTTCGAAACCCTCGACTGGCTCGAGGAAATCCTGTCGCGGCAGACCTTCCTGTGTGGAGACCGTCTGACCGAGGCCGACTGGCGCTTGTTCACCACGCTGCTGCGGTTCGACGCGGTGTACCACGGACATTTCAAGTGCAACATCCGCCGGCTGGTGGACTATCCGGCGCTGTGGTCCTACACCCGCGAGCTGTACGCGCATCCGGCCGTTGCGCCCACCGTGGACTTCGACCATATCAAGCGGCACTACTACCAGAGCCATCGGCATATCAATCCCACCGCGGTGGTGCCGGCAGGGCCGGAGATCGATTTCACGATCGCGCCGGATCGTGCGCATGCGGCGACATGGGCGTGAGAGGCGTGCGCCCGCGTCTGACATGCCATGGCCGCGTGTCGCCGGTAATGGAAACGCGCCGGAGGAGCTGATGAACCCATGGCTGCTTGCAGGTGCCGCGATCGCGATCCTGATCGGCGCGGTGCTGCCGCTGCAGGCGCTGGTCAATGCGCGTCTCGGCCAGGTCACCGGCGGCGCCCTGTTTGCGTCGTTCGTGTCGTTCCTGGTCGGCACGCTGGTGCTGGCGGTGGCGGTCATCGCCACCCGCGCGCGCTGGCCGTCGATGTCGACCGTCACCGTGCAGCCGGGCTGGATCTGGCTGGGCGGTGTGATCGGCGCGGCATACGTGCTGAGTGCGACGGTGCTGGTGCCGCGGATCGGCGCTGCGTCGCTGATCTGCCTGATCGTCCTCGGCCAGCTGGTGGGTTCGCTGCTGCTTGACCACTACGGCGTGCTGTCGGACGTGCGGCCGATCGATGCGATACGGGTGCTGGGCGCAGTGCTGGTCGCAGTGGGCGCCGTGCTCGTCGTCCGGCCCTGGGCCGCGGGGTAGGCCTACTCGCCGTCGCGGGCGGGGCCGAGCACGAGCTCGGTGGCCTCGCTATTCGGCAGCGTGACTCGCACCGGGGCACTCGACAGGTCGCCATCCTGCGGGGTGGCCGAGCCGCTCGACGAAATCCGTGCAAGCACCTCGACCTCCTGCAGCGCCGACAGCGGCTGGGTGGGCATCGGGCTGTCGGCATCGCCAAGCACGATGTCCAGTGGGAGGTCGGCGACCGTATGGCGTTGCGCCGCGACCGGCATCGGCGGGCCGTCCGGTGCACGTGCGATCACGAACACCACCGCGGCCGGGTCGAGCCGCACGCGGGCGGCGAAGTCCGGATCCAGCACGACGCGCACGCGCAGGCCTTCGCCGGCAGCGGTGTCCACGGGGTCGGGGTCGGGCAGCGGATCAAGGCCGGCATGCACGCGGGCCTCGTTGATCTGCAGGCGCAGGCCTGCCGCCGCCTCGCCGCCCAGGGTCGGCAGCAGTGGCTCCCAGGTGGCGGCCGCTTCGGCGCTGCGGCCGTGCTGGCGATAGCCGATGCCGAGGAACAGCCGCGCACGATGCTGGGCGGTGTCGAGTTCCAGCACGCGTTCGAGGATGCCGATCGCCTCGTCGTCGAAGCGGCGCTGCGCATCGGCGCGCGAGCGCGACTCCGCGTATTCGGTCTGCAGGCCGAGGTCCTCCGGATCCAGGCGCGCAGCGCGTGCAAACGCATCGCGCGCCTCTGCGTAGCGCTCCTGCTGCTGCAACGCACGACCAAGCAGCCGCCAGCCTTCGACCTGGCGCGGATCGCGCTCGAGGTCCGCCTGCAACTGGGTGATGGCCTGCTCGAGGGTTTCGGGCGCGCGGCGCTGCGCGGGGTCCAGGCCGGCGGGCGTGCCGACCAGCTGGTAGAGGCTCAAGGCCATCATCGGTATCGCGATCACGAGGCCCGCGAACAGCGGGCGCGAGCCGCGCAGCGGCCATGCCAGCACCACGGCGGCAACCAGCGCCAGCAACGTGGCGAGCACGAAATACGGGGCCATCACCACTCCTGCGTGTCGTCGTGCGGAACCGCGCCGTCGCGGCTGCGGCGGCGCACGATCCGCCAGACCAGCACGCCGCCACCCAGCAGCAGCAAGGCCGGGCCGAACCACAGCACGAAGGTGGCGGCACCCACGCGCGGCCGGTACAGCACGAACTCGCCATAGCGGTCGACCAGGTACTGGCGGATCTCGGCATCACCCATGCCGCGCCGCATCAACGTCAGTACCTCGCGACGCAGGTCGTGCGCGATCTGCGCGTTGGAATCGGCCAGCGACTGGTTCTGGCACATCACGCAGCGCAGTTCGGCGATCAGGCTGCGGAAGCGCTTCTCCTCCACCGCGTCGGCGAACTCCAGCGGTGCCGGATCCTGCGCCGCCTGTGCCTGCACCGCCGACAGCGGCAGGGCCGCCAGCAGGATGCCCAGCAATGCAAGCAGCACCGTCCTCATCCGCCGATCGCCTCCAGCGCCGGCAGCAGGCGCTCGCGCACGGTGTCGTCGGTCATCGGGCCGACATGCTTCCAGCGCACGATCCCTTCCGCATCCACCAGGAAGGTCTCGGGTGCGCCGTAGATGCCCCATTCGATCGCGTTGTGACCCTCGTAATCCACCAGTACCACCCAGTAGGGATTGCCGAACTGTTCCAGCCAGCGCAGCGCATCGGCGCGCTCGTCCTTCCAGTTGTAGCCGACCACGCGCACGCGACGGGTCTCGGCAAAGCGGGTCAGCACGCCGTGCTCCTCGCGACAGCCGGGGCACCAGCTGCCCCAGACATTGAGCAGGTAGGGCGCGCCGCGCAGCTCGGCATCGGTCACCAGCCGCCCGGCCTCGTGCAGTGCCGGCAGGCGGAATGCCGGCGCCTGCTTGCCGATCAGCGGCGAGGGCAGGGCGTCGCGGTCGGGGTCGCGGCTCAGCCACACGCCGGCCGCCAGCAGCGCCGCGATCAGGCCGAATGCCGCGAGCGGTAGCCAGCGCTGCAGCTTCATGGTGCGCCGACCTTCGGCGCGGCGCCGGTGGCAGGACGACGCGGCGCGACACGGAAGCGGCGGTCGAAAGCCGTCACCAGCCCGCCCAGCGCCATCAGTGCGGCGCCTGTCCAGATCCAGCGCACGAAGGGTTTGACGTGCACGCGCACCGCCCAGGCGTCGTCGCCCAGAGGTTCGCCCAGTGCCACGTAGACGTCACCGAGCACGCCGGGCCGGATCGCGGCTTCCGTCATCACCTGGCCGCCGCTGGCGTAATGGCGCTTCTCGGGATGCATCACCGTTTCGCGGTTGTTGCGCAGCATCACCACGCGGCCGCGGTCGGCCATGTAGTTGGGGCCGCGCACGCGCTCGACACCTTCGAAGCGGAAGCTGTCGCGGCCCATCTCCAGGGTCTGGCCCGGGCGCAGCGCCACCTCGCGCTGCAGGTTCATCGCCTCCACCAGCAACGCGCCGACCAGGAACACCGCGACGCCAGCGTGGCCGAGCAGCATGCCGACCAGTTCCGGGGTAAAGCGGCCGTTGCCGCGGATCCGCGTCCACGCGAAGTACGCCGTGCCGGCGCCGACCCACAGCGCGCCGGCCACGCCAATGCCGACCTTCCATGGCCCCTGCGGCGCCATGAAATAACCGAATGCACCCGCCACCAGCGCCAGCACCAGCCACGGCCGCGCGATCTTCAGCAGCCGCGGCGTGTCGTCGCGCTGCCAGCGCGTCAGAGGCCCGAACGGCAGCAGCAGTACCAGCGGCGCCATCAGCAACAGGAACAGCAGCCCGAAGTAGGGCGGGCCGACGGAAATCTTGCCGAGGTCGAGCGCGTCGGCCAGCAGCGGATACAGCGTGCCCAGCAGCACCATCGCGCAGGCCGCCACCAGCAGCAGGTTGTTGAGTAGCAGCAGCGTTTCGCGCGAGGTGCCGGCGAAGGGCTTGCCGTCCTCGACGTCGGGTGCTCGCAGCGCGTACAGCAGCAGCGAGCCACCCACGACGATGCCGAGGAACACCAGGATGAACAGCCCGCGCGCCGGATCGGCGGCGAAGCTGTGCACGCTGGTCAGCACGCCCGAGCGCACCAGGAACGCGCCCAGCAGCGACAGCGAGAAGGTGGCGATGGCCAGCAGCAGCGTCCAGCCGCGGAAGCTGCCGCGCTTTTCGGTGACCGCCTGCGAATGGATCAGCGCGGCGCCGGCCAGCCACGGCATGAAGCTGGCGTTCTCGACCGGATCCCAGAACCACCAGCCACCCCAGCCGAGCTCGTAGTACGCCCACCAGCTGCCGAGCGCGATGCCGACGGTGAGGAACGCCCACGCGATGTTGGTCCAGGGCCGCGTCCAGCGCAGCCAGCGGGCATCCACGCGTCCATCCAGCAGTGCGGCAATCGCGAACGCGAACGGCACCACGAAGCCGGCATAGCCCACGTACAGCAGCGGCGGATGCACGATCATCCCCGGGTCCTGCAGCAGCGGGTTGAGGTCGCGGCCTTCCATCGCCGCCGGCAACAGGCGCTCGAACGGATTGCTGGTGAACACCAGGAAGGCGAGGAAGCCGAACGACACCGCGCCCATCACCGCCAGTACGCGTGCGATCACCACCGGCGGCAGGTTGCGCGACCACAGCGCGACCGCGCCATTCCACAGCGCGATGATCAGCACCCAGAACAGCAGCGAGCCTTCGTGGTTGCCCCATACCGCGGTGATCCGGTAGACCAACGGCAGCAGGGTGTTCGAATTCTCGGCGACGTAGCGCACCGAGAAGTCCTGCGCCACGAAGGCCCAGGTCAGCACCAGATAGGCAATGAACACCAGCGCCAGCTGCACGTGTGCGGCCGGGCGTGCGGTGCGCATCCACGCGGGAATGCCACGCTGCGCACCGAACAGCGGCAGCGTGGCCTGCATCAGCGATGCGATCAGCGCCAGCAGCAGCGCGATCTGGCCGAGTTCAGGCAGCATCGCGCGATCCGCTGGCGGTCGGAAGGAATCCCCAGGACACAGGCATCAGCGCGGCATGTCCTGGCCGGCGCCATCGGCCGCTTCGTCGATGCCGTGCTTCTGGTGGGCCACGCCCATCTTGTCGGCGAGTTCCTTGGGCATGTAGGTCTCGTCGTGCTTGGCCAGCACTTCCTCGGCCATGAACACCCCATCGCGCATACGCCCGGTGGCGACCACCGCCTGGTTCTCGCGGAACAGATCGGGCAACAGGCCGGTATAGAGCACCGGCAGTACGGCATCGCCATCCGACACCAGGAAGCGCGACTCCAGCGAACCCGAAGGCCGCTCGAACGAGCCCTCGGCCACCATGCCGCCCAGGCGGAAGCGGGCCTCGCCCGATGCCACCGGCGCACCGGCGCGGCCATCGAGGATTTCCGCGGGCGTGTAGAGGTAGGCGATGTTGCGCTGCAGGGCCATCGCGACCAGCGTGGTGGACACGCCGGCGGCCAGCACCAGCGCCAGCACGAACCACAGGCGGCGGCGTCGGGTCGGGTTCATCGGTCGAGGTCTCCCCGTTTCAGGTTGGCGGCGCGGCGCGCGGCCAGCAGCCGGACGCCGCGCAGCAGCCGGCGGATGCGGATATGCGGCACCACGAAGTCCCACAGCAGCACCGCGACGAACACCAGATAGGCGGCGAGTACGTAACCGGCGTAGGTCATTGCAGCCATGCCCCAGTGTCGCAGCAGGCGCCGCGGATGGTCTTGATCCTGATCATGCGGGCCCGGACCTCGTGGGCATCCGCTCGGCCAGCCTGCGCACCCAGTCCTTGCCGCCCTCGCGATAGAGGTTGTCGGCGCGGGCGCGTGCCAGCAGCGAGCCGGCGAACCAGAACTTGGTGCCCACCACCAGCCAGATCAACGGCGGCAGCATGCTCGGGTCCATCGAGGATTCGCCGAACACGCGGATCGTCTGCCCCTGGTGCAGCGAGTTCCACCACACCACCGAATAGCGGATCACCGGCAGCAGCGCCACGCCGACGATCGCCAGCAGGGAGGCCGCGCGCGCGGCGGCGCGACGGTCGTCGATGGCGTGGTACAGGCCGATCACCCCGAGATACATGAACAGCAGGATCAGCTCGCTGGTCAGGCGCGGGTCCCAGTCCCACCAGGTGCCCCACATCGGCCGGCCCCAGATGCTGCCGGTCGCCAGGGTGATCACGGTGAAGGCGGCGCCGATCGGCGCGCAGGCCATCGCCAGGATCTCGCACAGCTTGATGCGCCAGATCAGCGCGATCGCGGCGTAGAACGCCATCAGGCCGTAGACCGCCAGGCTCATCCAGGCACTCGGTACATGGATGTAGAGGATGCGGAAGCTGTCGCCCTGCTGGTAGTCGGCCGGCACCTGGAACAGCGCGCCGTACAGGCCCCAACCCATCAGCAGCACCCCCAGCCCGTAGCACCATGGCGCCCAGCGCGCGGCGAAGCGGTCGAAGGTGGGGGGTGAACCGAGTTGATGGAACCAGCGGACGACGGGGTTCATGCGTTTCCAGCGGCCACCGCGTGGGCGGTGGTCAATTGAGGGCGATGCGGATGGCGGCCGCGGCGGCCACCGGTGCCAGCACCAGTGCCAGCACCAGGCCCGCCGCCAGCAGCAGCAGGCCACCGGTGGGGTCCTGGCCCTGACCGGCCTGGGTGACACAGCCGACCCCGAACACCAGCACGGGCACGTACAGGGGCAGTGCCAGCAGGGACAGGAGGATACCCGAGCGGCGCATGCCGACGGTTAATGCCGCCACCACCGCACCGATCAGGCTCAGCAGCGGAGTGCCCAGCGCGAGTGCGGCCATCAGCACGGCCAGCTGGGCGCGCGGCAGCTGCATCAGTTCCGCCAGCACCGGCGCGGCGACCAGCAGTGGCAGTGCGGTGGTCGCCCAGTGCAGCGCGGTGCGCACGAGCACCAGCCAGGCCAGCGGCAGCGGGGACAGCATCCACTGTTCCAGCGAGCCGTCCTCGGCATCGCCGCGGAACAGGGTGTCCAGCGCCAGCAGGCCGGCCAGCAGCACCGCCACCCACAGCACGCCGGGTGCCACGCCGGCCAGTGTCGCGGCGTCACCGCCCAGGGCGAGGCCGAACAGCACCACCACCATCAGTGCGAACAGGGCCGGCTGCAGGGCGTCGCCGCGGCGGCGCCACAGCAGACGCAGGTCGCGGGCGACGAGGGCCGCGGCAGCGGTGCGCAGGGTCGGGCGCCTCACGCCAGCACCTCCACCACGGCGTCGTCCCCGGTGCTGCCACCGAGCACCAGTTCACGCGTACGCACCGGCGGCGCGGCGTAGGCGCCGTGGGTGGTCACCAGCGCGGCGCCGCCGGAACGCAACTGCGCCTGCACCATGCGGTTCACCAGTTCGATGCCATCGAGGTCGAGGTTGGCGTAGGGCTCGTCGAGCAGCCACAGCGGCGCCGGCGACAGCCACAGGCGCGCCAGCGACAGCCGCTTCTTCTGCCCGGCCGAGAGCTCGCGCAGGGCGGTGTCCTCGTAGCCGGCCAGGCCGACGATGCCCAGCGCCTGTTCCACCAGCTGCCCGCGGCGCAGCCCGTGCAGGCCGACCAGGAAGCGCAGGTTTTCCAGCGCGCTGAGGTCCGCCTTGAGCCCGGGCAGGTGCCCCAGATAGGCCATCGCCTGTGCGCGCAAGGCTGTCTTCGCGGCACGCCCGTCGATCTCGACCAGGCCGGCATCGGCACGCAGCAGGCCGGCCAGCACCCGCAGCAGGGTGGTCTTGCCGGCGCCATTGCCGCCGCGCACCAGCAGTGCCTCGCCGGCATCCACGGCGAAGTCGAGCGGACCGAACACGGGACGATCGTTGCGGCTGAAAGTGAGGCCCTGCGCGCTCAGGAGCGGCATGGACGGAGCGGAGTCGGGCATCGGCGCCGCGCAGGCAACGGTCGGAAGTGACCGCCCATTCTAGGCGCTCCGCGCGGCACGGACATCCCTTGCAGCGGCGGGTACACTGCGTTGCCCCCGTTGTTGGACAGGCGCACCGTGGCGATCGCAACCGACAGCAAGCTGCCGAAGGTCGGCACCACCATCTTCAGCACGATGTCGCAGCTCGCGGCCGAGCACGGCGCGGTCAACCTCGGCCAGGGCTTCCCCGATTTCGAGGTGCCGGCACGGCTGGTCGATGAACTCGAGCGCGCCATGCGCGCAGGGCACAACCAGTACGCGCCGATGACCGGGATCCCGGCACTGCGCGCGGCAATCGCCGGCAAGACGGAGCGCGTGTACGGCTACCGGCCGGATGCCGACGCCGGGGTGACCGTTACCAGCGGGGCGACCGAGGCGCTGTTCAACGCCATCCACGCGGTGGTGCGCGCCGGCGACGAGGTGATCGTGCTCGACCCGGCCTACGACAGCTACGAGCCGGCGATCGAGCTGGCCGGTGCGCAGGCGGTGCACGTGGCGCTCGACCCGCGCAGCTTCGCGGTGGACTGGGCTGCGGTGCGCGCTGCGGTCACTCCGCGCACCCGCATGCTGATCGTCAACACCCCGCACAACCCGTCCGGGGCGATGTTCTCGGCCGGCGATATCGAGGCGCTGCAGGCGCTGCTCGACGAACACCCCCGGATCTGGTTGCTGTCCGACGAGGTCTACGAACACATCGTGTTCGACGGCGCACGCCACGAGTCGGCACTGCGCCATCCTGCGCTGCGCGAACGGGCGTTCGTGGTGTCGAGCTTCGGCAAGACCTACCACTGCACCGGCTGGAAGCTCGGCTACTGCATCGCCCCGCCGGCGCTGTCGGCGGAGTTCCGCAAGGTCCACCAGTACAACGTGTTCTGCACGTTCGCGCCGGCGCAGCATGCCTTCGCGGCAATGCTGGACGCCGAGCCGGAGCACTACGAGCAGTTGGGCGCGTTCTACCAGGCCAAGCGCGATCGTTTCCGCGAGCAGCTGCGCGACACGCGGCTGCAGCCGTTGCCGGTGGCGGGCGGTTATTTCCAGCTGGTGGACTATTCGGCGGTGAGCGATCTCGACGACGCCGCGTTCTGCCGATGGCTGACCATCGAGCACGGCGTGGCCGCCATCCCGCTGTCGCCGTTCTATGCGCAGCCGCCGCCAGGCCAGCGCCTGGCGAGGCTGTGCTTCGCCAAGAACGAAGCGACGCTCGATGCCGCCATCGAGCGCCTGCGCGCGCTGTAACGGCAGACTGATACAGGCAGGACCACCACGTGAAACCCAGCAACGATCTGCGCGTGTCCATCGTCCAGGGCGAGACACGCTGGCACGACCCGGAAGCCAACCGCGAGTACTACGGCGATTTCATGCGCTCGCTGCGTGGAATCACCGACGTGGTGGTGCTGCCGGAAACCTTCACCAGCGGTTTCAGCAACGACGCGATGGACCGCGCCGAGGACATGGACGGCCCGACGGTCGCCTGGGTGCGCGAGCAGGCGCAGCTGCTGGATGCGGCGGTAACCGGCAGCGTGCAGCTGCGCACTGGCGATGGCGTGTTCAACCGCATGCTGTGGGCAACCCCCGATGGCGGGCTCGCGCACTACGACAAGCGCCACCTGTTCCGTTACGCCGGGGAACACAGGCGCTACGCCGCCGGCCGCGAACGGCTCACCGTGGACTGGCGCGGCTGGCGGATCAACCCGCAGGTCTGCTACGACCTGCGCTTCCCGGTGTTCTGCCGCAACCGCTACGACGTCGAGCGCCCCGGGCAGCTGGATTTCGACGTGCAGATCTTCGTGGCCAACTGGCCAGCCGCGCGCGCGTACGCCTGGCGCACGCTGTTGCGCGCGCGCGCGATCGAGAACCTGTGCTTCGTGGTGGGCGTGAACCGCGTCGGCGAGGACGGCAACGGGCTTGCCTACGACGGCGACAGCGTGGTGCTGGATTTCGCCGGCACCCCGCTTGCCGAGGCCACCGATTTCGAGGTGGTCAGCACCACCACCCTGCAGGCGGCGACGTTGCGCGCCTACCGCGAACACTTCCCGGCGATGCTGGATGCCGACCGCTTCGAGATGGACGGCCTGCCTGCGCGGGCGGAGTAGGGCGTTGCCGCGGCATTGACGGCCGGCGGGGTGTAGTGACGGTCTTTCCCAGCAGGAGACCGTCATGGCCCAGTTCGCCGAGCGTGTGGTGACCGATCAGGCGGAGATCGAACGGATCAAGGCGATGATCCTCGTGCTCGACGAGGAGGCGCGGGTGGAAGTGGAGCTCGATGACGGGCGCGTGCTGACGGGCGCGGTCGCGATCAAGCCCACGCTGCAGATGTTCCACGATCCACAGGGCAACGAGGGCACCAACGGCGTGCTGCGCCTCGACGATGCCCTCGAGCCCGAGAAGCCGCATTTCCTCCCGCTGGCCAGCATCCGGCGGGTGCGCCGGCTGGAACCCGACCAGCACACCATCCTGCGCCGCGAGGACTGACGCCGTCCGTCGCTGACCTGCGCAGGGTCAGCGCGGTCCGGGCGCGCCAAACGCGCATCGCCGCCTGGACGTCCATTCCTGCCGTCAGTCGCGGCGGCGGGGCTCACGACACGCGATAAGGCGTGTCATCCCGCCGACCCGGCGCGACCTCCCGGGTCTTCAGCAATCAGCGGTTGCCGCCACGCGGGCCCCGCGGAGCCGGGCGACCGGCGCCGCCACCCGGGCCACGGCCACCACCGCCGGGGCCACGGTTGCCGCCCGATGGCCCGCGGTTGCCACCGCCTGGTCCACGAGCCGCCGCCGGTCCACCGCCCGGCCCACGCCCGGCACCGGGCCCGCGATTGCCGCCCGGGCCCTTGCCGCCGCCGGGGCCACGATTGCCACCCGCCGGTCCGCGGGCAGGGCCCGCACCGGCGCGCGGATACGGGTTGCGGCCGCGGTCACCAGCATGGCCGCCGGGGTTTCCATGGTCGGACGGGAACACCGGCGCACTGTCCGGGTGGCCGTAGGGACGCGGGGCACGCGGCGCGCGCTTGGGCCCGGTGCCCGGCGCAGCGCCGTAGCCGCCACCACCGCCGGTACCGCCACCGCCCGGACGCTTCTTGTTGCCATAGGGCTTCTTCGGCCCGCGGCCGTCGGCATTGCGGTGACCGGCCGGGCCGGTGTCCACGCCATCGGGCACATACCAGCTGCGGAACGCGGCGGGGTTGCCTTCCGGCAGCGCGCGGTTGTGCTTGTCGGCGCGCTGCTTGAACGGCTTCTGTGACTGCTTGGCGGCGGCTTCGCCACTCACCGTCAGGCCGCCATGCGGCTTGTGGCCGCCACGGCGGCCGCGGTCCTCGCGCACATGGTCGAAGCGGCGCAGCTCGCGCCCTTCATCGGCCGTGGTATGGCCGTTGACGTAGGCATTGCCGGTGCCGCGCGCCTCGCGCGGAATGTGCACGGTCGCCTTGCTGGCGCGGCGCTGGCCGATCACCTGCTGCAGCGTCAGCGCCGGCGGCGGGCCTTCCTCGAGCTTCAGTTCGCGGCGCAGTTCCTCGACCTGGGTGGCGGCAAGCTCCTGCGACTGCCCGCGCAGCAACGGCTGCGGCAGGGCGATGCGCCCGTAGCGGGTGCGCTTGAGGCGGCTGACCTGGCAGCCCTGCGATTCCCACAGGCGGCGCACCTCGCGGTTGCGGCCTTCCTTGACCACCACGCGGAACCAGTCGTGCGAGTCGGTGCCACCGATGCGCTCGATCTCGTCGAACTTCGCCGGGCCGTCGTCCAGTGCCACGCCGCGCTTGAGGCGGTCGACGATCTTGTCCGACACCACGTCCTCGCCCTCGGGGGCGCGCACGCGGCAGACGTACTCGCGCTCGACCTCGTAGGACGGGTGCATCATCGCGTTGGCCAGCTCGCCGTCGGTGGTGAGCAGCAGCAGGCCGGTGGTGTTGATGTCGAGGCGGCCGATGGCGATCCAGCGCGCGCCCTTGAGCACCGGCAGCGCGTCGAAGATGGTCGGACGGCCTTCGGGGTCCTCGCGGGTGGTGACCTCGCCCTCGGGCTTGTTGTAGATCAGCACGCGGGCCGGTTCCGTCAGCGCGCTGGCGACGAAGCTGCGGCCATCGATCTCGATGCGGTCGCCGCTGCCCACGCTCATGCCGGTCTGCGCCGGCTCGCCGTTGACCTTGACCATGCCTTCGGCGATGCGCTGCTCGAGCGCGCGGCGCGAGCCGAGGCCCGCCTGCGCGAGCACCTTGTGCAGGCGCTCCTCCAGCCGCGGCGCGGGCGTGGTGTCGGCGTCGCGCTTGAGGGAAAGCTTGCGGGTGCCCTTGTCCTGGGCGGGGGTGTTGTCGTTCATCTATTGACTCCGGGTGCTGTCGCCGTCTTCGGCGAGGGCGGTATTCGTTTCGGTGGGTTCCAGGTCGGACGCGCCGGTGTCGGCGCTCCCGTCCAGGGAATCGGGGGTCACGTCGGGCATCGTCGATGCCGCGTCGGGGTCGTCGTCGGGCCGCGGATCCGCGTCCGGCGTCGTGTCAGGGATGTCGTCGCTGCGCCCGGCAGCGCTGATGCTGTCGTCGGCGTCGAGCGGGGTGTCGCCCAGCGGCATCGCGCCATCGGGTGACGGGGTGCGGTCGCCGAGGTCGAGCTGCGGTTCGAGCTCGCCGAAATCCTTGAGTTCGGACAATGGTGGCAGGTCGTCCAGGCGCTTGAGGCCGAAATAGTCCAGGAACGCCTTGGTGGTGCCGAGCAGTTCCGGCCGGCCGGGAATGTCGCGGTGGCCGACCACGCGGATCCACTCGCGCTCTTCCAGCGCCTTGATCATGTTGCTGCTGGTGGCCACGCCGCGGACCTGCTCGATCTCGCCACGGGTGATCGGCTGGCGGTAGGCGATCAGCGCCAGTGTTTCCAGGGTGGCGCGGGTGTAGCGGGTCTGGCGCTCGGTCCACAGCCGCGCAACCCAGGCATGGACGTCGGCTTTCACCTGGTAGCGCCACCCGGAGGCGACCTCCACCAGTTCCACGCCGCGCCCGGTGCAGGCGGCCTGCAGATCGTGCAGTGCCTGCTCGACGGCACCTTCGGGTGCCGGCTCGTCGACGGTGAACAGTCCCCGCAGCTGGGCCACGCCCAGCGGCTGGTTCGCGGCCAGCAGGGCGGCCTCGACGATGCGGTTGATCAGTGTCTGGTCCATGTCATCGATCGTGATGCGGCGATTGGCCGCGGTGTGTGTCGCGAGGGGCGATCCGGACCGCGCAGCTCATGCGCCGGAATCGGATGCGTCCTCGATGTCCTCGTCGAACTCGCTGACCAGGCTGACGGGTGCCTTGCCGTCGCGGGTGGCCAGCGACTTCACGTAGATCGGCGCGAGCGGCGCGTCCTGCACCAGTTCGAGCAGGCGCTCCTTGGTGAGCTCGAGCAGCGAGAGCAGGGTGACGACCACCCCGAGCTTGCCTTCGTGCGCGTCGAACAACGATTCGAAGCGGTGGAACGCGCCGTCCTCGAGTCGGCTCAGCACTTCGCCCATGCGCTGGCGGACACTGAGGGCATCACGCCGGATCGCATGGCCGGTGAACAGCTCCGCACGCTTGAGCACGTCGTGCAGGGCCAGCAGCAGCTCCGGCAGGTCCACCGGCGGCGGCAGGCGCACCGTGGCGCGGTCGGGGATGTCGACCGACACCGTCGCGGTGTCGCGCTCCATGCGCGGCAGGCGGTCGATGTCCTCGGCAGCCTGCTTGAAACGTTCGTACTCCTGCAGTCGGCGCACCAGTTCCGCACGCGGATCGTCTTCCTCGCCTTCCTCGCTGGGCGGCCGCGGCAACAGCATGCGCGACTTGATCTCGGCGAGGATGGCGGCCATCACCAGGTACTCGGCGGCCAGTTCGAACCGCAGGTCCTGCATGACGTTGATGTAGGCGACGTACTGCCGGGTGATCTCCGCGACCGGGATGTCGAGGATGTCGAGGTTCTGCCGGCGGATCAGGTACAGCAGCAGGTCCAGCGGCCCTTCGAACGCATCGAGGATGACCTCGAGTGCATCCGGCGGGATGTACAGGTCCTGCGGAATCTGCAGCACCGGCTGGCCATGCACCACCGCGAGCGGCATCTCCTGCTGTTGCGGAGGGGCATTCGGGTTGGATTCCGCGGCAGCGGCGGCGGGTAGGCCGGGTTGTGTCATTCGCGATGCGGCCCCCTCCGGGCCGGCCAGGTGTCCGAATGTGCGGCTGCCAATATGCGCACCCGGCCGGCTGGCCGCTGTGGGGCAGGGCCGGTGACGACTGGACTTGGCGGCCGGACGCCACTGGCCACATCACCCGGTCGGTGGGCGGTGCGATGGCGGAAAGGGCGTCGGGCGGGACCGTGACGGGCAGCGGATCGGACGTCCAGTTGCGACGGCCGCTGCGGTCGGGTCTCGAAGCTCCGGGCTAGCCTACGGGCTCCCCGCGCGGCTGTCCAGCATGCGCCCGTCGCGGGTTTATCCACGCGCGGGCATGCAGGACCGTGCCGCACCGGTGCCAGCCGCGGGCCGCATCCGTACACTACCGCGCCCCGACAGCCAGGATGCCCCGCGCCATGTGGTATGCGATCGAAGGTTACGACGGTGACGACGTGCTCGCGCAGCGGCTCGAAGCGCGCCCGGCACACGTGGAACGGCTGGTCGCACTGCGCGACGCCGGCCGCCTGCTGCTCGCCGGCCCGTGCCCGCGGATCGATGCCGAGGACCCGGGCCCGGCCGGTTTCAGCGGCAGCCTGGTGGTGGCCGAATTCGACTCGCTCGACGCTGCCCGCGCCTGGGCCGACGCCGATCCGTATATCGCCGCTGGGGTCTATGACCGCGTCGAGGTGCGGCCGTTCCGGCGCGTGCTGCCCTGAGGTCACGGCATTGGCGCGACGGATGACGACGTGCACCACGGCCGGCGCAGCCGCGTCGCACAGCGGTGCATGGCGGTGGTGCGACACTTTTGCAGAGATGTCTGCAAGCGCTTACAGTCCGCGCCCTGTGCACCCAGCTTCGGAGGGCGGGTGAGCATCACCATCAAAGATGTCGCGCGCGAGGCCAATGTATCCGTGGCCACCGTGTCGCGGGCGCTCAACGGCCACGAGAACGTGGCCCCTGATGTCCGCCAGCGCGTGCTGGAGGTCGCCGACCGGCTGCAGTACAGCCCGCACCATGCCGCGCGCAGCCTCAGCAGCCGGCGCACGCAGACCATCGGCGTGGTGCTGCCGGACCTCTACGGCGAGTTCTTTTCCGAGCTGATGCGCGGCATCGATGCGGTCGCCCGCGAGGCCGGCCGCCACCTCCTGGTCTCGAGCTACCACGGCAATCCCGACGAGCAGGGCGCCGCGCTGCGGGCCATGCGCGGGCGCGTCGACGGCCTGCTGCTGATGTCGCCCTTTGTCGCCGATGCCGATCCGCTCGCGGGGCAGGCGCTGGGGATGCCGGCCGTGCTGCTCAACAGTGGTGCACGTGCAGGGCTGCCCGCGCTCGACGTCGACAGCTACCAGGGCGCGCGCGCGATGACGCGGCATCTGCTCGCGGCGGGGCACAGGCGCATCGCCTTCATCGCCGGGCCCGCCGACAACTTCGACGCTCACGAGCGCCTGCGTGGCTACCGGGACGCCCTCGCCGAGGATGGCGGCGGGGAGCCCTGGGTGCTGCCGGGCGATTTCGACGAGGCCTCCGGGTATGCCGCCGGACGGGCGCTGGTGGCGTCGGGCGAACGCCCCGACGCGGTGTTCGCCGCCAACGACATGATGGCGCTGGGCTGCCTGTTCGCCTTCAACCAGGCTGGCGTGCAGGTGCCGCAGGACATCGCCCTGGCCGGTTTCGACGACATCCCGCTTGCCCGTTACGTGCATCCCGGGCTGACCACCATGCGCGTGGATATCGCCGCGCTCGGTGGGCGCGCACTGCGCGCACTGCTGGCCAGGCTGGGCGATCCGGAGCTCCCGGCCACGACCGAGCGGCTGGAAGTGGAACTGGTGGTGCGTCAGTCCTGCGGAACGCGCCCACGCATCTAGACGCCGCATGCACATCGCCGGTGGTCTCTTTCACCGAGCTGAACGTTTCACGGCGCCTTAGCACTTCGAACGTACCTCCCCAAGGAACTTCCCCCATGAACGCTTCCCGCGTCCTGCGTCGCACCCTGTTGAGCTGTGCACTTGGCAGCGCGCTCGCACTTTCGGCACCCGTGGCTCTGGCCCAGTCGACGGCGGCCACCCTGCGCGGTCAGGTATCGGTGGACTCCGCGCCCGCTGCCGACGCGCGCGTGACCGCGACCAACACCGGCACCGGCCTGACCCGCAGCGCGCAGGTGGGTGCAAACGGCAGCTATAACCTCGCCGGCCTGCCGCCGGGGACCTATCGCATCGACGTGACCGCCAACGGCCAGACCACGTCGGAAACGGTGACCCTGCGCGTCGGCCAGACCGCGACCCTGGACCTCGGCGTGGGTGGCGTGGCCGAAACCGGCCCACAGCAGGCGACCGACATGGACACCGTGGTGGTGACCGGAACGCGGATGGCGGAAACCCGCACGTCCGAAGTGGCCACCTATGTCTCGCCACGCCAGATCGAGATGCTGCCGCAGGGCTCGCGCAACTTCCTCGCCTTCGCCGACACCGTGCCCGGCATGACCTTCGTCGAGCGTGCCGACGGTTCGACGCAGCTGCGCAGCGGCGCGCAGTCGGCGAACGGCGTCAACGTCTATATCGATGGCGTGGGCCAGAAAAACTACGTCACCAAGGGTGGCGTGAGCAGCCAGGATTCGACCCGCGGCAATCCCTTCCCGCAGCTGGCGATCGGCGAGTACAAGGTCATCACCTCGAACTACAAGGCCGAGTACGACCAGATCAGCAGCGCTGCGGTCACCGCTGTGACCCGTTCCGGCACCAACGAGTTCGAAGGCAGCTTCTTCTGGGACCGCACGGGCGATGACTGGCGGGCGTCGACGCCCTCGGAGCTGGAGCGCGGAGAGAAGATTCCCTCGCGCTCGGAGCAGTACGGCGTCGCGCTCGGTGGGCCGATCCTGCGCGATCGCCTGCACTTCTTCGTGACCTACGAGGCAAAGGAGATCGTCGATCCGCGCGAGGTGCGCCTGGGCACGACCACCAATTTTCCGGTGCCACTGATCCCGGAAGTGGAGGGCCTGCTCGGCACCGCGAACCGCCCGTTCGACAGTGACCTGTACTTCGGCAAGCTCAGCTGGCAGATCAACGACGAGCAGCTGCTGGAACTCACGGCCAAGCGTCGCGACGAGACCGAAATCACCGGGATCGGCGACGGCCCGAACACGCCGTCGTTCGGCAGCGCGAAGAACAACGAGGAAACGCGCCTCGACCTGCGCCACCAGTTCAGTGCCGAGAACTGGCTCAACGATGCGCACGTCACCTATGAGGACGCGTACTGGAACCCGCGCGCCATCACCCTCGGCCCGGGCTACCGCCTGCACCTTCCGGAGGCCATCGGCCGCGGCACGCTGGTCAACTACGGCGGCGGCGAAGACTTCCAGAACAAGGGCCAGAAGGGGTGGTCGTTCCAGAACGATCTGACGTTCTTCGGCTGGGAAGGCCACGCCGTCAAGATGGGCATCAAGTACAAGGACGTCGAACTCGATTCGCTCGAGCAGCAGCCCTACAACCAGCAGCTCGAGATCGACTACCTGGCCAATCTTGCCGCCGGCAACACCACGCTGGCGTCGTTCGTGCCCAACCGGGTGCGCTTCGGCGCACCGTTGCCGGGCTTCGAGGACCGCACGGTCAATTCGCCGAACCGGCAGTTCGGCATCTATATCCAGGACGACTGGGAGGTCAACGAGCACCTGACCCTCAACCTCGGCGTCCGTTGGGATTACGAGAAGACCGAAGGGTACGAGAACTACGTGACGCCGGCCGGGCTGGCCAACGCGCTGCGGACCTGGAGCAACCTCGACAACGCCGACTACGACATCGAGGACTACATCAGCAGCGGCAACAACCGCAGTGCGTTCAAGGGTGCGTGGCAGCCACGGCTGGGCTTCTCCTACGACATCAACGCCGACCAGCGCCATGTGATCTTCGGCGGCGCCGGCCGGGCCTACGACCGCAACCTGTTCGACTACATCGCCCTCGAGCAGTCCAAGAGCACGTTCCCGACCTACACCTTCGACTTCACCGGCGTGCCGGGGGCGGCCTGCACCCCGGGGCCCACCTGCATCCCCTGGGATCCGGCGTACCTCGACATCAACAACCTCTATGCACTGGTTGCGGCGAACCCGAACCTGGGCGCCGAGGTCAACCTGATGAACAACGACCTGGACGTGCCGTACTCCGACCAGTTCAGCCTCGGCATGCGCAACGCGCTCACTCTGGGTGGGCACGAGTGGATGACCTCGGTGACGCTGTCGCACGTGCGCAGCTATGACGGGATCCTGTTCACCCTGGGCAACCGTCGTCCGGATGGCAGCTTCTTCCCGCCGGGTGCCGATTTCGGCAATTCCCCCTGGGACTTCCGCATCCCCGGCTACGGCACGCTGATCATTGCCGACAACGGCGTCGAGACGCGTCTCAACTCGATCCTGCTGTCGGTGGACAAGGCCTATACGCCCGATTCGGGTTGGGGGATGACCTTCGCCTACACCTACAGCGATGCCGAGGAGAACCGTGGCAACGCCGCTCAGAACGACGAGCACTACCTGTTCGACCTGCCGAACCTCAATGGCGCGCCGTTCATCGACTCGGTCGGCATCCCGCGCCATCGCGTGGTGGCCACGGGCATCGCCGACGTATGGGGCGGGCTGACGCTCTCCGGCAAGCTGACGCTGGAAAGCCCGGTCGCCCGCGACGTCACCGTGTTCACCAGTCCGCTGAGCGGCTACTTCGACAGCTATTACGGTGACCGCACGATCGAGTACAAGCAGCTCGACCTGGCACTGCAGAAGGTGTGGAACACCGGCACCGACCTGAGCTTCCGCATCCGCGGCGACGTGTTCAACGTCTTCAACTGGGACAACTGGAACGACTACGACCCGATGGGTGCGCAGCGTGGCCTGTCGATCCGGGGCCCGACGCGGTACTTCAAGCTTTCGTTCAGCGTCGACTGGTAAACACCGGGGCCGCCCGTTCAGGCGGGCGGCCTCTCTTATACTTGGGTCTGTAAACGGTTACAGAAGGCGACATCACAGATGCGAACAGGCCGGTATCGCGCCCCATCCCTGCTGCCGACGCTGCTGCTGCCCCTGCTGTTGCTGGCCCTGGTGGCCGGTTGCAGCCGCGAGGCCCCGGAAGTGGAACCGCCGCGGCCCGGCCCGATCCCGGAGGCCGTCGTGGAAGAGCCCGAACCGGTAAAGCCGGCCGGCCCGCCGGAGCTGCCGCCGCTGTTCCGCGACATCGAGAAGCGCACCTTCCAGTTCTTCTGGGACACCACCAACGAGGTCAACGGGCTGACCCCCGACCGCTATCCGTCGCGACCGTTTTCAAGCATCGCCTCGGTGGGCTTCGCGCTGACCGCGTATCCCATCGGCATCGAGAACGGCTGGGTCAGCCGCACCCAGGCGGTCGACCGCACGCTGACCACGCTGCGCTTCTTCCGCGACGCGAAGCAGGGGCCGCAGGAAACCGGGACGATCGGTCACAAGGGCTTCTTCTACCACTTCATCGACATGCAGAACGGCCACCGCTACGAGCCGTGGGTGGAGCTGTCGAGCGTGGACACCGGTCTGCTGATGATGGGCGTGCTGTTCGCCCAGCAGTACTACGACCGCGACGACCCGCGCGAGCAGGAGATTCGCGAGATCGCCGACCAGCTGTACCGCAATGTCGAATGGACCTGGCTGCAGGTGCGCCCGCCGCTGATCTCGATGGGCTGGTACCCGGAGACCGGCTTCATCGAGCACGACTGGACCGGCTACGACGAGGCGATGCTGGTCTACATACTGGCGCTGGGCTCACCCACGCATCCGGTGGGTCCGGAGGCCTGGGAAGCGTGGACGCGCACCTACGACACCGAGGTCTGGGGCACCTTCATGGGCCAGGAATACCTGAGCTTCGCCCCGCACTTCGGCCACCAGTACACCCACACCTGGGTGGACTTCCGCGGCATCCGCGACGAGTACATGCGCGGCCGCGGGATCGACTATTTCGAGAACAGCCGCCGCGCGACCTATGCCCAGCGCCAGTACGCGATCGAGAACCCGATGGGCTGGCGCGAGTACGGCGAGAACGTGTGGGGCCTGACCGCCAGTGACGGCGCCCAGCGCACGGATCAGGAATACAACGGGCAGATGCGCGAGTTCCGCCATTACAGTGCACGTGGCGCGGGTCTCGCGGTCGCGTTCGACGACGGCACCATTGCGCCCACCGCGGCGGTGGCGTCGATCGCGTTCGCCCCGGAGATCGTCATCCCGGCCACCGAGGAACTGCACCGCCGCTTTGGCGAGCACCTGTATTCAAGCTACGGGTTCCTGGATTCCTTCAACCCGAGCTTCCAGTACGACGTGCCGCTCAAGACCGGACGCATCGTGCCGGGGCTGGGCTGGGTGGCCAGCGACTACATCGGCATCGACCAGGGCCCGATCCTTGCGATGATCGCCAACTACCGCAACGGCTTCGTCTGGAACCTGATGCGCAGGAGCCCGTATATCCAGGAGGGCCTGCGGCGCGCCGGCTTCGGCGGTGGCTGGCTCGACGAGCTGGCGGCGCAGGAAGCGGGCGGCGAGGAAGTGGCTGAGGGCGGCGAGGCCGGGCCGGGCGCTGCCGATGGCGCCGACACGGACACCGGCGCGGCACCGGCGCGGAAGGACGCAGCGGCTGCAGGCGGCACGCCGGCCCGCCCGGCGCCGGCGCAGTAAGGCGACGGCATGGGGCAGGGCCAGGTCCGCGTGCATCGACCCCATACGCAATGGTGCCGGGGTCGTGCGCTGTGCACCTGGCTGCTCGTCGGCATCGTCGGTCTGCTTGCCGGTTGCCGTTCCCAGGGCGACGACACCGTCATCCGGTTCTGGGCGATGGGCCGCGAAGCGGAAGTGGTCGGCGAGCTGGTGCGCGAATTCGAGCAGGACAATCCCGGCATCCGCGTGCGCATCCAGCAGATCCCGTGGACCTCCGCGCACGAGAAGCTGCTGACCGCCTACGCCGCCGACGCGCTGCCGGACCTGTGCCAGCTCGGCAATACCTGGGTGCCGGAATTCGCAACGCTGGGCGCGCTGGAGCCGCTGAACGCGCGCGTCGCCGCTTCGGATGTCATCGATCCGGACGACTATTTCCCGGGCATCTGGGCCACCAATGTCATCGACGGCCAGCTGCTCGGCGTGCCGTGGTACGTGGACACGCGGCTGCTGTTCTACCGCCGCGACATCCTCGCCGCCGCCGGCTGGGACGCACCGCCGCGCGACTGGGCGCAATGGGCGCAGGCGATGGCCGACGTCAGGGCGCACGTCGGTGCGGACCGCTACGCGATCATGGTGCCGCTCAACGAGTTCGAGCAGCTGCTGTCGTTCGCCCTGCAGCAGGAGGATCCACTGCTGCGCGATGGCGGCACCCGCGGCAATTTCTCCAGTCCCGGGTTCCGTCGCGCGCTCGGGTTCTATGCGGGCATGTTCGACAACGGCTGGGCGCCGCCGATGTCGGAATCGCAGATCTCCAACGTCTGGGACGAGTTCGGGCGCGGCTTCTTCAGCTTCTACATTTCCGGCCCGTGGAACATCCGCGAGTTCCGCAACCGGCTGCCCGCGGACCTGCAGGACGCCTGGGCCACCGCACCGCTGCCTGGGCCCGACGGCCCCGGTGCCGGGATTGCCGGCGGTACCAGCCTGGTGCTGTTCCGCGGCTCCGAGGTGCAGGATGCGAGCTGGAAGCTGGTCGAGTTCCTGTCGCGGCCGGATATCCAGGAACGCTTCCACGCGATGATCGGCAACCTGCCGCCGCGCCGCAGTACCTGGGAACTGCCGCAGCTGCAGGCCGATCCACATGCGCGGGCCTTCCGCGACCAGCTCGAGCGGGTGAAGCCGACGCCGCAGGTGCTGGAATGGGAGCGCATCGCGCAGGAGATGCGGCTGATGAGCGAGCGCGTGGTGCGCGGCGGCCTGGCCCAGGACGCCGCGGTCGCGCAGCTGGATGCGCGCGTCGACGACATCCTGGCCAAGCGCCGCTGGGTACGCGACCAGCGCGGGGAGGGCCCCGATGCGCATTAGTACCGCCGGGTGGCTGTTCGCGGGACCGGCGCTGCTGGTGCTCGGGCTGTTCTTCGTGGTGCCGGTGGCATCGGCGCTGCTGTTGAGCCTGACCGACTTCGATCTCTACGCGTTGGCCAATATCGACAACCTGCGCTTCGTCGCCTTCGACAACTACCTCGAACTGCTGCGCACGCCGCTGTTCTGGAAGGCGCTGGGCAACACCGCGTATTTCGTCGTGGTCGGCGTGCCATTGTCGATCCTCGTGTCGCTGGGCGCGGCGATGCTGCTCGATGCGAAGGTCGCCCGCTTCAAGCCGCTGTTCCGCACCGCGCTGTTCGCACCGGTGGTGACCACGCTGGTGGCGGTGGCGGTGATCTGGCGCTACCTCTTCCACGCCAGCTACGGCCTGGTGAACTGGGCGCTCGCGCACGTGGGCATCGCGCCGGTGGACTGGCTGGGCGACCCGCGCTGGGCGATGCCGACCATCATCCTGTTCGCGGTGTGGAAGAACTTCGGCTACAACATGGTGATCCTGCTGGCAGGGCTGCAGGCGATTCCGCAGGACCTCTACGAGGCGGCGCGCATCGACGGCGCTTCGCGCTGGCAGCAGTTCCTGCACATCACCCTGCCGATGCTCGGCCCCGTGCTGCTGGTGGTCGGGGTGATCACGGTCTCCGGGTACTTCCAGCTGTTCGCCGAGCCGTACGTGATGACCCGTGGCGATCCGCTGCAGAGCACGGTCAGCGTGCTGTACTTCATGTACGAGGAAGGCTTCATGTGGTGGAACCTCGGCCGCGCGTCGGCGGTGGCGTTCCTGCTGTTCCTGATCATCCTCGCCGTCACCACGGTGCTGCTGCGCATCGGGCGCCGCAAGGGGGCGCTGTGAGCCGTACATCGGCCGATGTCGGCGACAGCCGACTGCACGCGTTGCTGGTCAACGCCGGTCTGGTGGTGCTGGCGCTGATCGCGCTGGCGCCGCTGCTGTGGATGGTCGCGGTGTCGTTCATGCAGAAGGGTGAAGCCAGTGCGTTCCCGCCACCGCTGCTGCCGGCGGCGCCGAGCCTGGATGCCTACCGCGAACTGTTCGCGCGTGCCGGCATGGGCCGCTATTTCGTCAACAGCCTGATCGTGTCGATCGCGATCACCGTGGGCGCGCTGCTGGTCAACACCATGGCCGGCTATGCGTTCGCGAAGTTGCGCTTCCGCGGCCGCGACCGCCTGTTCCAGGTGCTGCTGGCGGCGCTGGTGATCCCCGCCCAGGTGGCGATGCTGCCGCTGTTCCTGATGATGAAGGGGCTCGGGCTGGTCAACACCTTCGGTGCGGTGATCATCCCGGCACTGGCGACGGTGTTCGGCATCTTCCTGGTGCGCCAGTACGCGCGCTCGATCCCCGAGGAACTGCTGGAGGCCGCGCGTATCGACGGCGCCGGAGAGCTGCGGATCTTCTTCCAGATCGTGCTGCCGATGTTGAAGCCGGTGCTGGTGACGCTGGCCATCTTCACCTTCATGGCGGCGTGGAACGACTTCATGTGGCCGTTGATCGTGCTGACCGACCAGGACAACTACACGCTACCGGTGGCGATCGCGGCGCTGTCGCGCGAACACGTGCAGGAAGTGGAGATGATGATGGCCGGTGCGGTGGTCACCGTGCTGCCGGTGCTGCTGCTCTTCCTGCTGCTGCAGCGTTACTACATCCAGGGTCTGCTGCTGGGAAGCGTCAAGGGGTGAGGTGTGCGCATGTCTGAAGGTTTCGTTTCGCTGACAGTCCGGGTGATCCGCGGTGGGGCCGATGCGATCCGCCAGGCCGGGACACGCCGTAAACCCGTCCATGGGGGCTCGATGGCGCCATCCATGGCGCCAACGGTCCCGGCCTGGCGGATCGCACCGGCCCTTCCAGACCTGCGTGCGCACTCACGGAAAGGGCTTTCCACCTGCGTTGTCGGCTGCGTGCTCGGCTTTCTCGTCGCTCCGCAGCTGCAAGCCCAGGCACGTGTCCTCGACGACTTCGAGGATCCCTCGGCCTGGCGCGTGGTCACCTCCAACCAGGTCAGCGGGGCGCTGCGTGCCGTGGATGGCGTCGACGGGCGTGCGTTGTGCCTGGATTACGACTACAACGGCGTCTCCGGCTACGTCGGTATCCAGCGCGACCTGTCGCTCGCGTATCACGACAACTACCGCTTCGGCTTCCAGCTGCGCGGCGACTCGCCGGCCAACGACCTGCAGTTCAAGGTCATTGATGCCAGCGGCGACAACGTCTGGTGGGTGAACCGGCCGAAGTACGAATATCCGCGCGAATGGACGCCCGTACGCTACCGCAAGCGGCATATCGACAAGGCCTGGGGGCCGGATCCGGACCGCACCCTGCGCGCGAGCGAGAAGGTCGAGTTCACCATCTACAACAACGCCGGCGGCAAGGGCACCGTGTGCTTCGACTCGCTGACACTCGAAGCGCTGCCGGCGGATGATCCGTCCCCGCTGGTCGCCACCGCGCACTCGCCGACCACCCCGGACGGCGCCGCCAATGCCGTCGACGGCGATGCCCGCACCGCCTGGAACACCGCGGCCGCACCGCAACGGCTGCTGCTCGATCTCGGCAAGCCGCGGGAATTCGGTGGCCTGCGGCTGCAGTGGCTGCCGGGCCGGCATGCGCGGCACTACACCGTGTCGGGTTCCGACGATGGCGTGACCTGGCGCGCGCTGCGCACGGTGGATGCCGGCAACGGTGGCGTCGACTGGCTGTGGTTGCCCGAGTCCGAGGCGCGGCATGTCGCGATCGATCTGCTGGAAGGCCCTGGCCAGGGGTTTGCGCTCGCCGCGGCCACGCTGCAACCGGTCGAGCTCGGCAATCACCTCAACGACTTCGTCGAAGCCGTGGCGGCCGACCATCCACGCGGCTGGTTCCCGCGCGGGTTCAGCGGCGAACAGGCGTACTGGACCATCCTCGGCCTGGATGGCGGCTACCAGCAGGGCCTGATCGGCGAGGACGGCGCGATCGAGGTGGCCGCGGGCGGCTTTTCGATCGAGCCCTTCCTGCGCGTCGACGACGCGCTGCTGACCTGGGCCGACGTGGAGGCGCGCCAGTCGCTGCTCGACGACTACCTGCCGATGCCCGCCGTCGAATGGACGCACGCGTCGGCGGCGCTGCGCGTGGAAGCATTCGCGCGTGGGGAGCCGAAGTCGTCGCAGCTCGTTGCGCGCTACCGCCTGCACAACCCCGGCGATCGCGCGCGCGACTACACCCTGGCGCTCGCGGTGCAGCCGCTGCAGGTCAACCCGCCCACCCAGTTCCTCAACATCACCGGCGGCGTGAGCCCGCTGCGCGCGCTGGCGGTGTCTGCCGATATGGTCAGCGTCGACGGCATGCCGCGCGTGCATGTGCGCCAGCCCGCGGATGCCGCGTTCGCCAGCAGCTTCGATGCCGGCATGGCCATCGAGCACATCGCCGCCGGCGCGCTGCCGGAGACGACCGCGGTCGACGACGCGCAGGCGCTCGCATCCGGCGCGCTGGTCTGGCGCATGCGGCTGGCGCCGGGCGAGTCGCGCGAGGTCGACCTGCTGATTCCGATGGACGGCGACATGTCCCGTCCCGCCACGTGGGACCCGCAGGCCTGGCAGGACACGGTCGCGGACGAGTGGCGCGGCAAGCTGGGCGAGGTCGGCTTCGACGTTCCTGCTGCAGGCAAGGCGCTGGCCGACACGCTGCGCACCTCGCTTGCGCACATGCTGATCTCGCGCATCGGCCCGCGCCTGCAGCCGGGCACGCGCTCATACGCGCGCAGCTGGATCCGCGACGGCGCAATGATCTCCGAAGGCCTGCTGCGGATGGGCCGGCCGGAAGTCGTGAAGGACTATGTCGAGTGGTATGCGCCGTACCAGTTCGACAACGGCATGGTGCCGTGCTGCGTGGATGACCGCGGCAGCGACCCGGTGCCGGAGAACGACAGCCACGGCGAGCTGATCTTCAATATCGCCGAGTACTGGCGCTACACCGGCGACCGCGCCTTCCTCGAGGCGATGTGGCCGCACGTCGAGGGCGCGTTCGACTACATGGAAGTGCTGCGCGCCAGTGAACGCACCGGGGCCAACCGCGAGGTCAACGAGGCTTTCTACGGAATGATGCCGGCGTCGATCAGCCACGAGGGCTATTCGGCCAAGCCGATGCATTCGTACTGGGACAACTTCTGGGCACTGCGTGGCTACAAGGACGCGGTCGAGGTGGCGGAAGCGCTGGGTCGCGCGGACGATGCGCAACGGATGGCCATCGCGCGCGACGAGTTCCGCACCGATCTCGACGCCTCGCTGCGGGCGGCTGCCCGCATCCACGATATCGACTACCTGCCCGGCGCGGCGGAACTTGGCGATTTCGATGCCACGTCGACCACCATCGCGCTTGCCCCGGGCGGTGAGCAGGGCCGGCTGCCGGAGCCGCTGCTGACCAACACCTTCGAGCGCTACTGGCAGAAGTTCGTCGCCCGCCGCGACGGGCTGGAACCGTGGAAGGACTACACCCCGTACGAATGGCGCAACGTCGCCGCCTTCGTGCGCCTGGGCTGGCGCGAGCGGGCCAACGAGGCGCGCGAATGGTTCTTCGGCCACCGCGTGCCGCAGGCCTGGAACCAGTGGGGCGAGGTGGTCACGCCGACGCCGCGCACGCCGTTCTTCCTCGGCGACCTGCCGCATGCGTGGGTGGGCTCGGACTTCGTGCGCTCGGCGCTGGACATGTTCGCCTACGTGCGCGAGATCGACGACAGCATCGTGCTTGCGGCCGGCGTGCCCGCGGACTGGCTGGAAGAAGGCGTCGCCCTGCGTGGCATGCGCACGCCGCGTGGCCGGCTCGGCTACCGGCTGCGGCGCGACGGTGATGTCCTGCGGCTCGATATCGCCGCCGATGCCGGCCTGCCGCCCGGTGGGCTGGTGCTGCAGTGGCCGTATCCCAATGTGCCGGGCACGACGACCATCGACGGCAAGCCGGCCCGCTGGGACGGCAACGAGCTGCGGATCACGCATCCGGGTGCAGGCGTGCGGGTCGCCGTGCCGGGCGCCCCGGCGCCGTAAGCCGTTTCCCGGAGCGGGAGAGGGCGGGCGAGGTCGGGCGCCTGTCATCGGCCTTGCTCCGCAAGGCATACACGGCCTCCGGTGCAGGATCCAGGTACGGGTGCCGAAGGAGGTCCGCATGGCGCGACACGACATTCCACTGTGGCTGTTGCCGCTTGCGGTCGCGCTGGTCTTCCTTCTGGGCACCCATGCGGCCTGGGCGCTGTCGGTGCATGCCGGCATCGTCCCGGGGTGCATTCCGTACCTCGAAGGCTGCACCTCGATCAGCCGCGCTGCGCGCGAGGGCGTCGGCAACCATCTGTTCCGCCTGCTGATGCTGCCCAACGCGCTGGCGATCGGCCTGCACTGGTGGCTGTCCGCGCGCTGGCTGTCCGCCACCGGCGCGCGCGGACGCACGGTGCTCGGCGCGGGGCTGGTGGCCGCGGTGGCGCTGGCGGTGTACGTGACGTTCCTCGGCACCGAGGGCGAGGTCTACCGTTTCCTGCGCCGCTATGGCGTGGTGGTGTTCTTCGGGGCCAGTTTTCTGGCACAGGTGGCGTTTCTGCGCGCGGGTGACCCCGGGCTGCAGGCGGCGCCGCGGATCCGGCAGGCGTTGCGCGCGATCTGCGCACTGATGCTGCTGCTGGGCGTGGTCCATGTGATCGCGCTGGTGGTCGCCGGCGGCAGTCCCTTCCAGGACCATTTCGAGAACGCACTGGAGTGGTGGCTGGGCCTCGGCCTGGTGACCTGGTTCCTCGTCCACGCGTGGCTGTGGAAGCGCGCGGGTTACCGGTTGCGCGCCGCATAGCCTGGCGCGACGCACGCCGTGCTCAGGCTGCGCGTGCGCTGCGCACCAGTGCCGCCGCCTGCGCCGCGGTGTCGCGCACGTGCTGCCAGTCGCCGGCGTCGATCCAGGCCCTGGTCACCATCCACGACCCGCCGATGCAGACCACGTTGGGCTGGGCGAGAAAGTCGGCGGCATTGGCTTCGGTGATCCCGCCGGTCGGGCATACGCGCAGGTCGGCCAGCGGGCCGGCCAGCCCCTTCAGCATCGCCAGCCCGCCGACCGCGTTGGCCGGGAACAGCTTGCACACGCGGAAGCCATGCGCCATCAGTGCCATGAATTCCGTCGGGGTGGCACCGCCGGGAACCACCGGCAGCGGGGCCGCGGCCAGCGCTGCGGCGAGGGCAGGGGGCGTGCCGGGCGTGACCAGGAAGTCGGCGCCGGCATCGATCGCCTGGCCGATATGCGCCACCGCGGTGATGGTGCCGGCGCCGATCACGATGTCCGGCAACTCGCGCTTGAGTGTGGCCAGCGCGTCGAGCGCGCAGGGCGTGCGCAGGGTGAGTTCGAGCGTGCGCAGGCCACCTTCCAGCAGCGCATCGGCGATGCGGCGCGCCTGGTCGACGCTGTCCACGGTGATGACGGGAAGCAGGCCGGCCTCGCGCAGAAGGCGTTCGGCGGTGTCCTGGTGCTGCACGATCGACATCGGGTGTGGTCCTTGGCTGGAGGGACGTCAGGCGTCCTTGGAGGCGTGCGGCGAGGTGATCGCCGCCGGGTCGTGGCCGAAGTCGTATTCGGCGTCGTAGTTCCACGGGCCGCCATCGGCGGCGGGCGGTCCGCACGAGATCGACAGCGCGCCCTGGTCCGCGGGCCCCACGTTGCGGCGGTTGAAGGCGAACAGATTGCGGCCGAGGTCGGAACCCGCCGGCGCGGTGTCGATCGCGAGCTCGCGTGCGGACCACTCTGCAGGATCCACGATCGCCTCGAGCGTGCCGGTTTCGCCGTCGAGCAGGATGCGGTCGCCGTCGCGAAGGCGCGCCAGCGGGCCGCCACGCGCGGCCTCCGGAGTGACGTGGATGGCGGCAGGGAACTTGCCGGACGCGCCCGACAGCCTGCCGTCGGTGACCAGCGCCACGCGGCGGCCCTGGTTCTGCAGCATGCCCAGCAGCGGCGCCAGCGAATGCAGCTCCGGCATGCCGTTGGCACGCGGCCCCTGGAAGCGGACCACGGCGACGAAGTCGTGCGGCAGCGCGCCGGAACGATGCAGGCGGTTGAGCGCCTGCGGCGTGTCGACCACCACCGCAGGTGCATCGATGCGACGGTATTCCGGTTTCACCGCCGAGGTCTTGATCAGCGAACGGCCGAGATTGCC